>CAXTHJ010000169.1:0-2006 GCA_964243985.1 uncultured Caulobacteraceae bacterium | reverse complement strand
TGGAGCATGGTCGGGAGCAACGCATCGACGCTGGTTGCGCGCAGTGGCCCGACGGGCGTGAAGACCACATCGTGCCCTTCGTCGTCGGCGAAACGCCAGGCGTCGCCCCGGTCGCGCAAGGCGTATCCCAAACACAAATGAGTGGCAAGATCGTCTGGATGCTGGGGAAGGCCGTAACGAGCTATGTAGCTCGGCGCGGCGAGGATGTAGCGTCGGACCGTCGCAATCTTTCTCGCGACGAGCGAAGAGTCTGCCAGCACCGCGATCCGCACCGCCGCATCGAAGCCGTTCCCGATCAGGTCGATTTTGTCGTCCGTCAGGTGAAGGTCGACTGACACCTGCGGGTAGGCGCGGAAGAAATCCGGCAGGATCGGTGCGATCCAACGCACCCCAAACGACATCGGAACGGCGAGCCGGACAACGCCACGCGGTTGACTGGAGGTTTCTCGAGCCAGGTTCTCGGCATCCTCGGCGTCCGTGTAGAGCCGCACAGCCCGGTCGGCGAGGTTCCGCCCCAGCTCCGTCAGCGCGAGCCGGCGCGACGTCCGATTGATGAGGCGACCGCCCAGGCGATCTTCTAGCCGAGCGACGCTGCGCGACACGGTTGCAACCGACACGCCCATGACCCGCGCCGCGGCGGCGAAGGATCGCTCCTCGGCCACCTTCGCAAACATGGCAAGCCCTTCGAAGTCAGGCAGCTTGGACACGTCATTCCTGCAAGGTTGGTTTGCAATCCTTTCTATTCCGAGATGTCCATCCGCGCCACATGTTTCCGCTGCTAGTATGGGAAACAGGTGTCATGAACACTCAAACTGCCTCAATCGCTGCCTTCGGCCGCCTTCTCATGGGTGCCGTCTTCGCCTTCAGCGGCCTTGGCAAGATCATGGCGCCGACCATGACACAGGGTTACATCGCGTCCGTTGGGCTTCCATTGCCGCTCGCCGCCTACTTGGTTGCGATCCTGATTGAGCTCGGCGGAGGCCTTCTTCTCATCGCGGGTTTTCAGACGCGTATCGTGGCGATCTTACTGGCAGTCTTCACCCTTGCGACGGCGGTGTTCTTCCACAACAACTTCGCCGACCAGAACCAGATGATCAACTTCCTCAAGAACATCTTCATGATCGGCGGCTTGCTTCAAGTGGCCGCATTCGGAGCTGGCGCCTACAGCCTCGATGCACGACGCTTCCACTCGGCGGTTGCGACATAAGCCCGGCAAGTATGGCCGAACAAACCGATAAGCAGACGCCGCGGTCAGGTTCGAAAAGAACCTGACCGCAAGACGCGATCGGGCCGACGCAAGCTAGGAAATCTCATCATGCTTGAACACAGGTCACTGGCCGATATTGCCGGCGTCCAGGCCGGTTGGCTGAACGCCAAGCACCATTTTGCGATCGGCTCTTTCGGCAACCCGGTCCATCAGCCAGTTGGCGGACTGTATGTCTGGAACGACGACTCGATCGCGCCGCACGCGGGCTTCCCGCTCCATGCGCACGCCAACGTCGAGATCATCACCTACGTGCGCGAGGGTGCGATCACGCACAAGGACGACCTCGGCAACCAGGGCATCACCCGGGCCGGCGACGTGCAGGTGATGAGCGCCGGCACGGGCATCCGGCATGCCGAGCACAACGACGAGGACGTGACCACGCGTATCTTCCAGATATGGCTGCATCCGAGGCAGCGCGGCGGCGTACCGCAATGGGGCGCCAAACCGTTCCCAAAAGCAGACCGTTCGGGCCGGCTCGTGCTTCTTGCCAGCGGGAGCGGCAGCTCGGAGGCCCTGCCGGTCGGCGCCGATGCCGAGATATACGGGGCACTGCTGGGCTCCGGCGAGACGATCTCCTACACGTTCGACGAAAAACACGGCGGCTATCTGGTTCCCGCCGCTGGCGCGGTCGTCGTCAACGGCATCCGCGTCGAGGCAGGCGAGGGTTTGGCGATCCGGAGTGAACCCACTGTGACCATCCAGGCCGCGCCCGACGCCGAACTGGTGTTCGTGGTCACGC
>CAXTHJ010000168.1:0-2041 GCA_964243985.1 uncultured Caulobacteraceae bacterium | reverse complement strand
ACCCATGAGGGCGAGGCCGGCGTGTTCTACGTCCGCGGTCCGGACGACCCGCACGGACGCATCACCTCGATCACGCTCAAATCGTCGCCCGTCGTACGCGGCAACGGTCACGACACGCTGCGCCAGCTGATCGACGCCGACCCGCGCCTCCGCCGCACCCAATCGCTCTACCTGCCCCGCCTCGGCGCCCGCGCCGACCAGGTCGTCCCCGACGGCGAGACCGTGCGCCTCGTCTTCGCCGGCAACCACTGCAAGGGCTCGCTGTTCCACGACGGCACGTCGCTCGCGACCGAGGCGCTCCGCACCCGCATCGACGCGATCTGCCGGGCACTGCCGGATTTCCACTTCGGCCGCATCGACCTCCGCTACCGCGACCTCGCCGCGCTCCGCCGCGGCGAGGAGTTCCGGATCATCGAGATCAACGGCGTCGGCTCGGAGGCGACCCACATCTGGGATCCCAGGACCACGCTGGTCGACGCCTACCGCGCGCAGTTTTCCCACTATGCCGAAGCCTTCCGGATCGGCGCCGAAATGCGCCGCCGCGGCCATCGCGCCACCGGCCCCCTCGCGCTGCTGGCCCTGTGGCGCCGCCAGTCCCGCCTGATCGCGTCCTATCCGATGAACGACTGACGGGCGCCAGGGGGGGACGAGAAGGCCAGGGCTCTGCCCCATAAGCGCGAACATTAGAAGGAGAGGAGGTCGCAGGCTCTGACCTTTCGTCTTCGTGGTGCCTCTCTGAGGCGTTGCCGGAGATCATCGAGAGGTCGACGTTTGCGTCGTCGCGGCAGGATGGCGTCGACGAGGATCTGCCGGGCAAACTTCCACGCCCGCCACAGGGAAACGCCTGGTGTTGCGTTGCGGCGTCGCCGAGGGGGGAAAACCGATGATCTCGCTCGCGATTTCATCGGTCAGCACGGCGGCGATCAGGTGAGCCAGTAGCCAGGTCCTGGCCAAGTGCGGGTCGAGGGCTGGCAGGCGATCGATGCCGCCGAGCGTCTTGAGGCGCTTGAAGCCCAGTTCCACCTGCCATCGATCGCGATACATCTTGAGCACCTGCTCGGCAGGTTGTCGCTTCGACGAGAGCGAGGTGAGCAGGATCACGTGGTTCGCTGCCGCGACGGTGCGCGCATCGAGCACGTTGCCTTGCTTGCTGGCCCGGCGGCGCAGTCGCTTGATCTGGGTTTCGGCTTTGTCTTCCGGCAGACGCTGAACGATCAGCCGCAGCGGCGTCTTGAGCCCCTTGGCATGAACGATGTGCTCGGCCGCGACGTGGTCGTCGCGGAGAAGCGAGGGCACATCGATCGGCAGACCCTGCGGATCGGTCATCGGGACGGCCCGCCAACCGGTCCGGGTGATGAAATCGGCCTTGGCTGCCAGCACCGCCTGAAAGTCGCGCACGCGCGCGTAGCCGCGGTCCTGCAGCACGATCGTGCCCGGTTCGATCCTGGTCCGGTCGACGCGCTCGGCAATGTCGCCCGGGGTCAACACAAGATCGCCGAAGCGACCCCGCGCCGGATCAAAGCGCGCATGAAGACGCCAGCCGGTTTCAGTGGCACCGGGAGCACAGATCACCGAGCCGTCCACGAGCGACAGGCGCAACGTGTCCTCGCACGCGACGCCGCACGTGTCCTCCAGGAGACACTGCAGAAGGTGCTCCAGCCAATCGCCCAGCTTGCGAAGCCGCCCGAGCACGCCCTTGTCGCTCAACGAGACGACATCGCCGTCGGCCGCAACCGCCGCCGTGCCGCGAAGCGACAGCAGTCCCGGCCCATACATCATGGCAAGCCGAAGCAGATCAGCCGCGTGGCGGATCTTCCTGACGCGCTGCAAGGCGCCGAACCGGCGGGCCGTCACCTCCAGATCCGCCACCTCGTTCATGCGCCGAACGATGGACGGCCAGTCAGTCAGATCGAGGGTGCGCTTGCTCATCCAAAGCGTGAATCACACCGCCCCGAGCCGCCGCAAGAACGTAGATTCGCGCGAATGGGGCTCTGCCCTGGACCCGCCAAGGGCCCGAGGCCCTTGGATCCCAGGAGTTAAG
>CAXTHJ010000167.1:0-2068 GCA_964243985.1 uncultured Caulobacteraceae bacterium | reverse complement strand
GGGGCGCCTTGGCCAGCGTCACGGCGGCGGCGCTGTTCGCCGGGGCCAACGCCTGCGCCGTTCTGACGCCCGCCGGCCAGTGGGAGGTGATCCAGTTCCTGAACGCCGCACTGACCGCGCCGTCCACCTACGCGCTCACCGGCCTTCTGCGGGCGCAGCAAGGCTCCGATCCCGCCATGACCGCCACGCCCCACGGCGCGCCGGTCGTGCTCTTGACCGGCGATCTCGCCCGCCTGAACGTGGCGTTGTCGGAGCGCGGATTGCCGCTGGTCTGGACCGCCGCCCCGTCGGGCGCGCCGCCGTCGGGGCTCGCCTCCACCAGCCAGAGCTTCACCTGGCAGGGGATCGGCTATCGCCCCTTCTCGCCCTGCCACCTGACCAAGACGGCCCTGGCGGACGGAACGCTGCAGTTCGCCTGGATCCGCCGCGCCCGCATCGGCGGCGACAACTGGGACGGCGAACCGCCGCTGTCCGAGGAGACCGAGGCCTACCGCCTCACCATACTGAACGGCGGCGCCTCGGTGCGGACCATCGAAACCTCTACATCAACAGCGGCCTATGCGCCCGCCGATCAGGCCAGCGACTTTCCGAGCGGAACGCCAAACCCCATCGCGGTTTCGGTGCAACAACTCTCCGCCACCTTCGGCTGGGGCGCGGCGGCGCTACGCGCGCTCTGAATTTTCGATGATTGCGTTCGCCGTGTTTAGAACAAAGTAAGAACTTATCCGGTAACCTTCTCTCAACACCGGACCGATACGGACGTCGCCGCTATGAGTCACCTTTCCTGGATACGGGTCTTGAACGGCCGCTTCGCCACCGCCGTGCGCTTCATCGGCGATCAGGTGGTGGTGGCCGTGGGCGGCGAACAGCAGGTGATGAAGCTGGCGGACTGGAAGGCTCTGCCGCTGGCGATCTGAGCGCCCGGTTTTCGCGAAGCTTGCGCCCCGCGCCACAGGGCCTAAGTGATGACGGCGATAAGAGCCGATTGCTGACTCGAGATTGGGGCCCGTGGCGCAAGATCCTTACTCAGAACTGGGCGTGGCGCGGGGCGCCAGCGCGGAGGAGATCCGCAAGAGCTTCAGGAAGCTCGCCAAGGCGCACCACCCGGACACAAATCCCAACAACAAGACCTCCGAGGAGCGCTTCAAGCGCGTCACCGCCGCCTTCGACATCCTGGGCGACGAGGAGAAGCGCAAGAAGTTCGACCGCGGCGAGATCGACGCCGATGGGCGCGAGACCCATCCCGGTTTTCGGCCAGGGGCAGGTGGCGGCTCCCCGTTTAGCGGTGCGCGCGGCGGCGGCGGCGAGTTCGATGGGGTGAACTTCGACGATATCCTCGGTCAGATGTTCGGCCAAGGCGGTGGTATGGGGGGCGGCCCCGGCGGAGGTATGGGCGGCGGTCGCGGCCGGGGCTTTTCCGCCAAGGGCTCGGACGTGCGCGCGAGGCTGGAGATCGACCTCGAGGACGCCATCAATGGCGTCAACCGGCGCATCACCTTCGGCGACGGCAAATCGCTGGACGTCACCATCCCCAAGGGCGCCGCCGAGGGTCAGGTGCTGCGCCTGCGCGGCCAGGGCCAGGCGGGACGCTCGGGCGGCCCTGCAGGCGATGCTTTGATCGAGCTGGCCATCAGGCCGCACCCGCTTTACCGGCGCGAGGGCGCGGACCTGCACATGGACCTGCCTGTCTCCGTCCCGGATGCGGTGCTGGGCGCCAAGGTGGAGGCGCCGACGCCCGACGGGCCGGTGACCCTGACGGTGGCCAGGCATTCCAACTCCGGCGCCAAGCTGCGCCTGCGTGGCCGGGGCGCGGTGAACGCGGAAACGGGCAAGCGCGGCGACCTCTTCGCCCACCTGATGGTGACCTTGCCCGAGCCGCCGGACGCCGAACTCGAACACATCGCTGAAATCTGGCGGAAAGACCGACCGTATACGCCCAAACGCAAGGGTTGAGGGCGCACGGAATCATGTTCGCGTTCAGCCGTCGTTCAGGGGCGCAAGGCCAGACCATGAGTATGATCGGCAAAGCTTCCGTTCTCGCCGCGCCGTTGCTGGCGTTGGCGCTGGC
>CAXTHJ010000166.1:0-2115 GCA_964243985.1 uncultured Caulobacteraceae bacterium | reverse complement strand
CCACAAGCCGCGCCTCGATCAGCCTTTCCTCGATCAGCCGGGCCAGCTGGCGCTGATCAACGAATGGCTCTCCGGCCGCCACGGCTGCACGGCCGAGCAGATCGCGGCGGCGCTGAATACGAGCGGGAGGGCAGGTTTGGGGGCGGTGACGAGCGACTGATTTCGCGCCAGCCCGACCCAAACAACCTCTGCTCATCCCCGCGAAAGAGGGGACCCAGTCCTCTCCAGCGGCGCGCAACGGTTCAAACCCAATCATTGCCTAGCTTACTGAGGGCTTCTAGCGCCCGCGCTGTAACACCGCACATTACCGCGAATTATCTTTCCCCCCGGCTCTATCCGCTCCACAAACCTCTTGGGGCGATGTGCGGGCTTAGACCCGCGCCTTCACCGGAGCTGATGCGTTGATATCCATGCTCGCCGCAGCGGCGATGTTTTCCGGGTTGCCGGACATCTCGCACCTGGATGAGGTGCGCCACCAGCCGCAGATCACCTACCTTGACCGTTCGGGCGCGATCCTGGGGGTGCGCGGGGGGCAGTATGCGGCGCCGGTGGATATCGACCGCCTGCCCGCCTATGTGCCTGCCGCCTTCGTCTCCATCGAGGACCGGCGCTTTTATGAGCACCAGGGGTTCGACGCCATCGGCATGGCGCGGGCTTTCGCCAAGGACCTGGAGAGGGGCCGGATCGTGGAGGGCGCCAGCACCATCACCCAGCAGCTGGCGCGCAACCTGTTCCTCTCCCCCGACCAGACCATGGAGCGAAAGGCTCAGGAGCTGGTTTTGGCGGTGCAGCTGGAGCAGCGGTATTCCAAGAAGCAAATCCTCGGCCTCTACCTGTCCCGCGTCTATTTCGGCGGCGGGGCTTACGGGATCGAGGCGGCGGCGCGGCGCTTCTACGACAAGCCGGCGTCGCAGCTCACCATCGCCGAGGCCGCCGCGCTGGCCGCGTGCCTGAAATCCCCCACCAACTACTCCCCCATCGACCAGCCGGAGCATTCGGCCGAGCGGGCGCATCTGGTGCTCGACGCCATGCAGGAGACCGGCGCCATCACCGCCGCCCAGCACGCTCACGCCCTGGCTCACCCGGCCGTGGCGCACCGCTCCAGCGCCACCGCCTCGGCCCAGTATTTCTTAGACTGGGTCAATGCCCAGACCCGCCAGATCATTGGAACCCCCAAGCAGGATGTCACGGTGGAGACCACCCTCGACCTTGCCGCAGAAGGCATCGCCGCAAACGCTGTGCGGGACGTGACCGCTCGCGAGGCGCACAAAGGCGTGGAGCAGGCGGCGCTGGTGTCGGTGGACGGCGAGGGACGGGTGCGCGCCTTCATCGGCGGCTCCAGCTATGCCGACAGCCAATACGACCGCGCCATCGAGGCGCACCGCCAGGCCGGCTCTTCCTGGAAGCCGTTCGTCTACCTGACCGCCATGGAGGCCGGCCGCTCGCCCGATACGCCAGTGGTGGACGAGCCCGTCACCATCAACGGCTGGTCGCCGCACAATTTCGAGCCGGAGTTTCTAGGCGACATCACCCTCGCTACCGCCCTGGCGCACTCGGTGAACACCGTGGCCGCGCGGCTGGCGGACGAGGTGGGACGGGACAGGGTGGCGGCCACCGCGCACCGGCTCGGCATCGTCTCCCAGATCAACACCGACCCAGCCATGGCGCTCGGCACCACGTTGGTGACCCCGCTGGAGATGGCCCAGGCCTATACGCCCTTCTCCAACGGGGGCGTGAGGGCGACCGCTTACGGTGTCGAGCGTATACGGATCAATGGCGGGCGGGTGGTCTATCAGCACCATGACGACGCTCGCCAGCAGGTGATCCAGAACCCGGCGCTGGGCGAGATGGACCAGATGCTGCGCGGCGTGATCTCCGGCGGCACCGGGACCCACGCGGCGATCAAGGGCTATGATCTGGCGGGCAAGACCGGCACCACCTCGGACTTCAAGGACGCCTGGTTCTGCGGCTTCACCGGGGGGGTGACCACCGTGGTCTGGGTCGGCAAGGACAATAACGAGCCCATGCGCGGGATCACCGGCGGCTCCGCCCCGGCCGCGATCTGGCGGGACTATATGGTCGCCGCCCTGCCGCGGCTCGGGGCTGTCCAAATCC
>CAXTHJ010000165.1:0-2260 GCA_964243985.1 uncultured Caulobacteraceae bacterium | reverse complement strand
ACACGGCCGGGGCCTCGGCTCACCACCAGCACCCGGCCGGCCATATAGACCGCCTCCTCCACGCTGTGGGTGACGAAGACAAGGCTTGGCCTGGAGGCGGGCCGGCTCTCGGCCCAAAGGGCCAGCACGTCGTCAGCGAGGCGGCGGCGGGTGATCTCATCCAGGGCGGCGAAGGGCTCGTCCAGCAGGAGGAGCCTCGGTTCGGTGACCAGGGCGCGGGCCAAGGAGACCCGCATGGCCATGCCGCCGGAAAGCTGGGCGGGCTTGAGCCTGGCGGCCTCCGTGAGACCCACGCGGGCGAGGGCTTGGGCCGCCCGCGCCCGTCCCTCCGCCTTAGGAACCCCATCCAGATCGAGGGGCAGGGCGACATTGGCGGCGGCGCTGGACCAGGGCGTCAGCGTCGGCGCCTGGAACACCACCGCCGTCTCGCCGCGGCCAGGGGTGCGCGCCACCGCGCCTCTCGTAGGCTCCTCCAGTCCCGCCAGGAGGCGCAAGGCGGTGGATTTGCCGCATCCTGAAGGCCCCACCAGGGCGACGATCTCGCCGGGTTGCAGGTCCAGCGAGAACGGGCCGAGCGCGCGCCGGCCGTTGTAATCCACCTCCACGTCGGTCAGGGCGGCGAGGGGGCTCACGGCCGTATTGCGCCTTCCAGCAAGGGCGATAGCGGCTCGGCGAAAGGATTGACCACCGTCAGTCCGCGCCAGGCGAAGCCGTTCTGCATATCCTCGGAGAGCAGAAGATCACATCCCGCCTCAACCGAAGCGGCGAGGATAAGGGCATCCCAAATGGTCAAGCGATGCGACGCGGCCAGATCGAGCCCTGACTGGAAGACCGATTCGGTGGTCATAGCCGAATCCATAAAAGCCCGCCAAGTCCGCACCTGCTCTTGCGCCTCTTTGCGAGACAGGCCTCCCTTCTTAACGAGGACGTTGAAGAGTTCGCCTAGCACTTGGAGGGGAGCAACTAGCTCAACGGTCGCCGAAAGCGTCGCCAAGACGGCCCGCGCCTTTGCACGCCGATCGTCTGAGCCCACGCCAGCGGCGTATGCAAGGATGTTGGTGTCTACCGCGATCTTCAATCGCGCTCGTTCATTTCATCACGAGTGATCCTGGGCAGGTTAAGCGCGGGCCGTTTCGCTAATTCGCCTAAGAAGTGCCGGAACGCCCCCGAACGGTCTTCGGCAGGTGTCGCTAGATCCATCGATATGATCTTCGCCACCGGGCGACCGTGGCTAGTGACGGTATAGGTCTTGCCTTCGCGCACGCCCCGGAGAAGCTCGGAAAACTTGCGGTTGGCGTTGGCGGCGGAGACTATGATGTTCATCGACGCACCTCGCGTCCCTTGCACAAATACTGCCTACTTAACCTACTTTCGGCAAAAACGCCAGCGTATAGGCGGACCTCCAGTCCAGCTCCTTGCGGTAGATGCCAAGGCTTGAAGCGGTTTCGAAGAAGGTCTTCCACTTGGCGTCGGTCATGGTTCCGAGGGGCTTTCCCGGCAGCTCGAAGATGGCGTAGTCGCGGAATTTGGCTCGGGCCTGATCCAGCACGTCCTGGCTCATTTCTGCGTTGTCGGATCGGATCAAGGCGTCGGCCGGCCGGGGATCGCCGTGCAGGTATGAGATCCAGCCCGCGGCCGAGGCCTCCACAAACCCCTTCACCGCCTTGGGAGTGGCGGCGATCAGCCGGTCCGGCGCCAGCACCATGCCCGCATAACCGGGATAGCCATTATCGGCCAACAGGAAGACCTCCGGCTTGAACCCGGCCTGTTTTTCGATGGTGTAGGGTTCGGACGAGACATAGCCCTCCTGCACCGCGTTCTTGTTGGCGATGAAGGGGCCGGAATTGAAGGTGTATTTGCGCACCATGTCATCGGTGAAGCCGTATTTGGCCTTCAGCCAGAGCCAGAAAGTGGTCACCGCCTCGTCGCCGATGAGCATAGGATGCCCCTTCATGTCGGCGATGGACCTGATGCCCGCATCCGGGTGGGCCAGCAGCACCTGGGGGTCCTTCTGCATGGTGGCCATCACCGCCTTAACCGGCACATGCTCACGAACGAGGTTCATCACCCCGAAGGAATTGGAGCCGATCCCCATCTCGATGGACCCGGCGGCCAGGAGCGAGGGCACGGAGACGCCCGGCCCGCCCTGGATGATGGTCACGTCCAGCCCCCGTTTCTGGAACTCTCCGGTCGCCAGCGCCTGGTAAAAGCCGCCGTGCTCGGCCTCGGCCTTCCAGTCGGTGGCGAAGCGGATCTTGAC
>CAXTHJ010000164.1:0-2284 GCA_964243985.1 uncultured Caulobacteraceae bacterium | reverse complement strand
GGGTCTCCAAGCGCGAAGGCGGCGGACGGGGCGGTGGGGGTGAGGAGCGCGTCCACCTCCTGGAACACCGCGTCGAAATCGTCGGCGATCTTGCGGCGGACCTTCTGCGCCTTCAGGTAATAGGCGTCGTAGTAGCCGGCGGAGAGCACGTAGGCGCCGATGAGGATGCGGCGCTTCACCTCGTCCCCGAATCCTTGCGCCCGGGTGTTCTCATAGACCTCGGCGAGCGTGGCGCCCTCGGCGCGGAGGCCGTAGCGCATGCCGTCGTAACGGGCGAGGTTGGAGGAGGCTTCGGCCGGGGCGACGATATAGTAGGCCGGAAGCGCGTATTTGGTGTGCGGCAGGCTCACCCGCTTGATCTCGCACCCTGCCGCCTTCAGCCAGTCCACGCCCTGATCCCACAGCCTGGCGATCTCCTCGGGCATGCCGTCGATGCGGTATTCGTCGGGGATGCCGATACGAAGGCCCTTCACCGACTGGCCGACGAAGGATGCGAAATCGGGCACTTCCACGTCGAGGCTGGTGGAATCCTTCGGATCGTGGCCGCTCATGCTGCGGAGCAGGATGGCCGTATCCTCCACCGTCTTGGCGATGGGGCCGGCCTGATCCAGCGATGAGGCGAAGGCGACGACGCCCCAGCGCGAACAGCGGCCATAGGTGGGCTTGATGCCCACGGTGCCGGTGAAGCTGGCCGGCTGACGGATTGATCCGCCGGTGTCGGTCGCCGTGGCGCCGAGGCAGAGGTCCGCCGCCACCGCCGCCGCAGATCCGCCGGAGGAACCGCCGGGGGTCAGCGCCTGGTTCGACCCGATTCCATTTTCAGATTTGGCCTTCCACGGATTGGTCACCGGCCCAAAGGCGGAGGTCTCGTTGGACGAGCCCATGGCGAACTCGTCCATGTTCAGCTTGCCCAGCATCACCGCGCCGTCGCGCCAGAGGTGGGCGGTGACGGTGGATTCGAAGGGCGGGATGAAGCCCTTCAGGATGTTTGAGCCGGCGGTGGCCTGCACGCCTTCGGTGCAGAAGAGGTCCTTGATGCCGAGGGCGATCCCCTCCAGCGGTCCGGCCTCGCCCTTGGCGCGCCGTGCGTCTGATGCCTTCGCCATCTCCAGCGCCTGCTCCGGCGTCTCCAGCACGAAGGCGTTCAGGTGCGGGTTGGCGGCGGCGATGGCGGCCACATGCGCCTGCGCCAGCTCCGTCGCAGAAAAGCTTTTGGACTCAAGGCCGTCCAGCGCAGCCTTCAGCGTGATCCCGGTAAGGTCCGACATCTATTCCACCACCCTGGGCACCACGAAGAAGCCTTTGTCGCTCTTCGGCGCGTTCTTCAGGATGGCGTCGCGCAAGCCGCCGTCGGTCACAATATCTTCCCGCATAGGCAGCTTGGCGGCGACGCAGGAGGTCATTGGCTCCACCCCGTCGGTGTCCACTTCACCGAGCTGTTCGATCCAGGCGACGATGGTGGAAAGCTCCTGCGCCAGCGTCTGCAGCCGCGCTTCCGGCTCGGCGATGCGCGCCAGCTTGGCGACCTTGCGCACGGTTTCGACATCGATCGCCATGACGGCCTCCTTCTCGAGGGCGGGGTTAGCCGGGGAAGCGCGCTGTTGGCAAGCATTGCGCTGCACTATGGTGCGGCGATGCCCGTGCTCGACATCCTCGACCTTCCAGCCGCCACCCCGCCGATGACCCCGCTGGTGGGGCTCGACATCGGCGAGAAGACCATCGGCGTGGCGGTTTCCGACCTCACCCGCTTCATCGCCAGCCCGCTGTCGCTGATCCGCAAGACCAGGTTTACCGACGATGCGAACGCCCTCTTCAAGCTGATGGCCGAGCGCGGCGCCACCGGCCTCGTGATCGGCCTGCCGGTGAACATGGACGGGACGGAGGGCGTGCGCTGCCAATCCAACCGCGCGTTCGCCAGGAACCTGCTGCGCCTGAAGGACCTCCCCATCGCCTTCTGGGACGAGCGCCTCTCAACCGTCGCCGTGAACAAGATGCTGATCGGCGAGGCGGACCTGACCCGCGCCAAACGCGCCGAAGTGGTGGACCGCGCCGCGGCGGCCTTCATCCTGCAAGGGGCGCTGGATCGGCTGCGTTGACTCCCTTCCCCCTCGAAGGGGGAAGGGTCGGGGATGCGGGTGAACGCGCTGAGGGTGCGGAAGCTGGCGCAAGAGGCGGAGCGCCTCAAACGCTCGCCTTGAGATGTCAGCGACAGCACCCCCACGCCCGACCGTTCCCCCCCTTGAGGGGGAGAGGAGAATGGCGTCAAACTCCGCCCAAACCGGGG
>CAXTHJ010000163.1:0-2326 GCA_964243985.1 uncultured Caulobacteraceae bacterium | reverse complement strand
CGTGATAGAGGTCGTTGCCCTCGCGGGTGCGCTCGCCGACGCCGGCCAGCACGGAGTAGCCGCCGTAGGCCTTGGCGATGTTGTTGATCAGCTCCTGCATGGTCACGGTCTTGCCGACCCCCGCCCCGCCGAACAGGCCGATCTTGCCGCCCTTGGTGTAGGGGCAGAGGAGGTCGATCACCTTGATGCCGGTGACGAGGATTTCGGTGGTCCCGGCCTGATCGGCGAAGGACGGAGCTTCCTTGTGGATCTCGGCCATGTGCTCGTGAGAGATCGGGCCGGCTTCGTCGATGGGCTCGCCGATCACGTTCATGATGCGGCCAAGGGTGGCCGGGCCGACCGGCACGCGGATGGAGCCGCCGGTGTCGGTGACGGGCGCGCCGCGCACGAGGCCCTCGGTGGTGTCCATGGCGATGGTGCGGACCACGTTTTCACCGAGATGCTGGGCGACTTCGAGGACCAGGCGAAAGGGCTCGCCGGTCTTCTGATCGACGTTGGTGGTCTCCAGCGCGTTCAGGATCGCCGGCAGGTCGCCGGTGAACTCCACGTCCACGACGGCGCCGATGACTTGGCTGATCTTGCCGGTGGCGGTTTGGGCGGTGATCGGGGCTTGAGTGGTCATGGCGGTTCTTCCAGTCGGTTCGGCTTGAGGCGGTTAGGCCTCGACTAATTCCAGGCGGCGTTCGATGCGGTTGAGGCGCTCGTCAAACCGATCCATGCGCATGCTTTGCGCGGCGAGCTGGGTGCTCATATGCCCAAGCTGACCCTCGACGGCCGACATGCGTGTCTTGATATCCATGACGTCGAGCGCCATCAGATCCATCTTGCCTCGGATCGCCCTCAGATGTTCCAGCACCAGATTGGAAACTTCGTCGGTCATCGCCGCAGTCCTCCATTCTCCATGATCATAGCACACATGAGAATTAAAGCGCCTCGGCGCCGGAGATGATCTCGATCAGCTCCTTGGTGATCTGCGCTTGGCGGCTGCGGTTGTATTCGAGGGTGTAGCGGCTGATCAGGTCGCCGGCGTTGCGGGTGGCGTTGTCCATGGCGGTCATCTGCGCGGCGTAGAAGCCGGCGTTGTTCTCCAGGACGGCGGCGAACAGCTGCACCGCGATATTGCGGGGCAAAAGCGCCTGCAGAATGCCCTCCTCGTCCGGCTCATAGTCATAGACGCCGCCGCGGAGGTCCGGCGTCGGGCCGGCGGCTATGGATGTATCCACCACGGCCGGGATCAGCTGCTTGGCGGTCGGCACCTGGGCGACCACCGAGCGGAACTGGCTGTAGAACAGGGTCACCACGTCGATGTCGCCGGCTTCGTACATCGAGATGATGCGGTCGGCGATCGGCTGCACCACGTCGAGCTTGAAGGTGCGGTGGGCGGAGAGGTCGTAGCTCTCCACATAGCGCGAGCCGTAGAGGCGGCGAAGGCCATCGCGGCCCTTGCGGCCGACGACGATGATCTTCACGTCCTTGCCTTGGGCGATCAAGGCGGCGATGCGTTCACGCGCCGCCTTGACGATGGACGAATTAAAGCCGCCGGCGAGGCCCCGATCGGCCGTCGCCACCACGATCAGGTGGTGCTGATCCCGCCCCGTCCCGGCCAGCAGCAGCGGCGCGTCCGGCCCGGAGACCGAGGACGACAAATTGGCGATCACGCTGGCCATGCGGCGGGCGTAGGGGCGCGAGCGCTCCGCCGCGTCGGTGGCGCCGCGGAGCTTTGCGGCGGCGACCATCTGCAGCGCCTTGGTGATCTTCTGGATCGATTTAATGCTGGAGATGCGGTTGCGCATCTCCTTCAAGCTGGCCATGCCTTAGGCTCCCGCTCCCAATCGCCGGCTTAAGCGAAGGTCGCTTGGAAGCTGTCGAGGGCTTCCTTCAGCGTGGATTCCAGGGCGGGCGACAGCGCCTTCTCCTTACGGACGCCCTCCAGAAAGGTCGGGTAGGTGGTCTTCAGCTTGGCGATCAGGCCCTCCTGGAATTCGGCCACCTTGGAGACCGGGATGCCGTCGAGATAGCCGCGGGTGCCGGCGTAGATCACCGCCACCTGCTCCTCCACCGCCATCGGCTGATATTGGGGCTGCTTCAGAAGCTCGGTCAGGCGCTCGCCCCGCGCCAGCATCTTCTGGGTGGAGACGTCGAGGTCGGAGCCGAATTTGGCGAACGCGGCCATTTCACGGAACTGGGCCAGTTCGCCCTTGATCGGGCCGGTCACCGTCTTCATGGCCTTGATCTGGGCCGAGGATCCCACGCGCGACACCGAGATGCCCACGTTCACCGCCGGGCGGATGCCCTGGTAGAAGAGGTCGGTCTCCAGGAAGATCTG
>CAXTHJ010000162.1:0-2426 GCA_964243985.1 uncultured Caulobacteraceae bacterium | reverse complement strand
ATTTGGAGGGTCGACTGATCCGGGTCCGGGGCGTGGTGGAGGGGCGGCGGATGCTGGTGGATCATCCCGAGCAGATCGAGCTTTTAACCGGTTGACCGTCTAATGGTCTTGGAACAGCTTGAACACTAGGCCGCCCAGCGCTCGCGTGGGGATGAAGGTGAAGAGGCCGGCGATCACGATGGCGCCGATGATCAGCCCCAGCACCGCCCTTTGATGCTGCGCCACGCGCCCCTGGCGGGCGTAAACGATGATCAAAGGCACGGACACGAGCGTCAGGACAGAGAAGAGGTGAATGGGACTGAGGCCGCGGTTGATCTGGTGAACCGCGAAGCTGATCAGCGCCGTGGCCGTCATCAGAGCGCACCAGATATAGCCGACCGTGCGGTGACGCGTGGTACCCTTGGGCAGCACAAGCTGGGATATGCCGAGCGGCAGGGCCAGGAGCACGGTGGCCAGATGGGCGATCACCGCCCCTTGCCGCAGCGCGCCCGGCACGTGCGCGCCGGTCAGGGCCATGTTGGACAGGCCTGCGACCGCCAGCAGAAACACGATGGCGCTGCCGACCACCGCGATGGGGATCGCCACCTTGGGATAAGAACCGATATGCAGGCTGACCATAGGCGCTCTCGATCCGAACCGCAGGCATGCGGCCGGACCGAGCAGGCGTCAATGTTGGTTTACACCGTTATCACGCGGCCTTGCGTCGCGCTGCTGGCCGGGGCTTAAGCCGCCTTGGCGTCGGCCTTGGGCTCTGCCTTGATCAGCGACTTGGTGAGCAGGCCCACCGCGGCGTCACGGTCGATCTTCTCAATGGCGGCGACTTCGCGGGCCATGCGGTCCAGCGCCGATTCGTAGAGCTGGCGCTCGGAATAGGACTGTTCCGGCTGGTTGTCGGCGCGGTGGAGGTCCCGCACCACTTCGGCGATGGAGATCAGGTCGCCGGAGTTGATCTTGGCCTCATACTCTTGCGCGCGGCGGGACCACATGGTGCGCTTCACCCGAGCCCGGCCCTTCAACGTGGTCATGGCTTGGGTCACCACCGCGCCGTCAGCGAGGCCGCGCAGGCCCGCCGTCTTGGCCTTATTGGTGGGCACGCGCAGAGTCATTTTCTCATGGTCGAAGGTGATGATGTAGAGATCGAGCGCGAGGCCGGCGACTTCCTGCGTCTCGACGCCTTTCACGGTGCCCACGCCGTGGGCCGGATAGACGACGTAATCGCCGACCGAGAATAGATTTGCGCTCTTGCTCATGGATGGTCCTTCTTCACCGTTCCGCGCGGCCGCGATGGCCGTGGGGCGCCGTCATCCCACGCCTAAACCTCGCCTTGGGCGGAATGAGGGCGCCCCGGGAATCGCCGGGGCTTCATCCACGCGCTTCGGACCTCCGAAACGCCCATGCCAGGGTCGGACGCACGTCTGGATCGGACGGCTGAATGCGACGTTGGCAGAGCGGGGCGCAATGCGCCGCCTCACCCTGTCCTCAAAGACACTATCATGAAATCCAGCCCGTTGAAAGGGTTGAGTAATATGCGTGAACGGTTCGTTTACGAGCCCTTGCCGGGTTTTGGCGAGAAATACTTCTCGAATTTGCCGGTTTCCTGCTCAAACGCCTCGGCGTCAGCCGGGGGCGTGCCCATGACGGTGATGTTGGGCCATACCTTGGCGTAGTCGGTGTTGATGGTCAGCCACTTGCCGTCCGGCTCGTCCTCGGTGTCGGGCTTGATAGCGTCGACGGGGCATTCGGGTTCGCACACGCCGCAGTCGATGCACTCGTCCGGATGGATGACGAGAAAATTCTCGCCCTCATAGAAGCAATCCACCGGACAGACCTCGACGCAGTCCATGAACTTACATTTCACGCAGGCGTCGGTGACGATGTAGGTCATTGAAAACTCTTAGGCCGAGGCGAGGTCGAAAGCGCCGGACTTTTCGAGGGGCGCGGACGGATTGTCAACGCTGCTCCTGAAGCGGCGCCGGCGAGTTGTCCTGGATAGCGGCATTTTCTTCGAGGGCGTTGTAAAGGGCGCGCGCCTCGGGCGCCGGGCCACGCCGGTCGCCCAGCGCCGCGACACGCACCGCGATTACCCGGCCGGAGAGGGCGAACACCAGATCGTCGCCCGGCTTGACCGCATGGCCGGGCTTGTCGACGCGGGTTTGCCGGCCGGCGCGGGTGAGGCGGACCCGGCCCTCATCGATAAAGCGGCTGGCGATATTGCGGCTTTTAAAGAAGCGGGCATGCCAGAGCCAAACGTCGATGCGGCAGGCGTCTTCGCTCACCTGGCGGCGCTCATGCGATAGGCGCGGCAGCCCGGCGGGGCTTCTTGGGCCGGCGACGGCGTGGCGGCGACGCTTGCAGGGCGGCCAGCGCGGCGAAGGGCGAGGGGCTCGGCGCGGTGACGGAGGTCGGCCTGGGCGCGTCGCCCGGCC
>CAXTHJ010000161.1:0-2485 GCA_964243985.1 uncultured Caulobacteraceae bacterium | reverse complement strand
ACCCTGTCCTGCGGCGGGGTGCGGCTGGACCCGCGCGCCGCCCGCGCCTCGGTCAATGGTGAGCCCCTGCGGCTGACCTCCCTGGAATACCGCCTGCTGCACTATCTGATGATGCACCAGGACAAGGTGATCAGCCGCACAGAGTTGGTGGAGCACCTCTACGACCAGGATTTCGATCGGGATTCCAACACCATCGAGGTGTTCATCGGGCGCCTGCGCAAAAAGATCGGCTCGGACCGGATCGAGACCGTGCGCGGCCTCGGGTATCGGCTGGCGCCCTTGGAGGGCGAGGCGGCTTAAGCGAAAATCGGGCTTGACGCTCCGGCCCGCCGCGCGTGATCTGCCGCCGGGCTTCGGGGGGGCGCGGCGATGCGGGGATCTTACTTGGGCGCGGCGATGTCGGTCGCCCTTGCGGTTGCGGCTTTTAGCGTCGCTCATGCCGCCGGGCCGAAAGATCCGCCCCTGAACGAGAGCGCCCGCCATGTGCGCGACCTCCGCGAAGCCGTGCTGTCGCCGGACGCGAGCAAGGTCGCGGCCGTGGTCACCGCCTCCACAGCCGAAGGCGGTCAGAACCACATCTGGCTGCTGGGAACCGACGGCAAGTCCTCCCGCCAGCTGACCTTCTCCAGTGCGGATACCGAGCCGGGGGAGCGCTCGCCCGCCTGGTCCAACGACGGCGCGGTGCTCTATTTCACCGCCAAGCGCGGCAAGGCGAGCCGGCTCCATCGCCTGCCCCTCGCCGGCGGGGAGGCGCAGAGCCTGGTGATCGCGCGCCCGGCGACCGGCGCTGTCCAGTCCGGCTGGGCCCTGGACGCCGGCGAGGCGGTGGAGGCCTCGATCCAAGGCTATGAGGTCTCTCCCAACGACCGATGGATCGCCCTGATCGCCGAGGACGGGGAGGCAGCCGCCCGCACCGCGCAAGTGAAGAAGGACGACGGGGTCGAGGTCGGCAAGGACGACGAGAAGAAGTCCCGCCTCTATCTGGTGGAGGCCGCCACCGGCAAAGCCCGCGAAATCGCTCTGCCGGACAACGCCCGATCCGCGCGTTGGAACGCCGCTTCGGACGAACTGATCGTGGTCACCGCGCCGCCGGAAGAGGATCTCGGCCCCGCCGCGCGGGTCTGGCGGGTGCGCGCCGCCGACGGCTCATCGGCGCAACTGAAGACCTTGCCCAACACCACCACCAACCCTCAATGGGCGTCCGGCGGTCTTGTTTATCTGGCTCAGTGCGGCGAGGACGCGCCACCGGGCTGCGCCGACCTTTACAGTTACGATTTCAAGAGCGGCGCATCCAAGAACCTCACCCTCGGGCTGAAAGGCTCCATCGTCGAGAACATGGTGGTGGAGGAGGGCGGCAAGGCGGTGATCACGCCGGTTCAGGTGGGCTTTCACCAGCGCCTGGCCCGCATCGCCCTCGCCGACGGCGCATTAACGTGGCTGGATTTCCCCGTGCCCGTGGTGGGCGGCGCGGCCGCCAACCGGCGTCAGACCGGCTGGGTGTTCCTGGCCGGCGGTCCCTTGCAGCCCAAGGCGGTCTACTTCACGCCAAAGCTCGACGCCGCACCGCTCAAGCTCGCTGGTCCCGCCATGGTTCCGCCCGACTGGCCCGCGACCCCCAGCCAGCTTGTGACCTGGACCAACGGCAAACTCACGCTGAAGGGAATGCTTTATATGCCCAAGCTGGCGGCCGGCGCCAAGGCTCCGCTGGTGGTCCACATCCACGGCGGCCCGTCCGGCCTGTTCCAGGACGTGAACTATAACATCGTCAATCTCCTGACGGCCCAGGGTTGGGCGGTGTTCCAGCCTAATCCGAGAGGCAGCCTCGGCTATGGCGCGGCGTTTTTGGCGGCGGTGAAGAACGACCTCGGCGGCGGCGATTACACCGACATCATGACCGGCGTCGACGCCGTGATCGCCAGATATCCCGTCGACCCCGCCAAAATGGCGCTGATCGGCTACAGCTATGGCGGGGAGATGGCGGGCTTTGTGGAAGGGCGCACCGACCGGTTCAAGGCGCTGGTCTCCGGCGCGCCGGTCATCGACCAGTTCAGCGAATACGGGACCGAGGACTCATCCTTCTACGACCGCTGGTATTTCGGCAAACCGTGGGAGCATTTCGCCGAAGCCTGGCGCCAGAGCCCGCTGGCTCGCGTCGGGGAGGCCAGGACGCCGCTCCTGCTGCTCCAGGGCGAGGACGATCCGTCCGATCCCCTCGGTCAATCTCAGGAGATGCGCCGGGCGATGAAGCAGGTGGGCGCCCCCGTCACCCTCATCACCTACCCCCGCGAAACCCACGCCTCCCTGCACCGCAACTTCTACGCCGAAACCAATCGCGAGCCCTGGCACGGCGTTGATTTGCGGCGGCGGATGATCCAGTTCATCGCGGATGCGTTCTCGGGGAAGGCACCCGCTGTAGCGCCGTAAAGGAAAGCCAGCTCCGGTTCATCTTTCAGATGGTATAGCCGACAGCCCACCCCGCCCGAGC
>CAXTHJ010000160.1:0-2517 GCA_964243985.1 uncultured Caulobacteraceae bacterium | reverse complement strand
GCCTCCTGGGGGGTGCTGATCGCGGGGGTGCTGCAGGCGGCGCTGCTGTGGTGGGGCGTCTCCCGCTCCGGCGGGCGGGTGGACCTGCGCTGGCCGCGCCTGACTCCGGAGATCAAGGCGCTGATCGCCCTGGCCGTGCCGGGCGCCATCGCCGCCAGCGCCACCCAGATCAACATCATGATCTCCAACGTGCTGGCCAGCGGGGTGAACGGCGCCCGCTCCTGGCTTGCGGTGGCCGACCGGCTCTATCAACTTCCCTTGGGACTAGTCGGCGTCGCCATCGGCGTGGCGCTGCTGCCCCGGCTCTCCACCGCCGTGCAGTCGGGCGACAAGCTAGAGTCGCAGGACGCCATGGACGAGGGCATCATCCTCGCTCTTGCCTTCACCCTGCCAGCGTCGGCGGCCCTGATGGCCATGCCCTATTTCCTGATCGACGCCCTCTTCACCCGGGGCGAGTTCCACGTGGTGGACGCGCAGCAGACCGCGGCGGCCCTGTTCCACTACGGCTGGGGCGTGCCGGCCTTCGTGCTGCTGCGCATCCTCGCCCCCGCCTTCTTCGCCCGGCAGGACACCAAGTCCCCCATGCGGTTCGCGCTGATCTCGGTGGCGCTGAACATCGTCCTCGGCATCGGCCTGTTCCGGCTGGTGGGGTTCCAAGGGATCGCGGCGGCCACGGCCATCGCCTCCTGGATCAATGTGACGATGATGGTGACGACGCTGGTCCGACGCGGGCACTACAATCCGACGCCGCAGACCCTGACCCGCCTCGCCAAGCTCCTCGCCGCCAGCGTGGCGCTCGGCCTGCTGATGGCCGCCGCTTCCGCTCTTCGACCCTATTACGAGCATCAGGTCTTCCATCGGAAGGAGATTTCCGTAGTGGTGGTCTCTAGCCTGGCGCTGGGCGCCTACGCCGCCCTCCTGATCGTCTTCCGCGCCGTCACTCCGGCCGAGGTCCGCGCCGCCCTGAAGCGCTCGCCCCGCGCCAAGGGTGTCGAGGCGCCGGCGGCGGACTTGCTCTGATGCGGCCTAGCTCCTAAAGCCAGCCTCCTATGACTGATCCCAAACCCGCCGCCTATGATGGCCCTACCCGCGTGCTTTCCGGCATCCAGGCCTCCGGCGCCCTCCACCTCGGCAATTATCTCGGCGCCCTGAAGCGGTTCGTACAGCTGCAGAACGAGGGCGATCCCTGCTTCCTGTTCGTGGCCGACCTGCACGCCATCACCGTCTGGCAGGACCCGGCCGTGCTCACCGCGCAGACGCGGGAAATCGCTGCCGCCTATCTCGCCGCTGGCCTCGACCCCAAGCGCTCCACCATCTTCCCGCAATCGGCGGTGCCGGCGCACGTGGAGCTGGCGTGGATCTTCAACTGCGTCGCCCGCCTCGGCTGGCTCGACCGCATGACCCAGTTCAAGGAGAAGTCCGGCCAGCACAAGGAGAGGGCCTCGATCGGCCTCTACACCTATCCGGTGCTGCAGGCCGCCGACATCCTGGTCTACAAAGCCACCCACGTGCCTGTGGGCGAAGACCAGAAGCAGCACCTGGAGCTGACTCGCGACATTGCCCAGAAGTTCAACACCGACTATTCGGCGCCGGGGTTCTTTCCCCTGCCGGAGCCGGTGATCCAGGGCCCGGCGACGCGGGTGATGAGCCTGCGCGACGGGTCGGCGAAGATGTCCAAGTCCGACCCGTCGGACAATTCCCGCATCAACCTTCTGGATACGCCGGACCAGATCGCCAGCAAGATCAGGAAAGCCAAGACCGATCCCGAACCCCTGCCGGAAACCCTCGATGAGTTGAAGGGGCGGCCCGAGGCCGACAACCTCGTCGGGGTGTTCGCCGCCCTCACCGAGCGCACCAAGGCGCAGGTGCTGGCCGAGTACGCCGGGCAAGGCTTCGGCGCTTTCAAGCCCGCTCTGGCCGATGCCGCGGTGGAGGCGCTGCGCCCCGTCACCGACGTTATGCGCCGCCTGATGAGCGACCCTGCCGAGATCGACCGCGTCCTGAAGGACGGCGCCGGGCGCGCAGCGGCCGTGGCTGATCCCACCGTGGCCGAGACCAAGAAGCTCGTGGGCTTTTGGAGCGCCTGAACGCGAGCACGAAGGGCGGATCGTCGCCCAGCGGCGGCGCATGGGCTAAATACGCCATCCGTTTCCTGCCTGTGGTGTTGGTGGCTTTGGTGCTGATCCTGGTCTTGGCGACCGGCGTGTGGCGCCACCTTTCCCTGGACGAGTTGAAGATGCGGCGGGCAACGCTGCAGGGGTTCGTGCATCGGCATCCGCTGGAAAGCCTCCTCATCTACCTGGCGACCTACAGCGCGGTGGTGGCGCTCTCCATTCCGGGCGCCCTGATGATGACCCTGACGGGCGGGTTCACCACGCTGCACAGCTTCAGTGGCACCAGTGACGGGCAAGATTCTACTGCGAACCTGGTGCAGGGAAGCGACGGCAGCTTTTATGGCACGACCTACCTTGGCGGAGCCAGCGGTTACGGCACGGTCTTCGCAATCACTTCCGCAGG
>CAXTHJ010000159.1:0-2807 GCA_964243985.1 uncultured Caulobacteraceae bacterium | reverse complement strand
CCCCGACTCCTATATTATTTGAGGAAGTCAGGAGCTTTGCCCATGTCCATGTGGAATCGCATTCGAAAGTTCGCAGGGCCGTTTATAGATCAAGACCACCGTGTTTGCGGATTGTGTGATCGCCGATTTCTCTCAGGCGTCGTTCGGGTTGAGCGCGGCTATACGACCGGCGCGATCTGCCGCACCTGTTTGGGTGCTACTCCGAAGCGCGATTCAATCGGTGATCTGAGTTTGTGAGCATCACTAAGCTTCTAATCAGCGCGGCGGAGACGCGAAGATTTTTACCAAAGCGGATCGCATTTAGGACTTCGCCCGCCAGATTTCTAATGCTCGAAGGGCCACGCCAAGAGCCATAAGAGCCTCGCCGATCTGAACGGCAGCGTGTGCCTTGGTGTATGTGGCGTCTGTAAGTGCGATCAAAAAAGCGAGCGCACCGCATCCAAACGATAGCACTTGGCCAACATTGCCCCAAGTCCAGGGTATAGGTACCCGATCCTTGTGGATCTGTCCCTCGCTATCTCCCGTCCAAGGTCTTGGATTCTTCATTCTGACAACGCCCACCCATCTTTTTCTAACACTACGCTATCAACTAAATGAGGATTGCAAAATCCAAACCTATGCAGTGGCAGCGGTCGGCCATCCTTGCCCCCGCCGCGCCTTCGTATAGAACCCGCGCTCTAGTCTCAAAGGCGTCATATGGACCGCATCGCCATCAAGGGCGGCGACGGGGGGCTTTCGGGGGAGATCCCGATCTCCGGCGCCAAGAACTCGGCCATCAAGCTGATGGCGGCGAGCCTTCTGACCGACAAGCCCCTGCGCCTGACCAACATGCCGCGCCTGGCCGACACGCGCTTTCTCGGCAAGCTGCTCCGCCGCCTCGGCGCCACGGTGACGGAGATGGACGGGGCGGACGGGCAGGAGACCATCCTGCACACGCCGGAGATCACCTCCGCCTACGCCCCCTATGATCTCGTGCGCCAGATGCGGGCCTCGTTCAACGTGCTGGGGCCGCTGATCGCCCGCACCGGCCACGCCAAGGTCTCGCTCCCCGGCGGCTGCACCATCGGCGCGCGGCCGGTGGACCTGCACCTGGACGCCCTGAAAGCGCTCGGCGCCAGCATCGATCTTAACGAAGGCTACGTTTACGCCCAGGCGCCGCGCGGGCTGAAGGGCGCGCGCATCGCCTTCCCGTTCGTCTCCGTCGGCGCCACCGAGCACACGCTCCTGGCCGCCGTCTTGGCGCAGGGCGAGACGGTGATCGAGAACGCCGCCTGCGAGCCGGAGATCATCGACCTCGCCGACTGCCTGAACGCCATGGGCGCCAAGGTGGAGGGGGCGGGGACGTACACCATCACCGTCACCGGCGTGGCGCGGCTGAAGGGCGCCACCCACGCCGTTGTGCCCGACCGGATCGAGACCGGCACCTACGCCGTCGCCGCCGCCATGGCCGGGGGCGACGTTCGCCTCACCGGCGCGCGCGCGGCCCACATCGAATCCCTGCTTGGCAAGCTGGAACAGGCGGGCGCCAAGATCGAGCGCGGCAATGACAGCATCGGCATCAAGCGCAACGGCGCGCGGCTAAAGGCCGTGGACGTGGAGACCGACCCCTATCCCGGCTTCGCCACCGATCTGCAGGCTCAGTTCATGGCCCTGATGACCGTAGCCGACGGCGAGAGCGTGATCCGCGAGACCATCTTCGAGAACCGCTTCATGCACGCGCCGGAACTGGCCCGGCTGGGCGCCGACATCGTCGTGCATGGGGGTGAGGCGCGGGTGCGGGGGGTGGACCACCTCGTCGGCGCTCAGGTGATGGCCACCGATCTGCGCGCCTCCGTCAGCCTCGTCATCGCGGCGCTTACGGCGCGGGGCGAGACGGTGGTGAACCGGGTCTACCATCTAGATCGCGGGTTCGAGCGGCTGGAGGAGAAGCTCTCCGCCTGCGGGGCCGACATTCAGCGGCTGAAAGGCGGGGAGGGGGAGGAGCTATGACCGACGCCGCCCCCAACGCCACCTTGGCCGACCGCCGTCCGTTGCGGCTCCTGGCCGAGGATGACGACGATCTGCAGGTGATCTCCGCCGCGCTGCAGGACGCCATCTCGACCGTGCGGGAGATCGTTTATGAGCCGCAGGCGCGGCGGCTGACCATCGCGCTCAACCGTTTCTGCTGGGAATGTTCGGAGGCCGAACCGATCCGCATCCGCGCCGGGCTGCAGCTTGGCGGCGTGCTCGGGGTGAAGTCGCGGGATGTGAAGCTCGACGCAAAGGACGCCATTGTCTCCATTCTGGCTTTGACGTTCGCCCCGGCCGAAGCGGAGGACGATCCCGGCGGCGTGGTGCTGATCCATCTGGCCGGCGACGGCGATATCCGCGTCGAGGTCGAGTGCATCGACGCGGTGCTCAGCGACATCTCCGATCCCTGGCCGGCGCAGGCGTCACCCGCGCATCAGGTCTAACCGTGCGCCGGTTTGACGTTTTCGAGGCCGATTTCGAGGCGCGCTTCGCCGCTTTCCTCGAAGAGCCGCGCGGGTCTCCCGCCGACGTGGACGCTGCGGCGGCGGCGATCATCGAGGGCGTGCGGACAGGCGGCATGGCGGCGCTGCTCGACTACGTCCGCAAGTTCGACCGCGCGGAGCTGACCGAAGTCACAATCCGCGTCACTGACGCCGAGATCGAGGCCGGCGTCGCCGCCTGTCCGGTCGACGTGCGCGAGGCCATCACCTTCGCCGCCAAGCGGATCGAAACCTATCACCGCCGCCAGCGTCCCGCCGACGCGCACTGGACCGACGAGGCGGGGGTGGAGCTAGGCT
>CAXTHJ010000158.1:0-2912 GCA_964243985.1 uncultured Caulobacteraceae bacterium | reverse complement strand
GTAAGCGCTGTGCTGGCCGCACCTTTTCTGGGCTGATCTGATGACCGAGTCTGGGCCTCTTGGGGGCTGGACGGGCTTGGTGTGCTGATGATGCCTGGTGACGATGTGCTGCCTAAGCCGGTCGTTCGCCGGGTGGAGGTATTCACCGGGGCCGGGCGAAGGCGACGGTGGAGCGCCGAGGCGAAGGCGCGGATCGTGGCGGAGAGTTACGCCACCTCGGTCGGCGAGGTGGCGGAGCAGTACGGTCTGTCGAAGACGCAGCTCTTTACCTGGCGGCGCGACGCGCGGGGCGGCGGCGCTGAGGAGCCGCCGGCGCCGATCTTCGCCCCGGTGGTGGTGGAGCCACGTTCTGAAGCGACGATGGCCCCGCGAAGCGAGCCCAAGCCGAAGAAGAGCCGCCGGACGCGCCCGGGCGGGATCGAGCTGGAGATCGACGGCGTGGTGGTGCGCGTGGAGCGCGGCGCCGAGGCCAGGACGGTGGCGACGGTGATCCAGGCGCTGAAGAGGTCGCGGTGATCGCGCCGCCCCAGATCGGCTCTTCAGGGGGCGTGCGGGTGCTGATGGCGACCAAGCCTGTGGACTTCCGCAAGGGCGCGAACGGGCTGGCGGCGCTGATCAAGGACGAGATGAGGGCCGATCCGTTCAGCGGGGTGGTCTACGTCTTCCGGGCCAAGCGTGCGGATCGGATCAAGCTGCTCTACTGGGATGGGACCGGCGTGGTGCTCACGGCCAAGACGCTCGAACAGGGCGTCTTCCGCTGGCCCAAGGTGCAGGACGGGGCCATGCGGCTGACGGCGGTCCAGCTCACCACGCTGCTGGACGGGCTGGACTGGACGCGGGTCTACAGCCCTCGGCGGACGCGGGCGCCGGTCGCGGCGAACTGACTCACGGCGCACGCAGGGGCGCCTCAAAGCCCCGAGAACATGGTCTACTCCAGGGCGTGACGGGCTTGGCGAACGCTCTTCCGGACGACGTGGAGACGCTGAAGGCGATGCTCCTGGCCGAGCGCGCCCGGGCCGACCGCCTCGCCCAGATCATCAAGGAACTGCAGCGCCACCGCTTCGGCCGCCGGGCTGAGACGCTCCCCATCGACCAACTCGAGCTGGGTCTGGAAGACGTACAGCAGGCCGAGGCGGCGGATGCAGCGGAGAAGGAGAAGGCCGATCCCGCCGCACGCTCGGGCACGGCCAAGCAACGTCGCGCCAACCGTGGCTCCCTGCCGGCGCACCTGCCCCGCGTGGAGGTGATGGTCGACGTCGAGAGCATGTCCTGCCCGTGCTGCTCAGGCGAGCTGCACCGCATCGGCGAAGACGTCGCCGAGCGGCTGGACATCATCCCCGCCCAGCTGCGGGTGCTGGTCACCCGCCGGCCCAAGTACGCCTGTCGCGCCTGCGAGGAGGGTGTGGTGCAGGCGCCCGCGCCGGCGCGGCTGATCGAAGGCGGCCTGCCGACCGAGGCAACCGTCGCCCATGTCATCGTGGGCAAGTACGCCGACCACCTCCCGCTCTACCGTCAGGCCCAGATCTACGGCCGACAAGGCGTGCATCTGGACCGCTCCACCCTGGCGGACTGGGTCGGGCGCGCCGCCTGGCTGCTTGGCCCCGTGCACGCCCGTCTGCTCGAGCGATTGAAGGCGTCGCAGAAGCTCTTTGCCGACGAGACGACGGCGCCGGTGCTCGACCCTGGGCGCGGACGGACCAAGACTGGCCAGCTCTGGGCCTACGCCCGCGATGACAGGACCTGGTGCGGACCAGAGCCGCCCGGCGTGGCCTACGTCTATGCGCCCGATCGCAAGGCTGAGCGGCCCATCGCCCACCTCAGCGGCTTCCGCGGCGTGCTGCAGGTCGACGGCTACGCCGGCTACCGCACCCTGGCGGAGACGGGCGACGTGCACCTGGCCTTCTGCTGGAGCCACGTCCGGCGCCGCTTCTACGAACTCGCCGCCGCGGGCCCGGCGCCCATCGCATCAGAAGCGCTCAAGCGCGTCGGCGAACTCTACGCCGTCGAGCAGGACGCTCGCGGTCGCCCGGCGGATGAGCGGCGCTCAGAACGCCAGGCGCGGAGCCGACCGGTGATCGAGGCGCTGGAGCCCTGGCTCCGCGCCAAGCTCGACACCGTCAGCCAGAAGGGCAAGCTCGCCGAGGCCATCCGCTATGTCCTGAGCCGCTGGGAGGGCCTCTCCCGCTTCCTTGACGACGGCCGCGTCGAACTGGACTCCAACGTCGTCGAGCGGACGATCCGCCCTCTGGCCCTGAACAGGAAGAACGCCCTGTTCGCCGGCTCCGACGCCGGCGGCCAACACTGGGCGGTGCTGGCCTCCCTGGTGGAAACCTGCAAGCTCAACGCCGTCGAGCCCCAGGCCTACCTCGCCGACGTGCTCACCCGGCTGGTCAACCATCACGCCAACAGCCGTGTCGATGAGCTGCTGCCCTGGTCCTACGTGGCCTGAGAACAGCGCTTACCATTCACGTGGGTGGGCGCGGGTGCGACCGCGATCGCGGCTCGTTCGGCCAGCCATATCCGAAACGCTTCGGCGACATGGGGGAACCCCCGCGCGGCCTCCAGGGCGGCGATCCAGGCCACCGCACCCGTCTCAGCCCGACAGAACGCCGAGAAGGCGTCGCTCCACAACGCCCATGCGGCGCCGATGCGTCCGTCGCGCAACTCCGCAAGCATGGCGTAGAGCCGGAACCAGCCGTTCTGTGGCGCGGCGCCTACCGCTGAGCGGAGCAGGCTGCGGGCGAACGCCGGCTCCAGGTCCAACGCCATGAGAAGACGTGCGGTGGTGTAGTCCCACTCCGGCCCGCCTCCAGTGCAGCGCGCCCGCAGCGCGCGGCCGAGCCGCTCGCGAGAAGCCCGCGCCTCCAGCCGATCCGCCACGTCCTCGAGGGCGGGGATGTCACGGTTGGACA
>CAXTHJ010000157.1:0-2982 GCA_964243985.1 uncultured Caulobacteraceae bacterium | reverse complement strand
AGCTGCACGGTCCAGCGGGTGCGGATCGCGGTGGAGGAGTTCAAGCGATGAGCGCCGAGCCTCACGCGCGCCTGCGCGTCTCGATCCACGGACCGGACGGCTCGGTGCGCGCCATCATGACCGGCACGCGCAAGACCATCGAGGCCAACACGCCGCCCGGCGGCTGCTGGCGCAGCGTGCCGGCCTCGGTGCGCCGGCCCGCCGACGGGCGGCGGGTCAACCTGTCCAAGGTCACAGGCTCGGCGAGCTGAATGGCGCGCCCTCCCCCTTCGAGGGGGAGGGAGGAATGCGATAATGACCCACCCCCGCACCCTGTTCGACAAGATATGGGCCGCCCACGTCGTCGAGACGCTCCCGGACGGAACAGCCATCCTCTATATCGACCGGCACCTGGTGCACGAAGTCACCAGTCCCCAGGCGTTCGAGGGCCTGCGCGCCGCGGGCCGCAAGGTGCGCCAGCCCGGCGCCACCCTGGCCGTCGCCGACCACAATGTGCCGACCTCTCCCGGCCGCTTAGGGGCGGAGGCGGACAGCATCCTGCAGCTCGAAACCCTGGAAGATAACGTCAAAGCCTTCGCCGTTCCCTACATCCCGATCGACGATGCGCGGCAGGGCATCGTGCACATCATCGGGCCGGAGCAGGGGTTGTCGCTGCCCGGCATGACCATCGTCTGCGGCGACAGCCATACCTCAACCCACGGCGCGATGGGCGCCCTGGCGTTCGGCATCGGCACCTCTGAGGTCGAGCACGTGCTCGCCACCCAAACCATCCTGCAAAAGCCCGCAAAGAACATGCGGGTGACCGTGAAGAACCGTTTGGGCAAGGGTGTTTACGCCAAGGACCTCGCGCTCGCCATCATCGCTCGGATCGGCACCGCCGGCGGCACCGGACACGTGATCGAATACGCCGGCGAGAGCGTGGAGGCGCTGGACATGGCCGGGCGCATGACCCTCTGCAACATGTCCATCGAGGCAGGGGCGCGGGCGGGTTTGGTGGCGCCGGACGAGACCACCTTCGCCTACATCGAGGGTCGCCCGTTCGCGCCGAAGGGCGAGGCGTTCGCTCAGGCGGTGGACTACTGGCGCGCCTTGCCCTCCGAGCCCGGCGCCCATTTCGACGCCGAGATCGAGATCGATGCCGCCGGGATCGCCCCCATGGTCACCTGGGGCACGAGCCCCGAGGCCGCCGCGCCGATCACCGGCCACGCGCCCGATCCAGCCGACGTGGCGGACGAGGCGGCGCGGGTGCAGATGCAGCGCGCTCTGGATTACATGGGCCTCGTCCCCGGACAGGCGCTGACCGACGCCAAGGTGGACGTGGTGTTCGTCGGCTCCTGCACCAACGGCCGCATCGAAGACATCCGCGAGGTCGCCGCCATCGCCAGGGGCCGCCATGTGGCGCAAGGCGTGCGGGCGCTGGTGGTGCCGGGCTCGGGCCTGGTGAAGCTGCAGGCCGAAGCCGAGGGGCTGGACCGCATCTTGACGGACGCGGGGTTCGAGTGGCGGGAGGCCGGCTGCTCCATGTGCCTCGGCATGAACCCGGATCGCCTGACGCCCGGCCAGCGTTGCGCCTCCACCTCCAACCGCAATTTCGAGGGGCGGCAAGGCCCAAAGGGGCGCACCCACCTGGTTTCGCCGGCCATGGCCGCCGCTTCCGCCATCACCGGCTATCTCGCCGACCCGCGCCCGTTCCAGTAGGGAGCCGCCATGCAGCCCTTCACCACCCTGGCCGGCGTCGCTGCGCCCCTGCCGACGGCCAACGTCGATACCGACCAAATCATCCCCGCGCGGTTCCTGAAAACTATTCTGCGCACAGAGCTCGGCAAAAGCCTGTTCGCGGGCCTGCGTTACGACGCAGACGGCGCGGAGAAGCCTGCGTTCATACTTAATCAGGAACCTTATCGCCATGCCGAAATACTTATCTCTCATGAGAACTTCGGCTGCGGGTCTTCACGTGAACACGCGCCTTGGGCGCTACTGGATTTCGGCATCCGCTGCGTCATCGCGCCGAGCTTCGCCGATATCTTTCACAACAACAGCTACAAGAACGGCGTCCTGCCCATCACCCTGCCGCGCGCCGTTTGCGACACCCTCATGGAAGACGCCAAGATGGGCGCCAACGCCCGCATCAGCATTGATCTGGGGCGCCAGGTTGTGATCCGGCCCGGTGGCGAGGAGATCGGTTTCGAGATCGATCCCTTCCGCAAGCATTCCATGCTGAACGGCCTGGACGACATCGGCCAAACCCTGCAGCACAAGGGCGCCATCGATGCGTTCGAGCAGAAGCGCGCGGTGGCGGAGCCGTGGCGGCCGATGATTGCGATTTAATACCCAAATCCGTCACCCTCGGGCTTGTCCCGAGGACCCATACGCGCGTTGCGTTCAGGGTTGGCTTGGCGGCTGTAGCTGCGATCCTGCAAACGTCGAGTTCATAGGTCCTCGTGACAAGCCCGAGGATGAAGGACGTTTTAGATGCCGTGGAGCACCTTCCCATGACCCCCAAATCCATCCTCGTTCTCCCCGGCGACGGCGTCGGCCCTGAAGTGATGGCGCAGGCCCTGCGGGTGGTCGACCGCATCTGCGAAACCTCCGAACTGAAGGTGGAGCTGTCGCATGACCTCGTCGGCGGCGCCGCTATCGACGCCCACAACAACCCCCTGACGGATGAGACCCTGGCCAAGGCAAAGGGGGCGGACGCGGTGCTGTTCGGCTCGGTTGGCGGGCCGAAGTGGGAAGGGCTCGGGTTCGACAAGCGGCCGGAGATCGCCATCCTGAAGCTTCGCTCCGAGCTCGGCCTCTTCGCCAACCTCCGCCCCGCCATCGTTTTCGACGCCCTGGCCGACGCCTCCAGCCTGAAGCCTGAGATCGTGAAGGGGCTCGACATCATGATCGTCCGCGAATCCACCGGCGGGATCTATTTCGGCGAGCCCCGGGGGATCGAAACTCTGGCCGATGGCACGAAACGCGGCGTCAACACCGAGG
>CAXTHJ010000156.1:0-3068 GCA_964243985.1 uncultured Caulobacteraceae bacterium | reverse complement strand
GTCTTTTTTTGGCGCGGTCTTGGGTTGGGGAGGCATGGCGGCGGAGATAGCGCAATTTGAGAGCAGCGCCAGGGCGCTTGCAAAGATGTATCTTTTTTGATACTGCGATTCTAGCATGGCCGACGATCGTAAACGATTGCCTGCACGATTTTATCAGACCTCAACCGGCCGTGAGCCGGTGCGGGACTGGTTGCTGGAGTTAGGTGACGAAGATCGAAGGGCGGTGGGTAAAGACATCGCCAAGGCGGAATTCGGCTGGCCTATCGGTATGCCGTCCTGCCGCAGCATGGGCGATGGCCTGTTCGAGATTCGTAGCAATCTGACCCATGGTAAAATTGCGCGGGTGCTGTTCGGGATCGCTGGCGGGAGCATGGTGCTGCTTCATGGCTTTATCAAGAAAAGCCAGGCTACGCCGAAGAGCGACCTGGACCTTGCGCGCCGAAGGTTGAAGGAGCTGGAGTGATGGACATGGAGAAAGGTCGCCTTGGCGGCGCTTTTTCGGACTTTCTCGATGAGCAAGGTCTGCGTAGCGACGTGGAAGGCCAAGCGGTCAAAGAGCTTATCGCCGAACAGATCAGCGCGGCGATGAAAGAGAAGGGTTTGACGAAAGTCGCCATGGCCGAACTTATGCAGACCACGCGCGCGCAACTCGATCGCCTGCTTGACCCCGCCAATTCGTCCGTCACCTTGACCACCCTTCAGCGCGCCGCGAAAGCGGTGGGCCGGAATCTGACGATCGCCCTCACCTGACCCAGCCGCTCCCATCAAAAGCCGGCGCAGCCCGGCTCAGATGTCGAGGGTCAACTCCGGCACGTCGAGGGGCTGGCGGGTGAACTCGTCCTCCACATAGCGGGTGGAGTGGCGGCGGACCACGCGCCAGGGGCCGTTCGGGGCCTTGGTCCAGACGTCGGTCATCATGAACAGTTCGTCGAACGTCGAGCCCCCCGCCTCGGCGGTCCAGCGGCCGTCGATGGTGGCGATGGCGGTCGATCCGAACACCTGCAGATCGCGGACCTTATGCTCCAGGACGCTGAAGCGGATCTTCTCCAGCGCCGCCATCCACTCGGTCCGCGACCAGGATTTGACCCCCGCCGAGCGCAGGCCCAGGAAGACGAAGTTGGGATGCACCAGGGCGTTCAGCCGATCCACATGGTGGGTCAGGATCGCCCGCGCCCACCGGGTCTCCGCTTCAAGGATTTCATGCCCGCTCATCAAGGTCCCGCCATGCCTTCGGGCAACCTAGAAGCAGGTGGTTTCTGCCCCGTTGTCCTTAAGCGCGGCGGTCGATCTGTCGCAGGATGGCGGCGCCGTCACGGCTTCACCAGTCCAAGCTCGATCAGGCTCCTGGCGGTGGCGAGCACGCTCTCTGCGGTGGAGCGGGGCGCCCAGCCGAGCAGGGCCCTGGCCTTCTGACCACTGGCGTTTTTGTGCTTGCCGAGTTCGGGCAGGAGCAGCTGCACCCGCGGGTCGAACACGGCCGCCAGCCGCAAGAGCCAGTCCGGCAGCTCCCCCGTCGGCACGCGGCGGCCGGCGGGGCCAAGACCAGCCTTCAGCATGGCGGCGATCTCGGACAGGGAGACGAAATCTCCCGCCGTGGCCAGGAAGCGCTCTCCCCTGGCCTTCGGATCGGTCATGGCGCGCAAGTGCAGGTCGGCCACGTCGCGCACGTCCACCGCGCCGATGTAGAGCTTGGGCGAGCCTGGCGCGGCGCCGTCCAGGAGGGTCTTCACCAGGAGGATGGAGGTGGCGAAATCGGGGCCGAGCACAGGGCCGAACACGCCCACGGGATTGACGACGGAAAGCTCCAGCCCGCCGCCTTCCCTGGCGATGAAGTCCCACGCCGCACGCTCGGCCAGAGTCTTGGATTTGCTGTAGGCCTGGGCGCCCGGGCCATCGGGATTGGTCCAGTCCGCCTCGGTGAAGGGCTCGGCCCTATCCGGCACGCCATAGCCGATGGCGGCGAAGGAGGAGGTCATCACCACCCGCTTCACGCCGGCGTCCCGCGCGGCCCGGAGCACCCGAAGGGCGCCCTCCCGCGCGGGCCGAATCAGCTCGTTCTCGTCCCTGGGCGCCCCGGCGGGGAAGGGCGAGGCCACATGCAGGACGTAGTCGCAGCCGGCCACGGCCTCCGCCCAGCCGGCATCCTGGTCCAGGTCCGCCACGAAGAAGGATAGCCGCGCGCCCGGATCGCCGGCGCCGCCCTTCTTCAACGCGAAGCGCACATCGGCCTCGCGCTTCAGGCTGCGGACGGTGGTCGCCACCTCGTGCCCTGCGGCCAGCAGCTGCACCAGGCAATGCCCGCCGATAAAGCCGGAGCCGCCGGTGACCAGAACCTTGCTCATGCGTGCTTTAGCCTACGGCCTTCAGGATGATCTCGACGGCGGCGAGACGGGTCTTCACGTCATACAGGGTGTCGCGGATGGCGGCCAGGCTTGTGGCCGTCTCGCTCTGCGCCGCGGCGGCGGTCTCGGCGATCCGGCGATAGGCGTCGTCGTTGGCGAGGCGGGCCTTGGCCTCCTGCACCTTGGTCCGATAGCGGATCGCGAACACCAGGATGACCGTCCCGAGGGGCAGACAAAGGGTGAGGAGATAGATGGTTACGGACATGGCGGGCTCTCTATTTTTCGGCTGGAGGGGTGAGGGTTTTGGCGGCCTCCACAATGGCCGCCGGGGTGAGGTCGATGGCGAACTCGGCCACCTCGAAATAGTTGAGCGCCTTGCCATCGTTGGAGAGTTCGAGCTTGCTGGTGACCAAGCCCGCCTCCTGCAGCTTCTGCAGATGCAGGTGCAGCAGGGGGCGGCTGAGGCCCACCTCCCGCGCCAGCGGACTCCCGTAATTGCGCCCGTCCGCCTTCAGCGCCGCCAGGATGCGGAGCCGGTGCGCGCTGGCGAGGGCCGCCAGCATCTCCAGCAATTTGTCTCCTGAAAACGTCACTTAGTCGGTCCGATCTTGATACGTCAGATTTTTATTACATGTGAAAGACCACAACGTCAAGCGCCGCCATTGCGCCCGCTTAAAAAGGCTCTAGGGTTCATCGTCTTGCGGGAGGCGACGATGGGATTTGACC
>CAXTHJ010000155.1:2925-3107 GCA_964243985.1 uncultured Caulobacteraceae bacterium | reverse complement strand
CTGAAGGTATGTTCCGACCAGCACCCGGACATCCCGGGGAGCGCCGACTGCACCAAGATGGCAGCCGACGCCGCGGATAAGCGGCTGAACGAGATCTACTCGACCATCGTCCAGGGCTTCAAACATCCAAAGGTAGACGAAGCAACGGCCGGCCCTGAAATCCTGAAGCGCCTGATTGCCTC
>CAXTHJ010000155.1:0-2873 GCA_964243985.1 uncultured Caulobacteraceae bacterium | reverse complement strand
AACTACCAAAGCACCGTCGCACTGGGCGCGCCACTAGAAGGCTTTGAATATGTCGACTGCCTGTACGCCCAGACAAAGACGCGCGCAAAGACACTGACAGCGCACGAAGCGCCGCAGAACGCACGGTAGCTGAACTCGACCCGTGGTAGCCCCTCCGGCGATGTCCGCTGTGCGGCCAAGGCGGCAAGTCCGATTGGTGCCCAGGAGTGGACATCGGTGGTCCGTCGGGCGGGCTTTAAACCACTATCCGAATGTCGCCTGTCAGGCAGAAGGTCAGAGTCGGCAATGGTTGAGGGTTTCGGATGCCTGCCCTGCGCGACGGCCAGGGTTGGCTGACGGGCAGGCGTCCGGAAGCCTTCCGGGGAGGAAGCCGCGGTCAGCGGGCAGTCGATCTGGCGTTTGGGCGCAGCTATGGAGATTACGACGGCGCGCAGGGCGCCCCAGGTGCGCGGACGAAGCCGGCGTCGATGGCTGCGGCGTCCAAGACGTGCCTGGCGCGCAGCACCGCGCGTTTCGCGCCCACTCCGCCGGCGGTGATTGCAGCCTTGCAGGTGCTGTGGGGAGATCGACGCGCAAGCGGTCTTGCGACGGAAGGCGCCGGTTTGCAGGTGAACGTGGGCGATTGGGTGACTGGCGGTGTCTGGCTCATGAGGTGTCGATCCGGATGGGCGTCGGCATCACCGTCCGGGGCGCGTGGCCGCGGAGGAAGGTCTCGATGATGCGCATACGGCCGCCACAGCAGGGGCAAGGCGGGTCCTCTGGGAGCAGTGGATCGACGGCGGCCGCAGCAGTAGGGCTGGCGGTGGCGGGCGGATCGGGGTCCTGAGCCGAGCCGATCAGCTCGCGGGCGCGTCTGACGTTTGCGGCGCGCTGGCCGCTGGCGAGCAGGCCATAGTGGCGAATGCGGTGGAAGCCGTCGGGCAGCACGTGCAGGAGGAAGCGGCGCAGGAACTCGTCAGCCGGCAGGGTCATGGTCCTGATCCAGCCGTCGCCGGCGGCGGTGCTTCTGGCGCGGTAGTCCTTCCAGCTGAAGGTCACGCCCCGCTCGTCGAGCGCGATCAGGCGGCTGTTGGAGATCGCCACGCGATGTGTGTAGCGCGCGAGGTAAGCCAGCACCGCGGCTGGGCCGCCGAATGGACGCTTGGCGAAGACGACCCATTCGCAGCGTCGCAGCGGGGCCAGGTGGGCCTTGAACGCAACGGGGTCGGCGAGCTGAGCGAGTTCGCCGAAGAAGCTGAGGTCGCCCTTGGCGTGGGCGGCGGCCAGCCTCTCCAGGAACAGCCGCCGGAACAGCCGTGAGAGCACGCGCACCGGCAGGAAGAACTTCGGCCGGCAGGCGACCCAGCTCTGGCCGTCTGGCGAGAGGCCGCCGCCGGGTACGATGCAGTGGAGGTGGGGATGGTGCGTCATAGCGGATCCCCAGGTGTGCAGCACCGCAGTGAGCCCGATCCTGGCGCCGAGATGCTTGGGATCGGCGGCGATGGTCAGCAGGGTCTGGGACGCCGCCTTGAACAGGGCGTCGTAGACCATGGCCTTGTTCTGGTAGGCGATCAGACCCAGCGCGGCCGGCAGGGTGAAGACCACATGGTAGTAGGGCGTGGGCAGCAGGTCCGCCTCCCGCTCAGCCAGCCACGCCTGGGCGGCGGTCCCCTGACATTTTGGGCAGTGGCGGTTGCGGCACGAGTTGTAGGCGACCGCGGTGTGGGCGCAGTCGTCGCAACGCGAGACGTGGCCGCCCATGACCGCGGTGCGGCAGTCTGAGATGGCGGAGATGACCTTGAGCTGGCCAAGGCTCAGATGGCCTGCATGAGCCCGCCGGAAGGCCTCGCCATGGCGGTGCAGGACATCGGCCACCTCCAGGGATGGCCGCGACACGGGCGTGGCCGGCTCAGGCCGGCGGCGGCGGCTTCAGCAGCGAGAACGGGCTCTGCACCTGCCCGATCGTCTTGAGCGCCACGCGCGTATAGATCGCGGTCGTGTCGAGCTTCTTGTGGCCGAGCAGAACCTGGATGACGCGGATGTCGGTCTTGCGCTCCAGCAGGTGCGTGGCGAAGCTGTGGCGCAGGGTGTGTAGCGAGACGCGCTTGTCCAGCGCCGCGGTCGCCGCCGCCGCATGGCAGGCGCGGTTCAGCTGACGGGTGGTGATCGGCTGGCCAGGGTCGCGACCAGGGAACAGCCAGCCCCGCGGCTTGGCCGTCCGCCACCAGACGCGCAGCAGGTCCAGCAGATCAGGCGAAAGCATGACGTAGCGGTCCTTGCGGCCCTTGCCCTGCTCCACCCGGATCAGCATGCGTGCGCTGTCGATGTCTCCGATCTTCAGGTGGACGATCTCCGAGGCCCGGAGGCCGCCGCCATAGGCCACGCTCAGCGCCGCCTTGGTCTTCAGGCTCGGCGCGCATTGCAGCAGCAGCGCCACCTCCTCAGGGCTGAGCACGACCGGCAGCCGATCGGGCTTGGCTACATTGGCCAGGCGTTCGCCAAAGCCGGGTCGAAACAGCGTGACCTTGTAGAAGAAACGCAGGGCCGAAACCGCAGCGTTCATCTTGGAGGGCGAGGCGCCCAGCGACGCCAAGTGAAGTTGATAGCGCCTCAGGTCTTCCACTTGCGCCAACCCCGGCGATCTCCCAAGGAAGACGGTGAAATCCCGAACAACTCGCACATAGTCGTTCTGGGTCTTGGGGCCGAAATGGCGGATCGTCATGTCCTCGATCATGCGAAGACGCAGCGGGCTGACGGGTTCGGTGGACATGAAAGTCTCCTGTCTGAAGGTGGGCGAACCCACGATCTTCAGACAGGACGGGCCAAACTCACCGCCTATACACCGAGCACCCGTCGTGATGCAGCCCACCCATGCCGCGGGAGCGGCTTAGTCC
>CAXTHJ010000154.1:0-3220 GCA_964243985.1 uncultured Caulobacteraceae bacterium | reverse complement strand
CGACGAAAGATTAGATGCCTACAGTCAACCAGCTGATCCGCAAGCCCCGCCGCCCCAAGCCCACCCGCAACAAGGTGCCGGCCCTGAAGGGCTCGCCCCAGCGCCGCGGCGTCTGCACCCGCGTCTACACGACGACCCCGAAGAAGCCGAACTCGGCGCTGCGGAAGGTGGCCAAGGTGCGCCTCACGTCGGGCATCGAAGCGGTGTGCTACATCCCCGGCGAAGGCCATAACCTGCAGGAGCACTCCGTGGTGCTGATCCGAGGCGGCCGCGTGAAGGATTTGCCCGGCGTGCGCTACCACATCCTCCGCGGCGTGCTCGACACGCAAGGGGTGAAGAACCGCAAGCAGCGCCGGTCGCACTACGGCGCCAAGCGTCCGAAATAACCGCGCATCGCGCCCGATGTCATCCCCGCGCAGGCGGGGACCCAGAAACGAACAAGAGAGTTAGCCCATGTCCCGCCGCCGCCGCGCAGAGAAGCGCGATGTTCTCCCCGATCCGAAGTTCGGAGATCTCGTCCTCACCAAGTTCATGAACTACGTCATGTACGAGGGTAAGAAGGCCGTGGCCGAGAACATCGTCTATGGCGCCTTCGACATCATCGAGACCAAGCGCCGCGACATGGACCCCCTCGCGGTGTTCCACTCGGCGCTGGAGAACGTGTCTCCGGCCCTGGAAGTGCGTTCCCGCCGGGTCGGCGGCGCCACCTATCAGGTGCCGGTGGAAGTCCGCCCGGACCGCCGCCGCGCGCTGGCCATCCGCTGGCTGATCAATGCGGCGCGCAAGCGCGGCGAGAACACCATGACGGAAAAGCTGGCCGGTGAACTGCTCGACGCCTCCAACAACCGCGGCACCGCGGTGAAGAAGCGCGAAGACACCCACAAGATGGCGGAAGCCAACCGGGCCTTCTCGCATTACCGCTGGTAGCCCTTATATATCTGCATGACGGCGGGGCCGGTTTCCGTTAAACCGCCCCCCGATCAAGCCCGACATACCCCATCGTTCCTAATTCGCCCGCGCGCAGAGCCCTTATCCCATGCCCCGCCAACATAAAATCGAGGACTACCGCAACTTCGGCATCATGGCCCACATCGATGCGGGCAAGACCACGACAACCGAGCGGATCCTCTACTACACCGGCAAGAGCCACAAGATCGGCGAAGTGCACGACGGCGCCGCCACCATGGACTGGATGGAGCAGGAGCAGGAGCGTGGCATCACCATCACCTCCGCCGCCACCACCGCCTATTGGAACGGCAAGCGCCTGAACATCATCGACACCCCCGGCCACGTGGACTTCACCATCGAGGTCGAGCGGTCCCTGCGCGTGCTCGACGGCGCCGTCGCGGTGCTGGACGGCAACCAGGGGGTTGAGCCCCAGACCGAAACCGTCTGGCGCCAGGCTGACCGTTACAACGTCCCCCGCATCGTCTTCGTCAACAAGATGGACAAGACCGGCGCGGACTTTCAGATGTGCCTCGCCACCATCCGCGACCGCCTGGCCGTGAAGGCCGTGCCGATCCAACTGCCGATCGGGTCGGAAGTTGACCTGAAGGGCCTAGTGGACCTCGTCCGCATGAAGGCGGTGGTGTGGGAATCCGAAGGCCTCGGCGCCAACTACCATGACGAAGAGATTCCCGCCGATATGCTGGAAGCCTGCAAGGAAGCGCGCCACTACCTGATCGAAAATTCCGTCGAACTCGATGACGAGGCGATGGAAGCCTACCTCGACGGCAATGAGCCTTCGGAAGAGGTGATCAAGAAGTGTATCCGTAAGGCCGTGCTCTCCGGCGCCTTCTACCCGATCCTCTGCGGCTCGGCGTTCAAGAACAAGGGCGTGCAGCCCCTGCTGGACGCGGTGGTGGACTATCTGCCCTCGCCGGTGGACATCCCCCCAACCGTCGGCATCGACTACAAGACCGAAGAGCCGATCACCCGCAAGGCTTCGGACGAAGAGCCCCTCAGCGTGCTCGCGTTCAAGATCATGGACGACCCGTTCGTGGGCTCGCTCACCTTCTGCCGCATCTATTCCGGCAAGCTGGAAACCGGCATGGGCCTTCTGAATTCCACCCGCGAGAAGCGCGAGCGCGTGGGGCGGATGCTGCTCATGCACTCCAACAACCGCGAGGACATCAAGGAAGCCTACGCCGGCGACATCGTCGCCCTGGCCGGCCTGAAGGACACCCGCACCGGGGACACCCTTTGCGATCCCAACAAGTCTCCGGTGATCCTGGAGAAGATGGACTTCCCAGCGCCTGTGATCGAGATCGCCATCGAGCCCAAGTCCAAGGCCGACCAGGAAAAGCTCGGCGTGGCGCTGGGCAAGATGGTGGCCGAGGACCCGTCCTTCACGGTCCACACCGACCAGGAGTCGGGCCAGACCATCATGAAGGGCATGGGCGAGCTCCATTTGGACATCAAGGTCGATATCCTGAAGCGCACCTACAAGGTGGACGCCAACATCGGCGCGCCGCAGGTGGCCTATCGCGAAAGCTTGGGCAAGCGGGCGGACATCGACTACACCCACAAGAAGCAGACCGGCGGCACCGGCCAGTTCGCGCGGGTGATGATCACCTTTGAACCGGGTGATCCCGGTTCAGGGTTCGTGTTCGAGAGCAAGATCGTCGGCGGCGCCGTGCCGAAGGAATTCATCCCCGGCGTGGAGAAGGGTCTGGAATCCATCAAGGAAAGCGGCCTTCTCGCCGGCTTCCCCTTGATCGACTTCAAGGCGACGCTCACCGACGGCAAGTACCACGATGTCGACTCCAGCGTTCTGGCGTTCGAAATCGCGGCCCGCGCCGCCTTCCGCGAACTCCGCGAAAAGGGCGCGCCCAAGCTCTTGGAACCGATCATGAAGGTCGAGGTGGTCAGCCCCGACGAATACCTCGGCGACGTCATCGGCGACCTGAACAGCCGCAGGGGACAGATACAGGGCACCGAACAGCGCGGCAACGCCCAGGTGGTCACCGCCTTCGTGCCGCTGGCCAACATGTTCGGCTATATCGGCAACCTGCGCGGCATGAGCCAGGGCCGCGCCCAGTTCACCATGCAGTACGACCACTACGAGGAAGTGCCGAACGTCGTCGCTTCCGAGATCATCAAGAAATACGCTTAACTTTCACCCCAGACAGAGGACCCCGATCTGGGGACCGGAGCTAGAGAAACATGGCCAAGGAAAAATTCGAGCGCAACAAGCCTCACTGCAACATCGGCACGATTG
>CAXTHJ010000153.1:0-3417 GCA_964243985.1 uncultured Caulobacteraceae bacterium | reverse complement strand
CACCGTGACGCTCGATGACGTACTGGTCACCGGCGAGCGCCCGGGCCCGGGGCTGTGGCGGGTCTCGAACGGCAGTCATGATCTTTGGATCCTGGGCACGCTGGAGCCGCTGCCCAAGGGCATGACGTGGCGCCCGGCGCAGGTGGAGGCGCAGATCGGTGCATCGCGGGCCGTGCTGGCTCCGCCCAAGGTGGACACCAACATCGGTTTCTTCCGCGGCGTCACACTTCTGCCTGCGTTGTTTCACGCCCGGAAGAGTCCGGACGGACGCACGTTGGAGGCGTCTCTGCCCCACGACTTGTACATTCGATGGCTCGCGTTGCGTGTGAAGTACCTCGGCAACGGAGATGGCGATGAGCCGCTGCGGCCCGTGGTAGCCGCCCTCGATCTGTACGAGCACGCGCTCGATCAGGCGGGACTCACGTCGGACGACGCCGTGTGGGACGCCGTGGCGCATTCGGCACATGCGCATCACGTGCCCATACAACCCGTCAGCGTGATCGTGACTCTCGACGATCCGAAGGCTTCGATCAAAGAACTCGGAAATATTTCCCGCGAGGACGAGATCGCCTGTCTGACGGATACCATCAAACGCCTCGAGACCGATCTGGGCCCCATGCGCCAGCGGGCCAATCTCTGGTCGGTGGGCGATGTCGCCGGCCTGAAACCGCTCATCCACCTCGATGAGCGGATCGCTTGCCTCGACGTGTTTCTCAGCGTGCCGACCTTGCGTGAGCAACTCACGCGCGCAAAGACCCAGGTCGACAACGCCTGGATCGAGGCGGCGAGCCGAGCCTTGGAGCGCAACGACAGCACCTTCGCCGTGGCGGCCATGCGGCAGTTGTTGAGTTCGGACGGCTATCTTGCCGCTTTCCGGACGCGCGGTTATACCGTGCAGGAGCCTTGAATCGGGCTAGCCGTGGCTCATCGTCCGCAACGTCCGGAAAGCGGCGCGTGGCGCCCGTGCCCTGGCTCCTGCCAAATTTCACGCGACTCTTGCCGGCCGCCTTGGGCTACGGTCTCATCTTGATGGATCTCGACAGCGAGACGTCGACCAGCGACACCAAGGCGACCGACACCTCCAACATCCCAGCGGCCAGAGTCGGATGAGCTATGTCATCGGTCTGGTATTACTGGCCGCGTTGTTGCACGCAGCCTGGAACGCCATGCTGCACGGCAACGCCGACCCCTTTTTATCGATGAGCTGGATGAGACCCCGGCGGCTACCTGATAATCCCCCACCCGTGGCCGGGTCAAAATCCCCCACCTGGCGATGTCGGGACGAGGGATGATTACGCGGTTTGACGGTTCTTGGCAAGGCGGTCGGCGGATTCTTTGAGCCGCCAACTCTTACCGACGAACTTGAGTAGGTGGCCGTGGTGCATGAGACGATCGAGCAATGGAGTGACGATGACGGCGTCGCCCATGAGCTTGGCCCAGTCGTCGATCTCTCGATTGGACGTCACCAACGTCGATGATTTTTCATAACGGCTCATGATAACGTCGGCGAGTTCGTCGCCGGCGTGCGGCGGCAGCTTACGTAGGAACAGATCATCGATCACGACGAGATCGGCGGCCTTGATCGTCGCCCGATATTTTCGCAGCTCACCGAGCTCGCGAGCTTGATTGATGTCCTCCACCAGAACGTGAGCCTCGCGATAAAACACCGTGTATCCGCGTTGCACTGCCAAGAGCGCAAGCGCTTTTGCAACATGACTCTTGCCGACGCCGGGCGACCCGATGAACAACGCGTCCTCTCGCTCGTCGATAAACTTTAAGTTCGCGAGTTCGAGGATGTCGCGCCGCGGATTTTTCGGGTTGTAGCTCCAGTCAAAGTCTTTAAGGTCCTTGCGCTCGGTCAGCCCGGAAAGTTTGAACCGTCGGTCGATCAAGCTGGATCGGCGCCGGTCGAGTTCATCCTGGACGAGGGCCGAGAAGGCCTCGATGAAGTCCATCTGCTGCTGCGCGACTTGCAGCGCACGGGTTTCCAGCGTGGCGGTCATCCCTGAGAGGCGCAGTGCCCGCAGCGAGCGTTCCAGTTCCGTGATTGTCATCGTCATTGCATTGTCTCCTGTTTTTTTACGGGGTTTTCGTCGTGTGATCGTCGAAGCGGTGTTGTGCGTGTTCGAAGAACGCGTGGTATTCCTCGATGTCGCGGATGTGCGGACCAGTCTGTTGTAGGTCGGGTGCGGCGGCGCGGCGCTCGGTCTCGGCGGCGTTGCGCTCGAGGACGCGCTTGAGCGCTTGATAGCTCGGTTGGTTCAAGGTGAGCACCCGCTTGGCCGCGTTCTCGATGTCCTCCTTCGCATAGCGGCGCGGCAGGTTCGACAGCCCGTAGAGCGCCTTCTGTCCGGGCCGACCCAGGCGCAGGAAGATGTCGCGGCCGAGCTGCAAGCAGTTGGGCCCGAGCTTGGCCACCCGGCCGAGCAGACGCACGGTCTCGCGCGAGGGATTGAAGATCCGATCCGATTCCTGCATCTCGAAGTGTCCGCGTGTCATCGACCGCGGATGACGTCGCAGCATCTGACCGGCGGCGTTCATGATTTCAACGTCGTGATCGTAGAGTCGCACCGTGGCGATGTCGCCCGGGGCGGCGGGTATCGCGGCATAGTACGAACCCAAGACTTGCACCAGACCGCCGTCATCGACGGTGTGGGAGGTTTCGCGGAAGTAGCGGAAGCGCGTCGCCGGCAACGGCTTGAGCGCCGGCTTCTCTTCGGCGAACATCGCGAGCACCTGGCGTTTCTTGCGGCCGTGGATGCGCGGCGCCGCCCATCGTTCCTCCCAGTGCGCGAGCCAGGCGTTCTGCTCCTCGATCGATTCGAACTTGCGGCCCTTCAATGCCGTCGACTGCGTGTGCTGGATCGCGTTCTCCACCGTCCCCTTGCGATTCGGATCCACGACGCGTGCCGCGTCGGCGCTCGCCCCGTAATGGGCGAGCATCGCGACGTAGAGCGGGTTGTAGACCGGTGAGTACAAATTCGGTTGGATGACGCCTTGCTTCAAGTTGTCGAGCACGACATAGGTGACCGATCCGCCGAACGTGCGGAACGCTTCTTCGTGCAGGCGCGCCCAGCTCTCCTGATCCGCCTTCCACACCACCTTGCGAAAGCTCTTGCCCGAGTACTTGAGCGTCATCACGAACAGATTCGGTCGGCGGTATCGGCCGTTCGGCATCCGCGTCGGCGCGCCTTGACCGAAGTCGACCTGGGCCTCTTCGCCCGGCAACGCGTCGAGTACGTCGAAGCGCTCCGGCTCACGGGCCTTCAGCGCCGCCACGAACCGCTTGACCGAGTTGTACCGGTGGGTAAATCCGAAGTTCTCCGCCAAGTCCTGGTAGATGCTCATGGCGTTGCGCCCGAGGGTCACCTGGCTCTCAATCCAGTCGCGGTGGGTTTCGCACGCCGAGGGGGTGGC
>CAXTHJ010000152.1:0-3451 GCA_964243985.1 uncultured Caulobacteraceae bacterium | reverse complement strand
CAACCACCTTGGCGTAGCACTCGCCGGGACGGGCGTTGTTGGGGGGCGAGGATAGAAGGCCGTCGTGCGACTCCGGCGGCGTCAGCCGCGCCGGGATCACCGCTCCGCCGCCATAGGCGCTGTCGCCCTGATAGGCTTGCGCGGCACCGCCGTATCCTACCGGCGTCGCGGTGGCGCAGGCGCCCAGGGGCAGAAGCGCCAGGAAGGCGACGGCCGCCAAAGTCTTCGATGCAAACGCCATGTCTAAATCCTCAAGATCAACTTGACCCGTTCGGCTTGACCCATTTCGGGGCAGGTCGAGGTGTGCTGGCCGGGGAAAAGCATTTCGCGCGCCAAGTTCGCCCATCAGGGGAGCGGCGGCTTGTGAGGCCGAGGGCTCCGCGCTAGGGCAGGCGCGCGGGCCGACGCGGCGACCGGGGGATAGCGTGACCACCATCTTCGTCACCGGCGGCGCCGGCTATATCGGCAGCCATTGCTGCAAGGCCTTCGTCAAGGCCGGCTGGGAGGTGGTGGTCTACGACAATCTCAGGCATGGCTGGCGCGATATGGTGAAATGGGGCCCGTTGATCGAGGGCGACATCCTCGACGCCCCCGCCCTCAACGCCGCCATGGCCAAGGTAAAGCCCGACGCGGTGGCCCACTTCGCCGCGCTGATCTCGGTGGCGGAATCGGTAGCCGATCCGGCGCTGCATTACCGCAACAATTCGCTCGGCGCCTTCAATGTCTTGGAGGCCATGCGCGAGGCGGGCGTGGACAAGATCATATTCTCCTCCACCGCCGCCACCTATGGCGTGCCGACTGTCGTGCCAATCCCGGAGGATCATCCGCAATGGCCGATCAATCCCTACGGCTGGTCCAAGCTGATGGTGGAGCGGATGCTGGCCGATTACGCGGCGGCTTACGGGTTGAAATACGCTGCCCTTCGCTACTTCAATGCCGCCGGCGCCGACCTGGACGGGGAGATCGGGGAGCGGCATGAGCCGGAGACCCACGTCATTCCCCTGGCGGCGCGCGGCGCCCTGCGCGACGACTACCAGTTCACTATCTTCGGCGAGGATTTCGATACGCGGGACGGGACGTGCGTACGCGACTACATCCACGTGGCCGATCTTGGGACCGCGCACCGATCCGCGCTGCAATATCTGATGGAGGGGAGCGAGAGCGGGGCCTTCAACCTCGGCACAGGCGAGGGCGCGACGGTGAAGGAGATCGCCGACGCCGTGGAGCGAGCCTCCGGCCGGCCGCTGGCTCGCAAGATCGGCCCCCGCCGCGCGGGCGATCCACCGTCGCTGATCGCCTCCAGCGATAAGGCCAAGCGCGTTCTGGGATGGACGCCGCAGCACTCGTCCATCGACGAGATCGTCGAGAGCGCCTTCCGCTGGCACCGGAAGGACGATGCGGCGCGGCGGTAGAGAGGAAGCCTGCGGCCCCCCGCGCGCCTATTGCAAAGCTTCAGCGCCCTCGTCAAACCCTTTCAAGGAACCAGGGAGGGCGGTCTACGTTGGGTTAACGGCCAAAGTTCCAGGAATGGCTGGATCGGGTTGGCTTAGAGAGGTTCTCATGAAGAAGACGATGATGGCGCTTCTAGGCGCCGCGGCGGCCATGGCTGTCGTTTCCTCAGCCCACGCCGCCGGTGGTTGCGGGCCCGGCTTTCACCGCGGCCCTTACGCCGGCTGCCGTCCCAACGGCGGTCCAGTCGTCGTCGGCCCGGCGCTTGGCGTATTCTATCCCGGCCGCGGCTACTGGGACGGTCACCGTTATTGGGGTCACCGCAACGCCTGGCACGGCGGCTGGCGCTACTACTAAGCTTTGACTTTGGGCGGGGACCGCCGAACAGGGCGTGTTCCCGTTTCCACCCTGCACATCGCCCTTGCGACCGCTCGCGCCCTCAACCACTCTGCGGTCATGCGCCGACTCGTTCTCGCCTTGCCGCTTCTTCTCGCCGCGACTGTTGCCCTTGCCGCGCCGGTGGAAAAGAAGAAGGGCGGCGGGGACACGTTCATCCAGCTGCCGACCCTCACCGCCACCATCTTGCGGGCGGACGGGCGGCGAGGGGTGCTGACCGTGGACATCGGGCTCGACATTCCCGACGGCGCCCTGCGCCAGCGGGCCAGCGCCTCGGTCCCGCTTCTGCGGGACGCCTATACCCGCCAGATGCTGGTCTACACCCCCTCCATCAATCCCGGCGCGCCCCCCAATCCGGACATCATCGCCGTCTATCTTCAGCGGGCGACGGACCAGATCCTCGGCCGCCCCGGCGCCAAGCTCCTGCTCGGCACCATTCTTGAGAATTGATCCACAGATCGCTATATCTTGTGGGTAGTGGCGATTTGACGGCTAGACTTAGTTAACCCTTTGCCGCTTCCATAGGCGGTCTCGAATCTGCGATCAGGCGAGTTCCCATGGCGTTCACCACCCCCGGCCTCCTCGTCCCCTCTAAGGGCTACAAGCCCTTCCGCTATCCGTGGGCGCACGAGTTCTGGAAGAAGCAGCAACAAGTCCACTGGATGCCGGAAGAGGTGCCGCTGGGCGAGGACTGCAAGGACTGGGCGACCAAGCTTTCCGACGGGGAGCGCAATCTGCTGACCCAGATCTTCCGCTTCTTCACCCAGTCCGACGTCGAGGTGAACGATAACTACATGGAGCGCTACGCGCGGGTGTTTAAGCCGATCGAGATCAAGATGATGCTCTCGGCCTTCTCCAACATGGAGACCATCCATATCGAGGCTTATGCTCTCCTGCTCGAAACCATCGGCATGCCCGAGAGCGAGTTTTCGGCCTTCCTCGACTACCAGGCGATGAAGGACAAGCACGACTACATGCAGACCTTCGGGGTGGAGACCCACGCCGATATCGCCCGCACGCTGGCCATGTTCGGCGCCTTCACCGAGGGGCTGCAGCTGTTCGCCTCTTTCGCCATGCTGATGAACTTCCCGCGCTTCAACAAGATGAAGGGGATGGGGCAGATTGTGTCATGGTCGGTGCGGGACGAGAGCCTGCATTGTGAGGGGATGGTGAAGCTCTACCACGCCTTCGCCCACGAGACCGGCTGCGTGACCAAATCGGTGCAGGACGACATCGTCGAGAATTGCAGGACGGTGGTCAGCCTGGAGGACAAGTTCATCGACCTCGCCTTCGAAGCGGGCGACGTGAAGGGCATGACGCCGGACGACATCAAGCAGTACATCCGCTTCATCGCCGACTGGCGCCTGCGCCAGCTTCGCCTGCCGGAACTCTACGGCGTGGTTGAGAACCCCCTGCCCTGGCTGCAATCCATGCTGTCCGGCGTCGAGCACGCCAACTTTTTCGAGGCCCGCTCGACGGAATATTCCAAGGCGGCGACCAAGGGCCAGTGGCACGGCGCGGACGGGGTGTGGTCGAGCTTCGAGTCTCTCATGGCGAAGCGCTCGGAGACCGTCCTGCCGGCGGCGTAATGCCCATGGAAATAAGG
>CAXTHJ010000151.1:0-3453 GCA_964243985.1 uncultured Caulobacteraceae bacterium | reverse complement strand
CGGCTCGGCGGCACGGCCGGCGCGGTCGGCTGCATGGTGCGGCCGGATCGGGCGGCGGCATGAGCGAGACCTTGATCATCGCCATCCCGTCCAAGGGGCGGCTGAAGGAGCAGGCGGAGGACTACCTCGCCGACTGCGGCCTGCGCCTGGAGATCGACGGCGGGGCGCGGGGCTATGCCGCCACGCTGAAAGGCCTGCCGGGGGCGGAGGTGCGCCTGCTCTCCGCCTCTGACATCGCCGCGGCGCTGGACGCCGGCGAAATCCACCTTGGCATGACCGGCGAGGACGTGATCCGCGAGCGGGGCGGGGCTATCGACGCGCGGGTGATGCTGCTGCGACCCCTCGGCTTCGGCAGGGCCGACCTCGTGGTCGCCGCGCCGCAAAGCTGGATCGATGTGGAGGCCATGGCCGACGTGGCGGAGGTGGCGCACCTCTACCTCGCGCGCACCGGCCAGCGCCTGCGCGTCGCCACTAAGTACGGGGTGCAGACCCGGAGATTCTTCGCCAGGCTCGGTATCGCCGACTACCGCATCGTCGACAGCGCCGGCGCGACGGAGGGAGCCCCGGCAGCCGGCGCGGCGGAGCTGATCGTCGACATCACCACCACCGGCGCGACCCTCGCCGCCAACAATCTGAAGATCGTCTCCGACGGGGTGATCCTGAAAAGCCAGGCTCAGCTCGCCGCTTCGATCAACGCCCCATGGTCCGCTCCGGCCTTCGCCACCGCCCGCCGCCTGATGCGGATCGTGGAGGGGCGCGGGCGGGCCAAGGGCCTGTCCTCCATCCGCTGGCCCGCCGAGTTCGACGGCCCCGCCGGGCGCGCCACGCGGCATCTGCTGGAGCAAGGGGCCACGCGCCGCTCCGATGGGCTGCTGGTGCCCGCTGACGCCATGTTCGATGCGATGGAGCTTCTGGCGGACGCCGGCGTCGGTCCGGTCAGCGTCGATCGGCCGGACTATGTATTCGAGGCGACTTCACCGGTGATCGAGGCGCTGGCGGGGCGCCTCGGCTTGTCCTCGATGAGCTGAAGCAGCTTCCACGCCCCGCCCGCCAGCACCAGCGGCGCGATGACGATGTGGATGGCTTGCGCGGCGATCATGAACACCGGTAGGGCCCAGAGCACCAGGCAAAGCCCTCGCGCCACAGCGCCGCCGTCCCGCCGCCAGAGCACGATGGTGGCCGCCGCCGCCGGGATCAAATCGTAGTTGAAGGCTTGGGGCGAGGCGACGAAGGTGGCCATCATCAGGACCGATGCCTTCAGGATGTTGTCGGCCTTGCTGCGGTAGGCCTTCCACACCAGCCATACGCCGAAGACGGAGAACGGCGCCTGGATCGCCATGGCCCAGTCGGACCGAGCGCCGAGCACCCGCGCCGCCATGAAGGCGGAGGGCATCATCCACTGGAACGGGCCTCGCCCCTGGCTCAGCATCAGGCCCTGGGCGGCGAGAGTGGGCCCGAAGAAGGCTTTCCACACCTCGATCCCGAATGCGGGGATGGAGAGGGCGAGGACGAGGCCGGCGGTGACGGCGGCGGCGGCCATTGTGCTCCAGCGCCGCTCGGCCAGCACCGCTATGGGGAGCAGAAGCGCGATCTGCGGCTTGAAGATCAGGAGGCCGAGCAGCACCCCCGACAGGCGCGGCCTGTCTCGCCAAAACGCCAGGCCGGTGAGCAGCAGCGCGGCGGTGAAGGCGCCGTTCTGGCCAAGGCCGATGTTGATGGCGACGGCGGGAGCGGCGACCAGCAGCCAGCGATCCTCGGACCGTCTGAAAAACGCGCGCGCCGCCGGGATCAGCGCCACGAGGCCTGCCAGCGTCCAGGCGATCAGCCCGGGGATGTAGGGAAACAGGGCCAGGGGCGCGACCACGAACAGGGTCACCGGCGGATAGGACCAGAAGTGGAACGGTAGCAGCGGGTCGAACAGCCGATGCTCCCAGCCCAGGAACTTGTCCGGGGTGAAGATGTCGATCCGGTGCGGAGTGAAGGCCAGATGCCCGGCGGTCCAGTAGTTGACGAAGTCGCGGCCCAGCGCGTGCCGGCTCCAGTCCAGATGCCCGTGCGCCGTCATGATGTAGGGCAGGAGCAGGAACCAGGAGACGAACGAAAGCTCCCAGAACAGCACGTCGGGATGAGCCAGCCATCGGAACGTGCGCCGCCAGCCTGCCTTGCCGCTCATCGCGCGCCTTTTGAGGGGAAAGAAGCCGGCGAAGGCGGCCTGACGCGGAACACCTCCACCGGCGACTGGGGCGGATTGACCCGCTCCAGCCACGCGGGCGGATCGCCTTGCCGGTCCAGCCGCTTTTGCAGGGAATTGTTCGCCATGCCGGTGCGGTCGGCGTGGCCGCGATGGGCGTAACATTCCAGGACGTAGCGGACGCCGAGGGCGCGCGACTTCGCTTCCGAACTCCCGTCGTCCGCATTGGCCGAAAGCGCGGCGCGGGCCTGCAGCATGCCCCAACTCATGCGGTGATAAGGGGCGGCGAGGGCGCTGTTCTGCGAATGGGCGAGGATGAAGGGTCCAAGGTCGATCTCGCTCAAGACCAGGCCTGGCGGTCCGGCCAGGGCGAGGGCGCGGTAGGGCGCGGTCTGGAAGCAGTGATCCGCCGGGTTCGGCGTTTTCTTCTTCGCGGCGATGGCCTTGGCCGCTTTCGACTTCCCGAAATCGGCGATGGCGTTGTCGAGCGCCAGAACGCCGGCAGCGGCGGAGACGGGGGTCACGATTAGCCCCACGATCGCCACCATGATCAGGCGCTCGCGCTTGTGGCGGCGGCTGATGCTCTCCGCCACGTCGGCGGCGGCGGCGGCGATCACCGCCATGGCGATCCAGTCGGCGTAGCCCGACATGCGGATGCCGCTGAACCCCGCCGCCATGGTTAGCAGCAACACCCCGGCGGTGAGGCGAAAGCCCGAATCCTGTCGCACCTCGCGGCGCCGCCCCATCCAGATCAGGCCGACCAGAGCCATCACCGGCGGCGCGCCCAGCGTGATGGCGTCCTCGGGCTTTTGGCTCAGGACCTTCAGCCACGGCCGCATCTCCTGCACGTGCGACAGCCAGAAGACTTTGATGGCCGGATCGACGTCGGCGAACGGTCCCTTCAGGCAGTGCGGATCAAGGGCGACGTAGAGGCCGCCCACGACTGCGGCGGCAAGGCCGAGGAATGCGAACCGGACGATGGCGTTTCGCCCCCTGGTGAACTGCGCCACCAGCGCCACGCCGAGCCCCGCCACGACGATGGCGGCGGTGGAGTTGAACGCCAGGGCGTCGCAAGCGGCGACGGTCCAGCGCCACGGCGGGGTCTGGATGCAGAAGGCCAGCAGCGTGACCCCCGCCAGCGCCAGGCCACAGGCGCGAAGGGGCCGCGCATCTGCCTCGTCGAACACGAACCGCAGCGCCAGCGCCGCGCCGATGGCTGCTTCAAACAAAAGGGCCTCCAGTCCGACGGCGAGGCCCTTTTG
>CAXTHJ010000150.1:0-3598 GCA_964243985.1 uncultured Caulobacteraceae bacterium | reverse complement strand
GCCAAGGCGCGGGTGGCGGCGGCCTTGGAGGCGGCGGGCCCCGGTCTTAGGGAGATGCTGGAGCGGGTGTGCCTCGCCGGCAGCGCGCTGGAGGCGGCGGAGCGCAACCTTGGCCTGCCCCGCCGCGCCGGCAAGACGGTGTTGAAACTGGCGCTGGGACGGTTGGCCGCCCACTACGGGCTGACCCGCTGACCGCCGGCGCCGACCCGCAAGCCGTTCGCTCTAAGCGATCAGTCTTTTGCTTTTTCCGAAAAGCGCGGCATCCTCCGCAAAACAACAAGGAGGGACCGCGCCATGCGCAGGCTTTTGAGTATTTGTTTAGCTGCGGCCGCCGCCGCCCTGGCGGCTGCGCCCGTCGCCGCCTGGGCCGATCCTCTACCGCTGCCTGCGCCGACGTCGTCCACGCCCCTGGCGGACAGCGCGCTGACGGGCCCGGAGAAGCTGGCGCTGGCCGACGACGGCAAGGCGCGCATGACCATCCCGGTGATGATAGACGGCCAGGGGCCGTTCAACTTCGTGGTGGACACTGGGGCGGATCGCACCGTCATCTCCCAGGAACTGGCGGAGGCGCTGAAGCTTCCTGCCGGCCCGGTGGTGCGTATTCACAACAGCGGCGGCGTGGACAATGTCGGCACCGTGCTGGTCACTAATCTCAGCGTCGGCAAACGGGTCATCGACCGGATTGAAGCCCCGGTGCTCACCGCCTCCAACCTCGGCGCCGCCGGGCTTTTGGGCATCGACGTCCTGCGCGATCAGCATGTGGTGATGGACTTCAAGGCCCAGCAATTCCTCAGCATCCCCAGCCGGTCCGAGGAGGTGGACTCTGGCACGATCGTCGTGCGCGGCAGGAGCCGGTTTGGACAGCTGATCTTGGTGGACGCCGTGGTGCGCGGCGTTCCGGTCTATGTGATCCTGGATTCCGGAGCGCAGAACACCGTCGGAAACCTCGCCCTGGAACGCCTGCTCCTGCGCCGCGCCGCCGCCGTGGGCGTGAAGCCGACCGAGGTCGTCAGCGTCACTGGGCGCCGTACGCCCGCGCAGTTCGAGGACGTCGCGCAAATGGAAGTGGGAGGCCTGACCGTCAAGAACGTGCCGCTGGCCTTCGCCGACCTCCACACCTTCGCGCGGTTCGGCCTGGCCGACCGGCCGGCCATGCTGCTGGGGATGGACGTGCTCGGCCTTTGTCAGAAGGTGACGGTGGACTTCAAGCGTCGAGAGGCGACCTTCACGCTGAAACCGTCTTAGCCGAGCCAGCCCTTCGGCAGCGCTCGGAGCAGAACTTCACATTGTCCCAGTCCCGCGCCCATTTCTTGCGCCAGATCATCGGCTTGCCGCAGCCAAGGCACGGCTTTTCCGGCAGGTAGCCCTTCTTCACTTGCTTGCCGTTCTCCGACCTCATCCCTCGTCGCCGTCCGGGAGACTCAGCAGGAAATGGCCGTGCAGGGCGGCGATGGGCGAGGCGCGCTCGTGCTGCCACGCTTCCACCCGAACATTGGCGATCCGCCGCCCCATGCGGGTGATGCGGGCGCGGGCGAAGGTGTCCAGCGGACGGCCGGAGCGCAGATACTCCACCGTCACGTCGATGGGCTTGGGCTGGCGGGCTATGACGACGCCGCCCGTGTCGCTGGCGATGAAAAGCTGCGCCACGGCGGTCAGCTCCATGAAGGCGCCGAGCACGCCCCCGTGCAGCGCCGGCAGGGTAGGGTTGCCGATCAGGTGATCGGAATAGGGCAGGATCGCTGTCATCTCGTCCCCCGCCAGATCCGCCCGGATGCCGAGGAAGCGAGCGTAGGGCACCCGCGCCAGCATGGTGTGCAGCCGCTCGGCGGGTGTTCCTGCGACGACAGGCCCGCTCATACGGCTGATGCCGGACGGGGCTTGAGGTTCGCGCCGGGGGCGCGGCCTCCGCTGGAGTTCAGCATGAACGCCGCCTGGGCCGTCGCCACCGGATCGTCGGGGTTGTCGTCGTAGGCGGACGCCCTGACAAACGCCACCGAACGGGTCAGCTTGTAGCAATGGGCGCGGCAGAACAGGGCCTTGCCGGGCTCCGCCGCCCGCATGTAGTCGATCCGCAGGTCCAAGGTGGCGATCGAGGTCAGCGCGCCCAGCGCGGTGAGCACCGCCAGTCCGCTGGCGTGGTCTAGCAGCGTCGTCACCACCCCGCCGGCGATCACCCCGGTATCCGGATCGCCCACAAGGTCTAGGCTGTACGGCACCTTCATGATGGCGACGTCCTTCTCGAACCCCACCGTCTCGACGCCCAACGCCTGCGCTTGAGAGGAAGCGCTGTTCAGGGTGGTGGATGAGGCGGTGGGGGCGTCGGGCGACAGGGTCATGGATCGCTTATAGCGCAGGCCGCCGGTTTGCAGAGCCGTCAGGCGCGGCGCGTGCTGCATTTATCTCAGCGAGCCGGCTCGCCCGATCAGCCGCCGAGGGCCTCCGCGTCCCGCCGCACCCGCTGCACCATGGAGAAGAAGCCGTTGGAGCGCTGGGAGGAGATGGCTTCCGCAAACCCCAGGCGGGCGAATGCCCCCTTGATGTCGAAGGCGAGGATGTCGGACGCCCGACGCCCGGAAAAGAGCTGGATCAATATGGCGACCAGGCCGCGCACGATGTCTGAGTCGGAATCGCCACGAAACGCCAGCACTCCGTCCGCCTGCGGTTCGGTCACCAGCCACACCTGGCTGGCGCAGCCGCGCACCTTGTTGGCCTCGGTGCGTTCGGCGTCGTTGAGGGGCTTCAACTTGCGGCCAAGGTCCATCAGGTGGCGATAGCGTTCCGGATCGTTCGGTTCGCCGATCAGCTCAAACTCGTCGGCCAGATCCTGCAGGTCGGTGTCGATAGGGGAGGGCATGGCCGCCACTTAGGAGGCTTGTCCCTCGCTCACAAGCTTCAGACGACCTTGAGCTTCCCGACGGCCGGCAGCCGGACCATCGCCGTCAGCCCCTCGCCGGGGTTGGAGCGCACGGTCAGCTTGCCGTTCATGCCCTGGCAGAGCAGCCCGACGATGGCGAGGCCGAGCCCCGCGCCCTCGGAGCGGCGGATCAGGGCGCTCTCCGCCTGCTCGAACGGTTTCAGGATGCGGGCCAGGTCTTCCGGCGAGACGCCTTCGCCGTGATCGGCGATCTCGAACACCACCTGCCCGCCCTCAACCCACGCCAGGATGTCCACCGTTCCGCCCGCCGGCGAATGGGCGACCGCGTTCTGGATCAGGTTGAAGAAGATGGTGCGCAGGCCGCGGGAATCCGCCAGCACCGGCGGGGTGTCGGCCGGAGCGGACAGCTGCAGCCGCACGCCCTTGGCCCGCGCCTCGTCCGCCAGGGTGCGCAGGGTCTCCTCAATGGCGGTGAGGGGTTCTTCGGGGCGGAGGTCCAGGTCCATCGCCCCCGCTTCCAAGCGGGCGATGTCCAGGACGTCGTTGACCAGCTTCAGCAGCCTGTGGCCGCTCTCGTGGATCAGCTTGGCGTGTTCGCGATAGCGGGGCTCGTTGATCGGGCCGTAAAGCTCGCGGGAGATGATCTCGGAAAAGCCGATCACGGCGTTCAGGGGGGTGCGAAGCTCGTGCGAGACCATGCGCAGGAAGGAGCGACGGCTCTCC
>CAXTHJ010000149.1:0-3696 GCA_964243985.1 uncultured Caulobacteraceae bacterium | reverse complement strand
GAAAAGCAGGACGCCGCCGATCCAGGTCCCGTTTGACCAGTTTGCGGACGCGAGGCCCGTCAGCGCGGCCCACTGCACCACGGAACAGGCGGCGAAGATCAGTCCCGCGGCCAGGCCGATCGCCCCGCCTCGTTCTCCGCTGCTGCGTCCGTCTTCCGCCAAAGCCCGAAGGTAGGCGAGATCGTCTTGAATGGCTTGCATCTGGTCTGTCATGGCGCCCTCCTAAAGCGTCGCATGAGTGTGTTATCCGCCAACTACTTTAAAATGTAAAGTGCTTTTTTAGCGGTGATCTTACAGAGGGCGGCGCTTTGGAAAACCAAGGATGGCACCGACGGCGCCGGGTGCGGCTAGAGCTTGAACTCGCCCGCGTCGACCCGCTCTTTCAGAGCGGCGTCCATGGGCAGGTAACCCGCGCCCGGCGCCTTGAAATAGAGCGGCTCCTTCACCTTAGCCGGATCATAGCCCTCCTGCACGAGGTCCAGCTTCCGATACTTGAAGGTGCCGGTGGTTTCGATCTCGGGCTGGAGGCGCAGGAACAGCGGCTGGGCGAAGGAGGGCAGCAACTCTTCAGACTTGGCCTGGAAGGCGGCGAGATCGAACTCCGGTCCGGTGACGAGCGACGCCATGCCAGCGCGCCCGTCAGCGCCCGGCACCGTGACGCCGTAGACGTTGGCTTCCTTCACGCCGGTGATTTCCGACAGCCGCTCGGACACTTCGCTGGTGGAGACATTCTCGCCCTTCCAGCGGAAGGTGTCGCCCATGCGGTCAACGAAGTAGAAGTAGCCCTCCTCGTCCTGCTTCATCAGGTCGCCGGTGCGAAACCATGCGTCGCCGGTTGTAAAGGCGTTCCGCAGCACCTTCTTCTCGGTGGAGACCTTGTCAGCGTAGCCGGTGAAGTTGGTGCGGGGCTCATCGCCGATGGCGCCCACCGCCTCGCCGATCTCGCCGGGGCGGCATTCGATGCAAAAGCCCTGGGCGTTGCGCTCCGGCTCCTCGGTCTCCACGTCGAACTTGACCAGCTTCACGTTGAAGCGCTTGCGCAGGTACTTCGGAATGCGACCGACGGCGCCCACCTTGCCGTCGTAGTTGAAGAGGGAGACGTTCCCCTCGGTGGAGCCGTAGAACTCCAGCACCTCTCCGATCTTGAAGCGGGCGTTCATCCGCTCCCACACGTCGCCGCGGAGGCCATTGCCGAAGGCCATCTTCAGGGGCGTGCGCTCGTTCAGCTGTTCGGGATGGTTGACCAGATAGCGGCAAAGCTCGCCGATGTAGACGAACATGGTGCAGCGGTGCTCGGCGATGTCATCCCAGAACTGGCTGGCGGAGAACCGCTTCTTCAAAACCAGCTCGCCGCCGTTCAGCAAGGCCGCGCCCACCGCGCAGAGCCCGCCGGTGGAGTGGTACAGCGGCAGGCAGCAGTAGATACGGTCCAGCGGACCCGATCCCGTCGCGCCGGCGAACCCGCGCAGGTAAGTCTCCGCCCGCATGTGGGTGATCCGCGCCGCCTTGGGCAGGCCGGTGGTGCCGGAGGTGTAGATGTAAAGGGCCACATCCTTGGCGGTGAGCCCATAGCGCGCCGTCTCCCGCGTCGGCCGAAGAGAGGATTCGCCTTTCAAAGCCCGGTCCAGATCGCGGTCGGAGGTGGGGGCCGCGCCGCCGACGATCCACTCGGTCATCTTGCGGCCGAGGTCGGCCCGCACCGCCTCGAACGCCGGCGCCGTCTCGCCGTCGGCGATCACGTGGGCGGCGCCGGAGATCTTCAGGCAGTGGCAGAGGGCCGGGCCGGTGAGGTTGTTGTTGATCAGCGCCGTCGCCACGCCCACCTTGGAGAGGCCGTACCAGATGGCGATGTATTCGATCCGGTTGGGCATGAAGAGGGCGATGGTGTCGCCCTTCTTGATCCCCCGCCCGGTGGCCCAGTGGGCGAAGCGGTTGGCCATGGCGTCCAGCTGGGCATAGGTGAGGCTCCGGCCCTCGAACACGATGGCGGTGCGCTGGGGGTGCTTGTCCACCGCCGCTTCCAGGTCGTCGCAGATCAGCCAGGTGGAGGCGGGCGCGATCCCCTTCAGGCGGCTGAGGGTGCGGTAAAGCGCGCCCATGAACCGGACTTCGCGCTTCGCCCGCGCGATGAAACCCATGCGGCCAGACTTCCCCATCGACGGGATTTACTCCGCCCCCGGCCCTTCGGGCAAGCGTGGCGGCGGGGTTCTTCGGCGGCGAAGCCCGATGCCGCGTCGGGGTGGCGCAAAAGGCACGGCGACGCCAGGACCCGGCGAATTCCCTCCACCGCAGTTAGGATTCGACGCGGCCCGCGTCTTTGGACATGGTTAACCGTGATGAGAGGGGTTCCATGCAGCGTTTCGGCTCCATGCAGGCGTTCGCCGATTTCGGGCGCCTCTGGCTTCTGACCTTCCTGGCGGCTCTGGGGGCGGCGTTCGGCGCCAATTTGGTGTTCAAAATCCCGCTGACCCAGGTGGTGGACGTCCTCCTGGCCGTGCAGGTCTTCCTGGTGGCGCTGATGGAGATTTACGGGCTGGCGCGGCTTCTGGTGGCGCTGGCGACCGGCGACCTGGAGGCGGCGACGGCGCGGCTGGTGGGCATGGCGACCTATCTGTTTTTGCTGTCCTCCACCCTCTTGGCCTTCTACGCCTTCGCCTATTTTCGAGGCGAGACCCTGGCCGGCGCGTCGATCGTCTATGACGACATCAAGGACGTGTCCGGCTCGATCTTCATGCTGCCCGCCCAGATCATTTCGGCGGCGATCGTGCTGGTCACCAAGGGCGGCGGCTATGTGAACTACGTGGACAAGATCAAAGGCGTGCTGGAGGCCGCCTATTACGCGGTCGGCATCCTCGTGGCCCTGCCGGCCCTCGGCGCGGCGATGCGCAAGCGTGATCGCGAAGGGCGCTGAACGTCCACTTGAAAGGGGCGGCGCAGGGTTTTGAAACGTCAAACGAAATGTCCAAGCAGTAGACAAGTGAACGCCAAATAACAGCGATCCTATTCAGGGCCTTAATGCGTCACAATCGAGCCAAAATCCCAATGTTGGAACTCGATTTCTCCAGAGCCGTTTATTCCCCGACGTTCAAACTGAAAGGGAGAGCGACAATGTCTATCACCTACCCAGAAGCCCAACCGTCCACCGGATCCAGGAAGGCCGCCAGCGCCAACATCATGGACTCCGGCTCCGCCTTGTTCCCAGGCCGCGCCGCCGGGTCTTCCGAGCGTCGGCCCGCCAGCGCCCGCAGCAGCACCTCAAAGATGCCCCTGGCTTGGATCGCCGCGCCCGTCGCGGTGGTGCTGATCGGCGGCGGCGTCTATCTGGCCTCCACCCATCATTCGGCCACTAAAACCGCGCCTGTGACGTCCAGCAGGACCACCACGACGGTTGCGCCCGCCCCCTCGACGCCCGCGCCGTCGCTAAAGGTTCAACAGGCAGCGCCCGCACCGCCGGCCGTGGTCACCCATCATGTGAAGCAGACCCACACGGTCGCCCAGACCACCGCTCCGGTTCAGCGTTCGGCGCCGGTCCATCATGTGGCCCGGTCCACCACGGTGAGCTCCAGCGTCTCCGCGCCGGCCGCTCCGCCCGCGACAGCGGCCCCCGCTTCCACGGCGGCGACCCCGGGCACGTTCGCCTTCACTCCGGCTGCGCCGTCGGTGGAGACCGCGCCTGCCCCGGCTCCGGCTGCGGCG
>CAXTHJ010000148.1:0-3736 GCA_964243985.1 uncultured Caulobacteraceae bacterium | reverse complement strand
TGTCACCGACGAGCGCAACGCCGAACTGCGCGCCCAGCGCGCGGAGCAGCGGCTGCAATATGCCATCGAAAGCGTTTCCGAGGCCTTTGTCTTGTGGAATCGGGCGGGACGGCTGGTCATGTGCAATCAGAACTATCGGGACTTTTTCGCGCTGGAGCCTCGCATGGTGAAGCCGGGCGCCCAGCATCATCTGGTGCAGCGGGTGGCGGACCTTTCGATCAAGCAGCGCGCCCAGCCTGTTCCGGATCGCCCCGGCGTGCGGCAGGTGGAGATGGTGAACGGCCGCTGGCTGCAGATTTCCGAACGCCGCACCGCCGACGGCGGCCTCGTCATGACCGCCGCCGACATCACCGCCCTGAAGCGCCAGGAGAACGCCCTGCGCCGCAACGAGGAGGCGCTGCAGCAGGCGGTGGGCAAGCTGGAGGAGAACGCCACGGCGCTGGCGGAGCTTGCGACCCGGCATCAGGCCGAGACCGTGCGCGCGGAAGGCGCCAATCAGGCCAAGAGCGAGTTCCTTGCGAACATGAGCCACGAACTCAGGACGCCGCTCAACGCCATCAACGGCTTCTCCGAGATGATGGCGGAGGAGATGTTCGGTCCCCTCGGCGACAAGCGCTACAAGGGCTATGCGGCGGACATCCTCTCATCGGGTCAGCACCTCCTCGCCCTGATCAATGACATTCTCGATATGTCCAAGATCGAAGCCGGCAAGATGAGCCTGCATCCCGAGCCTCTGGCGCTGGATGAAGTGGTTGAAGACGCCGTCCGCCTGATCCGCAATCGCGCCGAGACCGCTGGCCTGACATTGCTGGTCAAAATCGCCCCCGATGCGCCCAAGGTGGAGGCGGACTATCGGGCCATTAAGCAGGTGCTGTTGAACCTCCTCTCCAACGCCTTGAAGTTCACCCCGAGCGGCGGGCGCGTCACCATCGCCGTCGACCCCTTGTCCGAAGGGGATACGCCGGAGCGGCTGATGATTTCCGTCAGCGACACCGGCATCGGCATCGCCGAATCCGATCTGGCCCGCCTCGCCAAGCCGTTCGAACAGATCGAAAGCCAACATTCCAAGACTCAGCAGGGCACAGGCCTCGGCCTCGCTCTCACCAAGTCTCTGGTGGAGCTGCATGGGGGCGTGCTGGATATCAAGAGCAAGGCCGGCGCGGGCACCACCGTCAGCTTCACCCTGCCGGTCAAATTCGGCGCGGTGGATCGAAGCGGGAAAAGCGAAACCTCCGCGCGGTCCGCCGCCGCCTGACCGCGAACGGCGGCCACGACGCTTGACCCGCCTGATCGGCGAGGGCTTGTGTCCTCATGCGCCGCATCACCGCCGTCTATCTCGCCGGGCCAGACCAATGGGCGCCCAACGCCGCCGACCTGATGGAGCGCAAGCGTCACATCCTTGAGGCTGCAGGACTTGAGCCTTTGGACGGCCGCGGCCGCTTCGTCATCGAGGACGAGAAGACTGAAATCGCCGCACGGGAGATCTACGCCGACGCCCTCGCTCGCATTCGCCAGGCCGACGCGGTGATCGCCAACCTCACCCCCTGGCGCGGAGCGGGCTGCGATCCCGGCGCCGCCTTCGAGTGTGGCTTCGCGGCGGCCCTTGGCAAGCCCGTGTTCGCCTACATGAACGTGATGAGCGAGGAAGAGGCGGAGCTGCGCGAGCGGGTCGATCTGCTGTTCGGCGCCCAGCTTTCGGAAGACGGCGCCTGGCGCGATGCGGACGGAGCGGAGATCGAGGATTTCGGCCTGCCGGAGAACCTGATGCTGTGGGCCGAGACGCGGCGCTTCTTCGTGGTCGTGACCCCCGATCCGCTCGGCGACGTGGCGGGGGTGGAGCTTTGTCTCGACGCCATGAGGCTCTACGCCGAATAGGCGGGAGCGAGGCTCCGCCCCGCGCGTTCTGCAGCGACACCCGCAGGAACCGGACCACTCCCCATGGCGCATTTCAAACTGAACGAAGCGGACGAGCATTTCCTGGAAGCGCCGCAGGGCGCGGTGTTGATCGCCCAAGGCGTTAGCGGCACTGAGACCTTCATCGAGCGGGATAAGGACACCACCGTCCGCATCGTGCTGCAGACCGCCGCCTACGCCACCGCCGACGCCGCCACCCTTCAGGCCTGTATCGAGATCGACGGCGGCGCGGCTAAGGGCGAAGACGGCCCTGTGACGTCGGACCAGCATCTTCACGCCATGCAGAGCGTGCAGGTGGTGGTGAAGGCCGGCCAGCGCGTGAACTTCAAAGCCTTTCCGCAGGCTACGAACGCCAAAGTCCTGAAGACCGTGGTGTACACCGCGGATCTGAAATAGCCCTCACCCCCAGCCGAGCGCCGTCTCACCCTTCAGGATCGCATCCGCCTCCGCCGTGTGCTTGTCGCCGTCCCGCGCGTGCATGACCAAGGGCGGTAAGAGCACCAGCGGCGCCTTGCCGGTCTTGATCGCCTGCACCAGCACCCGCTTTGCCGGCTGGTCGGCGAAGGGGTGAATAGGGCGGATGCGGAATGATCCCGCGCCGTTGCCGAGGAGGGTCAAGAGGTCGCCCAGGCGATCGGCGCGGTGGATGATGACGATCCGGCCGCCCTGGCGCACCGCCTTCAGGAGAAACGCCGTCCACGCCTCCAGCCCGCCGTCCGCCAGCCAGGCGCCTTGCTTGGCCGGGTGAGGGCCGCGCAGGCCCGTGGGGTCATCGAAGAAGGGGGGGTTGGCGAAGGCTGCATCGAAAGGCGCGAGGCCGAGCGTCTTGAACCCCGCATCCACATCACCCGAGACCGCCTCCACGCGGCCGTCCAGCATATTCAGCCCGATGTTTCGCCGGGAGAGCTCAAGGGCCTTCGGATCGCGCTCGACGCCCACAAACTGCGTCTCAAACGCCCTATAAGCCGCCTGCAGCAGCGCCGCGCCGGGGCCCGAGCCGGCCTCCAGAACGCGCTCCCCTGGCTTTCCACCGATCGCAGCCGCCAGGAGCGCCGCATCCATGCCAGCGCGATACCCCAAAGCCAGCTGCAGCAACCGCACGCGTCCGCCAAGCAACAGGCTCTCTAAGCTGTGTTCTCCGTCCGGCGGCAAAGGGTTGTTCAGCATGGCGCACCGGTGTTGAAGCCTATAAGGATCGGTGGAGGCGCACTCTGCGCCGTATTCATGGACCTGCGCCAGTCCTGCGAGATTTGGCCGGCGCGATCAGGAGCCTATCGTTTGGACGCATTGGTCGCCCCCGTCTCACGCCCGGAGGGGTCGGTGGATCGTCTCGTTCGCCTGGCGAGGACGGACATGGCGGCGGTGGACGCCCTGATCCGCGAGCGGATGGATAGTCCTGTGCCGGTGATCCCGGCCCTGGCCGAGCATCTGATCGAGGCCGGCGGCAAGCGGCTGCGGCCGCTGCTCACCGTGGCGGCGGCGCGGCTTGCGGGCGCCAGAAACGACGCGCACCTAAAACTGGCGGCGGCGGTGGAGTTCATACACACGGCCACCCTCCTGCACGACGATGTGGTGGATGGTTCCGAGCACCGGCGAGGCAAGGTCGCGGCCCATCTGATCTGGGGCGCGGCGTCCAGCGTGTTGGTGGGGGACTTCCTGTTCGCCCGCGCTTTTGAACTGATGGTGGAGACGGGCAGCCTGCCCGCGCTCGGCATCCTCGCCCGCGCCTCCCGCGTGATTGCGGAGGGGGAGGTGATGCAGCTCACCGGCTCCCACGATCTCTACCTCACCGAAACAGTCTATATGCAGATCATCTCCGCCA
>CAXTHJ010000147.1:0-3765 GCA_964243985.1 uncultured Caulobacteraceae bacterium | reverse complement strand
CCACAAGCCGCGCCCGCCGCGCCCGAACCCGTCGATGTGGAAGCGGTGCTGACGGACATGGCCTCTCAGAAGGGTGGAGGGGGAAACTGGCAGACTTCGATCGTCGACCTGCTGAAGCTCCTGGACCTGGATTCCAGCCTCGATGCGCGCAAAGAACTGGCCAACGAGTTGAACGTGCATGTGGGCGCCGACGGCACGGCTGAGGAGAACATCGCCTTGCATAAGGCGGTGATGCAGAAGCTGGCCGATAATGGCGGGAAGGTCCCTGACAGCCTCAAGGGCTGATCGGCGGCTCGGGGTAAGCTACGGGCTTCTTAAGTTCCAAAGGGTTGCAGCGCGTCGGCTACGGCTTCAGCGCCGGGGCCGACCACCAAGTGGAGTCGGTCGGGCGCTATCACGACCATTGCCCTCGCGCCCAACGCTCTCAAGCCATGCTCGTCCACGGCCGCAGTTTTCTCAAGGGTGAAGCACAGGCGGCTAGACACGGCGTTTACAAGCAGGATGTTTTCGCGGCCGCCGAGCGCAGCCACCAGAGCGGGGCTATCTTCGCCAAAAGCAGGCGCTGAGACTCCTGCGGAATTCTCGGCGCTTACAGTCCTGGCAGCCAGGGGCGACAGTTGGCCGAGGTAGGACTGCATCTCGCCCGCCACCTGATCGGCGATCGGGCCGAGCACCACCTGCAGGTCGTTGGGCGCCGGACGGATCATGCCGCGTGAACCCAGAGCCTTCAACGCTGCCGCATCGACCTTGGAAAAATCAGCGATCACCAATCTTAGCCGCGTGGTGCAGGCGGCGACTTCGACCAGATTGGCTGCGCCGCCGAGGGCCGCCACAAACCTCTCGTCGCGACCGCCCGATGTCGCCGCTGGCTTGGAAGCTGTCACATCGACCTCCTCCCGGCCGGGGGTCTTCAAGTCGAACCGCAGGATGAAGAAGCGGAAGAGACCGTAGTAAAGCCCGCCATAGGCGAGACCGACGGGGACCAGCAATAGGGGCCGCGTCGCCTTGTTGAAGTTCAGCACATAGTCGAAAAGGCCCGCCGAAAACCCGAATCCCAACTTCACGTCCAGGGCGTTCATCAACACCATGGACAGGCCGGTGAGCACCGCGTGAACGCCGTAGAGAACGGGCGCCAGGAACATGAAGCTGAACTCGATCGGCTCCGTCACGCCGGTCAAAAACGCGGTCAGCGCCAAGGAGAGCAACATCCCGCCCACCACCGCCCGCTGCTCCGGCTTGGCGGTATGGTACATGGCCAGACAGGCCGCCGGTAAGGCGAACATGATCACCGGGAAGTTACCGGCAATGGAGCCACCAGCCGTCGGATCGCCCGCGAAGAAGCGGTGCAGATCGCCGGTGACGCCGTGGTAGTCCCCAATCAGAAAATAGACCACGTTGTTCAGGATGTGGTGCAGCCCGGTGACGATCAGGAGCCGGTTGAGAAAACCATAGGCGAAAAGGCCGAACGGCCCCGCCCTGACGATGGCGTAACTCAGCCCGTCCATGCCGTTGGAAAGCGCGCTCCAGCCGAGCCCGAACACCAGCGCCAGCCCGAGCCCTGCCACGCCGGAGATGATCGGCACGAACCGCCGTCCACCGAAGAAGGCGAGGTATTCCGGCAGCTTCAATGCGCCGAACCGGTTGTAGAAATCCCCCGCGATGGCGCCGGAAAGGATGCCCATCGGTACGCTGAGCTTGGCAAGCGCCTTGTCCTTGAACGCGGCGGCGGCAAGGTCCTGGGCGTTCGCCGCCATGACCTTCAACGCATCCGGCGGCACGTGGATCAGGGTCTTGGCGCCGGCGGTGGCCACCAAAAAGCAGGTCACGCCGGCGAGACCGGCTGCGCCGTTGTTGTCCTTGGCGAACCCCACCGCCACGCCGATGCCGAACAGCAAGCCGAGGTTGGAGAAGATCGCATCCCCCGCCGAGGCGATGAAGGGGATGTTCAGAAGGTCAGCCTGTCCCAGGCGCAGCAGCAGCCCCGCCACCGGCAGGACGGCGATCGGCAGCATCAGCGAACGGCCGAGGGGCTGCAACACGGCCAGGGGCGATTTCATCGGACCGTCTCCAGGCCGCCGGTTTTCGCTTCAGCGTTTGCCAGTAGCGCCCGCACCGCCTTGGCTGAAGTCTGCCCAAGCGCTTCGGCGGCGAGAGCGCGGCACGCTTCCAGGCGCAAAGGACGGATCGCGGCCTTCAGTTCGGGGATGACCGACGGCGTTGCGGATAGCTCGGTGACGCCGAGCCCGATCAGAAGCGGGGCGGCCAAGGGCTGGGAGGCGAGGCCGCCGCAGACCGCCACGGGGCGGCGGTGGATGCGCGCACCTTCGCACGTCAATGCGATCAGCCGCAGCACGGCGGGATGCAGGGCGTCCACCTGCGCGGCGACCGCCGGATTGGTGCGGTCCATGGCCAGGGCGTACTGCGTGAGATCGTTGCTGCCGATGGAGAGGAAATCCGCCTCCGCCGCGATGGCCGCGGCCGTCACCGCCGCCGCCGGGGTCTCGATCATCACGCCCACCTCGGGCGACGTCTCCAAGCCAACGGCCAAGCGTTCCTCATTCAGAATCCGGCGAACGGCGACAAGCTCCTCGACCGACGACACCATGGGAACCAGGATCCTGCAGGCGCCGAACGGCTTGACCCGCAGGATGGCGCGAAGCTGGGTCCGCAGCAGTTCCGGTCGCCAGAGGCTGGTCCGCACGCCGCGCAAACCCAGCGCCGGATTATCTTCCTTGGGCAGCGCCAGGTAAGCCACCGGTTTGTCGCCGCCGACATCCATGGTGCGGATGACGACAGGGCGCCCCACTAACGCGTCGGCTATGGCCTGATAGGCGGCGTGCTGTTCGTCTTCGCTGGGCGGTGCGCTGCGGTCCATGAACAAGAATTCGCTGCGCAGCAGCCCGCATCCTTCCGCGCCGTTGACCGACGCCGGCCCTGCTTCGGCGACGCCTGCGAGGTTGGCGAAGACCTCGATCCGGCCGCCGTCGGCCATGCGGCAAAGATCTCGCGCCTGGGCCAGAGCGGCGGGGCGCCCGGCGGCCCGATGCGACGCCGCGCCCTTGGCGGCGCCAAGTTCAGCCTCACTGGGATCGATCTTCAACAGCCCTGCGTCGGCGTCGAGGATCACCGGCGTTCCATCTTTCACTGCGAGGGCCCCCTCGCCCACCGCGACGACCGCGGGGATGTTCAAGGCGGCGGCGATGATGGCTACGTGCGACGTCGGACCGCCCCCAGCCGTGCATAAGCCGATGATCTGCCCGCTGAGCGCCATCAATTCGGACGGGAGCAGATCGTCGGCCAAAAGGATCGCATCGACGGGCAGGTCCGGGGCCGTATCCGCCTCGCCGCCCAGGGCTAGTAGAACCTGACGTTGCAGGTCGAGCAAGTCGCCGGCCCGCTCACGCAGGCGCGGATCCTCAAGATGGCGGAGCGCGTCGATCTGAGTATCGAGCGCGCGGCTCCAGGCGAACCCGGCGCTCTTGCCGCTGTCGATCAGGGCGCCCGCCGCCGCGGCGAGATCGGGATCGTCCAGCAGGGCCAGGTGCGCCGCGATGATCTCTCCGCCGACATCGCTCTCGTGTGCGGGGGCTTGCAGCCGCTCCCGCAACAAAGCCAGGGACGCGGCCAACGCGGCGCGTTCCTGAACAACCCCCGCGCCGGCTTCCGCCACCTTGATCGCGGCGCGACGAAGCTGAAAAGCGCGGCCGATGGCGTGGCCTGGAGCGGCCGAAACACCCTGGAGACGCCCCGCGACGGATACGACTT
>CAXTHJ010000146.1:2844-3809 GCA_964243985.1 uncultured Caulobacteraceae bacterium | reverse complement strand
GCACCCTGGTGAACCTCTTCTTCGAGAACTCCACCCGTACGCAGAGCTCGTTCGAGGTGGCGGCCAAGCGCCTGGGCGCCGATACGGTGAACATGAGCCCGCGCACCTCGTCGATGACCAAGGGCGAGACCCTGATCGACACGGCCATGACGCTCAACGCCATGAAGCCGGACATCCTGATCGTGCGCCACTCCGCCTCCGGCGCCGCGGACTTGCTGGCGCAGAAGGTGAGCTGCAGCGTGGTCAACGCCGGCGACGGCGGGCATGAGCATCCGACCCAGGCGCTGCTGGACGCCCTGACCCTCCGTCGGGCGCTGGGCGACATCGCCGGACTGACGGTGGCCATCTGCGGCGACGTGCTGCACAGCCGCGTCGCCCGCTCCAACGTGGGACTGCTGCAGCTCCTTGGCGCCTCCGTCCGCCTGGTCGGCCCGCCAACGCTCATGCCTGCCGGCGCCGCGGAGTGGGGAGCCGAGGTGTTCCACGACATGAAGTCCGGGCTGAAAGACGTTGATGTTGTTATGATGTTGCGCCTGCAGCTGGAGCGGATGGACGGCGCCTTCGTCCCCTCGACGCGCGAGTATTTCCGCTACTGGGGTCTCGACGCCGAAAAGCTCGCCTACGCCCGCCCCGGCGTGAAGGTGATGCACCCCGGCCCCATGAACCGGGGCGTGGAGATCGATAGCGGCGTCGCCGACGATCCCGGCGTCAGCCTGATCCAGGACCAGGTGGAGATGGGCGTCGCCGCGCGGATGGCGGTGCTGTCCTCCCTCGCCGCCCGGTTGGACAACCAGTGACCCGCCCCACCGCCATCCTCGGCGCCCGCCTCGTCGACCCCGCCAGCGGCTATGACGGCCCCGCCGCCGTGATCGTGGCCGAAGGGGTGATCGCCGAGGTCGCCCATGCGCCGAAGATCGACGGCCTCTCCGCCGAGGACATCGCACGCCGGGCCATGCGCATCGCGG
>CAXTHJ010000146.1:0-2834 GCA_964243985.1 uncultured Caulobacteraceae bacterium | reverse complement strand
GCCGATGTGGCGGTGATCGACGCCAGGGGCGGGCTCCTGATCCCTGGCCTGATCGACCTGCGGGTCAAGACCGGCGAACCGGGCTCCGAGCCCAAGGAAACCCTGAAATCCGCCAGCCGCGCGGCCGCCGCCGGGGGCGTCACCTCTATCGTGCTGCAACCCGACACCGACCCCGCCATCGACGATCCGGCCATGGTCGACTTCATCCTCCGCCGTGCCCGGGATATCGAAGGCGTCCACGTCTATCCCGCGGGCGCCTGCACCCGCCGCTGCGAGGGCGAGCGCATGGCGGAGATCGGCCTGATGCGGGAGGCGGGCGCGGTCTATTTCACCGACGCGGACCGCACTATCGGCAATTCCAAAGTGCTGCGCCGGGTGATGAGCTACGCCCGCGCCTTCGACGCCGTGGTGGCCCACCGCCCGGCCGACCCCTACCTCACCGCCGGCGCCTGCGCCACCGAAGGCGAACTGGCCGGGCGCCTCGGCCTTTCCGGCTCCCCTGCGGTCGCTGAGCGGATCATGCTGGAGCGGGACCTCGCCCTGGCCGAACTCACCGGCGCGCGATTGCTGGTGGACCAGATCACCACCAGCGACGCCCTGGAAAGCCTCGCCCGCGCCAAGCAGAAGGGGGTGAAGGTCACAGCATCCGCCTCCATCAACCACCTACGTTTCAACGAGGTGGACATCGGCGACTACCGCACCTTCTACCGTCTGGACCCGCCGCTGCGCGCCGAGACAGACCGCCAGGCGTTGATCGACGCCTTGGCGAGCGGCCTGATCGACGTGGTGGTCTCCGCCCACGCCCCGGCACCGGCGGAAGACAAGCGGCTCCCGTTTTCCGAATCAACACCCGGCGCGGTGGGGCTGGAGACGCTGCTGCCCGCTCTTCTGGCCTTCCACCACGAAGGCCGCATCCCATTGATCGATCTTATACGCGCGGTCACATTGAGGCCTGCCGACCTTCTGGGCCTCCCCGCCGGTCGAATCGCTAAAGGCGCGCCCGCCGATCTCGTGCTTTGCGATCTTGACGCCCCGGTGCGTATAGACGCCGACAAGCTCCTCTCCAAATCCAAGAACTCCCCCTTTGACGGGCGCTTGTTGCAGGGGCAAGTGCGGTTAACCCTGGTGGATGGGCGAGCGGCGTTTGGCGGAACTCAGCCCTTGCCACTCCCACACTAAGCCGCAACACTCTCGCCATGGTTTTCGACACCACCCTTGCTGCTGCGCTGATCGCCCTGATCGGCGGCTATCTGCTGGGATCAATCCCGTTCGGCGTGATCGTCACTCGGCTTGGCGGCGCAGGAGATGTGCGGACCATCGGCTCTGGCAATATCGGCGCAACCAATGTGCTGCGCACAGGCCGCAAAGACCTCGCCCTCCTCACGCTCCTGGGGGACGGCGGCAAAGGTGCGGTGGCGGTGATGATCGCCCGGTATGCGCTCGGCCAGGACGCAGCAGCGGTAGCGGGGGGGGCGGCGTTCATCGGCCACATCTTTCCGGTCTGGCTGAAATTCAAGGGGGGCAAGGGCGTGGCGACCTTCTTCGGCGTCATGTTCGCGGTGGCTTGGCCTGTGGGCGTAGCCTCCGCGATCACCTGGATTCTCGTGGCGGCGCTTCTGCGCTGGTCGTCTTTGGCAGCTCTAACGGCGGCGGTGCTGGCGCCGATCTTCGCCCTTCTTCTGCATCAACGGCCGTCGATCATGATCCTGGCGATCGTCATGGCGCTCCTGATCTTCGTCCGTCATGACCAGAACATTCGTCGCCTCCTGAAAGGCTACGAGCCCAAGATCGGCGCCCAGAAAAGCGGTGCGGAGACGGCGTGAACGCGCGAGCGATCTCCGATGCCGAGCGGCGGGATCGTCTGCGCCTCGCCCGCACAGAGAACGTCGGCCCCGTCACCTTCCAGCAAGTGATGCTGCGTTTCGGCACGGCGGCGAAGGCCATCGACGCCCTCCCCCACCTCGCCAAACGCGGCGGCCGGCCGACCGGACTGAAGGTCTGCACGATCGTTGAGGCGGACCGAGAGCTCGAAGCCGGCGCCAAGCTCGGCGCACGCCTCTTGGCGGCCGGCGAACCCGATTTCCCCGCACGCCTCGCCGCCCTCGACCCGCCGCCGCCGGTGATCTGGGCGCTTGGCCATTCGTCGATCCTGCATAGGCCGTCCGTGGCGATAGTCGGCGCGCGGATCGCTTCGGCGGGGGGCCAGCGATTCGCTCGGCAGCTTGCTATGGAGCTTGGGCAGGCCGGTTATGTGGTGGTGTCCGGTCTTGCCCGCGGCATCGACGGCGCAGCGCATGAAGCCGCGCTCGCCACCGGCACAGCGGCGGTTTTGGCGGGCGGCGTGGATGACATCTATCCGCCGGAGCATGACGGCCTCTATCGCCGGATCGAGGCCGCCGGGTGCTTGGTTTCAGAGAACGCGGTCGGACGGAGAGCTAAGGCGCAGGACTTCCCGCGTCGCAACCGGATCATTTCCGGTCTTTCCCTCGGCGTCGTTGTAGTGGAAGCGGAGATGCGCTCCGGCTCTCTAATCACCGCGCGCCTAGCCAACGAGCAGGGCCGGGAAGTGTTCGCTGTGCCGGGATCGCCTCTGGATCCTCGGGCCAGGGGCTGTAACGACCTGATCCGCCAGGGGGCGCAGCTTTGCGAAGGGGTGGAGGACGTGATCCGCGCCTTGCAAAACCAGTCCAATCTTCACGAACCGCAGGGGAACTTGTTCGATCCGCCATCGGTGGATCAGGCGGTGCTGGACCGCGAGGCGGATCGCTTCCGCGCCAAGGTTCAGGCTCTGCTTTCTCCTACCCCCGTGCCCCGTGACGAGTTGGTCCGGGCCC
>CAXTHJ010000145.1:0-3982 GCA_964243985.1 uncultured Caulobacteraceae bacterium | reverse complement strand
GTGTAGATCTCGCCCGGCCGCGACCAAGCCAGCCGATCGTAATCGAGCCACTGGAGCGCCAGGACACCCGTCGCCAAAGCCGCGCCGTAGGCAGCGATCCGCTTCCACATCCCTCGGTTCATGGCGCGAGCCCAGGGCCAATCCGCCGCCTATGAGTCAACAATCAGTGCTCGTGCCCGTCCTCCGACGGGTCGAGCAGCTTGTGGGCGTGGACGATCACGTAGCGCATCAGCGCGTTGTCCACCGTGGCCAGCGCCTTGGCCTTCCAGGCCTTGTGGGCGGCGGCGTAGTTGGGAAAGGCGCCGACGAAATCCAGCGCCGAGAGGTCGCGGAACTCCATCGAGTCGAAGCTCTTCAGCTCGCCGCCGAACACGAGGTGCAAGAGCTGATGCTCGCCGGATTCCGCCATGACCGCTCCAGATGTTGGGGATGCTCAGTTGGGCAGGTCGATAGGGGAGGTCTTAGCCAAGATCAACGGATAGACGCCCGGCGCGGCGCAAATCAGGCTCCTTGCGCGGGCTTTGGGCGTATTGAAGGTGAAGGGCAAGCCTTTGTGATCGGAAACCATCGCCCCGGCTTCCGTGGCGATCAAGGCGGCGGCGGCGATGTCCCACTCGCTCTTGCCGGAGAGGGCGACGGCCGCATCATATGCGCCGGACGCCACCAAGGCCATGCGATAGGCGATGGCGTTGCGGCTCTCGATGGTCATGGACGGCCAAGGTTCGCGCCAGGCGGGGTGGGCGAACATCTTCTCGTCGCCGAGCATTCGGCAGCCGTCGAGGGCGGCGGTTTTGCTGGCGTGGATCGGCAGGCCGTTCAGGGTCGCGCCGCCACCAACTGTGGCCTCGTAGCGCTCGTCCAACGCGGCGGCGCAAACCACGCCGGCGGTGGGCTGACCGTCCTCCACCACGGCGATGCAGACCGCCCACCAGGGTTTGCCGCGCATATAGGCGCGAGTGCCGTCGATGGGATCGACAATGAAGATGCGGCGGGCTGCGAGGCGGTCAGTGTTGTCCGCCGTCTCCTCCGACAGCCAAGCGTAGTCGGGGCGGGCGGCGCGCAGATGCGCGGTCAGAAGGGCGTCCACCGCCAGGTCGGCGTCGGTGACGGGGGTGCCGTCCGGCTTCTTCTCGATGTTCAGCCCGGCGGCGAAGAGCTTCAGCGCCAGGGCGCCGGCCTCCTCGGCGGCGCCGGCGATCAGCTCTAGGTCGGTCATAGGAAGTCGGTCACAGGCCGGCGATCGCCATGCCGTCGACCAGGATCGAGGGGGCGTTGGAGGAGCCGCGAATCTCCAGGTCGTTGGCAGGGATCAGACGGGCGTAAAGCTCGATCAGATTGCCGGCGACGGTGATCTCGGTGACTGGATAGGCGATCTCGCCCCCCTCGAACCAGAAGCCGGACACTCCCACAGACCAGTCGCCGGTGTTGGAATTGAGCGACGGTCCAAACATGGAGGTGACAAGCAGGCCCTCGTTTGCGTCGCGCAACAGGTCGGGGCGGCTGCGCTGGCCGGGCTGGAGGGTCAGGTTGTGGGTGGAAACGCCCGGTGCGCCGGCGAGCCCGCGGGAGGCGTGACCGGTGGTCTGCAATCCGAGTTGCCGGGCCGAGGCGCTGTTCAGCACCCAGGTGGTGAGGACGCCTTTGTCGATAATCGAGCGGGCGACGGTCGTCACGCCCTCGTCGTCGAAAGGCGCGGAGCCCAGCCCCCGCACCCGGTGCGGTTCGTCGGTGATGGTGACGCCGGGTGAAAACAGCGGCTGCCCAAGCTTATCCTTCAGGAACGAAACCCCCCGCGCCACGGCCGGACCGGCGATGGCGCCGATCAGCGGACCCATAAGGGAAGCGGCCAGGCGGTTCTCGAAGATCACCGGCGCGGTGCGGCTTTCGATCTTGCGGGCGTTCAGGCGCTCGACGGCGCGACGACCGGCTTCGGCGCCGACGCCCTCCGCGCCTGGGAGGTCCGCGGCATGGCGGGTGGAGCGGCCCTCGCCGCCCCGCTCCATCTTCGACCCCTCGCCGGCGATGGCGGAGGCGGAGAGGGAGAAGCTCGACGCCTCGTGACAGCCCTCGAACCCGTCGGAGGTGACGAGGTGCCACGCCCCGTCGGACCAGGAGGCGGAGCCGCCGTCGGAGTTGGCCACGCCCTGCACCGCGCGGGCGGCGGACTCGGCGTCGCGGGACAGGCGCTCCAGATGCTCGGCGGAGGGTTCGTTTGGATCGTGCAGATCGAGGGCGGGGAAGGGCCCCTTGGCCAGCCGCTCCTTCGGCGCGAACCCGCAGTAAGGGTCTTCAGGGGCGAGCCTCGCCATCGCCACCGCCCGTTCCACCAGCTTGGCCCGCGCGGTCGGCGAGAGGTCGGAGCCGGACACCACCGCCTGGCGCCGGCCGATGAACACCCGCAGGCCGAGGTCCCGGGACTCTTCGCGCTCCACCTCCTCAAGCTCGCCCATCCGCACGGTGACGGAGAGGGACCGTCGCTCGGCGCCCACGGCCTCGGCGGCGTCCGCTCCGGCTTTCAGCGCCGCGCCGACCACATCGTGCAAAAGCTTGGAGTCCATGGTCACCGCCTTATCGGGAGAGGGGCGGATATGGCCTGCGTGGAGGGCGTCGGCAAGCCGTCCTTGGCCGCAGACGCCGTATAGGCCTGGGTCAGGGCACGCTGTAGAACAGCAGCAACGCCCCCGCGATCAGGAAGGCGAGCCAAGTCATGATGGTGCCGCTCAGCCGGCCGATAGAGACGCCAGCGCTGCGCGACAGGCCCAAGGCGTGAGCGAGGCGACCCAGGACTAAGAGCACGCCGACCGCGTGGACCACGATGGGGTTGGCCCCCACCACCGCAAGGATCGCCAGGGCCGCAATGCCCGCCGGCGCGTATTCGGCGGCGTTGCCGAAGGCCCTGATCGCGCGGGTCAACTCCTCGATCCCCTCGTCGCCGAGGGTCACGCCATGCCGCCGCCGCTGGCGCGTGACCAGCACCGCCAGCACCAGCATCAAAAGGAGCAGTAGCCCGCCCCAAAGCGCGGCCGCATGGCCGGCGGGCGGAACGACGACGTCCATGCTTTGCTCCCTCATCTCCCCGTCTGCGCGAGGCGGTCCATTAAGGCCAAGGTGGCGGGCCAGGGCAAGCCGTCATCTTCTCCTGCCCGCAGTGCGGGAGCAGAGTAGGATGAGGGGTTAGTAGGCCAGCGCCACGCCGTCAGCGCGCATCTCCGTCGCCGCGCCGTAGATGCGCCGGCCCTCGCTCATGCGGTGCTCGACGCACTCATAGCGGCCAAAGCCGCAGAGGCGAAGCTGGCGCCGAAAGGCCGGACGCCGCCGTGCATGTCCGGACGCACGAACCGGTCCGCACCTTACGGCTGTAGGCAGGGGAGGGGCGCCGGCGCTCGACTCCGCTGGTGGAGCGCCGGGCTTCGCCGCCTGCGCCTGCGCCCGTGTTTGCGAAAGAGCCGAGACGCCGGCGGTGACGGCTGGCAAGGTAACGACGAAACTGCGGCGGCGCATCGATCCGGCTCCCGGCATGTTAAGCGGGCTATAGGATCACGAGCCTCCCTGGGAGGCCAAAGCGGGCGGGCGGGTGGACAACGGACGGACGCTGATTTTAGGAGCTACCAGCCTGGTGGGCCGATTTCTCACGCCGCGCCTTGTCGATCGCGGCGTCGGCCCCGTGGCGCTAAGCCGCCAGCCGCCGCGGCTCGATGGCGCGGATTGGCTTCAGGCCGATCTTCACGACGCCGATCTGGCCGCGCGGCTCCCCATTATATCCACCGTCTACAGTCTCTCTCCGATCTGGCTCTTGCCGGACACCCTGCCGGCTCTGATCGGTGCGGGGGCGAAACGGGTGATCGCCTTTTCCTCCACCAGCCGTTTCACCAAGATTGCCTCGCCGGTGGAGGCGGAGCGGGCGGTGGCGGCGCGGCTGGCGGCGAGCGAGGACCAGGTGATCGGCCTTTGCGAAGCGGCCGGGGTCGTCTGGACCATCCTC
>CAXTHJ010000144.1:0-4000 GCA_964243985.1 uncultured Caulobacteraceae bacterium | reverse complement strand
GACGAGGGCCTGATCGACCGGGGCATCACCCGCGACCTCGCCTGGGGCGTGCCGGTGACGCGGAACGGCGCGCCGCGGCCGGGCTTCGAGACCAAGGTCTTCTACGTCTGGTTCGACGCCCCCATCGAATACATCGCCGCCACCCAGGAGTGGGCAGGCGCCGCGCCCGGCCGGGACTGGGAGCGTTGGTGGCAGGGCCCCAAGGCCGACGACGTCCGCTACGTGGAATTCATGGGCAAGGACAACGTGGCCTTCCACACCGTCTCCTTCCCCGCCACCCTGATCGGCGTCAACGAGGAGAAGCAGGTGGACGGCTCCTGGGCCGTCACCAACCCCGCGCCGTGGAAGACGGTGGACCAGTTGAAGAGCCTGAACTGGCTGAACTGGTACGGCGGCAAATTTTCCACCTCGCAAAAGCGCGGCGTCTTCATGGACGCGGCGCTGGACATCCTGCCGCCGGACGTCTGGCGCTGGTATCTGACCGCCAATGCACCAGAAAGCGCCGACAGCGCCTTCACCTGGGAGCAGTTCCAGAATCTGGTGAACAAGGACCTGGCCGACGTGCTCGGCAATTTCGTCAACCGCATCGTCAAGTTCGCCGAGACGCGGTTCGATGGCGTCGTGCCCGATGGGGGGGAGGCGGGCGAGCTGGAAATCAAGCTCTACGCCGAGCTTTCCACCCGCCTCGCAGACCTTACCGCGCAGATGGAGGCCGTCGAGATCCGCAAAAGCGCCCAGGCGCTGCGAGGCATCTGGGTGCTCGGCAACGAATACCTCACTGAGGCGGCGCCCTGGACAGCGCTGAAGACCGATCGAGACCGCGCGGCGATGATCGTGCGCACCGGCCTGAACTTCGTCGCCCTGTTCGCCCGCCTGATTGGTCCCTTCATCCCCTTCACGGCGGACATCGTCGCCAAGGCCGTGGGCGAGACCGAGGCGGGCGTCTGGCCCTCCGTCGATGGCCGCGCGGAGCTCTCCCGCCTGGAGCCAGGCCGCCCGGTGAAGGCGCCGGAGGTCCTCTTCAAGAAGATCGATGACGCCCAGGTGGCGGAGTGGATCGAACGCTTCGGCGGCGGCGAGGGCTGACGGCTGCTCTGATGAGAAAAGCAAAAGCCCCGGCGTTCCCGCCAGGGCCGTCGCAACTCTAAAGCTTGGCGAACGATCAGGGCGTCTCGTTCGTCGTCGTGCCGGCGCTCATGTCCAGCGGGCGGCCGCCGCGAGCGGCGCGACGCGAGGCTCTGCGGGCCGAGGCGGGACGGGTTGGACCCCGACCCCGCGCCAGCCAGGCCACCACCAGGGCGGCGATCAGCACCAGGAGCGAAGCGCCGACGACCTTCTTGGTGAGCTTGATGCCCATGCCAGCGGACTTCTGCACCGAACCCAAAGCCAGCTTGTCAGACCCCCCGCCGAGAAGATCGGCGCCCACGTCGGCATGGAGCTGGCCCTTGGCGCCCGATTGCGCGGTCACGGTCCAGACGAACTTGGTGGGCTGACCGATGGCCAGCGGCACGGACTGGGTGTCGTCCGGCGTCACCGAGAAGCCGTCGCCCGAAAGGATTGCGGTCATGTTGACGGAGGCGGCGGCGTCGCCGAGCCCGTCCTTTTGCGCCGTGGCCTTCAGGTTGTCGCCGAAGCCGGCCGGGATGGTCAGGGTCACGTCCGCCGGCTGGTTGGCGGTGAAGCTGGCCGGGGCGGTGAGAATGGCGGTCTTCCCCACCGCATCGGTGAGGGTTGTCTGCAGGCTGGCCAGATTGGTGGCCCGATCGCCGGAGGGTGCAGGGGCCGGTGTCGCGGCAGGGGGCATTGCAGGGGTCGGCGCAGCAGTCTTAGCCACATAGGCCGTCGTGGCCGCTTGCTTAGCCTGGGCCGCCATGTGCTTGGCGTCCATGGCCATCGCGCCGGCGGCGGCGCCCGCTGCGGCGGCGACAGCGACGCTCTTATGTTCGATCTTCTTGACGTCGTAGCCCGCCATCGGGGGACCCTTTGACGCCACATAGGTGGTGGTCTTGGTGACCCTGGTTGTGGTCGCCTTGGCGTAAGGGGCGGGCGTGGGCGGCGTATAGGCCGGCTTGACCACGGGCGGTGTGTAGGGCGGCGTCGCCTTGGCGTAGACCGGGGCCACGGGAACCGGGGCCGGCGTCGGCGCCACATAGGCGTAGGTCGGACGACGGCCAGGAGCCGGGTGGCCTTCGCCATAGGGCGAGGTTACGGTGTTTTCGGCCACCACCGGGACCGGAGCAGCGGCTTCGTAATGGCCATGGACGCGGCTGCGCCGCCCGCCGGTGTAGGCCGGCGCCTGAGGGCCATCGCCCGGGTTAGGGATCGGCGCCATAGCGACCATGGATCCCGCATCGTAGGGCGCCTGGCTATAGACCGGCGGCGGCGCATAGGCGGGAGGCGGCGGCGCATAAGGTTGCTCCACCACCACCGACGGCGCGGTGTAGGGCGACGGCGCGCCCATCAGGTCGGCGGTGGGCTTTGCGACAGGCGGCGCAGAATGGCTAGGCGCCGGATAGGGACGCTCCTCGCACGCGGACAAAGCTAACACGCTTGCGGCGGACATCGCCGCGGCGATCCCAAATTTCACAGCCGGTACAGACCCATTAGACATTGTTACGCCCCGCCTCCCGAAAAGCATCGGCTCCGCCCCCTAGCGCACGCCGACACCCGGCCAATAGCAAAGCCTTAAGACAATGTTACAATCAACCCCGTTCGCCTGTGACGCGTGCGCCCACTTTGCGGCTCGCCTCGTATAGGGCGATGGCGGCGGCGGAGGCCACGTTCAGGCTCTCGAAGCCTCCCGGCATGGGGATGCTTGCCATCACATCACAGTGTTCACTGACCAGGCGCCGCATCCCCTCCCCCTCCGATCCCATCACCAAGACGACGGGGCGGCCGTCAAGGGCGTGCTCTAGGGCGGTGTCGCTCTCCCCCGACAGGCCGACGATCAGCCAGCCGAGATCGGTAAGCTTGTCCAGAGCGCGGGCGAGGTTCACCACCCGCGCCGCCGCCACCTTCTCGATCGCCCCCGCCGCCGCCTTGGCCAAGGCGCCGCCGAGTTGGGGGGCATGCCGGTCCTGCAGGATCACGCCCCGCGCGCCGAACGCCGCGGCGGAGCGGAAGATGGCGCCGACGTTCTGTGGGTCCGTCACTTGATCGAGCATGAGCAGGAACCCCTCGGCGGGCTCAGCCAAGTCCTCCAGGCTGACGCCCTCCAATGCTGGAGTCTGCAAAGCGACACCCTGATGCGACGCGCCCGGCGGCAGGAACCGAGCGACGTCGCCATTCTCCAGGATCTCGACGTCCAAGCGAGGATTCAGGGTTTTCAGCTGAGCGGCCCGATCAGGGGTGGCCAGCACCTTAGCCGGCGGCTCGCGATCTGCATTGGCCAGCGCCGCCTCAACCGCGTGCCAGCCCCAGATCCAGCCCGAAGGATCGCCGCTCGCCGCAGCCTTCCCGCCTCGAAAGTTCCCTCCGCGAGGCACGCCAGAATGGGGGCCGCGAAAGGGCGCCTTGCGGTCGTTGCGTTCGCGATGCGAGGTCACTATAAGGCGCCTTCCGATTTGGGACTGATCCAGGTCTCCGTATCGTGGCGCTGCGTTTCCGACGCAAGGTCATGGTCGGAGGTCTTTTCGTTTCTGAAGGAGCAAATGGAATTAGTGCGGGAAACCGCGCTGTCTCCGACCCGGTTCGCCGGCGTGTGGAGGGGTGGCCGAGCGGTCAATGGCAGCAGACTGTAAATCTGCCGACGAATGTCTACGTTGGTTCGAATCCAACCCCCTCCACCATCGCCGGCCCATCTTAAGCAGCCGGGACCAGAACGCTAAGCGGGTATAGCACAACGGTAGTGCAGCAGCCTTCCAAGCTGAGGATGCCGGTTCGATTCCGACTACCCGCTCCAACACCAATTCAACGCCACACAGAAAGTGATCTCCGGAGTCTAAAATGGCCAAGGAAAAATTCGAGCGCAACAAGCCTCACTGCAACATCGGCACGATTG
>CAXTHJ010000143.1:0-4075 GCA_964243985.1 uncultured Caulobacteraceae bacterium | reverse complement strand
GTATTGGGGGCGAGCCTTTCCTCCGGAGCCTTGGACGAGATCGTGCTTCGCCGCCTGCTGGAGCATGCTTCCGGTCTCGGAACGACTCTGCACCGCGCCTTCGACCTGACGCCCGCTCTCAGCGATGCTTTGGAGATCGCCATAAGCCTGGGGTTCGAGCGGGTGCTGACCTCCGGCGGCGCGCGCACCGCGGTGGACGGCGCGGCCGAGATCGCCGCGCTGCTTGCCCAAGCGAAAGGCCGGATCGGGATCATGGCCGGATCGGGCGTCTATGCCGCCAATGTCGCCGCCCTGGTGCGCCAAACCGGCGTCGATCAGGTCCACGCTTCCTGCAGCGCGCCGGTCGAGCCGTGCTGCGCGCCTTGGAGCGCGAAGGGCGCCGATTTCGGATTTAAGGACGAGAGGCTGAGGGAGACCGATCAGGCGGCTGTTGAAGCCGTGGTCCGCGCTCTGAACGACCTCGCCTAAACCTACTACGCCGCCTGTGACGACGGGAACCGATAGTCGGCGAACTGCTGGCGGATTAGCTTTTTGTCGATCTTGCCGGTGGCTCCAAGCGGGATTGCGTCGACGAACACCACGTCGTCCGGCATCCACCATTTGGCGATCTTGCCTTCCAGGTGGCGCAGGAACTCCTCCCGCGTGGCGGTCTCACCGGGCTTCAGCTGCACCAAAAGCAGAGGTCGCTCGTCCCATTTGGGGTGGGGCATCCCCACCACGGCGGCGAGGGCCGCCTTGTGGTGGCTGGAGGCGATATTTTCGATGTCGATGGAGCTGATCCACTCGCCGCCGGATTTGATCACGTCCTTGGCCCGGTCGGTGATCTGCATATAGCCTTCGGGGTCGATGGTGGCGATGTCGCCGGTGTCGAAGAAGCCCTCGCCGTCCAGGACGTCCGTCTCGCCTTTGAAATAGGCGCTAGCGATAATCGGGCCCTTGACCATCAAATGTCCAAAGGCTTCCCCGTCATTGGGCGTGGTCTCGCCTGCATCGTCCTTCAGCTTCAGTTCGACGCCGAGGGGCGCACGGCCCTGCTTCAGGCGGTAAGGCATCTGCCGCTCGAACGGCAAAGCCGCCACCGCAGCCGTGAGGGAGCCCAGGGTGCCGAGCGGCGAGGTCTCGGTCATGCCCCAGGCGTGGATCACCTCTACACCATACCGATCATGGAAGATGCGGATGATGGATTCTGGGCAGGCCGCCCCACCGATCATCACCGTCTTCAAGGTGCTTAGTGCGCCCCCCGTCGCCTCCATATGCTGAAGCAGCATCTGCCAGACCGTGGGCACGGCGGCGGAGAAGGTGACGCCTTCGGTCTCCAACAGCTGGTAGATGGATGCGCCGTCCATCCTCGCGCCCGGCATCACCATTTTCGCCCCCACCGCCGGCGCGGAGAAGGCGACGCCCCAGGCGTTCGCGTGGAACATGGGCACCACCGGCAGGATCGTGTCTCTCGCCGAGAGGCCCATCACGTCCGCCTGCAAGGTCATAAAGGTGTGCAGGAAATTGGAGCGGTGGGAGTAGAGCACCCCCTTAGGATCGCCAGTGGTGCCCGAGGTGTAGCAAAGCCCCGCCGCCGTCTGTTCATCGAACCCGCCCCAAGGGCAGCTTTCACGCTCTGCGCCGATCCAGTCCTCATAGAGTACGACGTTGGCGGGCCACGACGGATCGCGTTGCGCCGCGTCTGTCAAAACCACGATCTTTTCGATGGAGGGCGCCTTGTCGATGTTCTGCAGCAGCGTGGGCAGGAAAGGCGGGTCCACCAGGATGATCCGGTCCCCCGCATGGCGGATGATCCAGCAGATCTGATCGGGATAGAGGCGTGGATTAAGGGTGTGGCAGACCGCGCCGATCCCCATGATGCCGTACCACGTCTCAATATGGCGACCGGTGTTGAAAGCCATCGTCCCGACCCGGTCGCCAGGCTTGATCCCATGGTTCAACAGGGCGTTTGAGACCTGCTTGGCCCGCCGGTGGATTTCGCGATAGGTGGTGCGGACGATCGACCCTTCGAGGGAGCGGGTCACCACCTCGCGGTCCCCATGCCAGGCGGCGGCATGGTCGATGATCTTGTCCAACGTCAGCGGCCAGTCCTGCATCAAGCCCTGCATGCGACCTCCCATATTATCGTTGGTTATAACCTAGTGCGGGCTCGGCTTTGCGGCAACGCATGCCTACGGTAGACGCAGAAGACTTGGAGGGTTGGGCTTGACGGTGCTGGTGGCGATCACGGGAGGATCGGGGTCGGGCAAGAGCACCCTGGCCGCCGCTCTGCAGGCCGCCCTGCCCGCCGGCGTCGCGACAATAATGAGTGAGGACTGGTACTATCGCGACTGCTCCGCCTTCCCGAACTTCGATCCCAGGACCTTCGATTTCGACGACATCATCATCCGCGACCACGCGCTCCTGATCGAACATCTGCAGGCGCTCCGAGCCGGAACGGCGGTGACCGCGCCGGAGTACGACTTCATCACCCACTCGCGTAAAGCTGAGGCGGGAAGCGGTGTTGCGCCTGCGGATGTAGTGATCGTGGAGGGGTCCCACCTCCTTTGCGCCATGAACATTGCCGCTGTGTTCGACCTGCGGGTCTACCTCGACACCCCGGACGACGTGCGCTTCATCCGCCGCCTCCTGCGGGATCAGGCGGAGCGCGGTCGCACGGCCCGATCCATCGTCGATCAATATCTCGCCACCGTCCGCCCCGCCCACCATCGCCTGACGGGCCCTTCGCGCGCACGGGCGGATGTGGTGATCGAGGATGTGACCACGACGGTTGATCGGCCGGACCCGACCGCCATAGCCCGCCTAGCCGCCCCGCTCCTCAACCATCCCCTGTTCGCGCCGTTGCTGAAGGGCGTCGTTTAAGGGTAGAGCCGCGCCTTGCTCCAAGGCTGACTGGCGCCGGAGCGGCGGAACACAACGCGGTCGTGCAGGCGAAAGGCGCCGTCCTTCCAGAACTCGATCTGCACCGGCGTCACCCGAAAGCCCGACCAGTGCGGCGGGCGTGGCACCGGCTTCACGCCGAACTTCAGCGCATACTCAGCCACGCGCTTTTCAAGGGCGAACCGCCCTTCCAGAGGCCGAGACTGGTCCGAGGCCCAGGCGCCGATCTGGCTGTCCCGATGGCGGCTGGCGAAATAGGCGTCCGCTTCCGTCTCGCTGACTTCGGAGACTACGCCCCGCACCCGCACCTGCCGGCGCAGGCTCTTCCAATGGAATAAGAGCGCGGCGCGGGGCTGGTCGATCAGCTCCTGCCCCTTGGCGCTCTCAAAGTTGGTGTAGAAGACGAAACCGTCCGGCCCATGATCCTTCAGGAGCACCATGCGGACATCTGGCAGGCCGTGATCGTCCACCGTAGCCAAGGCCATGCCGGTCGGATCGTTGATCTCTTTGGCCGTGGCCTCCTTCAGCCAATCGGCAAAGAGGGCGAAGGGGTCGTCGCGGTCGAGATCGTCGGTCATGGAGGGGAGATAGTACATCCGAGCCGCCGCCCAAACCCTGTCGCCCCGGAAAGACGCAAAGCGGCTTATCCGGGGCCCAGAGTCCTTCTTCCCCTTAGGTCCCGGCGCACCGCTGCGCTACGGCCGGGATGACGGTTTTGAAAAGCTGAAAGCTCCGCTAAACCTCCCCCATGTCGCACAACACGTTCGGCCATCTGTTCCGCGTGACCACCTGGGGCGAGAGCCATGGGCCGGCGCTGGGGTGCGTCGTGGACGGCTGCCCGCCGGGGTTGGAGCTGACCGAGGCGGAGGTGCAGCACTGGCTAGATCGGAGGAAACCCGGCGGCTCCCGCTTCGTCACCCAGCGGAAGGAGCCGGACGCGGTGCGCATCCTCTCCGGCGTGTTCCAGGACGACGCCATCGGCGGACCGATCACCACCGGCACGCCCATCGCCATGATGATCGAGAACGTGGACCAGCGCTCCAGGGACTATGGCGACATCGCCGCGCAATACCGCCCCGGCCACGCCGACTTCACCTACCAGGCCAAGTACGGAATGCGGGACTATCGCGGCGGCGGACGCTCCTCGGCGCGGGAGACGGCGGCGCGGGTGGCGGCGGGGGCGGTGGCGCGCAAG
>CAXTHJ010000142.1:0-4139 GCA_964243985.1 uncultured Caulobacteraceae bacterium | reverse complement strand
CTTCGGCGGTCCCCCTCCCCCGCTTTGCAGGGGAGGAGAAGCTCGCCGACCTCGTGCTCGGCGATCCCGGCGCGCCGCCGAAGCTGGAGGTGCTGCTGTCGGAGAACCATGTCCCCTGGTCGGGCTGGACGGCGCGGCACGCCATGCCGGAGGTGTACGAAACCATCAAGACCGCCAGGACCGCCCTGGTGTTCGTCAACACCCGCTTCCAGGCCGAGCTGGCGTTCCAGGTCCTGTGGGAGCTGAACGAAGACAACCTGCCCATCGCCCTTCACCACGGCTCCCTCGCCGCCGAACAGCGGCGCAAGGTGGAGGCGGCGATGGCGCGGGGCGAGCTGCGCGCCGTGGTCTGCACCTCCACCCTCGACCTCGGCATCGACTGGGGAGCTGTGGACCTGGTGATCCAGCTGGCGGCGCCCAAGGGGTCCTCGCGCCTGGTGCAGCGGATCGGGCGGGCCAACCATCGGCTGGACGAAGCCAGCCGCGCCATCCTGGTGCCCGCCCACCGCTTTGAGACGCTGGAGTGCCAGGCGGCGGTGGAGGCGGTGGCCGCCAACGACCTCGACGGCGAGCCGCACCGCATCGGCGCGCAGGACATCCTGGCCCAGCACATCATGGGCTGCGCCTGCGGCGAGCCGTTTCTGGCCGACGACCTTTACGCCGAGATCACCACCAGCGGCCCCTACGCCGCCCTCACCCGCGCCGAGTTCGACGGGGTGCTCGATTTCGTCTCCACCGGCGGCTACGCCCTGCAGACCTACGACCGTTTCCGCCGCATCGTGCAGGGGCCGCACGGGCGGTGGAAGGTGCGCAACCAGGACACCGCCCAGCGCCACCGCATGAACGTCGGCGCCATCGTCGAAATCCCGGTGCTGTCGATCCGCGTGGCGTCTAACCGCTCGGGCAAGCGGATCGGCGGCCGCAAGATCGGCGAGATGGAGGAGGGATTCCTCGAACAGCTTGCGCCCGGGGATACGTTTCTGTTCGGCGGGCAGGTCTGGCGGTTCGAGACCATCGTCGGCATGGACTGCCTCGTCACCCCAGCCCCCGGCGCGGAGGCGATGACGCCGAGCTGGGGCGGCTCCAAATTCGCCCTTTCCACCTACCTCGCCGCCCGCGTGCGCCGCATGATCGCCGACAAGCCGGGCTGGCCGCGCCTGCCGGACGATGTGCAGGAATGGCTGCAGATTCAAGAGCTACGCTCGAAAATTCCCACCGAGAACCAGATGCTGGTGGAGACCTTCCAGCGCGGCAAGCGCCACTTCCTGGTCGCCTATCCCTTCGACGGACGCATCAGCCACGGCACCCTCTGCCACCTTCTCACCCGCCGGCTAGAGCGGGCTAAACGTCAGCCGCTCGGCTTCGTCGCCAACGATTACGCCTTGGCGGTGTGGTCGCTGAAGCCCATGGGCGACCTCGACATGGACCTGCTGTTCCAGGAGGACATGCTGGGTGACGACCTCGACGCCTGGCTCGACGAAAGCTTCATGATGAAGCGCACCTTCCGCCAGTGCGCCACCCTCGCCGGCCTGATCCAGCGCCGCTTTTCGGGGCAGGAAAAATCGGGCCGCCAGGTGACCTTCTCCACCGACCTGATCTACGATGTGCTGCGGCGGCACCAGCCGGACCACCTGCTCCTACGATGCGCCCGCGCCGATGCGGCTACGGCCACGCTGGACGTGGCGCGGCTGGGGCGGCTACTGCAGCGGATCAGGGGGCGAATCACGCCCGTCGCGCTCGCCCGCGTCTCGCCCTTCGCCGTGCCCGTCTTGCTGGAGATCGGCCGCGAGACGGTGGCCGGCGCCGGCGCCGACGCCCTCCTGCAGGAAAACGCCGACGAGCTGATCGCCGAGGCCTTGGAGTTGGACGCTTAACGTGAAGTGGGTTCGGATTGCAGCCGTAATCGAAGAACGGGCGCCCATCGTGTTGGCGCGGTCGGAGTGCGGGGCGTTGTGGGTGGAGCTTTATGGGGTGCAGGCGGCGCTGCGGCCCTCCGGCGCTTTGTGGTTGGAGCGCGCCGGGGTGCTCGTGGCCGGCGACCTACACCTGGAGAAGGGGTCGAGCTACGCCGCACGCGGACAGCTCCTGCCCCCCTACGACACCCGCGCCACCCTGGATCGGCTGGAGGCGGAGATCGCGGCGGTGAACCCCCGCACTGTCGTGCTGCTGGGCGACAGCTTCCATGACGCCCGCGCGGTCGGTCGCCTCGCGCCGGACGACGCCCGCCGTATCGCGGGGCTTGGGCGGGGGCTCGACCTGATCTGGGCGGTGGGCAATCACGACGACGAGGGGCTGGCGACCTTCGGCCCCTCGCTTCCCGGTGAAATCGCGGCGGAAATCACCGTCGGCGGCCTGATCCTCCGCCACGAGCCGCGCGCCGGCCTGCAGCCCGGCGAGATCTCCGGTCACCTTCACCCCTGCGCCAAGATCGTCTCTCGCGGACGCGGCGTTAGGCGGCGCGCCTTCCTCACCGACGGCTCCCGCCTGATCCTGCCGGCGTTCGGGGCCTACGCCGGTGGGCTGAACGCGTGCGACCAAGCGTTCGCCGGTCTGTTCGATCGACCGCCCCTGGCCGGGGTGCTCGGCGACGGACAGGTGCATCCGATCGCCCACACCGCCCTCTGCGGAGACTAGCCCGGCGGAACCCCGCGCCGTCGAACGCTTTTGCTGCAAGACCCTCTCCGGTCGAAACGGAGGCCTCGCCTTGGACATCACCCAGCTCATCCTCGACGACCATCGCGAGCAGCGCCGCCTGTTCGCCATGCTGGACGAGATCGATCCGTCCGACGCCAAGAGCCTCAGCGCGATCTGGACCCGCCTCGCCGCCTTCCTGGAGGTGCATGCCGAGAGCGAGGAGCGGTTCTTCTACCCCTCCTTGCTGCACCTCGGCGAAGGCGCCGGCGGGCGGGAGTCGGCTGAGGACGAGACCGAGGACGCCATCGAGGACCACAACGAAATCCGCGACGCGGTGCAGGCCGTCTCCACCTGCCAGATCGGCAGCCAGGACTGGTTCGAGGCCGTCGCCGCCGCCAACAAGGCCAACGGCAAGCATATGGACGAAGAGGAGCGGGAGGGCCTAACCGATTTTCGCCGCCACGCCGACCTGAAGCTGCGCCACGACCTCGGCGTCACCTTCGCCGCTTTCGAGGCCGAGCACGTGGTCGGCGTCCCGGCCGTGGACAAGGACCCCAAGGCCTACATCACCGAACACGAAGCCGGGCTGTAGCCCGCCGCCGCCATCCCCGCTAAAGCGTGGCGGTGGGCGGACTTTGGATCATAGCCACCCTGTTGGCCTCGGGCTTTCAGGTGGCGCGCAACGGCTTGCAGCGCAGTTTGATGCCGCAGACGGGACCTTGGGGCGCGACCCTGGTGCGGTTCCTGTTCGGCTTGCCGTTCTCGGCTGCGTTCGCCGCTATCGTTATCGCTGCGACACCGGAAGCAAGGCCGAGCTTCAACGGTGCGTTCTGGCTCACGGCCTCGCTGGGCGCGGCGTCGCAGCTGGCGGCCACCGCCAGCCTGCTGATCGCCATGCGCCGCGCGGGGTTCGCCATAGGCACGGCGCTGCAGCAAAGCTCCCTGCCGCTGGCGGCGCTGATCGGGCTGATCGCCTTCCATGATCCGCTGCGGCCGCTGGCGTGGGCCGGCGTCGCCATCACCACGGCCGGCCTGGTGGCGCTGAGTTGGCCACGACAGGCGGGCGGCCTGCAGCCGCTCAGCGGCGCGATGTTCGGACTGGCGTCCGGGCTGGCGTTCGGTTTCTCCCTCAACGCATTCCGTCACGCCGGGCAGGCGCTGGACCTACACAATCCTATATACGCCGCGGTGCTCACCGTGTTCGTGGTGCAGGCGATGCAGAGCGCGACTCTGGGCGGCGTGCTGCTGATCTGGCGGCCACAGGTGCTGGCCGCCGTGTTCGCCAGCGCCCGCCAGTCCTGGAGCGCGGGACTTTTCGGCTCGCTCGCCTCCACCGGCTGGTTCATCGCGCTGGGCCTGGCGCCGGCGGCGTCGGTGCGGGCTGTCGGCGTGATCGAGGCGCCGATGGCGGCGTTCGCGGGGCATCGCCTGTTCAAGGAGCGGCTGCACCCCTTGCAGCTGGTGGCCGGCGCGGCGGTGGCGGCCGGCCACCAGCTGCAAGGGGT
>CAXTHJ010000141.1:0-4176 GCA_964243985.1 uncultured Caulobacteraceae bacterium | reverse complement strand
ATCGCCGACATCTTTGCCTCCACCACCGGCACGGACGGCGATTTGGTGGTGCGCCTGATCGACGTCTATCCGCCGGAGTACCCGACTCAGCCGGAGCTTGGCGGCTACGAGCTGCCCATCGCCTCGGACATCTTCCGCGGCCGCTATCGGGAGAGCTTCGAGCATCCGACGGCGATCCCGGCCAACACGCCGCAGCACTATAAGTTCGCCCTGCCGAACCAGAACTACGTGTTCAAGCCCGGCCACCGGATCATGGTGCAGATCCAGTCCAACCTGTTTCCGCTCTACGACCTGAACCCGCAGACCTATGTGGAGAACCCGCTGAAGGCCAAGCCGAGCGACTACCAGAAGGCGACGGTGACGATCCTGCATTCCGGCGAGAGCGCCAGCGCGGTATGGCTGCCCATTGTCCCGTAAAGATGCGGTCGTGTAAGGGTCGGCTGGCTTAAAGGTGACGCATCGCCGCCTGGGCGCCCACGAACAATAGCGCCCAAAGCATTCCTGGCAGGCCGACCATCAGGGTGCATTTGATCCAACCCGGATAGGGTTTGTCCTTGCCCGCGCGGCGCGCCTGAACCGGCGTCGAACTCATAATTGCGGACATAGGCGCCTCCCTGAGCCCGTATCCTGCGCCAGGAGGGGTTACGGCCGGGTTCGCGGACGTGGTGAACGGAAGGTTTCGCCAGGCTGGCCCATCGGCCCGTCCGCGCTATAAGCGGCCGCGTCATCGACAAAGCCCGGAGCCCAAATGTCCCTCAAGGTCGCCATCCAGATGGACCCGGTCGAGGCGCTCGATCCGGAGGTGGACACCACGGTGATGATGGCGCTCTCCGCCCAGGAACGGGGCCATAAGCTTTGGTGGTATCCGACCTCGACGCTTGCGCTCGAAGACGGTCGCCTTACCGCCCGCGCCCGCACCTTGGAGGTGCGACCCGTCAAGGGCGACCACTACACCCACGGCGCGCTCGAACTGATCGACCTTGCCGAGATGGACGTGGTTCTGATGCGCCAGGACCCGCCGTTCGACATGGCCTATATCACCGCCACCCACATGCTGGAGCACATTCACCCCAGGACCCTGGTGGTGAACGATCCGGCGGAGGTCAGAAACGCGCCGGAAAAGCTGTTCGTCACCCATTTCGAGGGGCTGCAGCCGCCTACGCTGATCACCCGCGATCCCCTGGCCATCGCCGACTTCCGCCGCCGCCATCCGGACATGATCCTGAAACCTCTTTACGGCAACGGCGGCTCGGGCGTGGCGCGGCTGAAGCCGGACGACGGCAACCTCGACTCCATGCTGGAGCTGCACTTCGCCCTCGGCCGCGAGCCGGTGATCTGCCAGGCCTTCCTGCCCGACGTCTCCAATGGCGACAAGCGTATCCTGATCGTCGACGGCGAGCCGGTGGGCGCCATAAACCGCGTGCCGGCGGAAGGCGCCGTGCGCTCCAACCTGCACGTCGGTGGCCGGGCCGAGGCGGTGGAGCTGACCGCGCGGGACCGGGAGATCTGCGCCCAGATCGGGCCTGAGCTGAAGCGGCGCGGGCTTATCTTTGTCGGCATTGACGTGATCGGCGACTACTGCACCGAGATCAACGTCACCTCTCCCACCGGCGCGCAGCAGCTGAAGCGCTTCGGCGGCGTGGATGCGACGGCGCTGATGTGGGACGCCATCGAGGCGCGTCGCAGGGCGTAAGCCGATGCCCCGCGCACCGATCCGCAACGAACACCTTCACGAGGCCTTTCGCTGGTCTAAGGGCGAAAAGATCGCCGCCCGCACTCTCGCCATCGCCGCCCTCGGCATGGCGGTTCCGGCGCTGATTGGGCTGGCCATCGGACAGCTGGAACTTGGGTTCACCATCGGCCTCGGCGCGATGCTGTTGTCCGGCGAAGCCTCTGCCTTACCGGCTTCTACCGGCGCGGCGGCCGCGCAGGATCGGCCCTCGCCCGCCTCGGCGCTGCCGCCAGCCGCTCTAGCCGTCGGCGCCGCCACCTTGTTCGCCGGCGCGCCTTGGTCGGACGTGGTCATGATCCTTCTGGCCGGGATCGCGGCCGCGATCAGCGGCTACAGCCGCCCGGTCGCCGTCGCGGCGGTCCGCTTTATCATCTACTTCGTGCTGAGCTTCACCCTACTGGAGAACGCCGGCGAGCATCGAGCCTGGGCTGCCCTGGCGTTCGGGCTCGGGGCGCTCTGGAATGTAGCGATCCGGATGATGCTGGCGAGGCGGAGAGCCGCGTCCCTCGCTGATCCACCCGAAAGAATACCCACCGCAGCGCAGCGGCGCACCCGCTGGCGGCGGACCATGCGCACGCTGGAGGGCTGGCAGTTCCCGATCCGCATCGTCGCCGGCCTCGCCGTCGCCACCCTTCTACGCCACCTCTGGCCAACCCATCATTATGGCTGGATCGTCCTGACCGTCGCCCTTTTGATCCAGCGCCCGATCGAGCATCTGCCGGTGAAGACCACCCAGCGCGCCGTTGGCACACTGCTGGGCGTGGCGGCGACCTGGGTGATCCTGATCTGGTCCCCGCCCCCCGTCGCGCTCGCCGTCCTGATCTGCGGTCTGGCAGCGGCCGCCGCCCTGGCGAGGCCGCGCAGCTATCTGGCTTATTCGGTGGTCTCGACGCCGGTGATCCTTTTGGTATTCGACTTCGGCAAGCGGACGGAGACGGCGTTGCTGGCCGACCGCCTGGTGGCGACGATCGCGGCCGCCGCCATCGTCCTCAGCGCTAACATCGTCCTTGATCGTCTGATCGCCAGGCCGCGGACGACTTGAGCAGGCAGAACGCTAAGCCTCATTAATGACGCGTTAACCATAAATTTTATGCGATAGTTCTGATTTTGTTCTTGCGTTCGCCTTGCGGTGTCGGCAACATCCTTCGGGTTGTTGGAGCAGGACATGGCCGCATCGGTTGTGACGGTGGCGTTCGAGGGAGTCGAGGCGCGCCGCGTTGATGTGGAGGTGCAGGCCGCCTCTGGGCAAGTGAACTTCATCGTCGTCGGTCTTGGCGACAAGGCTGTGGGCGAGAGCCGGGAGCGGGTGCGCGCCGCCTTTGCCGGCCTCGGGTTGGCGCTTCCGCCTAAGCGCCTGATTGTCAACCTCGCCCCCGCCGACACGCCCAAGGAAGGCAGCCACTACGATCTGCCCATCGCCCTCTGCGTGATGGCCGCCATGGGCGTGCTGCCGCCGGACGCTCTGAACGGCTGGATGGCGTTTGGCGAACTCAGCCTCGACGGACGCATCGCCCCCACGGCGGGCGCGCTGCCAGCAGCCATGGCGGCGTCGGCGCACGGGCTCGGCCTGATCTGCCCGGAGGCGTCAGGGCCGGAGGCGGCCTGGGCGGGAGATGTGCCGATCCTGGCTCCTCGATCCCTGATCGCCATCATCAACCATTTTCGGGGAACACAGGTGCTGGGGGCGCCGAAGCCCGGCCCGGTGCTCGACGGCGGTCCGCAGCCGGATCTGCGCGAGGTGAAGGGTCAGGAGCAGGCCAAACGCGCCCTGGAGATCGCGGCGGCGGGCGGCCACAACCTCCTCTTCACCGGCCCGCCGGGGTCTGGAAAATCGATGATGGCGCAGCGGCTACCTGGCCTGTTGCCGCCCCTAACGCCGAGCGAGCTTCTGGAAACTTCCATGATCCACTCGGTGGCCGGGCTCATCGCCAAGGGCGCACTCACCCGCGAACGCCCCTTCCGCGCACCGCACCACTCGGCGTCAATGGCGGCGCTGGTGGGCGGCGGTCTTCGCGTGAAACCTGGTGAGGTGTCCCTGGCGCATAACGGTGTGCTTTTCCTTGACGAACTCCCTGAATTCACACCACAAGTTTTGGATTCTCTACGACAGCCGCTGGAGACCGGCGAGGTGATGGTGGCGCGCGCCAATGCTCATGTGCGCTATCCCGCACGCGTGCAACTGGTGGCGGCGCAGAACCCCTGCCGCTGCGGTCACGGCGGCGCGGGGCGAGGCCATTGCGGCAAGGCGCCCAAGTGCCAGATGGACTACCAGAACCGTATTTCCGGCCCCTTGCTTGACCGCATCGACCTGCAGGTGGACGTGCCGCCGGTCACCGCCGCCGACCTCGCCCTGCCGCCCCCCGCCGAAGGCACCGCCGAGGCCGCCGCTCGCGTGGCCGTGGCGCGGGAGGATCTGATGGCGCTGGTGCGGGCCTTGTCTCCCG
>CAXTHJ010000140.1:0-4181 GCA_964243985.1 uncultured Caulobacteraceae bacterium | reverse complement strand
TGTGGCCTTCGGCGATAAACGGCGGGGTTTCTTCAGCGTTATGTGGCGCCAATCACGAGCGTACTCCGGGCAGCTTCCACTACGTCGTTGGTTATCACAGACAGGCCGTTGATCTTCAGGATGCGCTCGATCTGGACGAACAGGCGATGCAGCAGCCGAAAGTTGCCGCCAGTGATGCGCGCGATGGCGGCAGTGGCTTGAGCATCGGTGAAATCGGCGCCGTCGAGGGATAGACCAAGCTGCCGCCAGTGGCGGGTCAGCACGAAGCCCAGTTCGTCACCATGCAAGGGCCGATAGTGGTGGGCGAAGCCGACGCGACTGTAGAGTTGCGGATAGCGTGACAAACGCTTCTCAATACCCGGCATCCCGACCAGGATCACGCCGATGCCGGTCCGGTCGAACAGGTCGCGCAGGTGGTCGAGGCCGGTGTTGGTCAACCGCTCGGCCTCATCGACGATCAGGACTTCAGCCAGGTCGGACGAATGACTCGTTTGGACGAGCTTGTCGCGATAAAGATGGCTGTTGATGCATATGCCCACCCGGCTGATGAGCTTGGCGATGCCGCCATGCAGCTCACGGAAGGGACAGCACACGGTCGGCGTGTAGAAAATGGCCCGGTGCTGAGCGAGCGCCGCGTACACCTTGTCATCAGACGGGTCGCGCGGTCCCCAGGTGGTCAGCAAGGGTTCGGCGACGTCCCATCGGGCGTAGCGGCGGGCGGAGCAGGTCTTGCCGACGCCGGCCGCGCCAAAGCACAGGCCGATGTAGCGGTGCTTGCGCACCGCGTCGGCGAACTCGGCGAAGCGCCGATGCTCCTTGGTGGCGATGAAGGCGCCTGTACGCTCGCCGGCTGCCGCGGCCGTCATGGGTCGTCCTCCTGGTAGAGGCGTAGCCTGGGCCGGACGGTCGTTCGCGGCGGCGGCTGCCTCGCAGCCGGGACGACCTTGGATGGCGGCGCTTGGGCAGGTAGGAAATCCGCCACCCGTGCGACCCGCTCATTGATAGTTGCGCGCAAGGAGCGGCGGTGCGCGCGGCGTGCAGCCTCTATGTCCTTGAGCGTGAACGCCTCGCCTGCGTGATCCTTGCTGACAGCGCGGCACAGGAACTGGTGGCCGTGGAACACCCGTATCTCGGACAGGTCGCGCGGGTCGTAGCGGATAGTGACGGTCTCGCCGACATAGGCGGCCAGCACTGAATCAATGTAGCGCAGCCCCTGAAAGTGAATGCCGTCGCGCCGAACGCAGCGCGGCTTGGCGAGCATGACCAGCAGCAGGTCGAGATCCTGCAGGCTTTCGGGGCTGCGCGGCAGGAAGCCGCTGCCCCGCCAGGCGACGAGCGGTGTCTCGCCGATCTCGCTGTGGGGCCGGGCGTGGTAGGTGTTGGCAACGAAGGTGCCGATGGCCCGGTCCAAATCCGCCAACGACAGGCGAGGCGGGGTGGCGGGCTTGCTGCCGGCGAGGTGCCCCGGCAGCTCGGGCAGGAGTTCGGTGTTGAACGTGCCGAACAGGCGCTCGATCTTGCCCCGGCCCTGCGGCCGCCCGACGGCGGAGTAGACGATGCGGAAGCGCAGGCTGGCCGCCACTTGGTCGAGGTGCTGACTGGTGAAGTCGCTCCCGTGATCGACGTAGAGCACGTCCGGGATGCCGCAGACGGGCCAGATTGGGTCGGTTTTTCGCCAGATCGCATGGCGCAGGGCAAGGCAGGTGTTCAGCACGCAGGGGGCACCGAGAAACACGCTGTATCCAGCGATGGCGCGGGAGTGGTCGTCCACCACGGTGGTCAGCCAGGGACGGGCCGGCTTGCCGCTCTCATCGAGGATAAGGAGATCAAGCATGGTGTGGTCCGCCTGCCAGATCGCATTGGGCGCTTCAGCACGATGGCGGTGAACCAGCTCGAAGCGGTCCCGGAACGCAGCCGGCCCGTCCTGCGCCAGCGTCACCATGCCTGGGTCGAGGGCAGCAATGATCGCGTGGACGGTGCCGTAGGACGGGATGAGCCAGCCCTGTATTTTCGCAGCGGCGCCGACCCTGCGGTGGATGGCGGCGGCGGACGACTGTGGCCGTTTCAGCGCCATACCCTCGATCAGCGCGACAAGGTCCGAGGGCAACTGGCGGGTGCCGGCGTCGTGGCGGGTCGGACGCGCCAGGCTGGCCAAACCGCCCTGGCGGTAGCGCGCCAGCCAGCGCTCCACCGTCCGAACCGGGATGCCGGCCTCGCCGGCGGCGCGCGTGAGGGGCACACCTTCCTCCAGGTGGGGCTGGAGCACGGCGAAGCGGGTCATTGCCTCCGCGCGCCGTTGCTCATCCAAGGCCGCGAAGGATGTGGCCGCCCCCTCCTGCACCATGCCGACCTCCTCCTTCCAGGTTTGCCGCACGCCGTCCGGGTGTCCGCAAGGGGATCGTCCAGCGGACGGTCCAGCCCTTGCAGGGCAAGTCTTGTGGAACCAAGCCGAACCCTGTCTCACATAGATGGTACGAGAAGCGTATCATTGAGGGGGCCACAAGCGTTACACTTTTCGCCATGACGATGACCCTGATCGGTTACGCCCGCTGCTCCACCGACAAGCAGGACCTCGCCGCCCAGAAGGCCGCCCTTGAGAAGCTCGGCGTCGCCGCCGACCGCATCTACACCGACCACGGGCTGACCGGCACGAACCGGCTGCGGCCCGGCCTCGACCAGGCCCTTGCCGCCGTTCGCACCGGCGACACCCTTGTCGTGCCCAAGCTCGACCGGCTGGCGCGGTCGGTTCCGGACGCCCGGTTGATCGCCGACGCGCTCGTCGCACGCGGCGTCCGGCTCGCGCTCGGGTCGAGCGTGTATGATCCCAAGGACCCGATGGGAAAGATGTTCTTCAACATCCTCGCCACCTTCGCCGAGTTCGAGGCTGACCTGATCCGGCTGCGCACCCGCGAGGGCATGGCCATCGCCCGGTCCAGGGGTAAGCTGCGCGGCAAGCAGCCCAAGCTCTCCGACAAGCAGCAGAAGGAGCTGCGCCGGATGCACGACACCGGCGACTACTCGATCACCGACCTTGCCGAACTGTTCTCCATCTCAAGGCCGACCGTTTATCGCTCGCTCGCTCGGCAGGTTAGCGGCGCTTTCCGAGGTTCCGTCAGCAGGGCCTAGTCTATCATCAAATCCCTCGTCGCTTCACTGCCTTTGACTGCTCGAAGAAGAGCAATCGGGTTCCAGTAGTCCTTGTAGTGGACAATGCTCCCATCGCGCATGCGGATCACCGAGATGTAGCGCTGGTCGTAGGTTTCTCTCGTGATCACGCCCTCTCCGCGCCCGGAGAACTCAAGCACAACCACGTCCGGATCGCTTGTTTTGATCTCGGAAACGTCGGCGACGCTGTCGATCCGAAGCAGCTTCCTGATCCTCTGGAAGTTCGCGACGATGGCATCCCGGCCTGCCATCGACGCGTTCAACCCGGGCGGCGCAAAGGGGTACTCGAAGACGCCATCCACGGCGAACATGTCTGGAAACGTCTCGGCGTCGGGTTTGAGACGACGACCCAGCACGCGGCGCAGCATGGCTGGAAAGCTTTCAACGGCATCGGTTTCGGACATGTTGATCTCCATCATGGTCAGGGTTGGATGGGGACGGCCGGTGGCCAGGGCCATTGCCGCCCCCGGCTGATCGCTATAACTGTGGTCCATGGTCCACAGTCAATGGCTTTGTCCGCGATGATGATCGCCGCCTTTGCCCGGGAAAGCAGGCTGTCGGTTGATGCGGTGCGGCTCTACGTCCGCCGGGGCTTGCTCCATCCGGAGGTCGGGACGAAGGGCGGGTCGCGTCCCTACCAGATCTTCTCAGCCCTCGATCTCGAGAAGGCCCGCATCATCCGTGCCGGTCAGGCGCTGGGGTTATCGCTCAAGGAGATCGGCGCGTTCATCAGCAAACGGGCTTTCGACGGGGAGGAAGACGACGTGGTAATCTCCTTCCTGGCGGAGCAACGCGATCGCCTCACAGGAAGAATTTCTGAGCTGGAAAAGCTCGTCTCGTTCGTTGATGCCAAGATAGCCTGGCTGAGGAACCCGAGCGTCGGCCCTTCGCCGCCGTACCCGCAGTAACGGCGTCATGATAGCAGCGCAGCGCGAAGGTCCGCTGCCCGTCCAACTCAGCGCCAGGTGCGCCATCTAGCACTGGAAAAGTTCCGCCATTTACCGCTGAAGGCCACA
>CAXTHJ010000139.1:0-4195 GCA_964243985.1 uncultured Caulobacteraceae bacterium | reverse complement strand
GATGACAAGGCTCTGGTGCAAAAGGCGGTGGACTACCTCCAGGCTGTAAAAGGTCTGGAAGGCAAGTTCATCCAGACCGATCCCAAGGGCCACGTCTCCACCGGCGCCCTTTACCTGCAGCGCCCTGGCAAGATCCGTTTTCAATACGACCCGCCGGCCCAGCTTCTAGTGGTGGCGGATGGAGTAAACGTCTCGGTCTATGACCGCAAGCTGAAGAGTTTCGACCAATATCCGCTGGGGCAAACGCCGCTGGCCCCCTTGCTGGCCAAGGAGGTGAAGCTGGACGGCGCCATCGCTGTCACCAAGGTGGACCACACGAAATCCGGCTTCGCCATTACGGCGCGGGACGCGAAACGACCAGCCCTGGGCGGGCTCTTGCTGCAGTTCTCTTTGACGCCTGTGGCGCTGCAGGGCTGGACGGTGACGGACGCCCAAAGCCAGAGAACCGATGTGAAACTCGCCAATTTGAAGGAAAGGGCCACGCTGCCCGCCAGTCTCTTCGTTCTGCGCGATCCGGGGGGCCACACTGGGCGGCCCTGATGTGTCGATAGGGGCACAGGTTTTGAATTTAATTATTGTCTTGCATTCGGTGCGTGACCGTGGCAATTATCACACGCAGCGCGATGGTTCGTTCTTCGACCCGTCGCTGGCCTAGCCGGACAATCCCCTCCCGGCGACGGCAAGATTTAAACTCGATCGCCCGGCCGCGCCCCCGCAGCCGGGCGATTTTTTATGCGCTTTGGGCGCGATCCGGCCGGCGTTTTGACGTAATGGGCGGCATGAAGCTTCGCGTGGTCACTTGGAATATCAACTCCGTGCGCCTGCGGGCCGAACAGGTCGCCCGCTTCGTGGCCGAGCAGGCGCCGGATGTGGTCTGTCTTCAGGAGATCAAATGTCGCGACGGTGAGTTCCCGGCGAGCGCCTTCGTCGACATGGGCCTGCCGCACCTAGCCATCAAAGGGCAGAAGGGGTGGCATGGGGTGGCGACCGCGTCCCGCCTGCCGATCGAGCCAGGGCCTTTGCTGGACGTCTGCAAGCGGGGCGAGGCGCGCTGCGTCTCGGCCGTCATCGCGGGCGTGGAAATCCACAACTTCTATGTGCCGGCGGGCGGCGACGTGCCCGACCGCGAGATCAACCCGAAGTTCGACCACAAGCTCGACTTCTACGATCGCCTCGCCACAGAGATGGCGACGCGGGACCCGAAGGCGCCGCTGCTCGTCACCGGCGATCTGAACGTGGCGCCGGGCGAGCACGACGTCTGGAACCACAAATACATGTCCAAGATCGTCAGCCATACGCCGATCGAGATCGAGGCGATGGGGCGGCTGAAATCCTCCCTCGGCTTCATCGATCTGGTGCGCGAAGCGATCCCGGATCCGGAAAAGCTGTTCAGCTGGTGGAGCTACCGCGCCGCCGATTTCCGCCTGTCGGGGCGAGGCCTGCGGCTCGACCACCTTTGGGCCTCCCCCGGCCTTGCGGACAGGTCGACCCGCACCTCCCGCGTCCACGACGACGTCCGCGCCTGGGAGCGCCCGTCGGACCACGCGCCGGTCAGCGTCGATCTGGATGTTTGATCAACAGGCGATGGCGTCGAGATGTCCCGCTTCGGCATAGGAGAGCAGCGGCCGGTCACGGGTCATCGGTGTGTAGCCGGTCGCGCGAGCAGTCGCAGCGAGGATGCGGTCGGCGTGGTCGCGATGCAGGTCGCCCGGAAGTTCGTTGGCGGCGATCAGGATATCGCTTGAGGGCGCCAAAAGGCGGACGCCGTCGATGCTGGTCAAGCGGTCGAACCATGTCTTGAGTAGGGAGATGTCCATGGAAGCCGCCGTCAAGGCGCCAGCCGATAACCCCTAGCCTCGGTCAAGAGCAGTCGCGCAGACGCGGCATCCGGTTCGATTTTCTGGCGCAGGCGATAGATGTGGGTCTCCAGCGTGTGGGTGGTGACGCCGGCATTGTAGCCCCACACCTCGGCCAGGAGCTCCTCCCGCGCCACCGGCTTGCCGCCCGCGCGATAGAGGTACTTCAAGATGTTGGTTTCCTTTTCAGTCAGCCGCACCTTCTTCTTGGCTCCAGGATTTTGGGCGGCCTCGAGCAGGAGCTTCTGCGCCGGCCGAAACTCGTATGGGCCGATGTGGAAGACGGCGTTTTCTGACTGTTCGTGGCTCCGCAGCTGCACCCGGATGCGCGCCAGCAGCACGGCGAAGCGGAAGGGCTTGGCCACATAGTCGTCGGCGCCGGACTCCAGGCCCTGGATCGTGTCCGTGTCGCCGGTTGCGGCGGTCAGCATGATGATGGGCGTCTTGATCCCCTGCTCCCGCATCCGGCGGCAGGCTTCGCGGCCGTTGATATCGGGCAGATCGACGTCCAGCAGGATCAGGTCGGGCGCCGAGGCCTTGGCGGCCTCAACCCCAGCCAAGCCGGTTGAAGCTTCCACCACCTGGAACTCGTCCTCCAGCGCGATCTGTTCGGCCAGGGCGGAGCGGAGATCGTCGTCGTCGTCGATCACAAGGATGGTTTTGGATTGCGCCATACGTCGGATCATGCCTCGCTAAAGCCGGTGTTTGGAAGATAGGGCCTTGTGAGCCGAAACGCATGATCTTCACCGCGTTTTCCGACGGGCGCTTCGATTTGGCGGGCGAGACGGTGCGCTGCGCCCTTGGCGAGGGCGGCGTGATCGAAGCGAGCCGCAAGCGGGAGGGCGACGGCACCAGCCCCCTCGGCGTTTGGCCGATCCGGCGGCTGATCTATCGTCCCGAGTACGGGACGCCCGACACCGCCCTGCCGAGCGTGCAGATGCAGCCGGACGACGGCTGGTGCGACGATCCCAATGATCCTGCCTATAACCAGCCTGTGGCGCACCCCTATCCGGCCAGCGCCGAGCGCCTGTGGCGGGAGGACGGGGTCTACGATCTGGTGCTGATCCTCGGGCACAACGACGATCCGGTGGTCCCCGGCGCGGGATCGGCCATCTTCCTGCATGTGGCGCGGCCCGGCTACACGAAGACCGAGGGCTGCGTGGCCTTGGCCAAGCCCGACCTCGAAGCCCTCCTCAAGATCGCCAAACCCGGCGACGGACTCGAAATTCGCCGGGCTTGAGCGGGACGGCCGCATCCACCACTCTGCCCCCCGATTCGCAGGAGCCCAAGATGACGTTGCGTTTGACCCTGATGGCCGCCGCGGCCGCGCTCTGCTGTTCGCCGGCCCTGGCCCAGGCGCCGCCCTCCCCGCGCCGCGCCGCCGCGGACAGCTCCATACCGCTGCTCGACCCCCACCTAATCGCCACGGCGGAGAGCCTGCGCGACAAGGCGTTGAAGGACAACGTGGCCTATTCCCTGCTGGAAGGCCTGACCACCGAGATCGGCCCCCGCCCCGACGCCAGCGCCGCCGAGCACCGCGCCGCCGGATGGGCCGCCGCCAAGTTGAAGGCGATGGGCTTCGAGAACGTGCATCTGGAGCCCTTCGCCATGGACGAGTGGGTGCGGGGGCAGGAGACGGCGGAGGTGGTCTCGCCCTTCCCGCAGCGCCTGGTGCTGGCCGCCCTCGGCGGCTCAATCGCCACCCCGCCGCAGGGGATCGAGGGGGAGGCGGTCATCTTCAAGACCTACGACGAACTCCTCGCCGCGCCGATGGGCTCCTTAACCGGCAAGATTGCCGTGGTCACCCAGCCGATGGCGCGCACCAGCGATGGTTCCGGCTATGGGGCGAGCTATCAGATCCGGGGCCTCGGTCCGTCCGAGGCGGCCAAGCGGGGCGCAGTGGCCTATCTGCTCCGCTCGCTCGCCACCGATCATCATCGCGAGCCGCATACGGGCACGCTGCAGTATGCGTCCGGCGTGCCCAAGATTCCCGCCGCCGCCCTTTCGGTACCGGACGCCGAGCAGCTGGGCCGCATGGCGCTGCGCGGCCGGCCGATCCGCCTGCATTTAACTCTGACCCCGACGCTCCGCCCAAACGCCACCAGCTACACGGTGATCGGCGAGCTGAGAGGCCGAGCGAAGCCGGACGAAGTGGTGCTGATCGGCGGCCACCTGGATAGCTGGGACCTCGGCACTGGCGCCATCGACGACGGGGCGGGCGTGGCCATCACCACCGCCGCCGCCAAGCTGATCGCCGATCTGCCGCATCGCCCCCGCCGCACCATCCGCGTCGCCCTGTTCGGCGCAGAGGAGCGGGGCGTCTCCAACCTCTCCTATGC
>CAXTHJ010000138.1:0-4205 GCA_964243985.1 uncultured Caulobacteraceae bacterium | reverse complement strand
GGATGAAACAGAGGAGGCGTCTCCAGCGCTTTTCGCTTCGAGGTCGGCGCCCTTCACCCCCATCCCTGCCCTTCCCAGCCTGCCCTCGGGCGGCTCGGCAGAGCCGCCCCGGGGTAGGGGGAAGGGTTCAAGGCGCGCGTAATAGCCGCCCATGATCCCCTGAAGTTCGGGGAACTCGGCCACCATGCCCGTGCCGAGGTCGGCCTTGGCGAGGCGGGCGGCCTTGGCGGCGAGGGCGGGGTCGGCGCCCACCAGCGGCGCGATTTCCCGCGCCAGGGCCTCGATCCGCTCCACCCGCTCGTAGAGGGTGCCGAGCTTGGCGTGGAAGGTGACGCCTTTCAGCGTCTCAAGCCGATCCTCCAGCGGCGTCTTGCGATCCTCGGTCCAGAAGAAGCGGGCGTCCGAGAGCCGGGCCGACAGCACCTTGGCGTTGCCCGCGGCAATCACGGCGCCGCCGTCCGCCGCCGCGATATTGGCCACCACCACGAAATGAGGGGCGAGCTTCACTAAGTCCGCTCTTCCCCGCGCTGGCGAGGACCCAGCCAAGTCATTCGCTCCGGCCAGTCTGTCCGTAGAACCCAGTCCGTCTGGGTCCCCGCCTGCGCGGGGATGAGCGGGGAGAATTTCATCGGCGGGCGCGGATAAGGGACGCACCGCGAAATATTTCTGGTGCGTGCGCATGGAGGTGCGGATCACCTCGGGCGGCAAATCCAAAAACGCCGGGTCCATGTCGCCTAGCACCGGGACCGGCCATTCGGCGAGGCCGGAGACCTCTTCCAACAGGCCCTCGTCCTCCACCAACTCGACACCCTTGGCGGCGCAAGCCGCCCGCGCGCCGTCGAGGATCAGTCGCTTGCGGTCGATCGGGTCGAGAATGACGAAGTGGTTGAAAAGGGTGGTCTTGTATTGGTCAAAGTGAGTGACTTTGATTGGTCGATGTGAGGCGCCCATAAACCGGTGCCCCTCGGTCAGATCGCCGGCCGTGATCCCCGCGATCTCGAACGGGACCACCTGCCCATCAAACAGGCAGAGGATGCGCTTAAGCGGCCGCACCCAACGGAACGAACCCGACCCCCAGCGCATGGATTTCGGCCAGGGGAAACCCTTCAGGATCGCCTCCGCCATCTCGGCGATGATCTCCGGCGTCGGGCGACCCTTCTGGCTGAGGCTGGCGTAGAGCACCCCGTCCCGCTCGGTCAGGTCGGCGTGGGCAAGGCCGGTCTTGCGCAAAAACCCCTCCAGCGCCTGCGCCGGGGCGTTGGCACGGGGGCCTTTGATCTCCTCCTCGCGGTCTGCCTGCGCGGCGGGCAACCCCTCGACCACCAGAGTTAGCCGCCGCGGCCCGGCGTAGGTTTTCAGGCTCTCATACGGCAAGCCAGCCGCCTTCAGCCGCTCCTCCGCCATACGGGCGAGGTCCCGCCCTGCCTGCCCCTGCATCCGCGCGGGGATCTCTTCGGAGAAGAGTTCGAGCAGGAGCTGGGGCATCAGGCCGCCTCGACCGCCACCCACGCCTGCGCGCAAGCCTTTGTGAGATCACGGATTCTGCCGATGTAGCTTTGGCGTTCGGCCACCGCGATGGCGCCCCTCGCGTCCATTAAATTGAACAGGTGCGAGGCCTTCAGCACGTGGTCGTAGGCGGGGAGCACCAGCGCCTGCCCCTGCGGCCCGTGCATGTCCAGGAGGCGCGGCACTTGGCGTTCCATGTCCTCAAACTGGCGCTTCAAAACCTCCACGTCATAGCCGTGGAAATTGACCTGGGAGTGCTGGCGCTCGTTTTCAAGGAAAACCTCACCATAGGTTTTGGAAGCCGGGCCTCCCGGATCGTTGAAGGGCAGGTCGTAGACGTTGTCGACGCCGAACACGTACATGGCCAGGCGCTCCAGCCCGTAGGTCAGCTCCCCGGCTACAACCTCCACGTCGATCCCGCCAACCTGTTGAAAATACGTGTATTGCGACACCTCCATCCCGTCGCACCAAACCTCCCAGCCGAGCCCCCAGGCGCCCACGGTGGGGTTCTCCCAATCGTCCTCCACGAAGCGGATGTCGTGCACCGTAGGGTCGAGGCCGATGGCGGCCAGCGAGCCGAGGTAGAGGTCCTGCATGTCCTGCGGGTTCGGCTTCAGGATCACCTGGTACTGGTAATAGTACTGCAAGCGGTTGGGGTTCTCGCCATAGCGCCCGTCCGATGGACGGCGCGAGGGCTGCACATAGGCGGCGCGCCAGGGCGTCTTGCCGAGCGCCCGCAGCACCGTCGCCGGGTGCAGGGTGCCGGCGCCCACCTCGATATCGTAGGGCTGCAGGATCAGGCAGCCTTGCGCGCTCCAATAGGCGTGCAGCGTCAGGATCAGGTCCTGAAACGACGAAGGCCCCGTGCGGGGTTCTGAAGACGACATTGCGCGCGAAGCACTCGGGGAAAGACGGCGGACCATAGGGCTCGCCGCCTTCCCGATCAACCAAACGCAACGGTTATTGCGGCGCGGTCAGCACCTTGTCGATCACATAGATTGTCCCGTTAGAGGCCGGCGCCGCCGACTGGATCACGGTGGCGTCGTTCACCTTGATCGTGCCGGAGGAGCCGTCGACGGTGATCGGCTTATTGACCACGCTCGGCACGGGCGTGGCGGCATGACCCCGCACCTGCGCCGCAACCAGCTTGGTGTTGACCACATGGTAGGCGACAAATTGCTGAAGTTGGGCGGAGTTCGCCGGGACCATCAGATTGTCCAGAACGCCGGCCGGCAGGGCCGCGAAGGCGGCGTCGGTGGGCGCGAACAGCGTGAAGGCTCCGGGCTTTTGCAGAAGCGCCGTCAGGCCTGAGCCGTCCAGGGTCTTCAGGAGCGTGGTGAACTGGCCAGACGCCTTCAAGTTGGCGACGATGTCCGCTGACGGATTGGGCGCGATGATCTGTTGCTCCGCCGACGCGGCGGCGGGGGCGGGCTGATCCGATCCGGCGGGCGCGGCCGCAGGCGTTTGCGCCAGAGCGGGCGCGCTCATGATGATCGTTGCGGCGGCGGCGAGCGTTAAGGGTCGAAACATGAAGTCCTCGGAAGAAGCTGAACATAGCCGAGGAGTACGCCAGACCCGCTGTAAAGTTGCCGAAAATCACGGGGTCGTGAAACTTAACCGCCGTCGCCAAGCGGCGCCCACCGATGCGGCGAAAATTCCAGCAAATGCTTTAAAAATGGGCGACTTTTACGAAAAGCTTAACTGCACGCCAGCTTCGCCGCCGTGGCCTCGGCCAGCGCCCTTAGCGTCTCGGCCTAGCCGGGCGGAGGGGTTCGGTTCCAAAATAGATGAGCGGAGAATACGTCATGTCGCAATCCAGGTGGGTCAAAAGGCTCGCCCGTTTCGCCATCGCCGCAGCGTTGTTCGGCCTGCCCGTGGCGGGCGGAATTGCGCACGCCCAGGACAACGCCATGGCCAATGTGGCGGCGCCCGAGACGGCTCCTCCGGCCGCAGCCGCTCCGGCTACGCCCGCTCCGCTTACCAAGGAAGAGTTGGCGCTGAGCGCCTCCATCGACCGCATCAACAAGGCGGCGCCGTGGGCGCCCAACAGCGGCGACACCGCCTGGATGCTCACCTCGACGGCGCTGGTGCTGTTGATGACGATTCCCGGGCTCGCCCTGTTCTATGGCGGCATGGTGCGCAGGAAGAATGTCATCGCCACCGTGGCGCAGTCGTTCGCGATCACCGCCATCGTCACCGTCGTCTGGTACGTGATTGAATATTCGATCGCCTTCGAGACCAATTCAGACGCCAACATGAACAAGTATTTTGGCGGATTCGGACAGGTGCTGCTGAAGGGCATCGGCCCGGTGATCACCAACAAGCCCTACACGATCGCGGGGGCGGCCAACACCATTCCTGAATACGTCTTCATGATGTTCCAGATGACGTTCGCGATCATCACCCCGGCCCTGATTTGCGGCGCCTATGCCGAGCGGTTCAAGTTCTCGGCCTTGGTGCTGTTCAACGTGCTGTGGTCGGTATTCGTCTACGGACCGATCGCTCACTGGGTCTGGGGCGGCGGCTTCCTCGGGACGCTCGGCGTGCTCGATTTCGCCGGCGGGACCGTGGTGCACATCAACGCCGGTGTGGCCGGCCTCGTCTGCGCCCTCGTTTTGGGACGTCGGGTCGGCTACGGGCACGACAACATGGCGCCCAACAACCTCGTCTGGACCCTGCTGGGCGCGAGCCTGCTGTGG
>CAXTHJ010000137.1:0-4285 GCA_964243985.1 uncultured Caulobacteraceae bacterium | reverse complement strand
GTGGCCGAGAGGCTGAAGGCAACGGTTTGCTAAATCGTCATACCCGAAAGGGTATCGTGGGTTCGAATCCCACCGTCACCGCCACTTAGAACGCGCGAACCAGAGCGTCTGAATAGGCGCTAGAAAAAAGTGAAGTATTTTCGCTAGTTAGCGTATTTTGGCGCTCGGAATTTGCAATCTCTGGCGATCTTATCACGGCAGTTTTGGCGGGAAATGGCCGCCATTCTCCAGGCCGAATTGGCGCAGTACCCTTTCGCCAGCCATCGCTGGCTGGAGCAGGGTTCGCGACACACTACGTGCCTCGATTATTCGTGCCTACCAGCAATATGCCCAACGAGATTATGGGTGCTACCCCGCGCTCGATCGGGACCACTGGATCAACGTCCACCTTCCGCTGGTCCGCGAATGCTGGGGCCCCAACGGCCTAGTATCCGCCGCAGCTTTTTTCCCTGCTGGTGACGGAGGCGGCCTGATCGCCATCTACCCGTGCGTGTTCCGCGATGAGGCGGCGATGGAGGCCGCCTTGTCCTCGCCGGAGACCAAGCCGGTGATGGACGACGTCAAGCTCGTCACCGACGTCGAGCCCAAGCAAAGCCTGGCTCAGCCCCTCTGACGGGAGGCGATCATGCTCAAGGACAAGGTCATCATCGTCACCGGCGCCAGATCGGGGATCGGGCTGGCTACTGCGCAAATTCTTGCTCAGGCTGACGCCAAGGCTACAATTTATCTGACGGCGCCCCAGCGATCGTTCGGACCGCCCTTTGCCCGCGGTGGAGGCAAGGCGCATAAAGTGGCCAAAGCCCTGTGTGTGAAAGAGCGGCAGGACCGCGGCGACGCCGTAGAGCACGCCCTTGAGGTTGACATCGATCATCTGCTCCCAAGCCTAGACGTGAAACGCGTCGAGCGGCGAGATTGGCTCGATCCCGGCGTTGCTGATCAGCACGTCCAGGCGGCTACAGCCTGCCATGGCCGCCTGGGTCAGGCGGACGAGGTCTTCGGCCGGGTCATGTCCACGGACAAGTCGACGGCGCAGCCGCCCGCCGCCACGATTTCAGCCGCGAGCGCCTGAAGGCGGTCAAGGCGATGCGCGCCGATGCCGCTGCTCGCGCCGGTGATGAACATGCTCTTGACCCATCACGGAGTCCGCGGGATCGTTCACCACGACGCGACGCCTCCTTCTTGATCACCGTCCACCAGAGCCGGCGAAGGCTCCTGCCGCTTCGCCACCTCTACACTTCCAACGCGGTGTCGAAGCGCTGGCGGGCCTCACGGATGGCGGGGTAGCTGTCCTCTGCCCAGCCGACCAGGGCTGCGAGCGGCGTCAGCACCGAGAGCCCGAGCGGCGACAGGCTGTAGCGCACCTGAGGCGGCTTGGTGGGGAACACTTCACGTTCGGCCAGCCCGTCGCGCTCCAGCTCGCGCAGCGTCTGGGTCAGCATTCGTTTGGAGATGTCGGGGATTGCGCGGTGTAACTCGCTGAAGCGCCGTGGACGCGAGGCTAGGGCCACGAGCGCCAGCATCGTCCACTTGTCACCGACCCGGTCGAGCACGTTGCGCACTGGACAGGCGTCTGCATCGAAACCCACGTCTTGCCAGGCCTCAAACAACGAGGCAAGCGGGCGGGCTTCTTCGGCCGGGGAGGGTACCTCCAGGTCACCAGGGGCGAAAATCATGCCTCCTTACATCGCAGCTAAAAGGTTCTAAATCAAGACCACGTCTCCAATCACAACCAAGTTAGGGAACCGTCCATGTCTACATCGCCACGCCTTCTCGTCACTGGCGCCACCGGCCAGCTCGGCAGCCTGATCATTGATATACTGTCCAAAACCCTTCCAGCTACCGAGATCTCCGGCCTCGTCCGCGAGGGCGGTGGCCGCGCTTCGTCGAAGGCTGACCAAATAACCGCCCGAGGCGTGCAGACCCGACGCGGCGACTACGACGACCCGGCCTCGCTCCGGTCCGCGTTCGCCGGGATCGACCGGCTGCTGTTCATCTCCTCCAGCACAATGGAGGGGCGCGTGGCGCAGCACCGCAACGTGGTGGAGGCGGCTCGCGCGGCCGGCGTGTCGCTGATCGCCTACACGAGCGTGCTGCACGCCGACCGCTCGCCGCTGGGCCTCGCCGAGGACCACCGTCAGACGGAGGCCCTGCTGGAGGCCTCGGGCGTACCTTACGTGCTGCTCCGCAATGGCTGGTACACCGAAAACTACATGGCCAGCCTGCCGGCAGCCCTGGCGCACGGCGCGCTTCTGGGCGCGGCGGGGGAGGGGGGCATCGCCTCGGCCGCCCGCGCCGACTACGCCGCCGCGGCCGCCGCCGTGCTGGTCTCCGCCGAGGCCCAGGCCGGCCGCACCTATGAGCTGGCCGGCGACCACGCCTTCACCCTCTCCGAGCTGGCCGCGGAGGTCTCGCGCCAGACGGGCCGGGAGATCGCCTATCGCGACCTGCCCAAGGCTGAGTATAAGGCCGCGCTGCTCGGCGCCGGCCTGCCACTCGGCTTGGCGGCGCTCCTCGCCGACAGCGACGCGGGCGCAGCCAAGGGTGCGCTCTTCGACGACAGCGGCGACCTCGGCCGCCTGATCGGTCGCCCCACCACGCCCTGGACCGAGAGCGTCCGCCAGGTGCTCGAGGCGGCATGAGGGCGGCGTAGATGACCACCTCCATCCTACACTACGTCTACGACCCGCTCTGCGGTTGGTGCTACGCCGCCGAACCGCTGGTGAAGGCCGCCGCCGAGGCCGGCTTGTCGATCGTGCTCCACGGCGGCGGGCTTTGGGACCCTGGCGTACACGCCCCCGAAGCCAAGCGACGCTCGATGCGCGAGACCGACGCGCGCATCGCCCGGCTCACGGGGCAACCTTTCGGGCAGGCCTATCTCGACGGCCTGCTGGTCGACCCCGCGAGCATCTGGTGGTCGCGCCCGACAGTCGCCGCCGTGCTCGCCGCCGAGGCGCTAGACGCAGATCGCGGGCCGGCGATGATCGCCGCGATCCAGCACGCCCATTATGTCGAGGGTCGCCCGGTCGTGGACGACAGGGTCCTGGCCGAGGCGGCGGGCGCGATCGGTCTGGACTCGTCGCTCTTCGCCGAGGCGCTGCGGTCCGCGCCGGTCGAAGCGCACATCCAGGCCACGCGCCGGCTGATGCGCAATCACGGCCTCCATGGCTTCCCGAGCTTCCTCCTCCAGCACGACGGCGGCATCGCGCGGCTCGCGCACGAGGAATGCTACGGACGGCCCGCCGAGTTCGTCGCGGCGATCCGAACGCTCACCAGCCCCTCGACCCGCCAGGCCACCGCCTGACCCAACCCGTCACCAAGGAGACGCCCCATGATCCGCACCCTGACCGCCCTTAGCCTTGCCGCCGGCCTGTTCGCCACTCAGGCGGCTGCGGCGGTTACGCCGCGCACGCCCAACGAGACGGTCGTCGTGGACTTCTACAACCAGGCCTTCAACGCCCACCAGCCGAAGGCCGCATCGGAGGCCTACATCGGCCCCGTCTACATCCAGCACAACCCGCTCGTACCTAACGGGGCTTCGGCCTTCTATAACTACTTCGGCGCTTTCTTCAAAGACCATCCCGAGGCCTCGCTCGACATCAAACATGTTGTCGGTGAGGGTGACTTGGTGATGGTGCATTCCCTGTTCCGAAGCGGGCCGCAGGACCGCGGCCAAGCGATCATGGACCTGTTCCGGGTGGAGCATGGAAGGATCGTGGAGCATTGGGACGTGATCCAGCCCGTCCCGGCGCAGACCGCCAATGGCAACACCATGTTCGATGGAACGAAGTCAAACTGAGCGATGGCGTGAAAGGATTGCCCATGACAGCGTCACGAAAAGTTCTGATCATCGGGCTTGATCCCGAAAAGCTGGACCTGAACGCTCCGGGCCTGCCCCCCGGCGTCTCTGTCGAAGCGCTCAAAGCGGGGATCGCCGGCGTCAAAGCAACCTTCGAGGCGAAAGGCGATCGTCTGGACTCCTGCGGACTTGACCCGGCCGGCCCGATCGAGCCGATCCTGGCGGCCCAACTCGCGCAAGGCCCCTATGATTGCGTGGTCATCGGAGCCGGCTTCCGTGTGCCTCAGCACGCTCTTCTGTTGTTCGAGCGGGTGGTCAACATCGTACATCGACATGCCCCAGAAGCGGCCATCGCCTTCAATACCAGCCCCGGAGATACCTGGGATGCGGCTCAGCGCTGGACCAACCATGCCTGAAGCTGAAAACCTGCCGCCAACCGATGTGACGCTTGAACATTTCCGGGCAACTCTCGGGCCTCCGCTCGGCCTA
>CAXTHJ010000136.1:0-4309 GCA_964243985.1 uncultured Caulobacteraceae bacterium | reverse complement strand
CCTGCGCCAGGAGGTCTACCGTGGCGACGTGGACGTTCCGCGCCGCAGGGTCACAGCTTTCGACCGGTACTCTCGGCGGCTTTGATAGGCCGTTCGGCACAAAGCATCCTATTGAATGAGTACGACCGGCGGTAATCCTTCGGGGCCACACAGCTCCACCCGATCAATCTCATCCCAGCGACCCGCTGGTTCGGCAAGATGACTCGCAAAGCAACGGGTGCTTTTAGGGGTAATCCTTCGAGCGTTTTGATGAGGTCGGCGCGGTTATCGTCGGTCTCATAGTTTAGCCTTCTATGATCTCACATTCTGGAAAGCATCTATGTCCGAAGGCTCGGCCGGCGCTCTCGTCTTGGATTGCACACATCCCTGGATTAGGCCTCAAGGCGCGCCTGTCAGGCTGGCGACGGTGAAGGCGGACTTTGACAGACAGGCGTATAGCCGCGCTTGCACTTGCCCGCTGCGTGCGCCCCGGCTGAGGTGACGGCCGTCGCCAGGTCGTCGAACCAGGTTTCGGAGCGCCGACCGTCGGTGTTCACCCGGCCCCATCGGCGCACCACCGCCCACTGACCAAACAAGGTCGGCATGACCTCCACCGCGTAGAACCTTGCCATGTTCCTGGCCGGATCGATGCGGCGCAGGGCGACTGTGTACACAGCAAGCGCTTCGGTCAGCCCCCCTGCCAGGGCGCTACCGTGCAGGCTCGTCAGAGAAGACGAAACCGTTCGCGTTCAAACCTTCAAGCAGAAACAACCGGGCAAGCTCAGATGGCCTAAGGTGCGCACTGATGGCGGCACGCTCCAAAGCAAGCATTGTCCCCTTGGGAGCGTGGATCACCACCCGCTCGGTCTCGCTCGCCTCAAGCATGATCTGCGTCCTCTGCGTCGTTCAGATCAGAGTCTAGCAAGCCCGAATCAGATGTGAATCTGGAGGGTTCTGTGAGGTCGCGGCCCGCGAGGGGGGCGACGGCGCTGAGCGACCTCATTGAAGCCGGATTGAACGAACCCGCGGGATGGCGGGCGGGGCTATGGAGATAGTGGCGCTGCGGCCGGGTCCGGGACTGCGACCCGAATGGTGTAAAGCTGCTCCGAATGGAGTTTGCGGAGGGGAGCGAGGGTTGCCTCAAGGCTTCGCTGGAGGCCGGGAGCTCGTCGAGCCGCGCGCTTGGCGAGGGGGGACGGTTCGCCGACGGCGCTGCGGGTGGTGGGACGCACAGGGGCCGTGCAGGCGGTCTCAGCGCGCGACGCGGTCGGGGCACGAGGATAGGTGTCGTCGCCGATCATGAGCTGTCCTCCCGCAAGGGCGCGTGGCGTTTGGCCGAGCAGGGGACAACGCCGAGCAGGACGACCAAGCCTCCGCAGTGCACACAGGGTCGTGGCGGGACAGCTCTTCTCTTCGGAGGGTCAGCGGCTGGACCAGTCAGAGGCTCCGCGAGCAGGCGACGGCAGAGAGCGAGCTTGGGGGTGCGATGTCCGTTGGCGAGGAAGCCGTAATGGCGGATGCGATGGAAGCCGTCCGGTAGGGTGTGCAGGAGGAAGCGGCGAACGAACTCGTCGGCGGCCAGGGTCATGATCCTGGGACGGCCGTTGTGGCGATAATCCTTCCAGCGGAAGGCGACCTCGTGGTCGGTGAGGGAGACGAGGCGCGCGTTGCTGATGGCGACGCGGTGAGTGTAGCGGCCGAGGTAGGCCAGCACCTGGGCCGGACCGCCGAAGGGCGGCTTGGCGTAGGTGATCCAGTCCACCTTGCGCAGCTCGGCGAGCCGGCGTGTGAAGACGGCGGGGTCCGCCAGCGCCGCCAGCTCGCCGAAGAACCCCAGCTCGCCGGCCCTGAAGGCGGCCTCCAATCCTTCAAGGAAGAGGCGGCGGAACAGGCGTGAGAGCACGTGCACCGGCAGGAAGAAGCCGGGCCTGCAGGCGATCCAGCGCGATCCGTCAGCTGAGAGGCCGCCGCCTGGCACGACGCAGTGCAGGTGGGGGTGGTGGAGCAAGGCCTGCCCCCAGGTGTGCAGCACCGCGACCAACCCGATCTCGGCGCCCAGGTGCTTGGGATCGGCGGCGATGGTCTGCAGGGTCTGGGCGGCGCTCCTGAACAGCAGGGCGTAGACCGCCTGCTTGTTCTGGAAGGCGATCTCGGCCGCCGCCGGCGGCAGGGTGAAGACCACGTGGAAGTACTCCACCGGCAGCAGCTCCGCCTGGCGGGCGGCCAGCCACTCGTCGCGAGCCGCGCCCTGGCACTTAGGGCAGTGTCGGTTGCGACAGCTGTTGTAGGCGCAGCGGACCAGGCCGCAGTCGGTGCAGGCTTCCGTATGGCCACCCAGCGCCGAGGTGCGGCATAGCTCGATGGCGCTCATCACCCGCCGTTCGACACGTCCGAGATGATCGCCGCGGGCACGACGATAAGCGTCCCCGTGGCGGCGCAGGACGTCCGCGACCTCCAATCCCGCCGACATCGCGCCGAGCTCAGGCGGGCGGAACCACCTCCATCTTCAGTCGGTCCAACGGGCTCTCGGTCCGGCGGATCAGGCCGTTGGAGACCTGGGTGTAGCGCGCCGTCGAGGACAGGTTGGCGTGGCCCAGCAGGACCTGGATGATGCGGATGTCGGTCCCGTTCTCCAGCAGATGGGTGGCGAAGCTGTGCCGCAGAGTGTGCACCGTCACCCGCTTGGCCAGACCTGCGGCCGCGCACGCCGAGCGACAGGCGGAATGCAGCACCTGGGGATCAATGGGCTTGCTCTCGTCGCGCCCGGGAAACAGCCAGAGCTGCGGGCGCGTCAGCCGCCAGTAGGTGCGCAGGATCCTGAGCAGCTGGGCCGACAGCATGACGTTGCGATCGCGGCCGCCCTTGCCATGCTCGACCCGCATGACCATCCGGCTGCTGTCGATATCGCCTACCTTCAGCCGGGCGGCCTCGGACGCCCGAAGGCCCGCCGCATAGGCCGTGGTCAGCGCCGTACGGGCCTTTAGGCTTGGAACCGCCTCCAGGAAGCTGACCACCTCGTCGGCGCCCAGCACGACGGGAAGCTTGCGCGGCTCGCGGGCGTAAGGGATCCGCTCCGGCACCTCGGCGCACCCGAGCGTCACACCGTAGAAGAACCGAAGCGCGCAAACGGTCTGGTTCAACGCCGGCCAGGAGATGCCGATGGAGACCAGGTGCACCTGGAAGGCGCGCACATCCTCGATCCCCAGCCGATCAGGGGCGCGACCGAAATGTCTGCTGAACTTGGATACGGCATGGAGGTAAGACTGCTGCGTCGCCGGCGACAGATTACGGACGGTCATGTCCTCGATCATGCGACGGCGTAGAGGGCTGAGATCAGCCATCAGGGGCTCTCCTGTCTTGAGGGTTGGGCTTCGATACCCGCAATCCTCTCAGACAGGAGGGCTTCCCCCTATCGATCTACTTCCCTCCTCCCGCGGCAGCGGGTTCGTTCAATCCCCCGCCGAGTCGGAGTAAGCGGGACGTGCTCTAGCTGCGATTTGGCAGCCAATGGCGATGTGGTGATGGCTCCCAAGCGCCAACCAGGATGACGCGGTGGGCATCAGATCTCGCTCAGGCTGGCCGTCAAATCGCCTTCCCTTCAGCGATGAGGCGGTGGCCTCATCGGTCTCTGTTCACGCCGTGGGGCGTCTTTCGGCGATCTGATCGGCCTCCGGCGCCCAAACCGACGCACCGGGCGGCGCGGCATTGAGACGGCTCCAGGCGACCACGCCGGTCACAAGGCCGCCTAAGAGCGCGAACAGAGTGCGCCCGTTCCCCCGGCAACGCTCCAGGCCACGACGTGCCCTGTGATCGCGTAGCCCGCGAGGGCGGCCGGACCTGCAAACGTGATGCCGACGGCAAGTCTGAGAAGGGGCGAGCGCGAGCCGGCGAGGACGGCGTTGCCGATCGCGAACAGGACCGCGCCCGCTGATAGGCCGATGATCGCCGCGCCTAGGAACCCCGCGCCACTGGAGTACGCGAGCGATGCGGCGGTGACGCCGGCGAAGAACGGCAATGCAAAGACTGCGAGGTTGAAGATGAGAACGGCGAGCACCGTGAGGGCGCCGCCGGCGAGGAGGGTGGCGAGGATCATGGCATGTCTCCAGAACGAACGATGTCCGGAGCGCCACCACCACCACCATGACGCTTCCGGCAAAATATAGCCCAGGATGGGCGCTCCTGGAATCCTCAAGCCGCCGATCCGCCACGACGGATCAGCGGCTCGCCGCAGGAAGGCAGGCCGTCACCGGCCGAAGGGATCATACTCATGGACCCTCAGGGTGGGATCGCCGTCGAACTCGTCGGTGGGGAGGACGCCGTAACCGCCGTC
>CAXTHJ010000135.1:3600-4361 GCA_964243985.1 uncultured Caulobacteraceae bacterium | reverse complement strand
GAGTTTAGGCGCGGGAGGCGGGCGCCTCCAGCGCCATCGGTGGAAACGGCGGCGCGAGCACCCCCATCCCCAGCCCTTCCCCCTTCGAGGGGGAAGGAAGTGTTCATGCGCTCATCGCTTCAGGTTCGGTGCGTTCGCGCTTGACCAGGAGCTTGTTCAGGGCGTGGACGTAAGCCCGCACGGCGGCGACGATGGTGTCGGTGTCCGCCCCCTGTCCGTCCACCAGGCGTCCGTTCTCCTCCAGCCGCACGGTGGTCTTAGCCTGGGCGTCGGTGCCCTCAGTGACGGCGCCGACGGAGTAAAGCCGAAGCTCCGCCTCGTGGGGAAAGAGGGCGCGCACGGCCTTGAACGCCGCGTCCACCCCGCCGTCGCCCTCGGCCTCGGCGGTGGCCCGCGCGCCGTCGATCTCCAGGCACAGGTGCGCGCGGGCGGGACCGCGGGAGCCGGTCCACACGGTAAGATCGACGAAGCGGATACGCTGATGGTCGCGCACGGCGGCGTCGTCCACCAAGGCCATCAGGTCCTCCTCGAACACCGTCTTCTTGCGGTCGGCCAGGTCCTTGAAGCGGACGAAGGCGTCGTTGATCTGATTGTCGGAGAGGTCTCCGTAGCCCATCTCCTTCAGCTTGGCGCGGAAGGCGGCGCGGCCGGAATGCTTTCCGAGCACGAGGGAAGATTTGGACCAGCCGACGGAAGCGCGCGTCATGATCTCATAGGTGAGCGCGTTCTTCAGCATGCCGTCCTGGTGGATGCCGCTCTCG
>CAXTHJ010000135.1:0-3590 GCA_964243985.1 uncultured Caulobacteraceae bacterium | reverse complement strand
CGGGCGGGTGCCGATGGCCATCACCACCTCCTCGATGGAGCAGTTGCCCGCGCGCTCGCCGATGCCGTTCACCGCCCCCTCGATCTGGCGCGCCCCGGCGGCCAGCGCCGCCAGGGAGTTGGCGACGGCGAGGCCTAGGTCGTTGTGGTTGTGGGTGGAGAAGATCACCCCATCGGCCCCCGGCACGCGCTCGCGCAACATGGCGAAGATGCGGGTCAGGTCCGCCGGCATGGCGTAGCCCACGGTGTCGGGGATGTTGATGGTGGTGGCGCCGGCGCGGATCGCCGCCTCCACCGCGCGGCAGAGGAAATCGGGATCGGTGCGCGAGCCGTCCTCCGCCGACCATTCCACGTCCGCCACGTGGTTGCGGGCCAGAGTGACGGACTGCGTGATCCGTTCGATCACCTGATCCGGCTCCAGCTGCAGCTTGGCCTTCATGTGCAGGGCGGAGGTGGAGATGAAGGTGTGGATGCGGGGTCGCGCCGCGCCTTTCACCGCTTCCGCGGCGCGCACGATGTCGCCGGGCGCGGCGCGGGCGAGGCCGCAGATCACCGGTCCCCGCACGGTTTCGGAAATCTGCTTCACGCTTTGAAAATCGTCGTTGGAGGCGATGGGGAAGCCCGCCTCGATCACGTCGACGCCGAGTTCCGCCAGCGCCTCGGCCATGCGCAGCTTTTCGGAGAGCGTCATGGAGAAGCCGGGGGACTGCTCCCCGTCGCGGAGCGTGGTATCGAAGATGATGACACGGTCGTCGGCGAGCTTGCCGAAGTTCGGGTGGGTGATGGTCATAGGATTAAGCTTTAAATGAGAGTCAGGACGAAGTGGGCGACAGGCGAACCCCTGGGCGCTTCAACGAACGTCTGGACCTTCAGGCGGCCGACGTCGCGCTCAGGGGCGCGTTAGTCGTAGAGCCCGGCGCACGCGGGCCGGAACCTGCTGCGCGCGCACTTGCCCTGCCACGATCGCGACGGGCGTTAAGGCGCAAGCGAGCAGGATCAAAGCCATATGACATCTTGTGCCTGAATCGTAGCGTTGAGGCAAGAGCATGCTGAAAGTTGGGATGAAAATTTAAGAGCACGGGCGAATTTAGTGGTATTTGTACTGTTGAGGGGAATTTATGTCCAAACAAGTCAATTGCTGCGCGATCTCATCGTCGATCCAGCCGCCCACAGCGAGACAAACCAGTCGCCAGGCCTGGCGATTACAATCTTTGGACACCGACCTTGGTCTGGAGGGGGCTGTGGCTTGGGGATAGTGTCGGATGGGCGGCTTCAGAAGATAGAAGCGTCAGGCCCAGAGCCTCGTGGCGCACGCCATCATCCATAAGCCCCGGATCAACCTTGAACGTCCGCGGCCGGACATGAAAGGCCTCATTAATTTCCCACGTTAGGTATTTTTTCGCACAGATCATGCATGGTCGGAGCCTCGAGTATGTCCCGGTGATCTGGCAGGAGCTTCCCATTTCAGTGCAAGCTCTTGCCGCTGTAGGGCCGTCGCGGTTTGACGAACGCTCCGGTCCAGATGCGCGGCTCGCCTCCCCGACGTTGATGGTGACCCTGATTGGCCCAAGGACTGGCTCGGGCGGCGAACTGGAAAGCTTGATTCAAGAAGCCTTGCCGGTGGAAGGGGTAGCGACCGCTGTCACGGCGGCGGATGCGCTGGCCATGGCCCAGTCTAACCGCATCGTCGGCCGCGCAGCCGCCCTGTTCCTGTTCGACTTTAGAGGTCACCCCATCGGCGATCTCGTCAGCGAGATGAGGACGATCGCCCGCGCCTGTCCCGATGCCGAGCTTTTGGTGGTTGCGGACGGACGCGACAGCGCCGTCTTCGCCGCATGCCTGCAGATCGTCGGCACGCCGGACAAGCTCACCTTCCTGCTGGCGCCACTCCATCACCAACTCACCATCGAGGCCATCCGCACCGTCACCGAGCGGTACCGCATCGCCGCCAACGTCAAACGACTGGCGGACAAAAGCCATTCGGTGGTCAGCGCGCTCGAACTGCAGATCCAGGAGCTGCGAGCGCGCCTGGATATCGCCAAGCACGCTGCACGACATGATGATCTGACCGGCGCCTTGAACCGCACGGGGTTTGTAGAGGAGCTGACCGCACGCCTCGCCCGCGATCGGCAAAGCCAGAACGTCTTGATGATCGACCTGGACCGTTTCAAGGCGGTGAACGACACTCTGGGCCATAGTGCGGGCGACGATCTTGTCCGCAAGATCTGCACAGGCATCCAGGGAGTCATTCCGTCTGACGCCGTCCTCGCCCGGCTCGGCGGCGACGAGTTTGGCGTGGTGGTGGAGGCCGCCACGGAGGCGCGCATGGCCACCCTCTGCGCCCACATTCTCAAGGTTTGCGCCCAGACCCGCTACATCATGGGTCACGAGGTGCAGGTCTCCGCCTCCATCGGCGTGGCGCAGCAGGGCTCCACCCACTCCGAAATGGAGTTAATGCGCCAGGCCGATCTCGCCCTCTACGCCGCCAAGCGCGAGGGTCGAAACCGTTTCCGGGTGTTCGACACAGCGTTGGATCTAGCGACCCGCTACCGCCTCTCCATCGAAAATGGTTTGGAGAGGGCCCTTCGCGCGGGCCAACTGAAGATGGTCTACCAGCCTATCGTGAAGGCGGACACCGCCGCCATTTTAGGTTTCGAAGCCCTGATCCGTTGGGACAGTCCCGACCATGGTGCGATTTCGCCCGCGGAATTCATCCCTATTGCGGAAGAAACCGGCCTGATCCTCGACATCGGTGATTGGATCACCCGCCAAGCCTTGCGCGATTGCCGCCGTTGGGGCGGCCCCTACGTCTCCATCAATCTCTCCACCCGTCAGTTCCTGCGCCACAATGTGGGCGAACGGATCCTGCGCTACGCCGCCGAAGCGGATGTGACCCCGCAGCAAATCCAGATCGAGCTGACCGAAACCGCCATCATCGACGATGTAGAGCGGGCCGACTACAACCTGAAGATCATGCGCGCCGCCGGCGTGCGGGTGGCGCTGGACGATTTCGGCACCGGCTATTCGTCCCTCACCTACCTGAAGCAGTTCGCCATCGACTGCATCAAGATCGACAAGTCCTTCGTCGACAACATTACCCGCGACCGCCAATCCGCGGTGATCGTCGCCTCGGTGGCCAAACTCGCCACCTCCCTAGGCATGAGCGTGGTGGCCGAGGGGGTCGAGACCGAAGACCAGCGCCGCATCCTCATCGCCGCTGGCTGCGGCATGCTGCAGGGCTTCCACTTCTCAAAGCCGGTCACGGCGCGGGAGGCGGCGGTGATGCTGGGCGCCTTGGCCAAAGACGCGGCGTCCGGTTAGACGATCCGGTCGCCGTTTGAGATCAAATCACCACCAGCGGCTCGGCTTGGCGCGGAAGGCGGCGGCGTCTTCGACCGCACCGGCCAGCGAGAACAGCGTGCCTTCATCGAGCGCCCGGCCGATCAGCTGCAGCCCGAGCGGCAGGCCCTGAGCGTCCAGCCCCGCCGGCACCGAAATGCCCGGCAGGCCCGCCAGGTTCACCGTCACCGTGAAGACGTCGTTCAGATACATGGCGATGGGATCGGCGTTGCGGTCACCAAGCGCGAAGGC
>CAXTHJ010000134.1:0-4386 GCA_964243985.1 uncultured Caulobacteraceae bacterium | reverse complement strand
GGCGAAACCCATGTCGGCGAAGATGGCGACCATCTCGTCCATCCCCTGAAGGGTGGGGTGGACCGAGCCCTTGCGACGGGGCGGGGGCGGCAGGGTGAGGTCCACGCGCTCGGCGGCGAGCTTCACGTCCAAGGCGGCGCTTTCCAGCGTTTCCTTGCGCTCGGCGATCAGGGCGGCGACGCGGTCGCGCAGGCCATTGATGAGCGGCCCCTGCTCTTTGCGCTCGTCCGGCAACATGGCGCCGAGGGTCTTCAGCAAGCTGGCGACGGAGCCTTGCTTGCCCAGGGCGGCCACGCGGATCGCCTCCAGCGCCGCGAGGTCGGGCGCGGCGGTGATTTCAGCAGTGATGGTCTGGTCGAGGGTGGTGAGGTCGGTCATCGGGCTACCGCTTGAACCCCTCTCCCCCTGGGGGAGAGGGAGGGACCCGCCGCATTGCGGCGGGAGGGTGAGGGGTCAGCGCGACGCGTCAGACATGGGGAGGCGGTTCCCCTCAACCGGCCGCTGCACGGCCACCTTCTCCCCGAAGGGAGAAGGGTTTTAGCCCAGCGCGGCGCGGACTTTTTCGGCGACGGCCTTGAACGCGGCGGGATCGTGCATGGCGATATCCGCGAGCACCTTGCGGTCCATCCCGATCCCCGACTTGTCCAGGCCGAAGATAAACTGCGAGTAGGTCATGCCTTCTTCACGCGCGGCGGCGTTGATGCGCTGGATCCAGAGCGAGCGGAAGCTGCGCTTGCGCACCTTGCGGTCGCGATAGGCGTACTGGCCGGCCTTGTCGACGGCGGCCGAAGCGGTGCGGATGGTGTTCTTGCGGCGGCCATAGAAGCCCTTGGCCTGCTCCAGAACCTTTTTGTGCTTGGCGTGGGACGTGACACCCCTTTTGACGCGAGCCATATCAATTCACTTTCAGATCAAATGGTTGGAAAGAATTCAGGTCGGACTTTAGCCGTAAGGCATCCAGGACTTGATGTTCTTCGTGTCGCAATCGGCCATCACCTTGGTGCCCCGCTGTTGGCGGATGTACTTGGAGGAGTGGCTGATGAGACGGTGGCGCTTGCCGGCGACGCCGGCCTTCACGCGACCAGACGCAGTGATCTTGAAGCGCTTCTTGGCGCCCGATTTGGTCTTTAGTTTCGGCATTTCGATGCGGGCGGTTTGCGCGCCCGTCCTTCTGAGAAGAGAAGCAATTCGAACCGCCATGGCATGCCATTAGCCAGGCGGCTCTGTTCGGAGGCGGGTGCTTACGGGAAATTGTTACAAAGCGCAACCGGCTTGGCCATACTGTCGACTGGAAAACAGACGACACGTTTTAACAAGCGTAAGGGTTTCACTATGGAAGACCAAAGTAGGAGGTGAGCATGACAGCGTACACGTTCTACCTTCACGAAACCTGCGACGCGATGCCGTCGTTCGAGATTCAGTTTTTCGACGCCATTGATCCGGCGCTGGATCACGGTAAGCGCCTCCTGAAGGAACGGCCGCGCTATAAGTTCATCGAGATCACCGCTAACGATGACAGCGTCGCCCGGCTGACCCGCGAGACTTTGCGCTAAGATAGAAGGCGGTGCGCGTTTTCGCCCGCCCAGTCGGTCATGGACGGGTGGTAAGGCGAGTACGCCCAGCGTCAACATTCCTTCTTGTGCCGTAAAACAAAAACGGCGGCCGTGGGTCGACCGCCGCTGATCTGGTGCTGATCGGGTGTGCGCTTACTTGGGCGCCAGGATCATGATCATCTGCTTCCCTTCCATGCGCGGCTCGTACTCGACCTTGGCCACCGGCTCGAAGTCGGCCTTTACCTTTTGCAGGAGCTTCATGCCGAGTTCTGGGTGGGCAAGTTCGCGGCCGCGGAAGCGGAGCGTCACCTTCACCTTGTCGCCCTCTTCGAAGAAGCCGTGCATAGCCTTGGCCTTCACGTCGTAGTCATGCACGTCGATGTTGGGCCGGAGCTTGATCTCCTTGACCTCGACCACCTTCTGGCGCTTGCGCGCCTCGTTCTTCTTCTTCTGTTCCTGGAATTTGAACTTGCCGAAGTCCATGATCTTGCAGACCGGAGGGTCGGCGTTCGGCACGATTTCCACCAGATCGAGCCCGGCCTCTTCGGCGGCTTCGATGGCGGCGTCAGTGGGCATGATCCCCTGTTTTTCGCCGTTCTGATCGATCAGAAGAACCTTGGGAACGCGGATGTCTTCGTTGATGCGCGGTCCATCTTTGACCGGCGGCGTTTGCATGGGACGACGAATAGGCTTGGCCTCTCTAGGCTGTTGACACGAGGAAGCGGACCGCCGAGCCGGCGGTCCAACGGTCTAATATACGTTCAAAACACCAAATGTCATCATCGCGCGACAGGTAAAAGCGGCGACAGCGCCTGTAGAACCTGATCGGAGCTAATAGAAGCCAGATCGGGTGCGGAGAGGAGCGTCAAAGTGCGTGGCCCGACGTGGCTGGGGTTGGACACTCGGGTGGACAGGAGCATCACCCCCGGAGCACCAGCGTAGGTCGCCATGTGGGTCGGGCCGGTGTCGTTGCCCACACACAGCAGCGCCTCGGCGCCGAGACCGGCGAAGTCCATCTGGTCGGCCTTGGCGCCCGTCAAGTCCACGGCGTCCGGCGCGGCGCGCTTGATCTCCGCCGCCATCGCCGCCTGGTCTGGGCCGCCGAGCACGCCCACGCTGACGCCGCGCTTCATTAGCGCCGCCGCCAGGTCGGCGTAACAGGCGGTGGGCCAGAGCTTCTCGGGGCGGGAGGCCGATGCGCCGGGGATTAGCAGCGCGAACGGCGACTTTAGGCCAAACCTCGCGCCGACGCTGTCGGACCCTTTCGCCTCCGCCTTGGTGCGCGACGCCTTCACGGCGAAGGACAGGTCCGGCGGCGGCGCTTCCCCTTCTGAATAAGCGGGACCGATGCCCGCCACGTGCAGCTGATCCGCCATGCGGTCGAGGTTGTGCATTCCGTTGCGGTCCGACCGAGTCTGCGGGTGGGAGCCGAACCGCGCGATGCCGGACCATTCTGGTGGCCTGGGCAAAAGCGCCCACCACAGGCGGGTCGAGCCCTTTGAGGTGTGGAGGTCGTACACCCGGTCATAGCGCGCTCTCCGGAGCCGACGCGTCATCGCCAGCCACCTGCGCCATCCCTTAGGCCGTCCGTCAGTATCGATCCTGTCGAACAGACCGCTCGCCCCGGCCAGGGCCTGATAAGGCGGAGTGGTCAGGAGGGTGATCTCAGCCGCTGGATGCGCGGCGCGGATGGTGGCGAAGGCGTGGAACACCTGAGCGAAATCGCCGAGCGCCCCGAATTTTATGACAAGGATTCGAGTCATCTTAACCGTTGGCAGCCTCAACGCTCCCGCTCCGCCAGCACCCGGCGGTACGCTCCCAGTGTCAAATCGGTCATTCGTTCCAACGAGTAGAGGGCCCGTACCCGCGCCCGGCCCGCTTCGCCCATCGCCCCGCGCCTTGCCGGACTAATCCTCACAAGGCTGTTCAGCGCTTCCGCCCAGCCATTCACATCCCGTGGATGTACGCGCCAGCCGGTCTCCCCGTCCGCCACCGTCTCGCGCACCGCGCCGTGGTCGGCGGCCAGAACCGGGCGACCCATAGCCTGAGGTTCGACGGCCGTGCGACCGAAGGCCTCGGGATCGAGGGACGGCGCCGCCGCTGCATCCGCCGCAAGATATGCGGCAGGCATATCGCCCACGTGCCCGACGATCCGCACCGCGTCCGCAAGACCTTTCTTCGCAGCCAGATTCTCGAGCTCGTTTCGATAATCCGTGCGCCCTTGATCGTCGCCCGCCAGCACCAGGAGGACGTCATCGCGACCCGTCTTCGCCTTCAACGCCGCCAGGGCTTCGATCATTAACGCCTGACCTTTCCAGCGGGTCAGCCGTCCGGCGAGAAGGAGGATCAGGCGGCGGTCGTCCGGCGCGATCCGCCAGGCAGTGCGGATAGCCTGCACCCTGTCGGCCCCGACCCCTTTTGGATCGAACCGCGTCAGATCCACGCCCCGAGAAATCGTGACCACCCTCGCCGGATCGACACGGTGTTCTCGGATCAGGTGATCGCGGGTGAACTCGGAGTTGGCGATGGTGAGATCGCCCCTCGTCATCACCCCGTTATACCAACGCTTCAAGACCGATTGGGCGTTGTAGACCCCGTGATAGGTCGTCACCACCGGGACCCCAGCCCGCCTTGCCGCGGCAATGGCCGAGAAGGCCGGGGCGCGGGAGCGGACGTGAACGAGACTGACGCCCTCCTCCCGGATCAGCCGCTGCAATAGACCCACGTTGGCGAATAGAGTTAGAGGGTTTTTGCTGTCCAGGGGCAGTCGGACGGATTGGCCGCCTAGCTCAACCAACCCTATCTCCAGCCGCCCCCCCGCTGAGGCCACGAT
>CAXTHJ010000133.1:0-4483 GCA_964243985.1 uncultured Caulobacteraceae bacterium | reverse complement strand
GGTCAGCCCGGACATGGTCTCGGCCGGGGCGGTGCTGTTCGCGGCCATCGGCTGCGGCGCTTTCGTCGGCGGCGGGGCATCGCATGGCGCGGCGCGCGGCGCCCTCTGGGTGCTGGCGGCGGCCTGCGTGCAGCTCCGGCTGGTCTGCAACCTCCTCGACGGCCTTGTGGCCGTAGAGCACAAGCGCGGCGGACCTTACGGCGCCATCTGGAACGAACTGCCCGACCGCATCGCCGACGCCCTCTTTCTCGTAGGCGCAGGGTACGGCGCGGCTTTGGCGAGCCTTGGGGCGGGCGCGGCCTTGGCCGAGCCCTTGGGCTGGCTGGCGGCGGTCTTGGCCGTGCTCACCGCCTATATCCGCGAGCTGGGCCGAGGCCTCGGCTGCGCGGCGGATTTCTCCGGACCGGGCGCCAAGCCGCAGCGGATGGCGATCCTCACCGCCGTCGCTATCGTCGGCGCGTTCGAGGGGTTGTGGGGCTGGAGCGGCCTCAGCCTCGCCATCGGCCTCGCCCTGATCGCGCTCCTTACCGCCGTCACCGCCGTCCGCCGCACACTCAATCTCGCCGCCGCCCTGAAGGCGCGCACCACCACCACCTTGCACTGAAGGCCTGATGCGCAGCCTCCTCTTCAACCTCGCCTTCGGGCTGATCTCCATCGTCCACACCATCTGGGCCGCGGCGGCGGCGCTCCGGCCAGGGCGCAAGGCCGTGCGGCGGGTGATCAAGCGCTATGTAGACCGCATGGTCTGGGCCATGCGGGTGCTGGCTGGCATCGAGATCGAGGTGCGGGGGCGGGAGAACCTGCCGTCCGGCGCCTTCATCCTCGCCCCTAAGCACGCCTCCTACGGCGACGGCTTCAGCATCTACGGCCAGTTCGACGACCTGGCCTTCGTCACCGGAGACCACCTGGAGCGGTTTCCCCTGTTCAAGACCGTGCTGGGTAAGCTCGGCGCCATCGTGGTCAACAACTGCGGCGGCCCCGAGGCCCGCGGCGCCCTGGCCCGCTCCGCCACCCATGCCCACGACGAGGGGCGCAAGATCCTGATCTATCCGGAGGGGCACCTGGCGCCCGTCGGCGTCAAGTTCCGCTACCGCAGCGGGGTCTTCTACATGGCGCGGGATTTCTCCATGCCGGTGGTGCCGGTCGCCTCCAGCCTCGGTTGGTTCTGGAGCCAGGAGGATTGGACCAAGCGCCCCGGCCGCGCAGTGCTGGAGTTCCTCCCCCAGATCTCCGCTGACCTCGGCAAGGAGGCTTTCATGGTCGCCCTGGAAAAGGCGGTGGAGGACCGCACCGCCGCGCTGATCGCCGAAGCCTCGGGCCGTCCCGTCACTCCATCCGTGCTGGGCGTGCCCCAGAGCGAGGCGCAAACCCCCCGTTAACCGCCTTCGTCAACGGGGTTGCAAGCGGGGCGCGGTATAACGGCCTCATGTTGTTTCTGTTGAACGATCGCGTCCTGGACCTGAACATGAACGGGCTGAACCAGCCCTTGGACCCGGCGCGCTTCCACGCCCTCAGCCTCGATTACGTGATGAAGCTCGGCCAAGAGCTCTTTTCCGAATCGCCCCTGCTGCACCGGGAGGAGCCGGAGCGGGCCGGGCGCCTGGCGATGCTGATCACCGCCAAGGCGCCGCAGGTGAACGCCGCCCTGTTCGTGGCCCCGGCCCACGGCTGTCGCCCGGACGAGGTGACCAACAAGCTGGCCAACCTCGACATCACCGTGATGGCCGGCCTGGCGGTCCGCGAACGCCAGGGCGAGCTGAACCCCGTCACCGCCGATCGCGAAGTCTGGCGCCGGATGGCCGCTTAAGCGGCGCGGGCGGCCAGGAGCGCCCGGATGCGCTCGGCCACCTGGTGCTCGTGGTAGGGCTTCTCCAAGAAGGCGTCGTGCTGGCAGAGATCCTCCGCCATCGTAGACGCGCGCACCACCCCTGAGGACAGGATCACCTTCATGCCCGGCTTGTGAGTCCTAACCCAGCGGGCGAGGCCGAAGCCGTCCATGTCCCCCGGCATCTGCACATCGGAGAACACCAGGTCCACGTCGATGGCGGCGTTCAGGATCGTGATCGCCTCGGCGGGGCCGTCCGCTTCCAGCACAGTGAAACCACACTCCCGCAGGTAGCCCGCGATGGATAGGCGGATCAGAACGTCGTCATCGATCACAAGGATGACATGAACGTGCGGTTCCGCTGGGGACTGGGATTCTGGGGACGCGGGCGCCATCCCATGACAAGCCGGCGTTCACGCGATCGTTCCATATCTTCGTCGACCGGCCGACACAGATCGAGTCTGTGTCTTTTGTGACGCACCCCTCGTCTTGGCTCTTCAAAGAGGTAGGGTGCGGTTTAGTCAAGGAGCGAGCCGCGATGCGGATGACGATTTGGGGACTAAGCGGCGTTGTGGCGAGCGCACTCCTGACGCTCGCCGCCTGCGATGGATCGCCGGAGGCGCCCACCAACGTCGGCGTCTGCTGGCGGCTGGCGACGGGGGCGGACGGCAAGGCGACCTTTGCGCCGGTCTCCACCACGGCCCGCAACCTGGAAACCTGCGGCGCGCATCTGGAGGCGGTCTCGCTCCGCGAAAACAGGCCGACCCTCACCGGCGCCTACCAGGGCCAGTTCCTCTTCATCACCCCGGCCATGGTGCAGACCGGCCAGCGCCTGCACGGCTCCCGCTACCGCCTGTTCGACGCCGACACCCGCGCCAAGGTGGATAAAGACCTGAAGTGGATGCTGGACGACGAGAAGCATCCGTCCGCGTTCGGACCGCAGGGGGCGGCGGCTGCGAAGTAAAGGATCAGGCTGCGCCGCCGGCGCGCCTGCGCGCAACGTCCTCAAAGGGCAAAGCCGGCGCGGCCAGGCTGGCCAGCGCCGGCTTGGCGAAAAGGTAGCCCTGCATCAGATCGACGCCGAGATCGCGCAGCACCGCATATTCCTCCACCGTCTCAATGCCTTCGCAGAGGGCGGTGGCGCCGAGGTCGGCGACCATGGCCAGGGTGTGGCGGACGATGGTGCGCTTGACCGCATCCTTGTCGATGTCGCGGATCAGGTCCATGTCGAGCTTGACGATGTCGGGCTGGAACTTGGAGAGTACGCCGAGCCCAGCGAACCCCGCGCCGAAATCGTCAATGGCGGTCTTGAACCCCATGGCGCGGTAGGAGCGCAGGATGTTCAGCACATGCGCCGTATCCAGCCGCTCCACCTCGGTGAACTCGAAGATGATCCGGTTCAACGGAAAGCCGGTCCGCATCGCCGCCGCCAGGGTCAGGCGGATGCAGGCGCGGGGCTCGTAGACGGCGTTCGGCAGGAAGTTGATCGACAGGCACGCGCCGTCGGCCGCCAGGTCCAGCCCCGCCGCCAGTTCGATCGCCGTGACCCGACACTCCTGATCGAAGGCGTAGCGGTTCTCCTCGGTGACATGGGACAGGATTTCACCGGCCCTCTCGCCATGGACGCCCCGCACCAGCGCCTCGTGCGCGAAGACGCTCCCCTTCGCCACATCGACGATGGGCTGGAAGGCCATGGTGATATCGCGGTCGAATTTCGCGCCGTCGTGGCAACCGGCGCAGCCTTTGGACACAGTCATGAAACACCGCTTACCGATGGGATGACCTAGGCTAGCCGGAATGTGTAAAATATTGGCTTAGCCGAAGAGGCGGCGAGGGCGGCGATCAGAAGCCTCGGCAATCGTGTAGCGCCGCCTTGGCGCGCGCCTGGTCCGGATCCGACAGCGCCCCGATCCGGCGCAGCACCCGCTCGGCGTCGATGGTTGCGATCTTGCTGGCGCGAAGCAGGGAGGGAGCGGACAGGCCGGCGGCGTTCAGGTCCGTCAAGGCGGCGTCGCCGAACTCAGACCCGGATGCAGGTCGATCGACGACGCTGGTGATCATCGCCACCCAAACCAGGCCGCGCCGCCTTTCGACCTCCGCGGAGGAGACGATGAGGGCGGGGCGGCGCTTTTCCGCCAACCGGTCGCTATAGGGAAACGGCACCACCACCACGTCGAAGGGCAGAAAGCTCATAAGTCGGCGTAAGCGGCCTCGTCCCCATCGCTGGCCCACTCGGAGAAGGCGGCGAAGGGATCGTCTTCGGCAGGCGCCGGGTTCTGAGCGGGATCGGGAGTCTCTTCGATCTCGATCTCTTTGGCGCTTATTAGGTTGCGCTCGTTAGGCTTCAGCTTGCCGCTCATACGAAGACGCACGCCGCCCTTCCGCAGCCTCGCCGCCACCGCCGCCAAATCCTTCACGTAGAACTGGTTGTCCCGGACGTTGTGCTTCGGGTGCACCGCAAGGTCGGCTAACACGTAGTAGCCGTCCTTATTTAGGGCAGGCTCGAACTCATCGATCCGGCCGTCGGGAAGATGAACACGGCGCACAAGACGCAAGCTCATTTTGGCGCTCCAGTGCAAATTCCACAATAATATAGATTGTTTCTTATAGCTTTTAAAGCCCAATAGTTGCAAAGAATGGCAATGACCGCTTCCCCCG
>CAXTHJ010000132.1:0-4498 GCA_964243985.1 uncultured Caulobacteraceae bacterium | reverse complement strand
GCGCTGCGCCTGGCTCATCACGACATCGCCGCCCACGCCCGGCTCCGCCCCCAAGATCCTGTGGCCGCCGAGGTGTTCGCGGCCATTGAGCAGGCGCGGATTGAGGGGATCGGCGCCAATGCTCTGGGCGGGGTGAGGCAGAACCTGAACGCCGTTCTCGAGGCCAATCTTGAGCGCAAGGGCGTCGGCCGCGCCGTAGGCGAAGCGCCGCCCATGGCCGAAATCCTCGCCCTCTTGGTGCGCGAACGGCTGACCGGCCAGCCGGCGCCCGACGGCGCGCGGGCGGTGGTGGACGCCCTTCGCCCCGAGATCGAAGCCAAAGCGGGTCAGGACCTCGATCGCCTCATCGCCTCCATAGACGACCAGGCCACCTTTGGCCGGATCGCCCGCGCTATCCTCAAGGATTTGGAGATGACCGAGGATTCTTCGGAGGACTCCTCGGAAGAAAGCTCCGAAGACGAGGGCGATCAGACCGACCAGCCGGACGAGGGCGACTCCGACGAGGGCGGGGATTCTGAAACCACCGACTCCACCACCATGGAGAAGTCCGAATCCGATGAGCAGTCCGACTCCTCCGAAGAGACCACCGAAGGGGAGACGGAAGAGAGCGACAGTTCCGAAGAGGAACCAGACGCCTCCGAAGGTCCCAAGCCCAACCGCCCGGACATCAAGGACCCCGGCCGGCCCGAGCCGCCCTACAAGATCTTCTCCACCGCCTCGGACGAGATCGTCGGCGCCGAGGATCTGTGCGATCCGGACGAGCTGACGCGCCTGCGCGCCTACCTCGACCAGCAGCTCTCCGCCCTCTCCAACGTGGTCTCCCGTCTGGCCAACAAGCTGCAGCGCAAGCTCATGGCGCAGCAGAACCGCTCCTGGTCCTTCGATCTGGAGGAGGGCCTGCTGGACGTCTCCCGCCTCACCCGCATCATCATCGATCCCATGGCGGCGCTCTCCTTCAAGCAGGAGGACGACACCGAGTTTCGCGACACCGTTGTCACCATCCTCCTCGACAATTCCGGCTCCATGCGGGGGCGCCCGATCATGGTGGCCGCCGTCTGCGCCGACATCCTGGCGCGCACCCTGGAGCGGTGCGGGGTGAAGGCGGAGGTGCTGGGCTTCACCACCCGGGCCTGGAAGGGGGGGCAGGCGCGGGAGGAGTGGATCAAGGCCGGCAAGCCGCACACGCCGGGACGGCTGAACGACGTCCGCCACATCATCTACAAGTCCGCCGACGCCCCCTGGCGCCGCGCCCGCAAGAACCTCGGCCTGATGATGCGTGAGGGTCTTCTGAAGGAGAACATCGACGGCGAGGCCCTGCTCTGGGCCCACCAGCGGCTGATCGGCCGGCCCGAACAGCGCAAGATCCTGATGGTGATCTCCGACGGCGCGCCGGTGGACGACTCCACTCTCTCGGTCAACTCCGGCCATTATCTGGAGCGGCACCTTCGCACCGTCATCAACGAGATCGAGACCGCCTCGCCCGTCGAGCTGATCGCCATCGGCATCGGCCACGACGTCGGCCGCTATTATCGCAAGGCCGTGACCATCGTCGATGTGGAGCAGCTCGGCGGCGCCATCACCGAACAGCTGGCCGACCTCTTCGACGAGGAGCCCAAGCGCGTCGGCCGCACCGGGCCGGGCCTCGCCCCGCCGCCGGTGGTGCAGGGCCGCACGACACCCGCCCGCGCCATGGCCACGGCGCGATGAACACCCTGTGATCATCGCCAACACCGCCGACGAGCGGGAAGCCGCCCGCCGCCGCCTGCCGCGCTACCTCTTCGACTATATCGACGGCGGCTCCTATTCGGAGATCACCCTTCGCAACAACGTGGCGGACATGGAGGCCGTCGCCCTTCGCCAGCGGGTGATGGTGGATATCTCCACCCTCGACACCTCCACTACCCTGTTCGGCCAGAGCCTGTCGATGCCCCTGGCCATCGCCCCGGTCGGCTTCACCGGCATGTTCGCCAAAAGGGGCGAAGTGCAGGGGGCCAAGGCGGCGGAGGCGGCCGGCGTGCCCTTCACCCTCTCCACCATGGGTATCTGTTCGCTGCAGGAAGTGCGAGCGGCGGTGCAAAAGCCGATCTGGTTCCAGCTCTACATAATGAAGGACCGGCCCTATATGGCCGAGCTTCTGAACCGGGCGGCGAGCGTCGGGACGGAGGTTCTGCTGTTCACTGTGGACCTGTCGGTTTCCGGCGCGCGCTATCGGGACCTTCGCTCAGGCTTCTCCGCCACCCTGCCGCTCCTGCAGCAGCTGCAGCGCGCCCTGCATACGGCCACGCGGCCGCGCTGGGTGCGGGATGTCTATCTCGGTGGGCGGCCCCACCATTTCGGCAACCTGATCGACGCCATCAAGGAGAAGCAGGCCGGAGATTTCGTCGGCTGGATACACAGGAACTTCGACCCCACCGTCACCTGGAAGGATATCGCCTGGGTGCGCGAGCGCTGGCCCGGAAAGATCGTGCTGAAGGGCGTGCTCGATCCGGAGGACGCCAGGGCGGCGCTGGCGGCGGGCGCGGACGGGATCGTCGTCTCCAACCATGGGGGCCGTCAGCTCGACGGGGCGCTGTCTCCGGTCAAGGCCCTGCCGCCGATCGTCGAGGCGGTGGGCGATGGCCTGACGGTGCTGGCCGACAGCGGCGTGCGCTCGGGGCTCGATGTACTGAAGATGATGGCCCTCGGGGCCAAGGGCGTCCTGATCGGCAAGGCCTTCGCCTACGCCTTGGCCGCGGGGGGCGAGGCAGGCGTGACGCGGATGCTGGCGCGGTTCGAGGCGGAGCTGAAGGTGGCCATGGCGCTGACCGGCTGCACCGACGTGAAGGCCGCCAGCCGCGCCCTTCTCGCCGCCTCGCCATAGAAAAGGCCCCGCCGGTCGCCCGGCGAGGCCTGATCATTCGTAAGCCGAAAAGTTTAGGCGGCGGCCGCTTGCGTGGCGAGCTTGGCCTTGACCTGGCGCTTGATCTTCAGCGCCTTGGGCGAGAGCACTTCGTCCCTGGCGTTCAGGAGCACCGGGTCGAGACCGCCCTTGAAGTCCAGGGTGCGCAGCGCCGCGTTGGTGATCTTCAGCTTGAAGCTTTGACCCAAGGCGTCGGACGCCACATTGACCTCGGCCAGTGAGGGCAGGAAGCGGCGCTTGGTCTTGATGTTGGAGTGGCTGACGTTATGGCCGACCATGGGCCCGACGCCCGTAAGTTCGCAGCGGCGCGACATGACGGAAGCTTTCCAGTGAAACGACAAAACGCGGAACATCAGCTCCGCGCGAAGGCTGCGTCGTATAAGGACGGGAGCCCGCGCCGTCAAGCCGCTCTAAGGACGGGTACCTCTAAGAGCAATCAGGCGCGCTCCACCACCGCCGGATCGTCCAGCCGGCAGAGGCGCGCACGGCAGGTCGGACAGATGGACTTGGCCGTGCCTGTGACGTCGCTGGTTCCACGTGTTGGCTCGCGTGGCCGTTCGGTCGTGGGGATGAGCAGAATGAAGAGAGGTGGTTCAACTTGAAACGGTCTTGCTCTAGCGTTCGCCGGTGAACGCCCAAACCCCCATCACCTCCGCCACCCCGTCCGCGGACGGCGCCACCCCGGTGATGGCCCAGTTCTTCGACGCCAAGGCCAAGCAGCCGGATGCGCTGGTCTTCTTCCGCATGGGCGACTTCTACGAACTCTTCTTCGAGGATGCGCGCAAAGCCGCCGAGGCTCTCGGCATCGCCCTGACCTATCGCGGCAAGCATGGGGGCGAGGACATCCCCATGTGCGGCGTGCCGGTCCATGCCGCCGAAGCCTACCTCGCCAAGCTGATCCGCTCGGGCTTCAAGGTCGCCGTCTGCGAGCAGATGGAAGACCCGGCGGAAGCCAAGAAGCGCGGCTCCAAATCCATCATGCGGCGAGACTTGGTGCGGGTGGTGACGCCGGGCACCCTCACCGAAGACAGCCTGCTCGACGCGCGGGGCTCCAACCGCCTCGCCGCCGTGGCGATCCGATCCGGACAGGCGGCGCTGGCGAGCGTGGAGCTTTCCACCGGCGACGTAGAATCCCTCCTGCTGGACCGATCCGCCCTCGGCCCCACCCTGGCCGCGCTGCGCCCCTCCGAAATCCTGGTCCCCGACCGCCTGTTCGCCGATGAAGCGACCGCCGCTGCCCTGAAATCCGCCGGCGGCCTCGCCCAGCCCATGCCCGGTGCCCTGGCGGAGCTTTCCGCCTGCGAAGCGCGGGTGAAGCGGCTCTACGGCGTCGATACACTTGACGGGTTCGGCGCGCTGGAGCCGGCGGAGGTGATCGCCCTCGGCCTCATCGCCGCCCACCTGGAAACCACCCAAGCTGGCCGCCTGCCGGTGCTCTCCGCGCCCCGTAGAGGTGGGGCCACCGAAACCATGGCCATCGACCCCGCCACCCGCGCCAGCCTGGAGATCGAGCGGGCGCAGAACGGCGGGCGAGAAGGCTCCCTCCTCGCCTGCATCGACCGCACCGTCACCGCCCCTGGCGCCCGCAAGCTGTCCGAC
>CAXTHJ010000131.1:0-4567 GCA_964243985.1 uncultured Caulobacteraceae bacterium | reverse complement strand
GCCTCTTGGAGCGGCTGAAGCCCCTGGTGGGCGTGGCGTTGGACGCCCGCATCGCCAGCGGCAAGACGCAGTTCAAGGCGGCGATGCTGTTCACCCATCGGGGGCTTTCGGGCCCGGCAGTGCTGCAAGTCTCGTCTTACTGGCGGGAAGGCGAGGCGATCGAAGTGGACATGGCGCCCGGGATCGATCTGTTCGAGACCCTCCGCCACGCCCGGGCCGAAAACGGGCGCCAAGCGGTGCAGACGGTGCTCGGCCAGCATGTGCCTAAGCGGTTGGCTCAAGTCATTGCGGAAGCCGAGAGACTGACTGGCAACCTCGCCGACACGCCGGATAAGACGCTGAAGACCGTGGCCGCCGCCGTCAACGCCTGGCGCGTGAAGCCGGTGGGCTCCGAAGGCTACCGCACCGCCGAGGTCACCCTGGGCGGCGTCGACACGGAAGCATTGGATCAACGCACCCTGGCGGCCAAGGCCGTGCCAGGGCTCTATTTCATCGGCGAGGTGGTGGACGTCACAGGCTGGCTCGGCGGCTACAACTTCCAGTGGGCTTGGGCGTCGGGCTGGTGCGCGGGGCAGGCGGTCTGACCGCTGCGGGCCGGCGACGTCCGCGCACTTCCACTTCCGGCGCGCCTTAAAGGTCCAGCTTCTGCTTCAGCGCGTCGATGCGCTTGGAGGCTTCCGCCTTGGTGAGTTCGCCCTCCGGCGGCGGTTCTTTCGCTTCCTCGCTGAGGGTGGCGAGGTAGGACGCCTGCGCGCCTGTCATCGGATCGTCCCCCGAAACCCAGTTGTCCGGCGCCTTTTCGGTGTTCGAGCCGGGGTGGTCGTCGAGCTTTGGATTGTGAAAGTCGGTCATTGTCGCCTCCGGTTCTACGTTTGTTCTAACGACGTTGAAGCGGCGGAGTTCCGATCAATCATCGCCGGGCTCGTCTGACTCACGTCTGCAAACCCGCAGTTAACCGCTCCTCGGGCACAGTCCGCGCCAGTCCAGGAGCCGACGTGGCCGAAGCCCTCACCCTCGATGCGTTCGACATCGACGCCGCGCCCAAGACGGGCCGTGCGCGGCGGGCGCTGGTTCGCCGGTTGGCGGACGTGGTCTGCCTGCCGTCCAGCCGCGTGAACGCCTTCGAGCGGGCGGTGACGGCTGACCTTCTGGTGGAGATGCTGCGGGAGGCCGCGCCCGACGATCGCCAGCGCGTGGCGCGGCGGGTGGCGCATCTTGGGGAGATTCCCAACGCCTTGGCCCGCCTGCTTCTGCGCGACGAGATCGAGACCGCTGCGCCGCTCCTGGAGGACGGCACCTCCCTCAGCGACCCGGACCTGATCGACTGCGTGCGCGAAGCCAAGATCGAGCATCGGCGCATGATCGCCGCCCGCCGGGGCATCTCGGAACTGGTTGGGGAGGCCTTGACCGACGCCGGCGAGGTGGGTGTGATCGATGTGCTCCTGGCCAATTTCGAGGCCAAGCTTTCGGCCTCCGCGGTGGAGCGGATCGTGGCCGCCTCGCGGACCTACACGGTTCTGGTGCAGGGATTGATGAAGCGGCCGGAACTGCGCCCCAGCCACGCCTATGTGATGTTCTGGTGGGCCGACCCCGAGGCGCGCCGCTCCCTCCTGCAGCGGTTCGCCGTCAGCCGCGAGGTGCTGCAGGACGCTTCGGGCGACATCTTTCCCATGGCGACCGCCGAGGGCTGGCAGGACCCCCTGGTGCGCAAAGCCTTGCAATTTATCGAGCGGCGCCAGCGCAACCGCTCCGCCGTCGACAAGAGCCCCTACGCCAGCCTGGACGATGCAGTGGAGGCCTGCGAGCACGGCATGACCCGCGACCTCGCCAGCGAGATCGCCTATCTGGCCGGTATCAAGCCCATGACCGGCGCCAAGATCTTCACCGATCCTTTCGGAGAGCCGGTGGCCATCCTCTGCAAGGCGACGGGCCTGCCTCGCCATGCCGTGCTTCAGCTTTGGCGCGGGATGCGGCGGCCGGAGGCGGATTCCACCGGCGCCATAGCTTCGTCCCTGGAGCGCACTCTGTACGTCTTCGACATGATGGCGGTGGACCGGGCGCAGACGGTCTTGCGCTATTGGAACTGGTCCCTGTCCTCGGCCCTGACGCCCGAACTGATCCGCGCCATTCGCGAAGGGGACGAAGACGCGGTGGACGAATATTCGGCCCCCCAACGCGCCGCCATGCTGGCCCTCGCGTCGGATTACGGCGTTTGAATAACGCTGCATCTGGTTGGGCTACAGCGTATAATTTCAAGTAAGACATACTTCGAAGGCTAAATCGCCGGCATCCGTCTAAAAGTTCGATCCTGGAAACGCCTATGCCTGTAAGCGAAACCCGAAAGTCGATCCGCGAAAATTGATGTCGTGAACGTCCAAGAGCGAGATTGTCTTGAACCGCAAATCTCGTTAGGTGAAGATTACGAGATAACAGTCCGGTTTCAGTGTTTCAGCCGTCCGGGCATCTGCGGGTTAAGACGACATGGAAGATCAAGGCGACGTTACAGAGCTGACGACGGCTATCGTTTCCGCTTACGTGGGGAGCAATACGGTCTCGCCTTCCGACTTGCCTCTGCTCATTCAAAGCGTTCATCGAGCCTTGACCGGCATGACCACCAGCGCCGCCCCGGTGGACGTTGCGGCGCCGGAGCCGGCTGTGTCGGTGAAGAAGTCCATCACCCCCGAGCATTTGGTCTGCCTGGAGGATGGCCGTAAGTTCAAGTCCCTGAAACGGCACCTGCGCACCAAATACGACATGAGCCCTGAAGATTATCGGACCAAGTGGGGTCTGCCCAAGGACTACCCGATGGTGGCGCCGAACTACGCCCAGGCTCGCTCGGATTTGGCCAAGCAGATGGGCCTTGGCCAAGGCGGACGAAAGCCACACTAAAGGTTGGGCCGTATCGGATCTTTCCAGCGCCTGTCGGCCGTTTGGCGAGCGTTTTTCGTTGCTGGACAAGGACTCCTTGCAGGGGAATCGCCCGCGACAACTCGCGCGCCGCGAGTCTTAAAAATCAGTTGCGGCGCAGCGTGAGTTAAGCGATATTAAGCATCAAGATTCCAGTGGGTTGTGGGGGAATCCGAAGATGCAGTTGCAATTCGCGGGCTCCGCTTCGGCGGTTCGGGCGCACGAAGAGATCTTGGGGTACTGGCGCTCCCGCAGGGATCGCGGGCGATTGCCTGCCCGCGCGCACATCGATCCATGCGACATCAAGCGCCACCTCCCCACCATCAGCCTGATCGACGTCCGCCCGACCGATGGCGCCGCCGCGCGAGAGTATAAGCTCCGGCTCGCCGGCACCGGGCTCTATGGGGTCTACGGCGGGGAAATCACCGGCAAGCGTCTCGCCGACGTCTACGCGGCGGAGGCGGCGTCCTACTGGCGGGATGAGTTGGACAAGGTGGTGGAGAGCCGCTGCCCCGGCGTCGGTTTTCACTCCCTCGCCTGGCGCGGCGCGCCCCATCTATCCATCCTTTGGTTGCGTCTGCCCCTGGCGGGCGACGGGGACCGGGTGGACATGATCCTGGGCTACGATGTCGTTGTGGGTGCTGCTTCCGAGTGGAGCCGGAGCGGTATACGCGCCGCCTAAACCTGGCGGCTTTTGGTCCTATTTTTAATTAATAATAGGAAAGTTATCCTCCCTGTCTTGCGCCTGATGTAAGGTGCGCCTGTGCCGAAGATTGGATCGGCCGCTTGGGAGGATTGTCCATGACACACGCTGCTACCCCCTTAGAGCTTCAGATCGGGGGCGCGCCGCCGCCTGGTTTGCGGGAGGAGGCGCGAGACCTCCAGCATGCCGCCTTCGTGGTGCAGCTGGTGGCGTCGTACACCGGGATCGGGGCGCGGGAGATCGCTTCCACCGCCCGCAAATGCGCCGCCGTGGCGCGGGCCCGGCAGATGGCCATGTATCTGGTCCACGTGGCGTTCGCCTGGCCGCTCGGTCGGGTGGCCGCCATCTTCGGGCGGGACCGTTCCACCATCAGCTACGCCTGCCGCCGGGTGGAGGATCTGCGCGACGACGCCGTCTTCGACACCGTGCTGCAGCGGCTGGAGGGATGCGTCCGCGCCGCGCCGTTCAACGGAGCGTGGGCATGAGCGGCGCGGATGCGGATCGCCTGGCCGCCCGCGCGGCGGAGGCTTTGGCGCGGCCCGGCGCTTTTCTGGAGGCGGAAGGCGATGGCTACGTGCTTCGTCTCGCGGCTGATCGACGGCGGCGGCCGCTCCTGACCCTGGAGGAGTCGGTGTTTCGCAGGCTGATCGAGGAGCCTGGACTGAAGCTCCGGCCCAAAGGGGGCTGGATCGCGGCCAGCGCGCCGGCGCCGCATGCGCCCCCGCCTGGACGCCCGGGGGTGATGATGGGTGAGCGCACGATGATGGAGCCGGACGGTGTCCGCACCCAACGCGCCGCCAACCTCGGCGAATCGCCCATAGCCTGGCTGGCCCGGCGCCGGGGTCCGGACGGCCAGCCCTGGCTGACGCCCCAGGAAGCGGCGGCGGGCGAGCGCCTGCGGGAAGATTTCCACCGCGCCGGAACCGTCGGCCGCCTGACCATGGACTGGAGCGGGAC
>CAXTHJ010000130.1:0-4723 GCA_964243985.1 uncultured Caulobacteraceae bacterium | reverse complement strand
ATCTCACCGCGAGCACCCCCATCCTCGGCCCTTCCCCCTTCGAAGGGGAAGGGAGCTTGCACTTAAATCCCTTACTGTCTGACCAAGCCCCGCCCGAAGAAGCCGCGCTCGCCGCCGCCCTCCGCGTCGAAGCGGGACGGGTGGACGAGGCCCTGGCCGCCGAGGATTTCACCGCCGCCATGCGGCATCTGGCGCATCTGCGCAGCCCCGTGGACGCCTTTTTCGACAAGGTGCTGGTGAACGATCCCGACCCGGTTGTGCGGCTGAACCGCCTTCGGCTCTTGACGCAGGTGCGGGATACGGCGAACCGGGTGGCGGACTTTTCGTTGATTTCGGGGTAAAACCCAACAACCGCTCATCCCCACGAAAGTGGGGACCCATCTGTCCAGTGGGCGCAGCGGTCAAAAACCTGGGTCCCCGCCTCCGCGGGGATGAGCGGAGACTAGAATGGCTGACGGCGCGCAACCGAACTCCACCACCACCCGCTGGGTCTATTCGTTTGGCGGCGGGTCGGCCGATGGCGACGCCAAGATGAAGAACTTGCTGGGCGGCAAGGGGGCGAATCTGGCGGAGATGTCGGCGCTCGGCCTGCCGGTGCCGCCGGGCTTCACCATCACCACCGAGGCCTGCGTTCACTACTATCAAGAAAACCAAGCTTATCCCGCCGGGCTGGACGCGGAAGTGGTGGCGGGGCTGAAGAAGGTCGAGGCGCTGACGGGCAAGACCTTTGGCGATCCGGCCAACCCCTTGTTGGTGTCGGTGCGGTCGGGAGCGCGGGCCTCCATGCCCGGCATGATGGATACGGTGCTGAACCTTGGGCTGAACGACGAGACGGTGGCGGGCCTCGCCAAGCTGTCCGGCGACCGGCGTTTCGCCTTCGACAGCTATCGCCGCTTCATCCAGATGTATTCCAATGTGGTGCTGGGGCTGGAGCACCACGCCTTCGAGGAGATCCTGGACGACCACAAGGATCGGCTGGACATCACCGTCGATACGGAGCTGACCGCCGAGAACTGGGAAGAGGTGGTGAAGGACTACAAGAAAGTCGTCCGCCAGGCGCTCGGCAAGGATTTCCCGCAGGACCCCAAGGCCCAGCTCTGGGGCGCGGTGGGCGCCGTCTTCGCCAGCTGGATGAACGACCGGGCCAAGTTCTATCGCCGCATGCACGACATTCCGGAAAGCTGGGGCACGGCCGTCAACGTGCAGTCCATGGTGTTCGGCAACATGGGCGAGACGTCCGCGACTGGGGTGGCCTTCACCCGCAATCCGTCCACCGGCGACAACCGCCTCTATGGCGAGTTCCTGATCAACGCCCAGGGCGAGGACGTGGTGGCCGGCATCCGCACCCCCCAGAACCTCACCAAGGTGGCCCGTGAGGAGATGGGCGAGAAGGCGCCCTCTATGGAGGAGGCGATGCCGGAGGTGTTCGCCCAGTTCAAGGCGGTGGTGGAGAAGCTGGAAAAGCACTACCGCGATATGCAGGATATCGAGTTCACCGTGGAGCGGGAAAAGCTCTACATGCTGCAGACCCGCAGCGGCAAACGCACCGCCAAGGCCGCGCTGAAAGTGGCGGTGGACCAAGTGGCCGAGGGGCTGATCACCGAGGAGGAAGCGGTGATGCGGGTGGAGCCGTCTTCGCTGGACCAGCTGCTGCATCCCACCATCGACCCCGCCGCCAAGCGGGACATCATCGCGCTAGGGTTGCCGGCCTCTCCCGGCGCCGCCACCGGCGAGATCGTGTTCGACGCCGACGAAGCGGAGCGGCTCGGGTCGCTCGGCAAGCCGGTGATCCTGGTGCGCGACGAGACCTCGCCGGAGGATATCCACGGCATGCACGCCGCCAAGGGCGTGGTGACGGCGCGAGGCGGCATGACCAGCCACGCGGCGGTGGTGGCGCGGGGCATGGGCCGCCCCTGCGTCTCCGGCGCCGGGGAGCTGCACATCGACGCCAAGGGCGGGGTCTTGACCGCCCGGGGCCGCAAGTTCAAGGCCGGCGACGTCATCACCATCGACGGGTCCAAGGGCGAGATCCTGGCCGGCGCCATGGCCATGGTGGAGCCGGAGCTTTCGGGCGATTTCGCCTCGCTGATGATCTGGGCCGACCATGCGCGCCGGCTGAAGGTGCGCGCCAACGCCGAAACTCCGCTGGACGCCAAGACCGCGCGGGGCTTTGGCGCCGAGGGCATCGGCCTTTGCCGCACCGAACACATGTTTTTCGACGAGACCCGCATTGCCGCGGTGCGGGAGATGATCCTGGCCGACGACGAGGGCGGGCGGCGGGCGGCGCTCGCCAAGATTTTGCCGTTCCAGCGCTCGGACTTCACCGAGCTGTTCACCATCATGGCCGGCCTGCCGGTGACCATCCGCCTGCTGGACCCGCCGCTTCACGAGTTTCTGCCGCACACCGATGCGGAGTGCGACGCGCTGGCCGCCTCCGCGGGTCTCGACGCCGCCAAGCTGAAGCGCCGCACCGCCGAGCTGCAGGAGACCAACCCCATGCTGGGCTGGCGCGGTTGTCGCCTGGGCGTCGCCTTCCCGGAGATCTACGAGATGCAGGTGCAGGCCATCTTCGAGGCCGCCTGCGCCATCGCCAAGGCCGGCGATGCGCCGATCGTGGAGGTGATGCACCCCCTGGTGGCCAAGGGCGAGGAGATGAAGTTCCTGCGCGAACTCACCGACCGAATAGCGAAAAAAGTCATCGCGGAGACGGGCGTCGAGGTGCCCTACAAGGTGGGCGTGATGATCGAACTGCCCCGCGCGGCGCTTCGGGCCGACGAGATCGCGGCCTCGGCCGAGTTCTTCTCCTTCGGCACCAACGACCTGACCCAGACCACCTTCGGCATCTCCAGAGACGATTCCGGCCGGTTCCTGGACGCCTATATCGCCAAGGGCATCTTCGAAAAGGACCCGTTCGTCTCCATCGACCAGGACGGGGTCGGCGACCTGATCAAGATCGCCGTCGAGCGCGGTCGCAAGACTCGCCCCGACGTGAAGCTCGGCATCTGCGGCGAGCATGGGGGCGATCCGGCCTCGATCGCCTTCTGCGACGCGGTGGGGCTGGATTACGTCTCCTGCTCTCCCTACCGTGTGCCGATCGCGCGCCTCGCGGCGGCGCAGGCGGCCCTAAGCAGCCCGAAATCGGCGGCGAAAGGCTAAGCGGCGAACGGGGACGACGATGACTGACTTTATGGAAAACAGCGAACAGCGCGAGCGCGCGGCCGAGGCTCACAAGGAAAAGGACGGCTTCGTCTCCCGCGTCTCGATCCTGGTGGCGGTGCTGGCGGTGGTGACGGCGGCCACCTCCAGCCTGGAGAACACCGAAACCGCCGGCGCCATCACCGACAGCAGCCGCGCGGTGCTGGCGCAGGACAAGGCCACCGACCAGTGGAACTTTTTTGAAGCCAAGAGCCTGAAAAAGAACCTCTTCGACATCGCCGCATCCGCCGGCGGCGCCAAGGCCGCCGACTACGCCAAGAAATCCGCCCACGAAGCCGAAGGCCAGGACGCCGCCCAGGAGCAGGCCAAGGCGTTCGAGAAGAAACGCGACGAAGCCATAGAATCCAGCGAACGCCACGAACACCGCCACCACCGCCTCGCCATCGCCGCGACCCTCCTGGAAATCGGCATCGCCATCTCCACCGTCGCCATCATCACCCGGAAGCACTGGCCCTGGGCCATGTCAGCGATCCTGGGTTTGGCGGGCGTGGCGATCTTGGTGTCGGCGTTTATTTGAAGTTTCGCGGCGGCGCCTCGTCTTTAGATGCTTCTAGCGGTGTCCGCTCTTCGGCGTGAGTCCGACTTCCGCAGACGACCCTAAGCGGACCAACGCCACACCTGTGCTATTGACCGTCGTGAGGTGACCAATGGATGCGCTCAACAGGTGGCTGATGCTGAGGTCTACAAAAAGGATGGCGGCTCGCCTGCCTCATCACCTTCTGAAGTCCTACGGCGGCGGCACCTACTACACGCCGCAACAAGTTACGACATCTTATAGAGCGTTGAAGCTCAACCCAAAATATATAGGTATTGCTTACGCAGAATTCCTAGATTTCGATACTTACGTAGAATTCGTTGGGAAATCGCAAGAGCAGTATGATCGCGACAGATCAAGTTATGGAAAATATAAGCCCCTCCTACATATGGACAGTGAGGCTGGTTCGGCTCCGGTCAATGCTTATATTCGTCAAATGACGGGGATAAATTGAGAGCTATAATTTAGAGGGAGCTTGCAGGCGCGGAGCCCAAGACAGCTTTCGACCCATTGCTGAAATACGGAAGACGGCGTTACTCTTCCGGCATGATCCTACGTCTCCCGATTTTCGCAGTCCTTTTCATGGGGCTAGCAGGATGCAACAAGGTTGAAGTCACAAACATACCCAGCCCAAACGGTCATTTGATCGCTAAGATATTGGACGACCGGGGCGGTGGGGCAGCAACTTCAGCCTATCAGAAAGTTGTAGTTGAACATGCTAGACCTATACCTTCAGGAGAGACTGTAGTATTCGAGGGCGAGAACTCAGGCGGCACGGGCTACGGCGATCTAAATGTATCTTGGATCAACGATAGCACACTGCAGATTGGCCTTTGTGATGCTAGTTCGTTTAGCGTTGCAAAGACCGCATCTGTAAGCGGACACAAACTCACAGTGCAGTTGCTCCGTGAGCAGCACGGTAATTATCCAGCTTCAGTGACAGCAGACCGACGGGCATCGCAATCCCCGCCC
>CAXTHJ010000129.1:0-4781 GCA_964243985.1 uncultured Caulobacteraceae bacterium | reverse complement strand
CATGAAGACGCAGGCGCCGCCCCCTCTTCTGGATCGTCATCGTGCTGGTGTTGGCCGGCGCCGGCGCCTGCGTCTTCATGGGTAAGCAGGCCGCCGCCAAGAAGGCCGCCGAGGAGAAGACAGCCGCCGCCTCCCTCGCCTCCACCCCCTATTCCGGCATCGCCTCCGGCAAGGCGGATGTGGAAGGCGGCATCATCCAGGTGGCCGCCCGCACCGCCGGCGTGATCCGCTCCGTGGATGTGCAGGAGGGCGACAAGGTCACCAAGGGCGAGATCCTCGCGCAGCTGGAAGATGACCAGCCCCGCCTCGCCGTCGCCAACGCCGCCGCCGCCGTGCATCAAGCCCAGGCGCAGGTCGGCCTCCTGGAGGTGCAAAAGGCGACGGCTTCGCGAGAACTCGCGCGCTTGCAACCTCTGAAGGCCAAGAATTTCGTCGCCGGCCAGGCTCTCGACAACGCCGCCGACGCCATCAAGACCGCTGACGCCCAGATCGAGGTGCAGCGCGCCGCTGTGAGCTCGGCTCAGGCGGCGCTCAATGTGGCCGGCTATGCGCTTGAGCTGACCCGCGTCCGCGCGCCGAGCGACGGGCGCATCGTTCGTCGCTACGCCAACCCGGGCGCCGGCGCCTCGACCCTGAACGTCTCCAATATGTTCGACCTTGAGCCCAACAACGCCCGCATCGTGCGCGCCGAGATCGCCGAGGCGGACATTCCCAAGGTGACCATGGGCCAGCAAGTGGAGATCCAGCCCGAGGCCGATCCCACCAAGGCCTACGTCGGCAAGGTGCTCCGCCGTTCGGACGAATTCGGCGCCCGCAAGCTTCAGTCGGACGATCCCAACGAGAAGACCGACGATCGAGTGGTGGAGGTTGTGGTTTCGGCGGACAACGCCCCGCTCCTGATCGGCCAAAGGGTGCTGGTGAAGTTCATGAAGCCCGGCCAGGTCGCCGGCGCCCCCCACCCCATGCCGAAATCCGAAACGCCCGCAAAGGCCGCTTGACGCCAAAGCCTCACCTCCGTACTGCCCCTTCTAAATTCGCTCTCAAGTTTTTTGGGGCGGAGCGTGCGAGGACATGACGATGGCTGGTTCCGACATTCGCTTCGATGGCAAGGTGGCGATCGTCACCGGTGCGGGGGGCGGTCTTGGCAAGGAACACGCCCTGGAGCTGGCCCGTCGCGGCGCTAAGGTGGTGGTCAACGACCTCGGCGGCTCTTTGGATGGTCAAGGCGGCTCCTCCGCCGCGGCTGAAGCGGTCGTGGCTGAAATCAAGGCGGCGGGGGGCGAAGCCTTCGCCAACGGCTCCTCCGTCACCGACGATGCGGGCGTCAAGCACATGATCGATCAGGCCATGAACCAATGGGGCCGCATCGACATCATCATCGCCAACGCCGGCATTCTTCGTGACAAGTCCTTCTCCAAGATGGAGATCGCCGATTTCGAGATCGTCCTGAACGTCCACGTGATGGGCACGATGAAGCCGGTGAAGGCCGCCTGGGAGATCATGAAGGCCCAGAACTACGGCCGCATCGTCGTCACCACCTCCTCCAGCGGGCTTTACGGCAATTTCGGTCAGACCAACTACGGCGCCGCCAAGTTGGGCATCGTCGGCTTCATGAACACTCTGAAGATCGAGGGCCAGAAGAACAATATTCACGTCAACGCCGTCGCCCCCTTCGCCGGCACGCGCATGACCGAGGGTCTGATGCCGCCCGAGATCTTCGAGAAGATCAAGCCGCAGTACGTCACCCCGGGCGTGATCTACCTCGCCTCCGATGAAGCGCCCACCGGCGCCATCCTGACCGCTGGCGGCGGCGGGTTCGCCCTGGCGCGAATCTATGAGACCGAAGGCGTCTACCTCGGCGAAGGCGGCCTCTCCGCAGAAGAGGTTCGGGAAAACTGGGATCAGATTTCCGATCCCACAGGTCAGCAAGCCTACGTCAATGGCGGCGAACAGGGCGCCAAGTTCTTCCGTAAGCTCTCCGGCGGCTGAAGGTTTAAAGCGGCGCGGTTCTGCGGTATTCTACCCTTCGGACGCGGAGGGTGGAATGGGCCTGAATATAAAAAACCTCGCCACCGAAGCCGCGATCCGCGAGCTGGCCACAAAACGCGGTATCGGCCTAACTGACGCTGTTGATCAAGCCGTGCGGGAAGCCTTGGCGCGGGCGGCCGATGTTAGAGCCGCCAAGATCGAAGAGCGTCGGCGGAAAATCGAGGAGATCGTCGCTCGCGTCGCTCAGACGCCTATCACCGATCTTCGACCCTGGCGCGAAATCAACGACGAGATGTACGGTGAGCACGGCGAGCCGATCTGATGGTGGTCGACACCTCCGCCTTGATGGCGATCCTTTTTGGAGAGCCGGACGCGAAGACCTTTAGCGAAGCGCTTCTGGAAGCCGACCACATCTATATTTCCGTGGGCACACGGATCGAAGCTAGTCTCGTCGCACTGGGCAAGACAGAGGTCCTGGACCTTCGGCTTGCCGAACTCCTCGAAACGACAGATGCGGTAGTCGTCCCACTGGACCAACGGCAGGTCGACCTCGCAATGGGTGGATTGAGAAAATACGGCAAGGGTCGTCACTCGGCCCGTCTGAACCTCGGCGACAGCTTCGCCTACGCGCTCGCCACGCACCTGGGCGAGCCGTTGCTCTTCAAAGGAACCGACTTCGCCCAAACGGATGTGAAAAGCGCGCTGTCGTCCTGATTAATCCACCCCATCGAGAAACTCGCCCTCCGGCCGCCCCGCCAGCGTGGGCGCGAAAAGCGTGGCGATGGCGGCTTTATAGTGGTCGGTCTGGCCGTGATAAGCCTGCGCCTCCGCATCCCTGTAGAGTTCCAGAACCTTATAGGTCCGAATTTCGGTGCGGCTTCTGGTGAGCTGGTACATTAGGACGTCGGGCTCGTGCGCCTTAACCTTGGCGGCGAGGTCTCTGAAGCCAGCTTCAAATTCCGCCTCCATCCCCTCTTTGATTTTGAGCGTAATCACCGCGCCGATCATTTCCGTCTCCCTGCAAGGCCAGAACGCGGCGCGATCCTAGGCGCGGCTATCGGTTCGCAAGCCGCAACGCCTATCGTATCCGAGGTTATTCCCTCGGCAAGGCAAAGCGCCTATATTGATCGTGTCGAGCCTCGGCCCGACTATGGAGATAAACGCGCTCGTAATAAGCGGACTGGACCCGGGTGCGATTCCCGGCGGCTCCACCAATTCTCCCAGGTTATCGGAACGGGAGCCATTCTTGGCTTTGGGAGTAGGGGGCCGATCAGCATCGACAGACGTCTAAAGGTGTTTGCTTTCTCTCGGACTGACCCACCGTTCCGGGTCATTTTCTAACTGCGAACGATAACTTCGCTCAAGAGTACGCTCTCGCCGCGTAATGCGGTGCGATTGAACTCGATCTAAACTCCTAACGTCTTAGCAGCGTTAGGCGGGGCCCGGAGGGAGCCTTGCAACAGAATCCCTCCATTCATTCCTCCGCTCGGTCAGATTTTACGATTGCCCTCGCGACAGGGTGGATCGGCTTGTTATACCTTAGGCCATCGAGTGACCGAGGCGGGTATGGCCGAAGATAAAAACCACCGCGATCTGATGCGCTACGACCTGATGGCTCAGGAGGCCCTGCGCGGCGTGATCAAGCAGGCATTGAAGCGCGCCGCCTCGCCTCAAGGCATTCCCGGCGAGCATCATTTCTACATCAGCTTCCAGACCCATGCGCCGGGCGTCTCCGTGCCGGAAGATTTGGCCGAGCGTTATCCGGACGAGATGACCATCGTCATCCAGCACCAATTCACCGAGCTTGCGCCGGGGGAGACCTTCTTCTCTGTGGTGCTGCGCTTTGGGGGCCAACCCAAGAAGCTGTCGGTGCCTTACGCCGCCGTCACCCGCTTCCATGATCCGAGCGTCCCCTTCGCCCTGCAGTTCGAACCCGCTGAAGTCTCCGCGCCGGAACTTCAAAGCGAGCCTGCCGAGCCGGAGGTATTGCGGCCCAAGGCCAAAGCCAAATCTCCTGAGGACGAAACCCCGCCGCCCGAAGGGGACGGTCCCAAGATCGTCTCCCTCGACCAGTTCCGGAAGAAATGACCAAGGTTTGGCCAAGGCCAACTCCAACGCCATGCCCCAGCCTGATCAGATCATCCAGAAGCCGGAGGCCTGAGTGATTATCCGCCTTCGTCGCATCGCTCTTCTGACGGCGGCCTTCGCCGCCGTGAGCGTCGGCGCCTTCGGGCAGAGCGCTACCACGAGCGGGTCGGCCGTCTCCGTCGACGCCTTGCCCAAGCACCCGATCCCCTACAAGGCGTTCAAGTCCCTCGGCGCGAAGCCGAAACCCAAGCCGAAACCCACGGCTTCACCCACAACCGTTACGCCACCCGGAGCGGGATCGCCGCCCGCCAAACCAGCACCGCCTCCAACCGCCGGCGCCAAACCGCCGGCGACTCCGTCGGTAGCAGGTCCGTCAGCGCTCAAGTCGTCCTCGCCTGCGCCTAAACCCCCAGCGACGCCTCCCGCCCTCGCTGCACCGGTAAAGGCGCCGCCCGCGCCGGCCGTGACGACATCAGCCAAGCCGGCGCCAGCTCCGCCCAAGCCCGCGCCACCACCTGCGCCGGCAGCGCCGACAAGATGCAACGTCTGAAAGCGCTCGGCGCCGATCATGTCGTCAATTATCACGACACCGATTTTTCCAAATGGGCGGTGCAGACGTTCGGGAAGCCGCAGCGGCGCAGCTTCGAGGGCGGCGTCGACGTCGTCGTCAATGTTCTTAAACCTGGTGAGTCAACGCGCCCGCT
>CAXTHJ010000128.1:0-4806 GCA_964243985.1 uncultured Caulobacteraceae bacterium | reverse complement strand
TGGTGCCTGGGGGCGGATTCGAACCACCGACACGCGGATTTTCAATCCGCTGCTCTACCAACTGAGCTACCCAGGCTGACACCCGTCCGGCGTCGACCTGATGGAGGCCTTCGCTGAGCGATGCTTCGCTTTGGACGTCGGGCGGGGCGGGCCGTTCCAACGTGAGGCGGCGTCTATACGGGAAGGCCCCCGGGGCTGTCCAGCCGTCACCGCCCGTCAGCCCTTCGGGTCGTCGTCGGGCTCGGCGGCGGCGGGAATGGCATAGCGGCCGGTGAACCAGCGCTGCAGATCCCGGTCGGCGCAGCGGCGTGAGCAGAACGGGCGATAGGCCTCCACGGCAGGCTTCTCGCAGATGGGGCACGGTCTCGGTTCGGTCATCGCGCGGTCACCTCCATATCGGTTCGGCCCTTGGACGCATCGGCGTGAATGGCGAAACGAGGGCCGATGCGGTCTTTAAGCTGCGCCGCCAGGGGTTCGGCGGCGGCCGCGACCTCGATGGCGCAGACGGCTTGGATGATCTGACCTGGACCGGCGGCGTCTTCCACGGTCCGAAGGAGCTTGAGCGCCATCGCCCTGGCGGATGGGCGTCCATCGGCGTCCAGCAGCCGTTCGGCTATGGGCGTCGCCGTGCGCGGCAAGGCGAGCTCGAACAAGCCGAAGCGGGAGATGGGGCCGATCGATACGCTGTCGCCGTCGGGGGCGAAGGCGGCCTTGGCCAGGACGGACAGGGCCGCGCCGTCGTGCCCCTTGCCCGCCAGATCGATGACTACGAGACCGCCGAGGCCCTTTAGCCGGAGCAGCCGCGCGGCGGCCACGATTGCTTCCCGGTTCGCCCGCATCGCCGCCTTGCGCGAGTCGCCCCCGGCCGACGCGAGATCCACATCGACGGCGGTCAAAGCCTGGGTCGGCTCGATAAACAGGCGCCCGCCGCCGGGCAGAGGGTGCTCGACCGCAAGGGCCGCATCAGCCGCAATGTCCGCCGCCTCCCGCGCCGGTGCGCCAGTGACGATCACCGCGTCTTCAGCAAAGCCCTGTAACCGATCCTTCGGCCCAGGCGCGGCGGCGAGTAGTCGGATGGGACCGTCGCTGGAGCCGACGAGCCGAGCGACCGCGCCCTTGCCGCGCCGCGCCGGCGCTGTGATCTCTATCTCGATCCACGCCCCCTCGGCGATCCCCGAAGCGGCGCCGGCCAGAGACAGGACCGCATCCGGCCCGGCGCCGAGATCCAGGAAGGCAGAGGCCAAAGCCCGCTCGATCCGGCGCACCCGGGCCACCGCTCGCGCCCGGGGCTGCTGGATGGGGATGTCGTCATGGCGTTCCAGAAGAAGGCGTTCAGGCAGGCCGTTTAGCGTGACGACCCCCCGTCGCTCGCCGGGCGCATCGTCGAGATAGAGCCGCCGAATGTTCATGGCGCGGAGAGGCGGCGGTAGCCGAGGCCTTCCAGCAGCGCCTTTGCCTCATAAAGCGGCAGGCCGACGACGCCCGTATAGGAGCCCTGAATGGCGGTGACGAAAGCCCCCGCCCCTTTGTGGATCTTGTAGGCGCCCGAGGCGTCCCGCCAGTCGTCTGAGGCGATGTGGGCGTTGATCTCCCCGGCGGTCAGTCTTTTGAAATGGAGCCGACTTTCCGAGATGCGGCTCGACACGCGCCCATCTGGAGCGACCAACGCCACCCCCGTCAGCACCCTGTGCGCGCGCCCGGACAAAAGGCCCATCATCCGCCGCGCGTCCGCCTCGTCGTTCGGCTTGGCCAGGATGCGCCGCCCTACGGCCACCAGGGTGTCGGCGGCGAGGACGAAGGCGCCTGGGTGACGTAAGGAGACCGCCGCCGCCTTCTCTCGCGCCAGGCGCTGCACAAGGATGCGGGTGGTTTCGTCTTTGCGGGGAGATTCGTCGATGTCAGGAGGGTCGACCGTGTCGGGCTCAAGGCCGATCTGACGCAGGAGGTCCAGGCGCCTTGGGCTGGCGCTGGCCAGAACCAGGACAGGCGCCTTCACCGAAAGCGTTCTCTGGCCCAAAGCTTTAGGCTCACTTGAAGCGATAAGTGATGCGCCCCTTGGTGAGATCGTAGGGGGTCATCTCCACCAGCACCTTGTCGCCGGCGAGCACACGGATGCGGTTCTTGCGCATCTTGCCGGCGGTGTGGGCGATGATCTCGTGGTTGTTTTCCAACGTCACGCGGAAGGTGGCGTTGGGCAAAAGTTCGCTGATGGTGCCGGGAAACTCGAGCAGTTCTTCTTTAGCCATAGGCCCTCAATGATGTGGACGGACGATCCGTGGATGACAGGTCGCCATAGCAAAGCGGCCCGCGACGGAATGCCTTTCCGCCTACGAGCCGTGCTTCGCAAGTCTTGATTATGGCAGATGGGCGCCGCGAGGTCGATGGAGAAGGCCGTGTTTACCCAAAGCGCGCCTTAATCTTGCGGCTGATCTCGTCACGGACGCGGCGGTAGGCCGAAAGGCGCTGGTCCCTGGAGCCCCCTTCAGAGGTGGGATCATCCGTCGGCCAAAACTCCACCTCCACGGCATGGGTGCGGGATACGGCGAGCGCCCTCTGGTGCGCCTCCGGCGTCAGGGTGACGATCAGGTCGAACGAATCGGGGGTCAGGTCCGAGAAGGTCTTGGACGTCTGTTCGGAAAGATCAACGCCCTTCTCCGCCATCACCGCCACCACGAAGGGATCGATGTCGTCCCCATTCTGGATGCCGCAGCTATCCACATAGACCCGGCTCCCCAGGCGCCGCTGCAGCAACGCCGCGGCCATGGGCGAGCGGACCTGGTTCAGGTTGCAGGCGAACAGCACAGCGTCGGGCGGGGAGACGGGGGTCGTCGGATCGGCCATGCTCAATTCCGCCGATGCAGGGCGCAGACCAGGGTGAACAGGCGCCGCGCCGTATCGAGGTCGGTAGTCACCTTGCCTTCGAGGCGTTCGCGCAACTTCTCCGAGCCCTCGTTGTGCAGGCCCCGCCGGCCCATATCGAGCGCCTCGATCTGCGAGGGCGTGGATTGGCGGATCGCCTGGTAATAGCTCTCGCAGATCATGAAGTAGTCCTTGATCACCCCCCGGAACGGCGACAGCGAGAGCAGGTGGCGCTTGGCGTAGTTCGGGCCGGTGATGTCCAGAGCCAGCCGACCGTCGATAAGCGAGATCACCAGGTCGTAGGGCCCGGTCTCCGCGTCCACCGGCTGGAAATAGTTCTCTTCCAGGAGGTCGAAGATCGCCACCTGTCGCTCATGCTCCACGTCGCGCGTCATCGGCGCCAGCGACGCCTCGTCGATCTGGACGGCCTGCAGACGGTGCTTTCGACGCTCTTCCATCATGGCGATGGCGCTGTTTACCACGCGGATGGTTAGCGGGGCGGAAAAGTAGGCGTCCGGCTTTTTTCAAGCCTGTACGGTTTTCAAATGCGAATTTCTGGGAGGAGGAGCAGCCCGGGCCAAAACTAAAACTGAATTGAAGCCGGAGCATTAAACGAGGCGCTTAAACGTCCTTCTCCGAGGTAGTTGATGTAACAATCTGGAGTAAGTTTTAAGCGGCGAGCTATGTCGAAGGATGGGCAACCTGCTCTGAGCGGCTTCAAATTACCGAAGGAATATTCGTAACGGATTGAACCATCCGTGATCCGCACACCGCGAAAATCTTGAATCCAGTGTTCCCTAGCCAACCTCTGGGCCTTTCCCGCATCAATCGCGAATATTCCTGACCACTCGTCATACCCCTCCTCATTATACTGAAGCTTGATTGGCCTGCCGCTTTGGTTGTTCACCACTGTGGGCCAAGCATCACAGCCCGCTAATGCGACTAGGAGGACCATCACAGCCACAGGATGTATTTTCATCCAGTCTATCTACGCCTTAGATGAATGTTCGCCATTGGTTTTGAATGGTCACGCTGGACTGCAGGCATGACGGCCTCACCGCCCCTTGACCGACGGCCGCCGATTCAGTCGTATCGCCGCCGACCGCGCGTGCGCGGGCAAGCCCTCCGCCTCCGCCAGCGCCGCCGTATGCGGCCCAAGTTCGGCGAAGCTCTTCGCGTCGCACTTCACGATCGAGGTGCGCTTCAAGAAGTCATAGATCGACAGGCCGGAGGAGAAGCGCGCCGCGCGGCTGGTGGGGAGGACGTGGTTGGAGCCCGCCACATAGTCGCCGATGGCCTCCGGCGTCAGGCGGCCGAGGAAGATGGCGCCGGCGTGGCGCACCTGGTCCGACAGCCGTTCGGGTTGATCCACCGCGAACTCCACATGCTCGGGGGCGAGGCGGTTCACCAGCTCCGGCGAGCGGTCCAGCGGCGCGAGGATCACCGCGCCATGGTCGCGCCACGCTGCGGCGGCGTTCTCGCCGGTGTCGAGGGTTAATAGCTGCGCCTCCACCTCGGCGATCACCCGCTCTGCGAAAGCGGCGTCGTCGGTGATCAAAATCGACTGGGCGTCGGGGTCATGCTCGGCCTGGGACAGCAGGTCGGCGGCGATCCAGGCGGGGTCGTTGGCCCCGTCCGCCACCACCACGATCTCCGACGGCCCCGCCAGGGCGTCGATGCCCACCACGCCGTAAAGCCTGCGCTTGGCGGCGGTGACATAGGCGTTGCCGGGGCCGACGATCTTGTCCACCGGCCGGATCGGCCCCGCCCCGTAGGCTAGCGCCGCGCAGGCCTGGGCTCCGCCGACCCGCCAAATCTCGGTCACGCCGGCTTCTTTCGCCGCCGCCAGCACGGCGGGCTCCAGCCGGCCCGGCGGCGTCACCATGGCGATGCGGTCCACCCCCGCCACCTTGGCCGGCATGGCGTTCATCAGGACGGTGGAGGGAT
>CAXTHJ010000127.1:0-4829 GCA_964243985.1 uncultured Caulobacteraceae bacterium | reverse complement strand
ACTCCCGACCTCTCCCCCTCCAGGGGGGAGAGGCCAAGCGCCCAAGCAGCCCCGAAGGCGAACAGTCCTTGGCCTCACCCGCTGTCCGCCGCCGCGCCGAGGACCTTGGCGTCAAGCTCAACCACGTCCCCGGCTCCGGCCCCGCCGGCCGGATCGAGCACGCCGACCTCGACGCCTTCATCGCCTCGCAGGGCCAAAATCAAATTATGGCCGCCCGCCCGCAGTCCGGCGGCTCGTCCTACGCCCAACGCACCGCCGTCGAAGAGATCAAGGTCATCGGCCTTCGCCGCAAGATCGCGGAGAAGATGCAGGACGCCAAGCGGCGCATCCCCCACTTCGCCTACGTCGAAGAGGTGGACATGACCGAGCTGGAGGATCTGCGCGCCCACCTCAACCTCACCCACAAGGATCGCGGCAAGCTCACCGTCCTGCCCTTCTTCATGCGGGCGCTGGTGAAGGTGCTGCCGGCCTATCCGCAGATCAACGCCCGCTTCGACGACGACGCCGGGGTGGTGCATCGCCACGCCGCCGTTCACATCGGCATCGCCACTCAGACTGCCGGCGGGCTGATCGTGCCGGTGGTCAAACATGCCGAGACCCTGGATCTCTGGGCCGCCGCCGCCGAAGTGGCGCGGGTCTCCGCCGCCGCGCGGGAGAACAAGGCTACATCCGACGAGCTTTCCGGCTCCACCATCACCCTCACTTCGCTGGGGCCGCTGGGCGGGATCGCCACCACACCCGTCATCAACCATCCGGAAGTCGCCATCATCGGCCCCAACAAGATCGTCGAGCGGCCGGTGGTGCGGGGCGGCCAGGTGGTGGTGAGGAAGATGATGAACCTCTCCTCCTCCTTCGATCATCGCGTTGTGGACGGGTATGACGCGGCCGAGTTCATCCAAAAGGTGAAGGGCTTGCTGGAGCATCCGGCCACCCTGTTCATCGACTAGCTATTGCTGTCTCGGGGCGGGGCAGCTTGAGAGCGCCGCCTACCGTCTATTCTGAATGTCAAAACACTCCAACGATCAGAGCCTATATCGGCACACCAAAAAATAGAATTGACATCCTAATCAAAAACTTTCCATTTTTGGCGGTTTTGTAAAAGAAATTGTGACTCAATGGCCACATTCAGCAAACCCACACCCGATTTGCTAAACTTGTGAGTTGACGCCGACCAAAAAACGGAGCCTTCACCGGCCAACCAAAAAGCCGCGACCTTGAAGTCGCCGCAATTCAACAGGGGGTTTCATGCGTCGAATGGATTGGCTGAACACGAGTGCGTCCATCCTGTGCCTACTAACGATGAGTGCGGCGGGTCAGGCCGCTGCACAGTCCTCCGCGGCGCCCGCACCCGCCGCCGCTCCCTATTCCGGCGGTCCGGCCACCATCGACGAGATCGTGGTCACCGCGCAAAAACGCACCCAGAGCCTGCAGGACGTGCCGATCGTGGTCACCACCATCAGCCGCCAGCTGCTGCAGGACACCGGCATCAAGGACATCAAGGACCTGGCTCTGCTGACGCCTGGCCTCGTGGTCACCTCCACCACCTCGGAGGCCTCCACCACCGCACGCATTCGCGGGATCGGCACGGTGGGCGACAATCCGGGCCTTGAGTCCTCCGTGGGCGTGGTGATCGACGGCGTCTATCGTCCCCGTAACGGCGTCGGTTTCGGCGACCTAGGCGACGTGGACCGGATCGAAGTCCTGAAGGGTCCGCAAGGCACCTTGTTCGGCAAGTCCACTTCCGCCGGCGTCATCAACGTGATCACCGCCGAACCCTCGTTCAAGTTCGGCGCGAACGCGGAATTCACCGCCAGCAACTACGGCGGCTACGGCGGCTCGGCCGAAGTGACCGGCCCCCTGATCGCGGACAAGCTTGCGGGCAGCCTCTATTTCGCCGACCGCCAGCGCGACGGCTATTTCGACGTCGCCACCGGCCAGGGCCCGCGCACCCAGAACTACGACAACAACCGCGACTTCTACACCCTGCGCGGCCAGCTCCTGTATGAACCCAACGACCGGCTGAAGCTGCGCCTGATCGCTGACTACAGCCACAGGGACGAGCATTGCTGTATCGCCACGGTGACGCGCCCTGGCGAGACCAACGCCATTATCAACGCCCTCGCGGGCGGCATGGGCGAAGGCAATGGCACAAACCCCTACGACCGTAACGCCTATTCCAACCGGCCCGATCTGCAGAACATCACGGACGGCGGCGTCTCGCTGCAGGCCGACTACAGAATCCCCAGCATGAACGCGACGCTGACCTCGATCACAGCCTATCGCGACTGGAAGACGGTGGGCGGCTTCGACCCCGACTTCTCCACCGCCGACCTGCTGTATCTGCCCACCGATGACAGCAACAGCAACGAGTTCCGCCAGCTCAGCCAGGAAGTCCGCTTCGCCGGCACCTACGGCCGGGTGGATTATCTGGTCGGCGCCTTCTACGCCCACGAGGATCTGCGCAGCAACACCAGCGTGCTGTTCGGCAACCAGTTCGGAACCTATCTCAGCCTCTTGTTCTCGGGCGGCGCCAACCCGGGGTTCCTCAACGGGTCCCCGTTCAACCTGTTCGCCCCCGGCGGCGCAAACTTCATCGGCGGCCAGGGTTCGGTCGACCGCTACAAGCAGGCCAACGACAGCTATTCGGTGTTCACCAACGACACCATCCATCTGACCGACAAGCTCGAGCTGAACCTCGGCCTGCGTTACACCGACGACGAGAAGACGCTGAACAACGTCGACCAGAACATCGGCAACGGCGCGGCCTGCGGCGCGATCGCCAGCGTCGGGGCGCTCTATGCTTCGCTTCCCGCCGGCAGCGCGCTGAAGGCCAGCCTGGCGCCGATCGCGGGCGTGATCGAACCGGCGGCCTGCCTGCCCTTCGAGAGCCCCGGCTTCAACAACTTCACCAACCACCAGGCCGAGGGCGAGCAGGAAGTCACCGGCACGGCCAAGCTGAACTATCGTTTCGATCCCCGCCTGCTGGTCTACGCCTCCTATGCGCGCGGCTATAAAGCGGGCGGCTTCAACCTCGACCGCACCGAATGCACGATCGGCGTCGACGCGGGTTGCACGCCCGGTTCCCCCGTCACCATCGCGCCGGTGCAAAACACCGGCTTCCCCGGCGAATTTGTGAATTCATATGAACTGGGCGAAAAATCGACCTTGCTGGACCGCAAGCTCTCCTTGAACGCCACCCTGTTCTACCAGGACTTCACCAACTTCCAGCTCAACACCTTCAACGGCCTGGTGTTCGTGGTGGACTCGGTGCCGGAGATCACCAGCAAGGGCCTGGATACGGACTTCGTCTACTTCCCCTTCCGCGATCTGTCGTTCCAAGGCGGCCTGACCGTCGCCGACACGCGGTATGACCTGAATTCGGCCCAGCTTGCAGACCTCGTGGCTCGGACGGGCTTCCAGGGGTCGACGGGCTCGCGGATGTCGCTGGCGCCCCTGTATTCAACCAGCTTCTCGGCCACCTACACCTACCACGTGAACGACGCCTACAAGATGCGCTTCAACCTCGGGGCCAAGTATTCCTCGGGCTATAACACGGGCTCCGACCTCGACCCCGGCAAGCGTCAGGCGGGCTTCGCCCTCTTCAACGGCCGCGCAGTGTTCGCGCCGAGCAACGAGCGCTGGTCGGTGGAGCTTTGGGGCGAGAACCTGTTCGACAAGGACTATAAGCAGGTGGCGTTCGACAGCGGCTATCAGAACGTCCCCACCAACGCCACGGGCGTTTTGGACGCCTTCCTCGGCGCGCCCCGCACCTTCGGCGTCACCCTGCGCGCCAAGTACTAAAGGCTAAGGGCGCGTTCCGGAAACGGGCGCGCTTGAGGTGCGATTTTGAAGAGGCCGTCCGATCCAACGGGTCAGGCGGCCTTTTTTCTTGCGTGTTCGGGCCCGCTACTTCTTCGGCGGCGTCAGGAAATTAGATCCCGCCGCGACGGGCGGCTTGGCCTTTTCCGCCTTGGGTTTGCGGACTTCCTTATTGGACTTCTTCTGACCCTTGGCCATCGCGCGTCTCCGGACGGGGCCAGGGCGAAGCGCCGGGTCCGGTCGCTTTCAGTTTAACAGCCCGCGCCGCCGCCGTCTTGCGTCGCGAAGGGGTGATTTGACAGGCAGACGATGCAGGCGCTCTGTCGCGCCGGCTGGAAAAAGGCGGGCATGACGAAGTACGACAACATCCTGAAAACGGTGGGCAGGACCCCCGTGGTTCGGATCAACACGCTCGCGCCGCCCCATGTGAACCTGTTCGTCAAGGTGGAGGCGTTTAATCCCCTGGGCTCGGTGAAGGATCGCCTGGCCGTCGGCGTGATTGAGGCGGCGGAGAAATCCGGCGCCCTGAAACCCGGCCAGACCGTGATCGAGGCGAGCAGCGGCAACACCGGCATCGGCCTCGCCATGGTCTGCGCCCAGAAGGGCTATCCTCTGGTGGTGTTGATGGCGGACAGCTTCAGCGTGGAGCGGCGCAAGCTGATGCGCTTTCTCGGCGCAAGGGTCGTGCTGACCCCCGCGGCGCACCGGGGCACCGGGATGGTGGCCAAGGCGGTGGAGCTGGCGGAAAAGCACGGCTGGTTCCTGACCCGCCAGTTCGAGAATGAAGCCAACGCGGACATGCATTCCACCACGACGGCGCAGGAGATCCTCAGCGACTTCGACGGCGAGCGGCTCGACTACTGGATCACCGGCTACGGCACCGGCGGTACGCTGAAAGGCGTCGGGCGGGTGCTGAAGGACAAGCGGCCCGAGACCAAGATCGTCGTTTGCGAACCCGCCGACGCGCCCCTGATCGGCAGCGGCGAGGCGCAGGCCCGCAACCTTGACGG
>CAXTHJ010000126.1:0-4931 GCA_964243985.1 uncultured Caulobacteraceae bacterium | reverse complement strand
GTCGGCGCCCGGCCCCGGCGGCCCGCTGCCCATCATCGCCAAGGACGGCAAGACGCCGTTCCAGGGCTACGCCCGCCCGTTCCACGACAACGGCAAGCCCAAGGTGGCGCTGGTGGTGGGCGGCCTCGGCCTCAACGCGACGGCCACCAAGGCCGCGATCGAACGGCTGCCCCCCGAAGTAACCCTGAGCTTCGTCCCCTACGCGGACGGCCTGCAGGCCTGGGTCGATCTCGCCCGCGCCGACGGCCACGAGGTCCTGCTGGAAATCCCCATGGAGCCGCTCGATTATCCCAACAACGATCCCGGCCCCTCCACCCTGATGGCCAATGCGCCCAAGGACGAGACCACCAAGCGGCTGGACTGGCTCCTCTCCCGCGCCACCGGCTACTTCGGGGTGACAAATTACCTCGGCGGCAAGTTCGTGACGGCGGACGGCGCCATGACCATCTTCACCGGCGCCCTGAAGGCGCGGGGGCTTGGCTTCCTGGACGACGGCTCGGCGGCGCACCGGGGCATGACCGGCCTTCCCCGCGCCTCCGCCGACGCGGTGGTGGACGAGCAGCTGGCGGCGGACTCCATCGATCACCAACTCCTCGCGCTTGAGGCCAGCGCCCTGCAGCATGGGCAGGCGCTCGGTGCGGGGTTCGCCTACCCAGTCACCATCAATGAAGTGGTCCACTGGGCGCAGGGCCTCGCCGGACGCGGCTATCAATTAGCGCCGGCCTCCGCTATCGCGCGGAAATGACCGACATCTATTTGAACGCCAAGCGGTATCGGCTGAATGTGGGCGTCGTCGTCTTCAACCGCGAGGGCAAGGTTTGGCTCGGTCGCCGCGCCGACGGCAAGGGCCCCCAGATCTGGCAGTTCCCGCAAGGAGGCGTCGACGCCAAGGAGGACCTGCTGGACGCCGCCCGGCGGGAGCTTTGGGAAGAGACCGGCATCCGCACCGCCGCCCTGATCGCCCGCGCCCCGGGCTGGATCACTTACGACTTCCCCGAAGGTTTCACCGGCTCCAAGGCCATTAAGGGGTTCGCCGGCCAGACCCAGGCTTGGTTCGCCTTCCGCTTCGAGGGCGAGGACAGCGAGATCGACCTTCAGGCCCATCACCAGATCGAGTTTGACCAGTGGCGTTGGGCCGACATCGCCGAAGCCCCCCCTTTGGTGGCGCCGTTCAAGCACGATGCCTACCTGAAGGTGGTCGAGGCGTTTGCGCCCATCGCGGCGGGCCGGCCCATGGGCCAGGACGCCCGGGGCACGATACTGATGATCCACGGCCTGGGCGGCACGGGTCGCGTCTGGGATCCCATGGCGACCGCTTTCCGCGCGCGCGGCTGGACGGTGGAGGCGCCGACCCTGAAGGCCGACCTGCGGGTGAAGGCCGATCCCTCCCCTGCCTTGGCGAAGCTCACCCTTGGCGATTATGTGGACGAGGCGGAGGGCTGGGCGCGGCGGATCAAGGCGGAGACCGGCCGCGCGCCGGTCCTGATCGGCCATTCCATGGGCGGACTGATCGTGCAGAAGCTCCTGGAGCGGGGCGTCGGCCGCGCGGGCGTCCTCCTTTGCCCCGCGCCCCCGGCGGACGTAGAGGCCAAGGTCACGCCGGGCATGATCTTCACCGTCCTGAACGGGCTCCTGGCGCCCAGCGCCGGCACCCGCCCATACAAACTGTGGCGGGCGGGGTTCGATTGGGGAGTCCTGAACTGCGTCCCCAAAGCGCGGCGCGCCACGCTCTATGACGAGGCGGTGTACGAGTCTGGACGGGTTTTCGACGGCCTCCGCACGCCCGAGCACGATCCCGGCCGCACCGGCTTCATTGACGAAAGCAAGATCACCGCGCCTATGCTGATCCTTGCCGGCGCCAAGGATCGGCTCGTTCCATTGGAGAACGTCAAGGCGACGGTCGCCAAATATGCGAAGATCGGCGGCGACTACATCGAATACCCTGACAACGCCCACTGGATCGTTGACGAGCCGGGCACGGATAAGGTGATTGCGGACATCGATACCTGGCTGGGCGCGAAAGTCGGTTGAAACCGACCGTCATCATGGTCCACGGCGCTTTCTGCGGCGGCTGGGCGTTCGACGGCTTTCGCGCGCCGTTCGAGTCCGCCGGTTATGCGTGCACGACGCCTGACCTGCGGGGGCACGTCGCCGGAGGCCGGTCCAGCGCCGTGGCGTCGATCTCCATGAGCGACTATGCGGCGGACATCGTCGCCCTGGTGAAAGCCGAGCCACAGCCGCCGATCCTGATCGGCCACTCCCTCGGCGGCCTCGTGGCGCAGATGGCGGCGGCGAAGGCCGAGATCGCGGCATTGATCCTGCTGGCGCCATCGGCCCCCTGGAGCGTGTCGGGCCAGAGCCTGGAAGAGGCGGCCTCCGCCTTCGGCCTCTACGCCTTGGGTCCGTTCTGGGCGCAGGCGGTGGAGCCCGATCAGGCCGTGGCCCACCTCTACAGCCTGGACCGCATGGAGGAGGGACAAGGCAAGGCGGTGGCCAAGCGCATGGTGGCCGAGAGCGGGCGGGCCCTGTTCGAGACCTTGAACTGGTGGCTGGATCCCTTCATGACCACCCAGGTGGACCCCGTCCGCGTTCGGGCGCCGGTCTTGGCGGTCTCCGGCGGCGCGGACCTGATCCACCCGCCCTCCACCGTCCGCCAGACCGCAGAGCGCCTGAACGCCGAGGTGCAGGTGTTCGATGGCATGAGTCACTGGCTGATCGGCGAGCCGGGATGGGAGCGGGTGGCGGACGCTTGCCTGGAGTGGCTGAGCGCCAAGCTCCCGGCTTAAGGTTGGCGGCGGAAAACCAGTTTCGCCAGTCCGTAGAGCGCCATCAGCGCCCACGACGCCTCCATCAGGAAGGCGGAGAGGTTGAAGGCGCGGGTCATCGAGAGCAGCACCAGCGACGAACCGATCAGGTTCATTAAGAGCGCGGCGAGCTTCTTGGGATCGAACCAGTCGAAGTGGATGCCGGCGTAGGCGGCCAGCATCATGACGACGCCGAAGACGCCGCCGATGTTGAGGATGATATCTAAAGAACTCATGGCTGCTACCCGCCGGCAACTTTTAAAATCCGCTCATCCCCGCGGAAGCGGGAACCCAGTTCTGTCCAGCGAAGTACAGCGGTCCTAGCTCCCCGCTTCCGCGGGGATGAGCGGTTGCGATTTAATGAACTGACGCGCTCCCCGCGCCCGTCGCTTCCACCGCATGTTCGGCCAGGAGGGTGAAGCTTTCTGGCGTCACGTCGGCGAAGCCGCCGTCCACCTGATAGGCGGTGACGGTCTGGTCGGCGTAAACGGTGACAAGGCCGGGGCGCAGCACGGTCATGAAGGGCTCATGCCCGGCCATGACGCCGAAGTCGCCCTCCGCGCCGGACGCATCCACGCGGTCGACCTCGCCGGAGAAGAGTTCGCGCTCGGGGGCGACCAGGGAGAAGTGGAATTTAGCCATTGTCGATCGTCTCGTCTGGGCCGAGGCGGCAGGTTGAGACCCGCACCAACGTCGCCGGTGAACCGTCCTTGAGGCGCAGGTCCTCGAAGATGGTGGTGCATAGCCCAAAGCCCTGGCTTTCGCCAACCTTCAGGAAGTAACGGATCGGGCCGGGCGGGCCGAAGTGAAGCCTGTTGACCCGGCGCCAGGCCGAGGGCGCATCCTTGCCGTTCACCGGCAGGGCTTCGATGGCCAGTTCCTGGGTCACAGTTTCCGGCGTTTTGGCGCCCGGATAGACGAGTGTGCAGGCGCCGCGCCGCCGGTCGATGAATACTGCAGGCGCAGCGGGGATACCGAATCGGAACAGCTGCCCGGGCGCGTCTGCGTCCACAGGGCGGGCCGCATCCGCTTCCGTGGAGGAGGCCGCCTTAGCGTCCCACTGGCTCAGCCGCTGCATGAGAGCGCCGGCGCCTTCGTCAGACAGGGCGATAGGGCCGCAGAAGGCGCCGATGAAGGCTTTGGGGGTGCTCGACCCCGGCGCATCAGCCGCAAAAGCGGCGCCGGCGGCCAACGCCAGACCGAGCCCCGCAAAAGCGGCTTTCAGCACGGTTGTTCGCCCTACTTCATCGTCTCCGCCTTGGCCACGGCTTCTTCGATGGCGCCGACCATGTAGAAGGCCTGCTCGGGCAGATGGTCGTATTCGCCGTCGACGATGGCCTTGAACGAGCGGATGGTGTCGTCCAGCGCGACGAACTTGCCGGGGGTGTTGGTGAACTGCTCGGCCACGAAGAAGGGCTGGGAGAAGAAGCGGCTGATCTTGCGCGCGCGCGACACCGTCAGCTTGTCGTCTTCGGAAAGCTCGTCCATGCCGAGGATGGCGATGATGTCCTTCAGAGCCTTGTAGGACTGCAACACTTCCTGCACCCGGCGGGCGACGGCGTAGTGCTCGTCGCCGATTACCTGCGGGTCCATGATCCGGCTCGTAGAGTCGAGCGGGTCGATGGCCGGGAAGATGGCCTGGGCGGCGATTTCGCGGGAGAGCACCGTGGTCGCGTCCAAGTGGGCGAAGGAGGCGGCGGGCGCCGGGTCGGTGAGGTCGTCGGCGGGCACGTAGATGGCCTGCACCGAGGTGATCGAGCCCTTATTAGTGGAGGTGATCCGCTCCTGCAGATTGCCCATCTCGGTGGCGAGGGTCGGCTGATAGCCCACCGCCGAGGGGATGCGGCCGAGAAGCGCGGACACTTCCGATCCGGCCTGGGTGAAACGGAAGATGTTGTCGATGAAGAGCAAGACGTCCTTGCCCTCTTCGTCGCGGAAGTATTCCGCCACGGAGAGACCGGTCAGGGCGACGCGAGCGCGGGCGCCGGGGGGCTCGTTCATCTGGCCGTAGACCAGCGCGCACTTGGAGCCTTCGCCCCCGCCGGCCACGTTCACGTTGGACTCGATCATCTCGTGATAGAGGTCGTTGCCCTCGCGGGTGCGCTCGCCGACGCCGGCCAGCACGGA
>CAXTHJ010000125.1:0-5024 GCA_964243985.1 uncultured Caulobacteraceae bacterium | reverse complement strand
GGCGGAAGAGCCAGTTGTAATCCCCCTCGCCGCCAGCCTCGAACGTCAGCGCCTTGGAATAGGTGTAGGTGGCGGTGGAGCGCAGGATGCTTTCGCCATTGGTGTGACCTTCGCGGAAGAATTCCGCATCGTCCGTTTCGCTGAACAGGGTCAGGTAATCCTCGCCCTGTAGCTGCTGGATGAACAACGTCTCGGTGGAGAGTTTCGGGCCAAAGCTGCGGTCGTAGGTGAGGCCGAGTTCGCCCTGCTCCTTGTTCTGGTGATCGTGTTCCTGAATCGGCTGGATTGAGAGGGAGGCGGCGTTGGAGTCCACCTCGTCGTAGATGTAGCTCTGGCCGAAAAGCTGCCCGTTCACCCTCACTGTGCCGCCAAAGGCGGGCGTGGTGTAAGCGCCGGTCGTGGTGACCTGAATACCGCCGGCGCGGGTCTTGTCCTCGGTTTTCGACAGGCGCGCGCCGGCGGGGTCGGTTTCGACTTCTGGTCCATGACCGGCGCCGTCGTCGGCGAAAGCAGAGGCCAGCAGCGACCCTTCCAACGACGTGTCGCCGACCCGGTTCTGGCCCTCAAGCCGCACCGTCGGAAGCAGGCGTCCGTCCTTGGGCAGGTAGTCGCCGGCCACCGCCACCACGCCGGTTACGCCGGTGTTCTTCTTGCGGATGACATTGGCCATCACGGTCTTACCCTGCATGTCGACGCCGGGGGCGCCGCCGCGGATCACGTCGATGCGCTCCACCTGCGAGGCGGGGATGCGGCGGAGGATGCTGTAGAGATCGTCGCTCTTGCTGGTTGGGCGGGCCCCGTCGATCAGGACGTTGCCCGCCGCGCCCGCAAAGCCGCGCACGCCGCCCCCGTCGTCGAATGAAAAGCCCGGCAGGCGGTCGATCATGTCGGTGGCGGTGCTGGGCTGGAAGGTGGTGAAGAAGGACGCGGGATAAGAGGTCACCCCGGATGCAGCTTGCCCCTCAGCTGGCGGCCGGGGGATGGTTTCAACCGCCGGATGGACGGGCTTTGCGAGGCCGCCACTGGGAGAAGGCGAACTGGCCCCGCTCTGCGCGGTCATGGGCGTGGTGGACGGCGGGCCTTGCGGTTCGGCGGACACGGGCTGCGCCGCCGCGAGAGCCATCACCAACGCTGTACCGAACATGATCTCCCCCGTGCCGTTTCTTAGCTCAAGGACTGCCCGACGCCGGTCAACGTCTCCAGTTACAAGCCTGCAATGTGTGTTAAATCGCGGTAATCTATGGCCAAGCTGTGGCTAATTTTCTTGGGCGCTGTTGGGAAATTGCGCCGTTCAACCAACCTGTCATCCCGGACGGCTTGCAAGGCCGATCCAGGACCAAGCGGTCAGCTATGCCTTCTGGAACCCGGCGTTCCGCTGCGCTGCGGCCGGGGTGACAAGGTGACGGCAAAGATATTTTAGAGGCTGGTGCCGCCCACAGTCAGCCCGCCGATCTTCAGCGACGGCTGGCCAACGCCCACCGGCACCCCTTGCCCCGCCTTGCCGCAGACGCCGATGCCGGGATCGAAGTCGAAGTCGTCTCCAATCATGGAGACGCGGGTCAGGGCTGACGGCCCATCGCCGATCAGCGTGGCGCCCTTCACCGGCGCGGTGACCTTGCCGTCTTCGATCAAATAGGCCTCGGTGCACTGGAACACGAACTTGCCGTTGGTGATGTCCACCTGGCCGCCGCCGAAGTTGGCGCAGTAGAGGCCGCGCTTGGTGGACTTGATCATCTCTTCGCGCGGCACGTCGCCGCCCAGCATGGCGGTGTTGGTCATGCGCGGCATGGGCAGGTAAGCATAGGACTGGCGCCGTCCGTTGCCGGTGGCTTCCATGCCCATCAGACGCGCCGACATGCGGTCGTGCATGTAGCCTTTCAGAATGCCATCCTCGATCAGCACGGTGCGTTCGGTCGGCGTGCCCTCGTCGTCGATGGTGAGCGAACCGCGCCGGCCAGCCAGCGAGCCGTCATCGATCACCGTCACGCCCTTGGCCGCCACCCGCTCGCCGATGCGGCCGGAGAAGGCGGAGGTGCCCTTGCGGTTGAAATCGCCCTCCAGGCCGTGACCCACCGCCTCGTGCAGGAGGATTCCGTTCCAGCCAGCGCCCAGCACCACGTCCATCTCGCCGGCGGGACAGGCGACGGCGTCAAGGTTGACCAGCGCCTGGCGCATGGCCTCGTCCACCTGGTCCTGCCAGTGCTCGGGCCTGATCCAGGTCTCGAAGCTGGCCCGGCCGCCAGCGCCGGAGGAGCCGTTCTCCCGCCGCCCGTCCTTTTCCATGGTGACGGAGACGTTCACCCGCACCAGCGGCCGCACGTCGCGTAAAAGTCGTCCATCAGCGCGCAAAATCTCCACCACCCGCCGCTCGCCGGCGATGGAGGCGGAGACCTGCACCACCCGGGGATCGCGAGCCCGGGCGAAGGCGTCGATCTCCTGCAGCAAGGCCACCTTGCCGCCGAATTCGGGGGAGGCGAGGGGATCGTCCTCGCCATACAGCTTGGTGTTGGTGCCGCGCGGACCCTCCGCGGCGATGCCGGCGTAGCCGCGCTTGGCCAGGGCGGCGCTATCAGCGGCGCGGGCTATAGCGACTTCGGAGATTTCGCTGGAGTGGGCGTAGCCGGCGGTCTCGCCCGCCACAACGCGCAGGCCGAACCCTTCTGTGGCGTCGTAGGTGGCCGACTTTAGCCGCCCGTCGTCGAACACTAGCATCTCGCTCTCGGAGCGTTCCAGGAACAACTCGCCGTCGTCCGCGCCGGACAGGGCGCCTTCCAAAAGGGCGGAGATGCGGCCGGTATCACAGCCGGAGGCGTCCAGGATCGAGGGTGCGGGAGCAAAGGCGTTCATGAGTCCACCAGAATTTCGAGTGTCTTAGATCGCAATACCCGCCCGGCCGCACAAGGGGCGCGGGGCGGACTCATCGCCCCACCGTCTACGCGCCCGGCGTTTCAGTGGCGGCATGCTTGGGATTGGCGGCCTCCGGCGGCGGGGCGGCGAAGGTCGCCACCGCCTCGCCCTCAGCCAGCACTCGATCGTTCATGACGGCGATCATCTGTTCCAAAGAGAGCTTCGCCTTGACGTTCAAGACCCGGTTTAGGGCGAACACCTCGAAATGATAGTGGTGTGGCGGGTCGCCTTGCGGCGGGTTCGGGCCGATGTAGCCGACGCCGCCCGCATAGTTGACGCCCTGCAACATGCCGAGCGGCGCCTTGGGTTCGTTGCGATTGCGGATGTTCTTGGGCAGCCCCTGGGCGTCGCCGGGAATGTTGTAGGCCAGCCAGTGGAGCAGCGGCGTCGGCCTGTGGCTGTCGGTATCCTCCACGATCAGGACGAAGGATTGCGTGCCCGGCGGCGCGCCGTCCCATTGCACGGCGGGAGAAACGTTCTTGCCAAAGGCGGTGTTCACATCCGGGATCGGAGTTCCGGGCTGCGCGGCAGGCACGGTGACGGTGAGGGGCTGGATCGCCGGCGACAACACGCGATCGATCGCCAGCGCCGAGAGGTTGTTGGCCCGCACCGCCGCCTGGGCCTCGCCCGCCATCGCTGCGCTCAAGGCCAAGGCGCTGAAAAACACGCCGACGCTCAGAACCGAAGGCTTTATCCGCATACCGATCAACACCACCTCTGCGCGCCTAATAGCCCATGCCTAACAGGCTTTCGCGAGTTTATCCAAGGCTGCGCCTGGGGATATTTCTTGCTATTGCGAGTGGCTCGCGTTTATTGAACGCCAGTTTTGGAGACTGTGATGCCTAGCCTTTTCAAATCCGCCGCCGGAGCGGCCGTCGTGGGCCTCGCCCTGGCGGGCTTCGCCGCCTCGCCCGTCCTCGCCGCCCAGGAATTCTATGTGGGCGAGCCGGTGGTGAAGGACGGGCTGCAGATCGTCCCCAACTATCTGACCGGCGTCGAGATGAACGCGCCCGTGCCCGGCATGGAAATGGGCAAGGACGCCGTCCACCTGGAAGCCGATGTCCACGCCGCCAAGGACGAGGCGCACGGATTGGCCGAGGACACCTGGATTCCCTACATCACTGTTCGGTACGACCTGACCAAGAAGGGCGCCGCCTTCCACAAGACCGGAACCCTCGCCGCCATGGTGGCCAAGGACGGGCTGCACTACGCTAACGGAGTGAAGATGGCTGGGCCGGGCATTTATCACCTGACCTATGTGATCTCGCCGCCCACCCTCTATCGCCATGTGGACAAGGCGACGGGCGTGCCGGACTGGTGGAAGCCGATCAAGGCGGACTGGACCTTCCAATACCCGAGCAAGAGCAAATGAGCCGCCGCCTCGTCGTGGCGCTCGCCGCCGCTGGGATCATCTCAAGCGCCGCCTGGGCCGACGCGCCGCCGATCGCCGTGACCATCAAAAACCACCAGTTCACCCCGAACGTGATCACCGTGCCGGCCAACCAGCCCATCGTGCTGAACGTCACCAACGCCGATACTCTGGCCGAGGAATTCGACTCCACCGCGCTGAAGGTCGAGAAGGTGATCGCCGGCGGCCAGAGCGGCCTCGTGCGCATCCATCCCCTGCGCCCCGGCCGCTATGCCTTCATGGGCGAATACCATTCCGCCACGGCGCAGGGCGTCGTGGTGGCCCAATAGGGATCCGAGGCCATGCTCGCCACCCTGCTCATCGTCTTCCGCGAGGTCATCGAGGCCGGCCTGATCGTTGGCATCGTGCTGGCCGCCACCAAGGGCGTGCCGGGTCGGGGTCTTTGGGTCTCCGCTGGCGTTCTGGGCGGCGTGCTGGGCGCCTGCGTGGTGGCCGCCTTTGCCGGCGGTCTAGCCGCCCTGTTCCAAGGCTCGGGGCAGGAGCTGTTCAACGCCGCCATCCTGATCCTCGCCGTCGGCATGCTCACCTGGCACAACGTCTGGATGGCCAGCCACGGCAGGCAGATGTCCCACGAGCTGAAGGCGGTGGGCGCGGAGGTCCGCCAGGGCGGCAAGTCGCTCCTGGCTCTGGCTGTGGTGGTGGGCGTGGCGGTGCTGCGCGAGGGCTCCGAAGTGGTGCTGTTCCTCTA
>CAXTHJ010000124.1:0-5031 GCA_964243985.1 uncultured Caulobacteraceae bacterium | reverse complement strand
GATTTGGACGGCTCTAATCCTAGCGGCCCTCGCCGCCCCCGTCTTCGCCCAAATCCCTTCCCCCGCCACCGTGGTGATTAAGGGCGAGGCGGGTCAGTCCGTCACCCTCACCGCCGCTGATCTGGACGTCCTGCCTCAGGGGAGCGTCACCCTGTCCCACGACGGTCACAGCTTCACCCTCACCGGTGCGCGGCTGAACGCGGTTTTGGCCAAGGTGGACGCTCCTCTGGGCAAGGGGCTGCATGGCCCGGCGCTGGCGGACGTGGTGCTGGTCAAGGGGTCGGACGGGTATCGCGTGGCGCTGGCCCTCGGCGATGTCGATCCGGCGGTGCGGCCTGAAGCCGCCATCGGACCGGTGATCCTGGCCGATCGACAGGACGGCAAGCCGCTCGGCAAGGACGGTCCGTTCCGCCTCGCCGTCGGCGGCGACCTGAAGCCTGCCCGCTCGGCCCGCAACGTGGTCGAGATCGACGTTCTGCGCCTGCCGTAACAACCTTGGACCTCGCCCTTTCGCCTGACGAGTGGCTAGCCGTTCGCACCAGCCTGATCGTGGCGGGACGGGCGGTGGCCGTGGCGCTGCCCATCGCGGTGGGCGCGGCGCTGGCGCTGTCCCGCGGCCGGTTCCTGGGGCGGACGGCGCTGGACGCGTTAATTCAGGCGCCGCTGGTGCTGTCGCCGGTGGTGGTGGGGTTCCTCCTGCTCTTGCTGTTCGGAGTGCAAGGGCCGCTGGGCGGCTGGCTCCTGCGCTGGTTCAACATCCGGCTGGTGTTCACCTCCACTGGCGCGTCCCTGGCGGCGGGGGTCGGCGCCTTTCCCTTGATGGTGCGGAGCGTGCGGCTGGCGCTCGACGCCGCCGATCCGAAGCTGGAGATAGCGGCCAGAAGCCTCGGCGCCGGGTTTTGGGACCGGCTGGTCTCCATCACCCTGCCTCTGGCCTGGCCTGGCGTGATCTCCGCCGCCGTGGTGGGCTTCGCCGCATGCTTAGGGGAGTTTGGCGCGGTGATCACCTTCGCCGCGAACATCCCCGGCCAGACCCAGACCCTTCCCCTGGCCATCTACGCCGACCTGCAGGCGCCGGGGGGCGAGGGCGCGGCGCTGAAGCTGGCGGCGGTCTCCTTCGTCATCGCCATGATCGGGGTTCTGCTCGCCGAGGCCCTGGCGCGGGGCGCCCGCCGCTGGAACGGCCGATGACCGCGCCGCTTTCGGTCAGCATCAAAAAGCGGCTCGGCGCCTTCGATCTGGACATGACGTTCGAGGGCGCGCCGGGGATCACCGTCCTGTTCGGCCCTTCCGGCGCCGGCAAGAGCCTGACCCTCGCCGCCATAGCCGGGGCTGTTCGCCCGGACAGCGGCCGCGTCGCCGTCGGGGGCGAGGCGCTGTTCGATAAGTGCGCCCGTATCGACCTGAAGCCGGAAGCGCGTCGCATCGGTTGGGTGTTCCAGGACGCCCGCCTGTTTCCCCACCTGAATGTGGCGGCCAATCTCCGCTATGGTCTGAAGCGCGCGCCGGTCGCCTCACGCGGGATCGCGTTCGCCGAGGTCGCGGAGGTCCTCGGCCTGGAGCGGCTGCTCGTCCGGCGACCCCGCGACCTGTCCAGCGGCGAGGCGCAGCGGGTCGCCCTCGGCCGCGCGCTTCTCAGCCAGCCGCGCCTGCTCCTGATGGACGAACCGCTCTCGGCGTTGGACGCGGCGCGCAAAGGCGACATCCTGGCTTTTATCGAACGGGTGCGGGAGGCTTTCGCCATCCCGACCCTCTACGTCACCCACTCGCTGGCGGAAACGGTGCGGCTGGCCGACCGGCTGGTGGTGGTCGAGGCTGGGCATGTGACGGCGCAAGGGCCGTTATCGGAAGTGCTGGGCCGCCCCGATCTGCCTCAGCTGGCCGGGCGGGCGGACGCGGCGGCGGCGGTGGAGGGCGTGATCGCCAACCACGCGCCGGAGCGGGGACTTACCCTCGTTCGCGCCGGAGACTTCGACTGGGCCTGTTCCCTGTCCGCCAAGCCGGTTGGCGCGGCGGTGCGGCTGGTGATCCTGGCGCGGGACGTCATCCTGGCGATCCAGCCGCCCTTGGGCCTCTCCGCCCGCAACGTGCTGGAGGGAAAGCTCCTCAGCCTTGCGCCGCGCGCCGACGGATCGGTCCTGGCGCGGGTGGGGGTCGGCGGGCGGCCGATCCTGGCCGCCCTAACGCCGGATGCGGTGCAGGCGCTGGGTCTTCGCCCCGACCTCCCCGTTTGGGCGGTGGTCAAGGCCGTGGCCATCGAAGGAGCGGCGCGGGATCGCCTGCAGCCCCTGTTCGACGACTGAGCCGCCTTTGCGTTGACGCGGGCGTCGTCCTTCAGTATACCCCGCCGCTCTGATTTTTTCCGCGCCGGGCGATCGTCCGGCGCTTTACGTTGCGGACTGACACCACATGGCCAACAACCCCGGCGCCAAAAAAGCGATCCGAAAAATCGAGCGCCGCACCGAAGTGAACACCGCCCGTCGTTCGCGCATGCGCACCTTCCTGCGCAAGTTCGAAGAGGCCCTGGCCGCCGGCGATGCGGGCGTGGCCAAGAGCGCCTTCGTTGCGGCGCAGTCTGAGCTGATGCGCGCCGTCTCCAAGGGCGTGGTGCATAAGAACACCGGCGCCCGCAAGGTTTCCCGCCTGCATGCGCGGCTGAAGAAGCTCGCTGCGGCGTAAACCGCTCAATCCGGCTAGAATCAACGATTTCAAAGCCGTAGGCGTGTAATGCGCCTGCGGCTTTTGCGCGTCTGGGGCATGGGATTTCTCCTTATACGAATTGTCGCAGCGGCTCCCGATGAGCGAAAATCCAAGCCCTGAAAGGGGCTCTTGGGAGTCAATAAATTTTTCACTCGACAGGTTAAAGAATCACCGTTGACCCGTCCGAGTGCGGGGCTACTCTGACCTTCTTCGACGGATTTCCCTCTGCTTACGGACGGAAAAACGGCGGGCTTCGGCCCGCTTCGGGGGCGGCTGTTCTGTAGTTTTTCCAGGAGTGCGAACGAGGCTTGTTCGCGCGTCGGGAGAGTGCGGCCAAATTCCAGGGGCGGGCGCGAAGCGATGATCGTGAGTGCGACGACGAGAATGAGGGAGGCGGGCGCAGTGTTGGATAGCGGTGTAGGCGGCGGATTTGGCGCGGGCGTTGGGTCGGGAGCGGCGTGGTCGAAAGCCTGCGCCATGCTTCGATGTGAACTCGGCGAAGATACCTTCGGCTCCTGGATCGCCCCCGCCCACCTGCGCTCCGGCCCGGCTGGCGAGATGGTGGTGGTGACCCCCACCGGCCTGGCGCGGGATTGGATCAAGCGCAACGCCTGGCGCCGGATCGACGAGCTCTGGACGGAGCTCGATCCCGAGCACCGCCGCCTCGCCCTGAAGTCCCGCACCGAGTTCGAGGGCGCAGGCGACGTCGAGGCGAGGCCCGTGGCGGCGCCCGCCGAGGCCCCGATGCAGCCGGTGGACGCCCCCGCGTCCAGGCCAAGCGGCCTGCAGGGTCGGATGACCTTTGAGACCTTCGTCTCCGGGCCTTCCAACGAGTTCGCGGTCTCCGTGGCGCGCCAGGTGGCGGCCTGGACCAACGGCGGGTTCAATCCGGTGCTGATCCACGGCCCTTACGGCTTTGGCAAGACCCACCTTCTGAACGCCATCGGTTGGGAGGCGCAACGCCTGCGCCCCGACGCCAAGATCGTCTACCTGACCGCCGAGCAGTTCACCTCCACCTTCGTCCGCGCGGTGATGGACAAGACCGGACCAGCGTTCAAGGGCGACCTGCGCGCCGCCGATATGCTCTTGATCGACGATGTTCACTTCATCGGCGGCAAGAAATCTTCTCAGGAGGAGCTGTTCCACACCCTCGCGGCTCTGATCGGCGAAGGCAAACGGGTGGTGTTTTCCGCCGACCGCCCGCCATCAGCCCTGTTGGAGGTGGAGGCGCGTCTGCGCTCGCACCTCGGCGCCGGGCTGGTCTGCGGCGTGGAGCCGGCGGACCGGGATATGCGCCTCGGCATCCTCTCCAAGAAACTCGGCGGCTTGTCGCGGCAGCTTGGCTACGGCGGGCAGGCGCGGTCTGAGGTGCTGGAGATGCTGGCCGACCGCTTCCCAGATTCGGTGCGCGAGCTGGAGGGCGGTCTCAACACCCTCGCGTTCCGCGCCGGCGACCGGCTCTCCACCCTGACCCTGGACGAGGCGGAGAACTTCCTTCGCCCCCACCTGCACAAGGGCGGCGACCGACGGGTGACGGTGGACGAGATCCAGAAGGCCACGGCGGATCATTTCGCCCTGAAGCAGGCGGACCTTCTGTGCGAACGGCGCACCCGCGCCATCGCCCGCCCGCGCCAGTTGGCCATGTATCTGGCCAAGACGCTGACCACCCGCTCCTATCCCGATATCGGCCGCCGCTTCGGCGGGCGGGACCACACCACGGTGTTGCACGCCGTGCGCCGGATCGAGGCGCTGAAGGCCGAGGATGTGTCGATGACGGCGGATATCGAGGCCATCACCCGCAAGCTGAAGGGGTGACCGCACTCCATTTCCGCTCAGCCCCGCGAAGGTGGGGACCCAGATGGATTGTGCTGCAATGATTAGACCGGCCGTGCGAATGACTTGGCTGGGTCCCTTCCTTCGCGGGATGAGCGGGTAATTTAATCTCGGGCACGTATTTTAAGGCTTGGCGCTCAACGCTCGAAAATCCACGTCGCTGTCGGCCGCCAGATAGGTGAAGGCGACCCAGGCGGCCACGTTCTGGTTCATCTGCTCGCGGTCGATCTTGTCCAGGGTGTCGTCGGCGGTGTGGTGGATGTCGAAGTAGCGGGTGCCATCCTGGGCAAGGGCCGCCAGCGGCACGCCCACCAGGCTTTCCAGGTCCGCGCCCCCGTCCCGCACCGGCGCCTCCGAGACCGTCGCGGCGATAGGCGCGGTGACCCGGTTTAGGCTGCGGCCAAAGCTCGATCCGGCCGCGCCCCTGGGCAGTTCGATGGCGTAGATGTGATCGGCGCCGAAATCGCATTCGCTAGCGATCACCGTCTTGGCCTGGTC
>CAXTHJ010000123.1:0-5266 GCA_964243985.1 uncultured Caulobacteraceae bacterium | reverse complement strand
CCTCGCCCCTGCCCTCATCCATCTACGACGCGCCGCAGGGCCCGCCGCAAGCGGCTCCCCCGCCGCAACCTTATCAGCAGGCGGCGGCGCCCAACGCCCAAGGTGGTCCGCATTTTTACTCCCTGCATCGGGAGTACGGCATCCAGCCCGATCCCATCCCCCTGCCGCCTCAGTTCTTCGGCCCAACGGCGGACCTGTCTTCGCAAGTGAACGAACCCCTTTCCAAGCGCACCACCACCGTCAACGGCCAGACCAAGACGGTGAACGTGCCTGACGACCAGGGCGCGCAATGATCCCTCAGCCCAAGCTTCAGGAACTGATCGACCTGGCGTCCGAGCCTTCCAGCGCCCGGCGGCGGGAGCTTCTGCGCGAAGTCACCGACCTCTTCTTCATGGGCGCCGACGCCCACGGCCCCCGCGAGATGGCCCTGTTCGACGAAGTGCTTCTGACCCTCTCCTGCGAAATGGAGACCGAGGTTCGGGTCGAGCTTGCCGGCCGCATGGCCGCCGCCAATCAAGCGCCCACGCGGCTGATCCGCACCCTGGCGTCGTCCGACATCGCGGTCGCCGCGCCCCTTCTGGCCCGCTCCTCGGCGCTCGGGGAAGCCGACCTCCTGGACGTGGTCTCCACCCAGGGCCAGGCGCACCTGCGCGTCGTCTCCAGCCGGCCGGACCTGACCCATGCGGTTTCGGACATGATCGTCGACCGCGGGGACGACCAGACCCTGCACGCCCTCCTCAGCAACGACCGCGCCAGCCTCTCCCGCGCCGCCAGTGAGCAGGCGGTGGACCGGGCGGCGGACAATCCCGCCCTGCACGCCGCTGTGGTGAACCGCCACGACCTGCCGGTGGACCTTTTGAACGAGATGTATTTCGTGGTGGAGGCGCGCCTGCGCGAAGCCATCACCGCCAGGAACGCCGCCATCGATCCCGAGGCCCTCGACGCCGCCTTGGAGGCCGGCCGCAAACGCATGGCCGCCCGCGACGGCGCCCTGCCAGCCGATTTCGCCGAGGCCGAAGCGCATGTGCGGGCTTTGAACCGCAAGGGCGCCATCACCCCGACCTCGCTGGTCGCCTTCCTGCGCCACGGAGAGCGGACCCGGTTCCTGGTGGCGCTGTGCGAGCTGACCGAGATCGATTTCCACACCGCCCGCCGTATCGTGGAGCGCAAGGACCTGGACGCCCTGGCCATCGTCTGCAAGGCGGCGGATTTCGACCGCGCCCTCTTCCTCACCTTCGCCGTCCTGATCCTCGATCCCGGCCAGGGCATGGCGCGGGCGGAAGAGTACGGCCGGCTCTACATGGACCTGCCCAAGGACGCGGCGCTCCGGACCATGCGGTTCTGGAAGATGCGGCGCACGACCGGGGATGTGGCGGCGGCTTAGGCGGCCGCCTTCACCCGCTCCAACGCCGTCAGCGCCACGTCCGAGAGCGAGCGCAAGCCTCGCTCGGCGAACACCTCCAGCGCCGAGGCCAGGGCGAACGCGGCGTCGGCTCGCTCGCCGGTGTCGCCGCGCAGTTCCGCTTCCGCTTCGTAGATGCGGGCCAGCGCCACTTGGGTCACGGCCCAGCTGAGGGGGTCGGCGGCGGCGCTGCGGGATTTCAGGGCGTCACGGAAGGCCGCTTCGGCCCGTTCCAGCGACACCAGATCACCCCGCCGCTCGGCCCGCCGGGCGAGGCAGACCGCCCCGTCGTGAGCGACGATGGCGCGGAGCGGCAGGAGGGGCTGAGCGTCCAGAGCCTCCAGCGCCGGGGCGAACGCGGCCACGGCGCGGTCGAACAGAGCGTCCTCGTCGCAAGCCTCGCCGAGGGATTGCAGCACGAGGCCGAGGGCGTGGCCGGCGCGGGCGGCGTCCAGCGGCCTGTGGCCGAGGGGGATTTCCTCCACCACCGTTTTCAGGGCGGCCGCCCCTTCGGCGATGGAGGCGGCTTCCCCGATCAGGTCGCCAAGGGCCGCCAGAGCCTGCCCGCGCAGAGTTTCCGCCCGCGCCCAGGTCAGGGGGCGATAAGCGGCGTCCAGGACTTGGATCAAGGCGTCGAGGTCGGCCAAAGCCAGATCGAGTTTGCGGCGATCCTTGTCCCGCAGGCCCGCACCGATCAAGAGTTCGGCCCGGTCGCAGCGAACCTCATGCGCCTCGCTGTCGTCGATCCTGCCGGTCTTGGCCAGGGCGGCGAGGGTTTTGGCGGCGGCGTCCAGGGCGCACGAAGCGTCCTCGCAAACATTGGGGCTTCGGGCGCCCAAGGCCTCCCGCGACATCAAACCGGCGCGCAGGGCCTCCAGCCGGGCCCGGCCGACCGGGTCGAGGGGCAGGCGCGAGACCTGGTCCAGGCGCTCCCCGGCGGAAGCGGCGGCAGCCTGGTCTGAGAACAGGGCCGCGGTGAGGGACAGGATGGCGGCGTGGGCCAGGAGCGCATGAGCCTTCAGCCGCCGGTCCCCCTGCGCCAGATCGCGGGTGCGGAGCATGGCGGAGGCGGCGCGGCCGAGGGTCTCCACCTCGCCGGTGCGGCGGGCGATCTCCTTCAAGACGATGGCGTGGGTGAGGTAGGCGGGCGCCGCGTCGCCCTTGGCGGTGTGGGCGATGAGACCGGACGAGGCCGCCTCGGCCCGAAGCGCCGCCAGGGGCAGGAGCTGCATGATGGAAGGGTCGGCCAGGATGCGCTCGCCCAGGGCGTCGTTGAGGGAGGGCCGCCGTCCTAAATCCCGACCGAAATGCAACAAGGCGCGCTCCCGAACCCGTCCCGCCCCGGCACATCCGGGCGGGCTGTAAGCGGAACGGGGCAAAGCCGGCGCCGCTGCCGGTTCAGGACTTGGGCGGCGGGGTCGAGGACGATTTTGCAGGGGTCGAAACCGCCGGCAGCGCGGCGCTCGGGGCGAACTCTAGGGCGCACAGGGGCGCAAGACAGTTGATCGGGTCGATTGCGGGCCTTGGGCCCGGCGGATCGAATTCCAGGGGCAAAAGCACGCTGGCCCCCTCTTCGCCGCTTGCGTAATGGGCCTTGAAGCTCGGCGCCAGGGCCAGCGCCGCCGCGCCAAAGCCGAACCCCTGCGGCGCTTCGCCCACCACCTGGCATTGGGTCAGGAGGCCGCCGGCCCCCAGGATGCAGCCGAGATTGGCGAAGCCGATCCCCTGCGCCCCCTTGGGATAGGCCGACACGAGTTGCGCGTCGCTGGCCCGCGCCGCCCAGTTCACAGGCTTGGTCAAGACAGCCGAACGGCCCGGCGGGTCGGCGGCGAAGGCCGATTGCGTGGAGAGCGCCAGCGCCGCCGCGCAAAGCCAGCCAAGAGAAGACATGGATCGAGCCCCGATTTGGCCGGAGCATCGTCCGTCCACCAACCAAGGGCAAGGCGCTTCCCGTCTTGCGGGAGCGGGTTCGGCGTCAGACCTTGGCGGGCGCGAAGGAGCGGATCGGCTCCACATTGGTCGGCGGCTTTCTGCGCCCCATGGTCCAGTTGCTCTGCATCCGCACCTGGGGGTTGGCGACCGACCAGATTTCGCCGGTGTCATCCATGGCGACGACCCAGATCAGGTGATGTTCAGGTCCATAATCGATCACCGCCAGCGCGAAACCGGACCCCTTGCCCTCCACAGTCATGGGCAGCGTCGGATTAAGCTGGGTGAGATTCATGACAATCGCCTCACAAACTCGACAGGCCCTTCATGGCTGTTCGATCAACGGCCTAATGCGGCGGCGAGGATGGAGTTCCTCTGTCGGCTTGGCCACAAGGCGATCCGTGCGGCGCCTATCCCCGCTCCTTGGTCTTCAGGAACGATACCTTTGGATAGCGCTCCGTCACGTAGTTGATCTCCCACGCGGTCTTGCCGAGGAAGACAGGGCCGGCGTCGATATCCTCGGCCATCTGCGGGCGGTGCTTGCCCATGAAGTCTTCCAGGTCGGCCTTTTGGCCTGAGATCCAGCGGGCTTCGGCGTAGGGGCTGGCTTCGAAAATCACCTCCAGCTGGAATTCGGACGCCAGCCGGTCGGCCATCACTTCGAACTGCAACTGGCCCACGGCGCCGACGATGAAGTCCGCGCCGATCATGGGGCGGAAAAGCTGGGTGACGCCCTCTTCCGCCAGACCGTCCAGGGCGCGCTTCAGGTGCTTGGCCTTGAGGGGGTCCTTCACCCGCACGCGGCGGAGGATCTCCGGGGCAAAGTTGGGCAGGCCCGCGAAACGGACGGTTCCGGTTTCGGACAGGCTGTCGCCCACCCGCAGCACACCGTGGTTGGGAATCCCGATCACGTCGCCGGCGAAGGCTTCGTCGGCCAGTTCGCGGTCGGAGGCGAGGAACAGCATGGGGTTGTGCACCGAAAGCTGGCGGCCGGTGTTCTGCACCTTCAGCTTCATCCCGCGCGTGAACTTGCCCGAGCAGAGGGAGACGAAGGCGATGCGGTCCCGATGATTGGGGTCCATGTTGGCCTGCACCTTGAAGACGAAACCGGAGACCTCAGGATCGCCCGGCGCCACGCGGGTTTCGACGCCCGCGCGGGTCACGGCCACGGTCTTCGGCGGCGGGGCGTAGGCGCCGAGCACGCCCAGAAGCTCGTTCACCCCGAAGTGGCGGAGCGCCGAGCCGAACAGCACCGGCGTCATGTGTCCTTCCAGGAAGGACTGCGGATGGAATGGGTTGGAGGGGCCCAGCACCAGCTCCGCGCCCTCCTCCACCTCCTCCTGCTCGTCCGGCTGCAGCACGCGGGCCATGGCGTTGGAGCCGAGCTTGACCGGCGCCTCGGGATCGCCCGAGCGGGTGTAGGGCTGAAAGCATTGCTCCCGCAGATCGATCACGCCCCGGAAACGATTGCCCGACCCGGCGGGCCAGTAGAGCGGCGCGGGATCGAGGGCCAGCTTGGAGCCGATCTCGTCCAGGAGCTCGAACGGGTCCAGAGCCTCCCGATCCATCTTGTTGATGAAGGTGATGATGGGGATGTCTCTGAGGCGGCAGACCTCGAACAGCTTCAGCGTCTGCGGCTCGATGCCCTTGGCGGCGTCCAGCACCATGACGGCGGCGTCGGCGGCGGTGAGGGTGCGGTAGGTGTCTTCCGAAAAGTCCTCGTGGCCGGGGGTGTCGAGGAGATTGAACAGGAGCCCGTCGTGCTCGAAGGTCATCACCGAGGCGGAGACGGAGATGCCCCGCTCCTTCTCGATCTTCATCCAGTCCGAGCGCGTGCGCCGCGCCTCCCCCCGCGCCCGCACCGCCCCCGCCTGGCGGATGGCGTCGCCGGCCAGCAGCAGATGCTCGGTCAGGGTGGTCTTGCCGGCGTCGGGG
>CAXTHJ010000122.1:0-5301 GCA_964243985.1 uncultured Caulobacteraceae bacterium | reverse complement strand
CGCCAGCACGGCGCCCTTGATCCCCGGCCCGCGCTGCACCCCGCCCGCCAGGGCCAGGAAGCACAGGGTCATCTGCACATCGTGATGGTCCACCCGCCCGGGGTGGAATTGGATGTAGAGCACCATGTTGCTGGCGAGGAGGAAGGCGCAGATCAGCACCGCCCCGAGGTTCCGCTGGCGGACGCCGTTCTCGCCCACTCCCTGCTCGCTCAGCCGGTCGGCCAAAGTCAGCGCGGCGATCACGGCGGGAAAAATCCACAGGATCGGCCAGATTAGACGGGTCAGCCACTCCGCCCGCGGCCAGTCGACAAAGAGGGCGAACACCCGCTCCAAGGCCGCGATGCCGCCGTCCAGAAGCCGCGACCAGTGCATGTAGACGCCCACCGGCGGCTGCAGCCGCATCAGATGCTGGTCCCACCAGCCCTGGCCGTGCAGCAGCCCCCGCACCAGGACAAGGCGCATGGCGTCGTCCGTATCGCCAAGCTCGATACTGAGCCAGCGCACGTCTCGAAATCCGGTCACCAGCCCGACGATCACCGTCACCACAAGGGCGGTCAGCGCCAGCCGCCACCGTGGGCGAGCGAGGTCCGGCGGGTCAGGCATCTGCATGAGTCTCTTTAGGCCCTTTCGTCGCAGTCCAGTAGCGCGTTCACGATTTCGCGAGCGACTCGTGCTTATACTGCTGGATGCCGTCCCCATTTTGAGGTTTACGGAAGCGGAAAATTAACGGGAAGGGTGCGGCCGCGCCCCCCTTAGTAGGCGGCGTTGATGTCATACTTCAGTGCGGTGGTCGAACGCGCCGAGCGTTTGGGCCTGCCGATCCCAAGGGGGCTGCACAAATTCCTGGGTGTCGGTCTGGTGGGACTGGTCACCCACACGAGCGTCTTCACGCTGCTCTACAAGATCAACACCGATCCCGTGGTGAATTGGCTGCACGGCCCGCTCGGCGACGGCAAACTGTTCGAGTTCGCCAAAGCGCAGATCGTCCAGCACTCCTGGGCGTGGCTGATCGGCCTGATCGTGGCCACGTCCATCACCTGGACGCTGAACCGTAAGCTGACCTTCGCCAAGACGGGCCGCAAGCTGCACGAGGAGATGTTTCGCTACGCCGTCGTCACCATTGTCTCGCAAACGGTGGCCTTCCTGGTCTTCCACGGCTTGGTGGAGCTGGCCAAGCTGATCCCGGCCCCGGTGGACGTGGTGATCGGCGCCGCGGCCGCCACCGTCATCTCCTACGCCGGTCAACGCTTTTTTACCTTCGCCCCGCATAAGCAAAAGGCGGAGACGCCGCCTCAGTGAGCCCCATGCCCTACGATACCGCCTCCACCGAAGTCGACGTCCTGATCATCGGCGCCGGCCCCGCCGGACTGACGTCATCTTACCTTTTAAGCAAGGCCGGCAAGCGCGTCACCGTGATCGAGCGCGATCCGCAGTACGTGGGCGGCATCAGCCGCACCGTGCGCTATAAGGATTTTCGCTTCGACATCGGCGGCCACCGCTTCTTCTCCAAGAGCCGCGAGGTGGTGGACCTTTGGAACGAGATCCTGCCGGACGATTTCATCGACCGCCCGCGCTTGTCGCGCATCTTCTATGGCAAGAAATATTACGCCTATCCCCTGAAGGCGTTTGAAGCGTTGATGAACCTTGGCGTCTTCACCTCCGCCATCTGCATGATCTCCTACGCCTGGGCCAAGGTTACGCCGATCAATCCGGCCAAAACCTTCCACCAGTGGGTGCGAAATCAGTTCGGTGAGAAACTGTTCTCCATCTTCTTCAAGACCTACACCGAGAAGGTGTGGGGCATGAGCTGCGACGAGATCTCGTCAGACTGGGCGGCGCAGCGGATCAAGGGTTTAAGCCTCTCCGCCGCCGTGTGGGACGGGGTAAAGCGGTCCTTGGGCGTGAAGGCCAAACCTTCCGCCAAGCTCGGCGAACAAGGCGGGGTGAAGTCCCTGATCGAAAGCTTCCGCTATCCCCGCAAGGGCCCGGGCATGATGTGGGAAGCCGCCGCCGCCAAGACCAAGGCGCAGGGCGGCGAGGTGATCATGGACCGCGAACTCCGCTCCATGCGCTTCGACAAGGCGTCCAGCCTCTGGACCGTGGTCACCGTCTCCGCCGCCGGGCAGACGCATACTTACCAAGCCAAGGACGTGATCTCCTCCGCCCCGATCACCGAACTGGTCAGCGCCATCGCGCCGCGACCGCAGTCCGCCAGCGACGGGCTCGCCCTGCGCTATCGGGACTTCATCACCGTAGCCCTGATCGCCAAGGCGGGCTCCACCTTCCCGGACAACTGGATCTACATCCACGACCCCAGCGTGAAAGTCGGCCGCATCCAGAACTTCCTCTCCTGGTCGCCGGAAATGGCGCCGGAGGGCTATGCCTGTCTCGGCCTCGAATACTTCTGCTTCGAGGGCGACGGGGTCTGGACTTCGCCTGACGCGGACCTGATCGCGCTCGCCACAAAGGAGATCGCCCAGATCGGCCTCCTGAAGCCGCATGAGATCGTCGACGGCGCGGTGGTGCGCCAGCACAAGGCCTATCCGATCTACGATGACGCCTATCAGAGCCATGTGGACGCCGTGCGCGACGATCTTGAGGGGACCTACCCCACCCTGCACCTGGTCGGCCGCAACGGCATGCACAAGTACAACAACCAGGACCACGCCATGATGACCGCCATGCTGACGGTGGAGAACATCCTGGCCGGCGGGCGCAAGTTCAACGTCTGGCAGGTGAACGAAGACGCCGAATACACCGAAGCCGGATACTCGGGCGCGGAAGAGGCTTTAAAGAGCGAGCGTCTCGTGCCGCGTAAAGTCGCGGCCTGATCCCCTAAGCTTTAGAAGCTCGCCGGCGGCTGACCTTCGCCTGCCGGGAACTGCGTCGGGTATTCGAGCTTGCCGACGTCGTAGCCGAGCGCCTGCGCTCGGGCCGCGAGCATCTTCACTTCGCCTTCGGACGGGCGGGGCGAGCGGGTGAACAGCGACACGTTCTTGAAGGCCGGATCGGAGACGATGAACCAGCGGTAGTCGTCGCCGTGATCCAGCATCCAGTAGGTCTTCCCCACATGGACGCCGCCGAACAGCTTGTAGCTCACCCGTACCTTGGTGTTCTCGCCGGGGTTCAGGATGGTCACCGGGCCGGCGAACAGCTTCTCCTTGCCCTCGGGTGTATCCTTGCGGCAGGCGTCGCGGTCGATCAGCACGCCGTCCGCGTCCTTATAGTAGTCCGTGGTGCCAGAGACGCAGCCGTCGGTGAGGTGCATCGGCGTGCGCGCGATCTCATACCAGCGCCCGGCGTAGAACTGCGCCGCGTCGATCGGCTTGGCGGGCTGCGGCGCCAGTGGCTTTTCGTCGTCCATCCCCGCGCAGGCGGCGGAGGTCAGGGCCAAAACCGACAGCAGGCTGTAAAAAGCGGCGCGTCTCATGATCTTCTCCGGGTGTCTTGGCGTAACTTAAAGGCGAGGCGCGGGTTCCTCTGTTTGAACTACGCAGATCACCCGCCGTTCAGATGCGGCGAACCGGAGAGACCGAGATGTTGACGCTGATCCTGGGGGTGCTCGTCATCATGACGTTGGTGATGATCGTCGGCTGGGCGGTGCAGCGGGCGGCGAACAACGGCGGTTGGACCGATGTGTTCTGGACTTTTGGGACGGGCGTGACCTGCGCCGTCGTCGTTTTGATCCCCCTCGGAAACGCGGGCTTCGGCTGGCGGCGAGCGATGGTCGCCGGGATGATGGCGCTGTGGGCCCTCCGACTGGGCAGCTACATCGCCCTTCGCGTGGCCCGCGGCGCGGAGGACATGCGCTACACCGATCTGCGGGAGGAGTGGGGCGGCGGCTTCCAACGCAATATGTTCGGCCTTTTGGCGGCGCAGGGCCCGATCACCGCCATCATCGCGGTCGCCGTCCTTTTCGCCGCCCGAGCGCCAGCGGCCGGCTTTCGCATCGCGGACGGATTGGGTCTTCTGATCTTCGCCGTCGCCGTCCTCGGTGAAACCCTGGCCGACCGGCAGATGAAGGCCTTCAAGGCGGATAAGGCCAACGCCGGCAAGGTCTGCGACACGGGCCTCTGGTCCTGGTCCCGCCACCCCAACTATTTCTTCGAGGCCCTGGTCTGGATCGCCTATCCGGTGATGGGGATCGACCTCGCCCGGCCCTGGTCGCTGACCAGCCTCGCCGCGCCCTTGATGATGTTCTGGATCGTCCGCTTCGGCACCGGGGTCCCGCCGCTGGAGAAGGCGATGGTGAAGTCCAAGGGCGACGCCTATCGACAATACCAATCCAAGGTCAGCGCCCTGATCCCCCGCCCGGCGCGCTCGACTTAGCAGGTTAAGACGTGTGAACGTCTCTGACAGAAATACTTCATCCTGGGTTCAGGTGGAACGCGCTATTGCAACGCTGCGCCTTCCGGGTCGTTATACCACGATGCGGGGCGCCCACGGCGACGCTAAATCAGAGGAAATCTTCATGCGACACAAACTTATTCTCGCCGGCCTTTTGGCCGTCGTGGTCACGCCGAGCTTGGCCTTTGCGCAGCCCGGATGCGTGCGATCCAACCAACAGACCACCGGAACCGGCGTCGTGCTTGGCGCGGTCGGCGGCGCCTTGATCGGCAACGCCCTCGGCGGCCGCCACAGCCGCGGAACCGACACCGCCCTCGGCGCAGTCGCCGGCGGCGTTGCGGGCGGCGCCCTCGCCGACCAGCACAACGATCCTTGCGGACCGGGCTATTACCGTCCCGAAGGCCCGCCTCCGCCGGCCTACGGCCCCGGCCCGGCCGGCTTCTGGGCCGGCGCGCCCACCGGCGTCCATCAGCGGATCGACTTTCTGCAGTCGCGCATCGACCGGGCGGTCTCCGCGGGCCGGATCGGCCCCCGGGAAGCCTCCGAGTTCAACCGGGATTTGGACGGCATCCGCCACCAGGCCGTGGACCTGCGCGCCCGTGACGGCGGCCAGCTGAACCCGCCGGACCACGACTACCTGCAAAACCGGCTCGACACCCTGAGCCAGCGCCTGCACTGGGACGCCCGCTGGGGCTACTAAACCCGGCTGACGGTTCGCCACATCGGAGCGCGCCCCGGGCACATCGGGGCGCGCTCCTTTGCGTTTTGGACTATGCTCGGCCCTCCGAGTCGCCCCCGACCATCTTCATGCCCATCCGCCGCCTGCCCCCCGAAACCGTCAACCGCATCGCCGCCGGCGAAGTGGTGGAGCGCCCCGCCAGCGCCGTGAAAGAGCTGGTGGAGAACGCCCTCGACGCCGGCGCCACGCGCATTGAGGTGCAGGCCGACCAGGGC
>CAXTHJ010000121.1:0-5518 GCA_964243985.1 uncultured Caulobacteraceae bacterium | reverse complement strand
GTAGCCCACCCTGTAAGGGCCATGAGGACTTGACGTCATCCCCGCCTTCCTCCGGATTAGCTCCGGCAGTCCCATTAGAGTGCCCAACTTAATGATGGCAACTAATGGCGAGGGTTGCGCTCGTTGCGGGACTTAACCCAACATCTCACGACACGAGCTGACGACAGCCATGCAGCACCTGTGCGAGCCGCCCTTGCGGGAACGTCCATCTCTGAATGCGACGACTCCATGTCAAATCCTGGTAAGGTTCTGCGCGTTGCTTCGAATTAAACCACATGCTCCACCGCTTGTGCGGGCCCCCGTCAATTCCTTTGAGTTTTAATCTTGCGACCGTACTCCCCAGGCGGGATGCTTAAAGCGTTAACTGCGCCACTAAGCTGCAAGCAGCCTAACGGCTAGCATTCATCGTTTACGGCGTGGACTACCAGGGTATCTAATCCTGTTTGCTCCCCACGCTTTCGAGCCTCAGCGTCAGTAATGAGCCAGTGTGTCGCCTTCGCCACTGGTGTTCTTCCGAATATCTACGAATTTCACCTCTACACTCGGAGTTCCACACACCTCTCTCATACTCAAGACAGCCAGTATCGAAGGCAATTCCGAGGTTGAGCCCCGGGCTTTCACCCCCGACTGAACTGTCCGCCTACGCGCCCTTTACGCCCAGTAATTCCGAGCAACGCTAGCCCCCTTCGTATTACCGCGGCTGCTGGCACGAAGTTAGCCGGGGCTTCTTCTCCGGGTACCGTCATTATCGTCCCCGGTGAAAGAATTTTACAATCCTAAGACCTTCATCATTCACGCGGCATGGCTGCGTCAGGCTTTCGCCCATTGCGCAAGATTCCCCACTGCTGCCTCCCGTAGGAGTTTGGGCCGTGTCTCAGTCCCAATGTGGCTGGTCATCCTCTCAGACCAGCTACTGATCGTAGCCTTGGTGAGCCTTTACCTCACCAACTAGCTAATCAGACGCGGGCCGCTCTAATGGCGATAAATCTTTCCCCCGAAGGGCACATCCGGTATTAATCCAAGTTTCCCTGAGCTATTCCGAACCAAAAGGCACGTTCCCACGTGTTACTCACCCGTCCGCCACTAATCCCGAAGGATCCGTTCGACTTGCATGTGTTAAGCCTGCCGCCAGCGTTCGCTCTGAGCCAGGATCAAACTCTCAAGTTGAGTTGACCATTGACCAAAGACAGTCCGTCCGAACCGAAGTCCGAGCCGGTCTGGCATTTGTTTATTGTAGTATCTTGACGAGTTCCCACAATTCCAACCGTCCAGACCGAAGCCTGAACGACCGTTATTATGGTGTCTTCAAGAGACCGCAATTGTCAGTGTCGAGATGGTTTATAAGACCATCGCCAGAACACCGCCGCCTGCGTTTCTCTTTCCAAATCAACAATGTCAAAGACCAGAACTGCTTCAGCAGCCCCACCGTTTAACGCCCGGCGGTCGGCGGAGGCGGGTATCTAGTCGCCTCGACTTATCGTGTCAATCGTCCGTTTCAGGTTGTTTTCGCCTAGGGCCGAAGCCGGAAAGCAAAGACAAAATCACACCGCGGCCGCCCGAGGGCCTGCCTCATGAAGTCCGGTGCGATTCGATTGAGCTGCGGAAGATAGTCGCGAAACCGACAAATAGCAAGCGACGTTTCCGTCTCAAGCTCTGCAGTCCCGCGCCCGTTTCCGAGCGAGGGCGGCTTCTATCCCCGCTTTCGGGGATGCGCAAGGGTTTTTTGATGCCGATGCTGCGTGAATCTTCAGCGCTTTGCTCGAGAATCGCTCTGGATTGGGAGGTTGGCGAGGCGGTTTGCGGCCAACCATCCCACCGCGGCGACAGGCAGGAACACGGCGAATAGATAAGGCGCGGCGTGCAAGGCGGACCCTACTTCCACCCCATGCGCCAGGCCCAGCATGTCGCCGAGCGCGCTCGCCCCCGCCGCGCCCACGGCCGCGCCGATCATCTGCACCGTCGGGATGGCTGCAGCGCCGAGGCCCCGCTCGCTTTCCGGCAAGCTCCCCAAGATGCGTCGTCCTATGAAGGACCAGGAGAAGCCGAACCCTGCGCCCAACACGGCCGCCGCCGCCGCGACCGCCAGGAGCGGCGCCCGTCCGGTGCTGAACGCTAGGCCGACAAGCCCAAGAAGGATGCAGCTAGCGCCGATTCGGATAAAGGAGGCGTGCCATCTGTCTCGTAGCCCGGCAATCAGCAAGGCCGCCATGGTCCAGCCCACCGCCACGCATCCAACCCCATAGCCGGCGATCAGCGGGTTCACGCGGTAGAGGGTCTGGATCAGCGCCGCCCCATAAACTGACCAGCCCGCCGTCGCCCCTTCCAGCAAAAAGATGGTCAGATAGCCCGCTCCGGCGGCCGACCGCAGGTTACGGGTGGCGCGCGGGAGCATGGCCACGGGCGCCATGGCGTCCATGCGAACCGTCAGGATCAGCAGCGCCGGGCCGCCGGCCGTCAGGGCGATGGCGATCACCGGCGCATGGATCAGCCCCGCCGACGCCACCGCCATCACGCCTAGCGCCAGCATCAGCAGCTGTCGCCAGGGAAGGGCGTCATGCCCGGTCTTCGGCGCCGTGGACGGCAACAGCCGCCAGGCCGCAAAGCTGAACGCCACCCCCTGCACGGCGAAAAACCAGAACACGCCGCGCCAACCGTTCGGCCCTGCCGCCGCGAACAGGCCGCCGAGCAAAGGGCCCAAAAGCGTCGCCGCCCCCCAGACGCTCGTGGTCGCCGCCATGGCCCGCGTCCACTGCGCCGGCGGGAACACCGACCCCACCGCCACGAACACAAGACCGACGATCCAGCCTGAGCCCAGCCCCTGCGCCAGCCGCGCCACGAGGAACAGCCCGACGCCCGGACTGAGCCCGCTGGCCGCGCAACCTATGGCGTAGACCAGCCCCGCGCCGGTCATGGCGGCCCGGACGCCGATTCGAGCGCCCAGCACCCCCGAACTCGCCCCCGCCGTGATGGCGCCCAGCAGGAACACCGCCGTCGCCCACCCGAAATAGGCGTAACCGCCGATCTGGTGCGCCACGCTCGGCATCACGGTGACGGTCACCAGCGTATCCGCCGCGTTGAGCCACACGCCGAGCATGAGCAGCGCGAACCGCGCGAACAGACGGCCCCGCAAAAGCTCTCCCCACGCGGCGGCCTTGGTCATGGGCGGGGTTTATAGGGGTGGTGCTGAAGGATGAAAGAGAATGCTGTCCGTCTCCCCTTGCGGGAGAAGGAGGGTCCTAACCCGCCGCGATGTAATCCTTGAGGTTTTGCGCTTCAGCCTCGGTCTCTGCGATCTTGTATTTCACCAGATCGCCGATGGAGACGATGCCCACCAGCCGCTCGCCCCTGCAGACGGGCAGGTGGCGGATGCGGCGGTCGGTCATGCGGGAGAGCAGGGCGTCCACGCTCTCGCCGGGCTCTGCGAACACCACATTGCTGCTCATGAAGTCGCGGACGGGTCTGGCCAGCGCCGGGGCGCCGCCCTCCGCCACCGCGCGCACCACATCCCGCTCGGACAGAATGCCGGCCACCCCATCCTTGGCGTCCAGCACCACCAGGGCGCCCACCCGCCGCGAATGCAAAAGCGCCGCCGCTGCGCCAACGGTCTCATGAGGCGTGGCGGTGAACACCATGTCGCCCTTGGTCTTCAAGATTTGGGATACGAGCATCGTCAACTCCCTTGTGCAGGACTGTAGCCGTCCTTCAGGGTTGAGCGTCCTCCAAACCGCCCTTCAAATCAACGGTGCGCGCTTGTTATTACCCGTTGCAGGTCTGTCACCGCTTCCGCACGAACACCGTCCCCGCCGAATATCCCGCCCCAAACGAGCAGATCAGCCCGGTCTCGCCCCGCTTCAGGTCGTCCGAATGCAGATGGAAAGCGATGATTGATCCGGCGGAGGAGGTATTGGCGTACTCGTCCAGGATGATGACGTTCTCCTCGGGCGTCGGATCGCGGCCGAGCACCTTGCGGGCGATGAAGTCGTTCATGTTGATGTTGGCCTGGTGCAGCCAGAGGCGCTTTAGATGGTGCGGATCGACGCCAATGTCGGCGGCGTGCTGCAGGATCATGTCCGATACCAGGGGCACAACCTCGCGGAACACCTTGCGGCCCTCCTGTACGAACAGCTTGTCCCTGGCCCCGACGCCCTCTGGTGCGGCGCGGTTCAGAAAGCCGAAGTTATTCCGGATGTTGTTGGAGAACTGGGTCTTCAGCCGGGTCCCCAGGATGTCCCAACCGTCACCCTCCGCCGCTCGGCCCGCGTGCTCTACGATGGCGGCGGTGGCCACGTCGCCGAAGATGAAGTGGCTGTCCCGGTCGCGGAAATTCAGGTGGCCGGAACAGATCTCCGGATTGACCATCAGCAACGCCTTGGTGGGATCGTTCGCCACGAAGTCCGCCGCCGTCTTCAGCCCAAAGGTGGCTGAGGAGCAGGCCACGTTCATGTCGAAGGCGAAACCTTGGATGCCCAGCGCCTGCTGCACCTCGACGGCCATGGCCGGGTATGGCCGCTGCATGTTGGAGGCGGCGCAGAGCACGGCGCCGATCTCCGAAATCGGCTTGCCCCACCGCGCGATGGCTTGCTTGGCCGCGTCGACCGCGATCTCCGCTACGATGGACAGCTCGTCGTTGGAGCGTTCCGGGATGATCGGGCGCATGATCTCCGGATCGATCAGGCCGGTCTTGTCCATGACGAAGCGGGACTTGATGCCGGACGCCTTGGCGATGAACTCCGGCGAGGAGGGCTGCAGCACCTGCACCGCCCCCGCCGCGATCTCGTCCGCATGGGCGGCGTTGAAGCGCTCCACATAGGTGTTGAAGGTCCTAACCAGCTCTTCGTTGGAAAGGCGGTTTGGTGGGGTGAACAGGCCCGTGGCGGCTATGACGGCGTGACGCAAACTTCAGTGTCCTCAAGGTCCGCTTCGGCTGACGAACACGCGCCGGCGGCTCTTCGTGATGCGGTCATACTAGAGGGTGTGGAGGCGATTGGGAAATTTGGACCACCTGCCGCACGTCCGACAGGTCAACCGTCCCGCAGGCCCGGAAGGGAGAAGCCGGTGGCGCTGGGGGAACCGGCGCTCTCGCGCTTGTAGCGGAAAAGCTCCGCCGGCCGCCCGCCCGTCTCGCTGCGAAAACGTCCCAGCCCTTCCACAAGGCCGGTGCGCTCCACCATGCGGCGGAAGTTCTGCTTGTGCAGGCGCACGCCCGAAATCGCCTCCACCGCCCGCTGCAAGTCATAGAGAGTGAAGGTTTCGGGCATCAGCTCGAACACGATGGGGCGGTACTTCAACTTGCCGCGTAGGCGCCCAAGCCCGGTGGCCAGGATGCGGCGGTGGTCTGAAACCATCGGCTGGCCGAACGCGGGATGGAAGCCGGAGGGTTCGGGCTGGTCGTCCCCGCTGGCTCGCCCCCGGTCCCGCTCCGCCTCGGCGGCGAGGCCGGCTTCGTAGAGCAGCTCATAACGGTCCAGCACCCGCTCCTCGTTCCACGGCGCGCCGTCTAGGGCGAAGAGGCTGCGCG
>CAXTHJ010000120.1:0-5559 GCA_964243985.1 uncultured Caulobacteraceae bacterium | reverse complement strand
TCACCCCGGCGACGCCGATCGTTTCGCCCAGCGCGGTGAAGCGGCCTTCGTAGAAAAGGTTCTTGCGGAAGAGATCATCCACCACCTGAAGATACCAGGGGCCCGGCAGATCGATCGGGTGCTCGTACCACGCGGAGAACAGCTCCAGCCGGCGGCGGTATTCGGCGTCGTCGATGTGCTCGTAAAGGCGGATGTAGCGCTCCACGTACTGCTCGAACGGGTGCATGGCCTTGAAGCCCTGCAGCATGGTCTGGCCGCGCAGCCGGCCGCCGCCCAGGAACACCAGCTGCTGGTAGAAGGCGGGCGGCATCGTCTCGACCATGCGCTTGATCCAGCCGTCGCCGGCCGCCAGATCCAGCGGCGCGCCGGCCAGGACTAGGCCCGCCACCTTGTCCGGGAACCGCGCCGCAAGCATGGCCGCGGCCCAGCCGCCCTGGCAGAGCCCCGCCACATGGGCGCGACCGCCGATGTGCTCGATGGCGACCACCAGCTCGGCCAGGTACTCGTCGATGGTGAAGCCCTGCGTCTCCGCGTCGGCGCTCTTCCAGTCCGTCAGGTAGAGCGGGCCTCCCGCGTGCTCCTTCAGGCAGGCCATCAGGCTCTGGTCCTGATGGAAGTCGGCGATGGCCGAGCTGTGGCCGGCGAAGGGCGCGTGGACCAGGATGGGCGTGCCTTCCCGGCCCGTGGAGTAGTCGCGCAGCCGCATCGTCTTGAGGTCGAGCACCACCGTGTTGGGCGTGGCGTAGCCCGCCCGGGGGCCGATCTCGACGCCCACCGCCTCTACGGCGGTCTCCATGAGCCGCAGCCCGGGGCGGAACAGCTCGCTCAGGCCGGTGTCGGGGTTCGCCATGATCGGGGTCCTCCAGGCGAGGTCAGGTTGCGGGCTCAACGGAGCAGGTTGGCGCGGGCCAGTTCCACCACCTCGTCGGCGCGTCCGTTCAGCACGGCCTTGAGCATGTAGAGGGTGAAGCCCTTGGCCATGGTGGCGGTGACCGCGGGCGGCATGGCCAGCTCCTGGCGGCTGACCACCGCGTCCACCACCACCGGGCCGTCGTGGGCGAAGGCCTCGCCGAGCTTGGCCTCCACCTCGGCCGGGTCCTCGATGCGCACGCCCTTGATCCCGACCGCCTCGGCCATCTTCGCGAAGTCGGGGTTGTCGAGCCCGGTGCCCGTGTCGATGAAGCCGGAGGACTTCTGCTCCAGCTCGATGAAGCCGAGCGCGCCGTTGTTGAACACGATCACCTTCACCGGCAGGCCGAGCTGCTTGAGGCTGAGGAGGTCGCCCATCAGCATGGTGAAGCCGCCGTCGCCGGACAGCGACACCACCTGGCGGCCCCGGTCCAGCGCCTGCACCCCCATGGCCAGCGGCATCGCGCAGGCCATGGAGCCGTGCCAGTAGGAGCCGATCAGCCGCCGCTCGCCGCCGTCGAGGTTCACGTGCCGCGCGGCCCACACCGTCGGCAGGCCCACGTCGCAGGTGAAGACCGCGTTCCGCGTAGCGAGTTCGCTCGCCACCCGCGCCACATGCTGGGGATGCAGCCGGCCGCCCGGCCTGCCCTGGGCGAGGTCGTCCAGGCCCTGGCGCGCCTTGCGGTAGTGGGCCTGCGCCTTCTCCAAGAAGCGCGCGTCGGTCTTGGGGTTCAGGCGCGGCAGCAGCGCCTGCAGCGTCGCCTTCACCTCGCCGACCAGGCCCAGCTCGATCGTGTGGCGCCGCCCGATGACCTCGGGGCGCAGGTCCACCTGCGCGACGTGGGTGTGGTCGGGATAGAACTGCGGATAGGGGAAGTCGGTGCCGAGCATCAGCAGCGCATCGCACTCGCGCATCGCATGGTAGCCGGAGGAGAAGCCGATCAGCCCGGTCATGCCGACGTCGTAGGGGTTGTCGGGCTCCACCGCCGTCTTGCCGCCGAGCGCGTGCACCATGGGCGACTTCAGCACGCCCCCGAGCTCCAGCAGCTCGGCCTTGGCCCCGGCGCAGCCGCCGCCGCACAGCAGCGTGATGCGCCCGGCTTCGTTCAGGAAGGCGGCGAGCGCGTCCAGCGACGCATCGGACGGGCGCACGACGGGCGCAGGGAGCGCCAGGGCGGCATGGGGCGTCTGCGGCCGGTCCTCGGCGGGGCGCAGCGCCACATCGCCCGGGATCACCACCACGCACACGCACCGCTCCGCGGCCGCCCGGCGGAGCGCGATCTCCAGCACCCGGGGCATCTGGGCGGGGCTGGAGATCAGCTCGCAGTAGCTGGAGCACTCCTTGAACAGGGTCTCCGGATGGGTCTCCTGGAAGTAGCCGGAGCCGATCTCGGGCGAGGGGATCTGGGCGGCGATGGCCACCACCGGCACGCGCGAGCGGTGGGCGTCGTACAGTCCGTTGATCAGGTGCGTGTTGCCAGGCCCGCACGACCCGGCGCAGACCGCCACCTCGCCGCTCACCGCCGCCTCCCCGGCCGCCGCGAAGGCGCCCACCTCCTCGTGGCGCACGTGCAGCCACTGGATGGCGCCGTGGCGGCGGAGCGCATCGGTGACGCCGTTCAGGCTGTCGCCCACCACGCCCCAGATGCGCTTGACGCCGGCCTCGGCGAGGGTGTCGACGAACTGGTCCGCAACCGTCCTGGTCATGGATGATCTCCTCAGATCAGGTGCTGCTTGCGGGCCGCTTCGGTCAGCTCGTCGCGGAACTGCGGGTGGGCGAGTTCGATGAGGGCCCTCGCGCGCTCGGTGGAGGACAGGCCCTTCATGTTGGCCTTGCCGTGCTCGGTGACGATCCAGTGGGTGTCGATGCGCGGCGTGGTCACCGGGCCGCTGAGCTGGGGAACGATGCGCGAGACCTTGCCGTGCGCGGCGGTGGAGGTCGCCGCGATGATCGACTTGCCGCCCTTGGACGCATAGGCCCCGCGCACGAAGTCGAGCTGGCCGCCCGAGGCGCTGAACTGGTGGCCCAGCATGTGCTCGGAATTGCAGGCGCCGGTCAGGTCGATCTCGATGGTGCCGTTGATCGAGATCACGCCCTCGTTCTGGGCGATGACCGAAGGATTGGTGACGTAGTCGACCGGCCAGGTCTCCACCGAAGGATTGTCGTCCAGGAAGTCGTACATGGCCTTCTGGCCCATGGCGAAGGTGTAGACGGTCTTGCCGACGTTCAGCGTCTTGCGGGTGTTGGTGATGTTGCCCGCCAGCGTCAGGTCCACCAGGCCTGGGCACAGGGCCTCGGTGTGCACGCCGAGGTCGCTGCGGTCCTTCAGCGCCGCGCAGACGAGGTTGGGCAGCCCGCCCACGCCCATCTGCAGGCAGGCGCCGTCCGGCACCATGTCGGCGATGATCTTGCTGATGGTCTCTTCCTCGGGGCCGCCGCCGCGGACGGGCAGCTCCAGAAGCGGCGCGTCGTGCTCCACGATCATGTCGACCTCGGACACGTGCAGCGGCGCGCCGGACCCCAGCACCCGGGGCATCTGGCGGTTGACCTCCACGATCAGCCGCTTGGCGGCGCGGGCGACCTTGGAGGAGTAGTCGTTGCCGACGCCGAAGGTCATGTAGCCGTGCTTGTCCATGGGCGAGACGGTGCAGACGAAGGTCTCGACCCCGATCTCCTCGATCATCAGCCGCGGCGCCTGGTGGAAGGTGTTGGGCACGTAGCGCAGCACCTTGCGGTCATCCTCCAGGGCGCGCTTGACCGTGCTGCGGTCCGCCTTGGTCATGAACATGCAGTAAGGTTCGATGCGGTCGACCAGATCGTAGGCCAAGACCGTGTCGGCGGCGATCGAGGTGGCCTCGAAGTAGTAGAGCTTCAGCGCCTCCACGCCCCCCGACCGCGCCCGGTCCGCCAGCGCCTTCAGCAGCGCCGGCGGCTCGGCCATGGCCATGCCCATGGCCATCTTGCTGTTGGACGGGATCGCCGCGGCGGCCTGTTCGGCCGTCTTAAGCTTGCTCTTGTAGATGTCGGCCGGGTCCATGGCGATGCTCCGTGCTGGGGGCTCAGTAGCCCGCCGCCTCTTCCGGGGAGTGGCCGCGCTTGTGGATCAGCATGGTCCGCTCGAAGCTCATCACCTCCTTGCCGTCCTGGTTCACCCCCCGCGTGGAGACGGTGACGATGCCCTGGGTCGGGCGGCTCTTGCTTTCCCGCTTCTCCAGGATGGTGGTCTCGGCATAGAGCGTGTCGCCGGCGAAGACGGGATGGGTGGCCTTCACCTTGTCCCAGCCGAGGTTGGCCACGACCTTGGCCGAGACGGTCCGCACGCTCATGCCGGTGAGCAGCGCCAGGGTGAAGGTGGAGTCCACCAGCATCTTCTTCCACTCGGTGTGGGCCGCGTAGGCGGCGTCGAAGTGGACCTGCTGCACGTTCAGCGTCAGCAGGGTGAAGTAGGTGTTGTCGACGTCCAGCACGGTTCGGCCCGGCCGGTGCTCGAACACGTCGCCGGGCGTGAAGTCCTCGTAGTAGAGGCCCGAGGTCTCGCGATAGCGGTTGTCGCCGACGCTCTTATAGGCGGGAAGCAGGCCTTCCATGGGGTATCTCCTGATCGACTTGGGGTTTTCGAGAGAGCGGGGCTCAGGCCCCGGCGGCGGCGAGGATGCGGCGCGCCTTGCGGGCCACCGCCTCGTCGATCATCTGGCCGTCCACCACGCCCACGCCGCCCTGGTTGGCGGCCATGACCTTCCGGGCGTGGTCGACCTCCGCGTCGGTGGGGGTGAGCGCGGTGTTGATCGGGCCGACCTGGCCCGGGTGGATCGCCGCCTTGGCGGTGAAGCCGAAGGCCTTGGAGGCGTCCACCTCGCGGCCGAGGCCTTCAGCATCGTGGATGTCGAAGTAGGGGCTGTCGATGGGCGCGACGCCGGCGAGCGCGCAGGCCGCGACCAGGCGGCTCCTGACATAGACCAGCGGGTCCCAGGCGGTGGCCGCGCCGAGGTCGGCGGCCATGTCGGCGGCGCCCAGCATCAGGCCAAACAGGCGAGGCGTCGCCGCCGCGATCGCCTCCAGGCCGGCGAGCCCTCGCGCACTCTCGATCAGGCCCACCAGACGCGCGTCCTTGCCCGACGCCGTCAGCAGCCGGTCCAGGATGAGCAGGTGGCCGGCGCTTTCGGTCTTGGGCAGCACGACGTAGTCGGGCGCGGCGTGAGAGCCCAGGAGGGCGTCGAGGTCGGCCACGCCCGCGGGCGTGTCCAAGCCGTTGATCCGCAGGGCGAGGTGCGGTCCGTCCTTGGAGGCGGAGAGATAGTCTATGGCGGTGTTGCGGGCCCGGGGCTTGTCCGAAGGGGAGACCGCGTCCTCGAGGTCGATGATCAGGATGTCGGCGCCGACCTCGCCGGCCTTGCCGAACCGCTCGGCGTGCGTCCCGGGTGTGAACAGCCAGCTCCGGGTGGGGATGGTCTTGTTGGCCATCTTCGTCGCTCCGCCTGATCAATCGGTTATGGGCAGTACGCAGAACGGGTGGTCAGGTTCCAATAACTCGAGCGGAAAAACAGCCTGGAAGCTTAGCCTGATCAATTAATAAGTTTGTTATATCCTGCAATTCAACAGCCTATACTTACGGGAGATAGGGCTTTGGAACTCCGCCACATCCGCGCCTT
>CAXTHJ010000119.1:0-5734 GCA_964243985.1 uncultured Caulobacteraceae bacterium | reverse complement strand
GAATGGCTCTACGCCCCGGCCGGCGCCCGGGTGATTTCCTGCGTCGGCGGCATGGATCCGCGTAAGGAGCAGCGGGCGCTACAGGCCGGCGCGCACATCGTGGTCGGCACGCCGGGGCGGCTGCGCGATCACATCGAGCGGGGCAACCTGCAGATGGGGAGCCTTCGCGTCGCCGTGTTGGACGAAGCCGACGAGATGCTGGACCTCGGCTTCCGCGAGGAGCTGGAGGCCATCCTCGACGCCGCGCCTGCGGAGCGCCGCACCCTCCTTTTCTCCGCGACCCTGCCCAAGCCCATCGTCGCCTTGGCTCGCACCTATCAGTCCGACGCCCTCCGCATTACCGTCGCCGGCGCGGAGCAAGGCCACGCGGACATTGAGTATCGCGCCGTCCGCATCGCCCCTAGCGACACCGAGCACGCGGTGGTGAACCTTCTCCGCTACTTCGATCCCTCGGCCGCGTTGGTGTTCTGCTCGACGCGGGAAGCGGTGCGGCGCCTGCACGCGAACCTCGTGGAGCGGGGTTTTTCCGTGGTGGCCCTTTCCGGCGAACTCAGCCAGGCCGAGCGCACCCACGCCCTCCAGGCCCTGCGCGACCACCGCGCCCGCGTCTGCGTGGCGACGGACGTGGCGGCGCGCGGCATCGACATCCCCGACCTGGAGCTGGTCATCCACGCCGAGCTGCCCCACGATGCGGAGTCCCTCCAGCACCGCTCCGGCCGCACCGGGCGCGCGGGCAAGAAGGGCGTCTCGGTCATCCTCGCCACCCACCCCAAGCGCAAGCGGGCGGAGATGCTGCTGAGGAACGCCAAGATCGAGGCGGACTGGATGCCGCCCCCTTCCGCCGAACACATCCGCATCAAGGATCAGGAGCGCTTGATCGAGCAGCTGCGCCCCACCGAAGAAGCGTCGGAAGACGACATCGCCATCGCCCGCGCGCTCTTGGACGGCGGCGACGCCGAACAGGTGGTCGCCGCCCTGGTGCGTGCCCGCAGAGCGGCCCTGCCGGCGGCGGAGGACCTGGTGGACAACGAGCCGGAGCCTGCGCTTCGCTCCTCCGGGCCTCGGCCAGGATTTGAGCACACCTTCTGGTTCAGCATCGACATCGGCCGAAGCAAGAACGCCGATCCCCGCTGGCTGCTGCCGCTGATCTGCCGCCGCGGCCACGTCACCAAGAAAGAGATCGGCGCCATCCGCGTGTTCGACCGCGAGACCCGCTTTGAGATCGTGCAGGACGCCGCCGGCCGCTTCCTCGCCGCCCTGGCCAAGGCCGAGGATGATGGGGTGCATATAGAGCCGATCGCCGATCCGGAGGCCTACGCGCCGCGCGACCGCAAGCCGTTCAAGAAGAAGCCCTATGCGGAAAAGGGCGGCGAGAAGTCGGCTTCTGAAAAAAAACCCTACGCCAAGAAAGCTTACGATGGAGCGCCGCGCGAAGCCGCGTCGCGCGAACAGGCGGCGGCGCGGGCCTTCGATCGGGATCGTGCGCCTTCACCCCGTCCGCAGAAGCCGGAATTTCATGCTCCAGCCAGGGCGGTGACCTCCAAGAAGCAGACCGCCAAGCTGAAAGGTGGCAAGCCCCGGGGTGGAAAGCCGCCGCGCTGAGGTTCCTCTTCCGCACGAGAAGGGCCTTAGGCGCTTCGCCCGTCCACCGTGGTGTCCACTGCGCTCTGAGCCTCGATTTCCGAATTTAGTTCCGCGCCGACGAGGATGATGATGGTGGAGAGCCAGATCCAGGTCATGAAGGCGACCACGGCGCCGAGCGACCCGTAGGTCCGGTCGTAATGGGCGAACGATCCCACGTAGAACGAGAAGGCCATCGACGCCAAAAGCCAGAGCAGCGCCGCGATCGCGCCGCCCCAGGTGATCCAGCGCCAGCGCGCGCGCCGGCGGCTCGGTCCGTATCGGTAGAGAATTGACAAGGCGAGGATCGCCGCCGCCAGCATTGCCGGCCAGCGCAGGATCGCCAGCCATCCCAGCCCGTAATTATAGCCAAAGAAGGCCAATGCGATGGGCGTCGCCACCACCAGCGAGATGGCCACGATCACAAACATCAGCCCGCCCACGGTGAAGGCCAGGGAGATCAGGTTCAGGTTGAGAAAGTTGCGCTTCTCCCGCTGCTCGTAGGCGACATTCAGTCCGTCAAACAAGGCCTTCACTGCGCCATTGGCGCTCCAGATGGAGATCAGCAGGCTGAACACCAGAGCGAAGCTGAGCTGGCCCGAACCTTTGGCGGCCAAGCGCGCCATTTGATCGGTGACGAAACTGATGGTGTCATGCGGCAGGACGCCGGAGAGGATGGAAAGCTGCTTGGCCGCCGCGCCCACGTCGCCAAACAGGCCATAAAGCGAGACGAAAGCCGCCAGCGCCGGAAACACCGCCAAGAGGGCGAAGAAGGCGACGCCCCCCGCCACTTGGGTGATGCGGTCTGCGTTGAACTCCGACCAGGTGCGCGCGGCGATGTCCTTCCAGCCAAGCATGGGAATGTCGGCGGGGCTGCGCGCCCCGCGCCCACGCCCGATCGCCGCAGCGGCCGGGTCTTCCGGCGGCGCGCCCCGGAGGCGCCGCATGGTGTTCCCGAACGCGCGCCAGAAGCGGTGCGACAGGGTCTCCTGCCGGGGCCAGGCCAGGATGGTGGCTGCCAGCGTCAACCAGCCTGCCGCCGCCGCCCGGCCGATCCAGCGGTTGCGGGGCTTCGCCACAGACGGCGGCCTTGATCGTGGAAGCTTCGCCCGCTTCATCCGCCCTTGCCCAGCTTTAGTGTCGAATGCGGAAAGCGCGACGGGGCGGGGCGTTCCCCACCCGCTCAGAGGGAAGCATAAGGAGACTTGCGATCCCTCACCCCACGGTGCAGTTCATCTTGATGCGCGGGCGCTTGCAATCCCTCTACCGCTATCCGGTCAAAGGCTTTTCGGCCGAACCGCTGGCGTCGGTCGAGCTGACAGCGGGCGCTTATTTCCCCTGTGACCGGCTCTATGCGGTGGAGAACGGACCCTCCGGCTTCGATCCCGCAGCCCCCGCCTTCATCTCCAAGACCCGCTTCACGGTGTTGGCCCGCATCCCCAAGGTGGCGTTGGCCCGCACGGCCTACGACGAGGCAAGCGGCGTCTTCAGCGTCACGGCTAAGGGATGCGCCCCGTTCGTCGGCGACTTGCGAACGGAGGAGGGGAGGGTGGCGCTGGCCGGCTGGCTGACGGATTTTCTGGGACCGGAGGAGGTTAACGGTCCCTTGAAGGTCCTCACCGCTGCGCCGCACCGTTTCACCGACGACATCAAAGGCTACGTGTCGATGATCAATTTGGAGAGCGTGCGCGATCTGGAGGCGAGGCTGGGCCGCCCGGTTGATCCCATCCGGTTTCGCGCCAACCTCTATGTGGAGGGCTGGCCGCCCTGGTCCGAACTCGACCTTGCGCCGGGCGCCTCGGTCCGGATCGGCGCCGCCGAGGCCAGCGTCTACAAGCCCGTCACCCGCTGCGTCGCCACCCACGTCGATCCGCAGACCGGCGAGCGGGACATCGAAATGGTCCCAGCCCTGCGCGCCCAATATGGCCATCTTTATTGCGGCCTCTATCTGAACGTGACGAAGGGCGGGCGCGTTCAGGAAGGCGATCCGGCGGAGCTTCTATGACCGAGACGAAAGAAGGCTCAGAGCCCCCGACCCTGGTGAAGGCCTGGACTTCCGCCCGCGAGCGGCTGAAAGCGGCGGGGATCGACAGCCCGGCCATCGACGCGCGGCTGATGCTGGAGGCGGCGGCGGGGGTCACGCGGGTGGACATCGTCTCCGATCCCTATCGTCAGCTGACTCAGGAGCAGGCGGCGACCTTTGGGGATTATCTGAACCGCCGCGCAGCGCGCGAGCCCGTCAGCCACATCCTCGGCCGCAAGGGCTTTTGGAAGATCATGCTTGGCGTCACCAAGGATGTGCTGACTCCCCGGCCGGATACCGAGGTGATCGTGGATTCGGTGTTGGCGGCGTTCGAGGAACACCGGTCTTTCACCATCCTCGACCTCGGCGTCGGCTCGGGCGCGATCCTGCTGGCCATCCTGGCGGAGCGTCCCAATGCCAAGGGCCTCGGCGTTGACATTTCCACCGAAGCGCTGGCTGTAGCGCGGGAGAACGCGGCCAACCTTGGCCTGGCCAAGCAGGTGGCGCTGCTGCGCGGCGTCTGGACCGAGGGGCTCGGTGACGCAAGCTTCGACGTAGTGGTGGCCAATCCGCCCTATATCCCCTCTAAGGACATCGAAAGCCTGGATCCCGAGGTGCGTGACCATGAACCGCGCTTGGCCTTGGATGGCGGCGCCGACGGCCTGGACGCCTATCGCCTGCTCGCCCCGGAAATCCTGCGCGTCCTGAAACCGGATGGGGTTTTCGCCGTGGAGATCGGCTGGGACCAGGCCCAGGCGGTGGAGGCGCTGTTCAAAGCGGCGGGCGCGCAGGACGTCCGCACCCGTAAAGACCTGGCCGATCGTGACCGTGTGGTGGGCGGCGCAAAGAAACCCCTTGGAAATCCCTTTCCGAATCGCTAGATAGGTCTTGTCTCCACTCAATGTACCTATGTGTTCGCGGAACGGGTTCGCGGACGAACGGTCTGAGGGACTGGCGCTCCGCATCGCAAAAGCTTTCTACCCAAGTTTGCGAGGGGGAGCCGCCGGGCGGAGACCGACGTAAAATGCGCTCGAAGACGACCGCGCGGCCAATCTCTTTTCCGGCCACGCTTGACGCATCGATCGTATGCGCCGCGGGAAAGCCGCGGGCGCCGACCCAACCTTAGACCATCGCAAACGGCTTTATCGACGATGAGAGACTTCAAGAGCATGAAACGCCAGCGCGGCCGCAATCGCAGCGGTGGTCCGAGCGGCGGCAGTGGAGGCGGCGGCGGCAAACCACAGCAGAACGCCAACCGCGCGTTTGAATCTAACGGCCCGGACAATCTCAAGATCCGCGGCCATGCCCAGCACGTTTATGAAAAGTATCAGCAGCTCGCGCGGGACGCCATGTCCGCCGGCGACCGGGTGCTGGGGGAGAACTTCCTGCAGCACGCCGAACACTACTTCCGCCTGATCCGCACCCTGCAGCCCAACCGCCCTTACACCGATATCGTGAGCCGCGAAGGCTTCGCCTCGGGCTACGACATCGACTTCGAGGACGAGGGCGGCGAAGGCGAGGAGCAGGAGGCCTCGTCCGAAGGCGGCGGCGAGGGCCAATCCGGCGACGATCGCGGCGACTATCAGCAGCAAGGCCGCCAGGATCGGTGGGAGAACCGCGACGGACGTCAGGACCAGCCGCGCCAGGATTACAATCGCGACCAGCCCAGAAACGATCAGGCACGCAGTGACCAGCCGCGCAACGATCAAGGCCGACAAGACCGGAGCTCCTACGGCGCCAACCGAAACGGCAACGCCAACGGCGGGAACAACGGCGCCCGTGACCGCAACTACAACCGCAACGACCGCTGGGAGAACCGAGGCGGCGAGGGCGAGCGTCCCCAAGGTGATCGTCCTCAAGGCGAGCGCTCCCAAAGTGATCGGGGCGGATCGCCGCGCTTCGACAACGTTCGCGATAGCCAAGCGGGCGAAACCCGTGCGGAACAACCCCGCTCCGACCAGCCCCGTAACGACCGGGACGGCTATGGCCGCCGCGAGCGGGGCGCTTACGGCGAACGTGCGCCCAACCGCGCTCCCCTGCCGGTAGTGGAGCCTCAGGCCGCGCCCTTGACCGCAGCGGCGCCCGCGCCGC
>CAXTHJ010000118.1:0-5836 GCA_964243985.1 uncultured Caulobacteraceae bacterium | reverse complement strand
CCCTTGGCCCGCGCGGTGGCTGAAGGCCGCTTCGCCGAGGCCGAACGATTGGGGCGGCTGGCGGCGACGCTGCAAAAGCTGGCGGGCCAGACCTCGCTGGCGGCCGGGGCGCGGGCCAAGGGCGGGGGCGCGTTTCGCAGCGTCGAGGATGAGGACGAGGCGGATGAGGACCTCCTGCCCTTGGCTGACCGCCCGCTGGCCTGCACCGCCAAAACCTGTCGTCTCCAAGCCATGCGGGACAAGACCTTCGCGCGGCTGGATGATTTCGCCGATTCGCTGAGGATCGAAGACTGCGAGGACGTCGCCGACTGGGCCGACATGATGGAGGGACTGGGCGCGACCATAGAGGACGAGGACGTACGCCGCCTGGTTGCGATCCTGAAGGCCGACGGGCCGGGAAATCCGCACGAGCTGATCGACCAACTCACCGGCCGGCCACCGCCTTCGTATGGGAGGTAGACGCGCGGCGGCGACACGCCAGAACGCGCTTCAAGCGACGACGGTGGAGGTCCAGACCTCGTTCACGTCCCCGCCGCACCAGGCCCACAGCGCGACCTTGGCCCCCGGCCGAAACACGGGACCCAGGGCGTTCAGGTTGAGCTTCGTATCGGCGGGCGGGCGGATCGCGGCCTTAGCGGCGCCCAGAACCTCGAAGGTGTTGGCGCCCGTCAGCGATGTCGACATGGCCTGCAGAATGACAGGCGCCCCCTGGCTCAAGCCGTTTGGCGCCGCGAACAGGTCCACCCCAGGATGATAGAGCATGCTGCCCTGCTGCGCCGGGATGAAGCACCATTGCCACTGCTGCAGCTTGTTCTTCTTGTCCAGCGTGGCCAGGATCAACTGACCGCCCCGCCCCAGGCTGTTCGGATCGACGGACAAGGCCAGGCCCGTGCCCATGGTGATGCTGAACAACCTCGCCGGCATGGCGGATACTCCAACTCCAAAGTCAACGCCGCAGGCGGCGCGCGGACCCGTGATCTATGCGAGTCAATCGGGCCGCTCAAACGAAATTTGCCGTGCGCGGCGCGTCCGCCCGAACGCCATGCTCGCCAAATTACGGCTCAGCCCTCACGACGATGCGAAACAATTAACCCTGGTGTGGTCTATTGGGCAAAAATAGCGGGTGGACCGTCCATGACTTTGATCGCCCAATGACGGCAGTGAGCAAACCTATCGTCTCTGGGGACGCGCCAGCCTCTGACGCTCGCGAGGCGGCGGAGCGCCGCTCGCCTGCGATCGAGACCTTGCGCGTACCCACCGGCATCACCCGCGTCGTAAAGGCGCTCCTGGACGCGTCTGAAGCCGACGTGGTGCTGGAGCTGGAGCATGGGTTTTGGCGCGGCAGCGAACCCGGCAAGGTGCTTGACGCTTCCGATCCAGCCGCCCGGATGGCGCAAGAGGTCGGCGACTTTCTGTGGGTCGAAGACCTGACGCAGGACCACCGGTTCAAGACTCACCCGATGGTGGCGGGGCCGCCTTATTACAGATTTTACGCCGGAGCCTCCATCCTGGGGGAAGACGGCGCCAAGCTTGGCGTCCTGGTCGCTTACGGCGATCAACCCCGACCTTTAAACGAAGGTCAGATCGCCTGGCTGCGGGACATGGCTGAGATCTTCGGCGTTGAGTACCATCACCGGAAAGCCGCGCGCGACCGGATCGAGATCCTGGAGCGGGTGGCGCAGTCCGAGCAGCGCCTGAAAATCGCCATCGAAAGCGCCAAGCTCAACGTCTACGAGGTCGACTACGTCAGCGAGTCCATGCTGAAAATGGGTACGGAAGACACCATCTTTGAACGGCCGCTGACGTACGAGGACGTGAAATACACCTTGAGCAACGTACTCCCGGAAGATCGCCCCTTGGTCCGGGCGGCCTGGGCGCGGCACATGGAGACGGGCGAGCCCTACTGTTGCGAATACCGCGTCAACCGGAGCGACGGCCAAGAGGTGTGGGTGTCCTCCACCAGCGAGCTGTTCACCGACGCCGACGGCAAGCCCTTGCGCCTCGTCGGCGCCCTGCAGAACATCACCGCCCGCAAACAGGCCGAAACGGCCATGGTGGAAGCGGTGAAGCAGGCCGAGGCCGCCAACGTGGCCAAGTCCGCCTTTCTCGCCACCATGAGCCACGAAATCCGCACGCCCTTGAACGGCGTCCTCGGCATGGCTCAGGCGATGGCGGCCGACAACCTGGACCCGGTGCAGCGCGAGCGGCTGGATGTGATCCGGCAGTCGGGCGAGTCGCTGCTGGCCATCCTCAACGATATTTTGGACCTCTCCAAGATCGAGGCCGGGAAGCTCAACCTGGAGGAGATTGAGTTCGATCTCGGCGAGATTGCGCTGGGCGCCCACGCCGCCTTCACCACCCTGGCCAATAAGAAGGGCGTCTCCTTCGACTTGAACATGGACGAGGCGGCGGGCGTCTATCGGGGCGACCCCACGCGCCTTCGCCAGATCCTCTACAACCTGGTCTCCAACGCTCTGAAATTCACAGACACGGGCGAAATCCGCGTGAAGATGACCCGCGTGCCGAACGGGTTGTCTTTGACGGTCAGCGACACCGGCATCGGCATGAGCCCCGACGTGGTGTCGAACCTCTTCACCAAATTCGGTCAAGCCGACGCCTCCACAACCCGCAAGTACGGCGGCACAGGGCTCGGCCTCGCCATCTGTCGACAGCTCTCAGAAATGATGGGCGGCGAGATCTTGGTGACGAGCACCCCGGGCGCCGGATCGACCTTCACGGTCCTTCTGCCGATGGTCTGGATCTCCGGCCCTGTGGCCGCCGCGGCGCACACCATGCAAGAAACGGACGAGGACGACGGCGAGGGGGTGGAACTGCGCGTGCTGGCCGCCGAGGACAACCCCATCAACCAGCTGGTGTTGAAAACGTTGCTGCATCAGGCCGGCATCGATCCGGTGGTGGTCAACAACGGCGCTGAGGCGCTGGCCGCCTGGAAGGCCGGCGCCTTCGATCTCATCCTGATGGACGTGCAGATGCCGGTGATGGATGGCCCAAGCGCCACCCGCGCCATTCGCAAAGCGGAGGCCGAGACAGGCCGCTCGCCCATCCCGATCATCGCCCTGACCGCCAACGCCATGTCCCACCAGATTGCCGAATATCTCGCCTCGGGCATGGACGGCCACGTGGCCAAGCCCATAGAAGCCGCAAAGCTGTTCGCCGTGCTGGAAATGGCGGCCGAGCGGATGATGGAGGCGCAGGCCCAGGTCGCAGCGGCCTAAGGCTTGTACGTAAGCTTGGCGAAGAACGCTTCCGGTCACGCCAGCGTCAATAACGATCGGTAAATATATAGCCGCACCGCAACAATATGCGTGATGGGGTGTTATTAAGTCGACACAGCCGCAGAGCTAAGCGACTCCTCAGCCGAAAGTCTTTATCGGGTATGGCTTTCGCTCCGTGAGCCTCCGGTTTGTATAGAAGGGTCAGCCGTGGCTGCCCATCACGACGTCGCGCTCAATCTCGCCCTAGCTATGGTGGCGGCGTCAGATGCGCCTCTGCTGCTGCTGATGGCGAGCTGAACGTGATCGCCGCCAGCGATTCGTTTTGCCGAACTTTCCAGATCGACGTTGGAAGCATTGCGGACAATTCCTTTTTTTTGAGCTTGGCGCCGGCGAGTGGAACATGCCGCGCCTGCGCTCCTTGCTGACCGCCACCTTGTCGGGGGCCGCAAAAATCGACGCTTACGAAATGGATCTCAGTCGCAACGGCGCGGTGGTCCGCCGTCTGGTGCTCAAGGCTCATAAACTCGAATATGGCGACCCCGGTCATAGGCGCCTGCTTTTGACGGTCGCGGACGTGACGGACGCCCGCGCCAGTGAAAAGTTGAAGGACGATCTGCTGCGGGAGAAGGCGATCCGGCTGCAGGAAGTTCAGCACCGCGTGGCCAACAGCCTGCAGATTATCGCCAGCGTCCTGTTGCAAAGCGCCCGCAAGGTCAGCTCGGAGGAAACGCGAGGACACCTGCACGATGCGCACCATCGGGCGATGTCCATCGCTTCAGTGCAGCAGCAGCTTGCGGCCACCACCCTTGGGGAGGTGGAGCTTCGCGCGTACTTCAGCCAGCTTTGTCAAAGCATCGGCGCCTCCATGATCAGCGATCATGATAAAGTGGTGTTGAACGTAGAGGCTGACGATAGCGTCGTCAGCAGCGACGACTCGGTGAGCCTCGGACTCATCGTCACCGAACTGGTGATAAACGCCCTCAAGCACGCATTTCGCGACAGCCGTCGCGGGGAAATTGCCGTCGGCTACAAATCTCAAGGGCCGAATTGGACGCTGTCAGTGGGCGACGACGGTGTTGGAATGCCTAAGGATAGAGACAGCGCCAAGGCCGGGCTCGGCACCAGTATTGTGGAAGCCCTGGCCAAACAACTCAAGGCCACCGTCCAGGTTAAAGCCGCCCACCCCGGGACTATGGTGGCGGTCGCGCACCAGCAAGTTTTCGCCTTGGACATCGCGCCGGGAGACGATCCCAAGACGGCCGCCGTTTAAGGACCCTGGCCGCCTTCCGGGTTTTTGGGCGTCGCCCCGCCGCCAGCTTTATCAGCAAGCGATGTAAATCAACTCTCGCGCTTCCCTAGCGCCGCCACCGCCAGCGCTGAGGCGGGGTTCATGCTGTCCACCATCGAGCTTGGGATCAGGATCGTCGTGCCGCGCTCCTTGGTGGTTTCGTAGATGATGTTCATGGCGCGAAGCTGCATGGCGGCGGGATTGTCGGCGTAGAGCTTGGAGGCCTCCACGAACTGGGCGGCGATCTCCACTTCGGCGGAGCCCAGGATCACCCGCGCCTGCTTCTCCCGCTCGGCCTGGGCCTGGCGGGACATGGCGTCCTGCAGCGCTTCGGGGATGGCCACGTCGCGGATTTCAACAGAACCAACGGTGATGCCCCACACCTGCGTCTTCTCGGCGATGGTGTCGCGCAGGCGCTCGTCGGCCGTCTTGCGGTCGGACAGCAGCGCGGAGAGCATGGAGGAGCCGATCATCTCCCGCAGCGACGTCTGCGCCACCCGGTCGATGGCCATGCGGTAGTCGGTGATCTCCAAAGCCGCCTTTCGCGCATCGTGGACGTGCCAGAAGATGATGGCGTCCACGTTCACCGGTACGGTGTCGCGGGTCAGGGCCTGTTCGGCGTTGAAGGCGGTGGTCTGGATGCGCTCGTCGATGATGGCGGTGATGCTGTCGATCACCGGGAAGATCCAGAACAGACCGGGCCCCTTCACCCCCTGCAGCTTGCCGGCCCGCAGCACCACGAACTTCTGCCAGGCGTTGGCCATCTTCAAGGACAGCATGACGATGACGGCCGCCAGGATGAACGGCCCAGCGAGATAGGGCTTGATCTCACCGGCGCCGAACGCAAGCGCGACCAGGGCGACGACGAGGAAGACGGCGATCGGATTCATAGGACGGTTTCCTTAAGGATCGCCGGGCTTAAGCCGCCGGCGCGGGCGTCTCGGTGAACAGGGGCGTGGAGGCCGCGATCCCTTGCTCCTCCTGCGTCATCTCCGCCGGCACGTCGGCGAAGAGGGGGGTGGAGAGGTAGCGCTCGCCGGTGTCGGGCAACATGCAGAGGATGGTGGTTCCGGGGGCGGCGTCCCGGGCGATCTGCAGCGCCCCGGCGAAGGTGGCGCCCGAGGTGATGCCGCAGAAGATTCCCTCCTTCTGCGCCAGATCGCGACTGCACTTCATCGCGTCGGCCCCGGCGATGGGGAGGACCAGGCCGGTCAGCCCCGCGGTCGTCGCGTCGCCCACCAGCTTGGCGATGAAGTCCGGGGTCCAGCCCTGCATGGGGTGGGGCGTCCAGGCGGGGTGGCCGGCGGAGGCG
>CAXTHJ010000117.1:0-5906 GCA_964243985.1 uncultured Caulobacteraceae bacterium | reverse complement strand
GCGGCGGCGGATCGTCGGGGAGCTGGTGATGCTGAAACCTCAAGACCACCGCCGCATCAGCGACGCCATTAACAAGGCCGAGGTCACGACCTCCGGCGAAATCTTCTGCATTGTGGCGGAGGAGGTCTCCAAATATCGCGAGGTGCCGCTGGCCTATGCCGCAGCGGTAGCGCTGATCGTCCCGCCGGCGGCGCTCCTGCTCGGCCTGCATCCCTGGACTTTGGGAGATTTCGGCACAGGCTGGAACGATGCGCCCAATCTCGGCCAGGCAGTCAGCCAGGCGCTGGCCGCCTACGCCGCCGTGCAGGCGATTCTGTTCGCCCTCACCGCCTTCTTCGTCGCCATCCCGCCGGTGCGCCGGGCGTTGACGCCGCGCTTCTTGAAGCAGCATCGGGTCAAGCGCACCGCCTACGCCCATTTCGCCTCCACCGGCCTCAGTCACGAGGCGCTACGCACCGGCGTCCTGATCTTCGCCTCCCTCAGCGACCGTCAGGTGGAACTGGTGGCCGACGAAGCGATCCACAAGGAAGTCGGCGATGTGGCCTGGGACAGCGCGGTCGCCGCCCTTGTGGCGGGCATCAAGAGCAAGGACCCGGCATCCGGCTTCATCCGCGCCGTGGAGATCTGCGGCGCAGCCCTGACCGAGCACTTCCCTTCAGCCGGACCCCACGCGCCGCACGGCGACGGGGTGGTGGAGGTTTAAGCTTCCGCGACGGATGAAGGCTTACGCCTCCACCATGTGCCGTTCCACGGCGGCGGTCTTCATCGCCTTCTGCAGCTTCTCGAACGCCCGCACTTCGATCTGGCGCACCCGTTCACGGCTGACGCCGTATTCGCCGGCCAGGTCCTCCAGGGTGGTGGGGTTATCCTTCAGGCGCCGCTCGGTGATGATGTGCTTCTCGCGGTCGGTGAGGCCGCTCATAGCGTTGCCGAGCAGGCCCATGCGCTGGGTGTATTCCTCGGTTTCGGCAACGTGGGTCTCGGCGCTGACGGCGTTGTCGTCGGCCAGCCAGTCCTGCCACTCGCTCTCGCTGTCGGAGCGCAGCGGTGAGTTCAGGGACGAATCAGGGCCCGAAAGGCGCCGGTTCATGGAGATCACGTCGTCCTTGGTGACGCCGAGCCGCGTGGCGATATGGTCCACCGCATCGTGGTGCAGGTCGCCATCCTCGAACGCGGAAATCTCGGCTTTCGCCTTACGGAGGTTGAAGAACAGCTTCTTCTGGTTGGCGGTTGTGCCCATCTTCACCAACGACCAGGTGCGCAGGATATATTCCTGGATCGAGGCGCGGATCCACCACATGGCGTAGGTGGCGAGGCGGAAGCCCCGCTCCGGCTCGAACTTCTTCACCGCCTGCATCAGGCCGACGTTGCCCTCGGAGATCACTTCCCCAATGGGCAGGCCGTAGCCGCGATAGCCCATGGCGATCTTGGCCACGAGCCGCAGGTGCGACGTCACCAGCCGGTGGGCGGCGTCAGAGTCTTCATGCTCACGCCAACGCTTGGCGAGCATATACTCCTCGTCCTTTGTCAGCATGGGAAACTTGCGGATTTCGGTCAGGTACCGAGACAGACCGCCATCGGGCGAAATCGTCGCCAGAGCATTGATAGCCATTGATTTAATCCCCTCTCCAACTGGAAGAGGCGTCGCCCGGCCGGGGTTCCCAGCCTTCACGGAAGCGCGGGGATCGAGGGTCGGAGGGAGCGCGGCGCACCGTCCGTTGAGACACCATATAGGGCGCCGTTGCGGCCTCTTTAAGGCATTTTCGTACTCAGCGGTAGTAAAATCTTTCGGCGAGCTTCTTTTCCAGGGTCGCCATGTCTGCGGGCAGGTCGGTCTCGAAACGCATCGGCGCCTTGGTCACCGGGTGAACGAAGCCGAGGATGGCGGCGTGCAACGCTTGCCGTTGCAGCCCCGCGTCACTAATGGCGGCGCGAACGGCCGCCTTAGGCGGGCTCGACCCGTAGAGCGGATCGCCGAGCACCGGTGCGCCCTTGTGGGCCATGTGCACCCGGATCTGATGGGTGCGGCCGGTCTCGAGCGTGCAGGCCACCCGGGCGGCGAGGGGACGAAAGCCTTTGGACGTGTTCTCGCCGTAAGCGGCCTGGACCTTGTAATGGGTGATCGCCTCGCGCCCGCCAGCCTTCAAGACCGCCATGCGCTGGCGGTCGAAGCGGGCGCGGCCGATCTGGGTGTTCACCGTGCCCTGTGCGGAATCGGGCGCGCCGCGCACCAGGGCGATGTAGGTGCGCTCGATGTCGTGGGCGGCGAACAGCTTGGAGAGGCCCTGGTGCGCCGCATCGGTCTTGGCGGCCACCATGACGCCGGAGGTGTCCTTGTCCAGCCGATGCACAATCCCCGGCCGCGCCACGCCCCCAATACCTGAAAGAGAGCCGCCCGAAAGGGACGCGTCGCAATGGTGCAGGAGGGCGTTCACCAGCGTCCCGTCCGGCGTGCCGGGCGCCGGGTGCGCCGCCATGCCGGGCGCCTTGTCGATGACGATCAGGTGGGCGTCCTCGTAGAGGATCACGAGGGGGATGTCCTGCGGCTCAGGTTCGGCGCCCTCCGGCGCAGGCACGGCGATCAGGTAGGTGTCGCCAGCCTTGGCCTTCACGGAAGGGTTGGTCACGGACGCGCCGTCGAGCGTCACAGCGTCCTCGGCCATCAGCGCATGGATGCGGGCGCGGGACAGCTTGCCTTCGCCGGTCAGGAGCGGCGCGTGGTCGGCGAGCGCCTTGTCCAACCGCACCCCCGCCGCCTCGTCCGGGAGGACAACGGTCAGGACTTCGTCACGATCATCATCATGGTGCAATGGGTGCAATTCAGCTCCTGAGATTGCACCATCATGGGCGGGTGCAATCCGTGCAATTCGGCGCGGGACATTGCACCATCATCGGCAGTGCTATCCGTGCAATCTCGGCTGGAATCGAGTCTTCTCAGTCCGTAACTTAAAGCTGCTTTGTGCGGGTCGGATAGAATTCTCAACCCGCTCATCCCCGCGAAGGCGGGGATGAGCGGAGTAATGAGTTACCGCGCGCCGCCGGAGCGTTGCTGGCCCTGACCGCCTTGGCCGTAACCACCGCCGCCAGGGCGACGATTGCGGTTACGGTTGGGTTTGGGCGCTGCGTTAGCGGCGCCGTCGGCCTTCAGGGGGTCGAACCCGCCGGCCTTCACCGGCGCCGGGCGTGAGCCGTTGGCGTCGCGGTGAGGCTGGCCGCGGCCGTGCCCATGACCAGCACTGGCGCCGCCGCCGTTGCGACCGCCGCGACCGGCGGGCTTTTCCCCCCGGGCGTTGCGGCCGCCGCCCGTGCCGTGATCTTCACCCGGCGCAGGGATGTTCAGGTGGGCGATGGCGGCTTGCGCCTGCGCCAGATAGGCGTCGTTGCGACGGTCGAAGGTGGGGATGGTCTGGCGCGTCACCTTCTGGATGTCGCGGAGGAGATTGCGCTCATCGTCGCCTACGAGGCTGATGGCCTGTCCGTTGGCGCCGGCGCGCGCGGTGCGGCCGATGCGGTGGACATAGCTTTCCGGCACGTTGGGGAGCTCGAAGTTGATCACGTGGGTGACGTCTGAAACGTCGATCCCGCGCGCGGCGATGTCGGTGGCGACCATCGCGCGCAGCTTGCCGCTCTTGAACGCCGCCAGCGCCTTTTCGCGCTGAGCCTGGCTCTTGTCGCCGTGGATAGAGGCGCAGGAAACACCGCACATCTCAAGGTGCTTGGCCACGCGATCCGCCCCACGCTTGGTGCGGGTGAAGACGATGGTGCGGGACAGCTTGGCGTCGGCGTAGAGTTCCGCCAGGAGCACGCGCTTCCGCGCCGTCTCCACGAACAGGATCTGCTGATCGACGCGATCAACGGTCGTGGCCTGCGGGGTCACCGAGACTTCCACCGGATTGGTGAGGAGGTCAGCGGCCAGGGCTTTGATCTCCTTCGGCATGGTGGCCGAGAAGAACAGGTTCTGACGCTTGGACGGCAAGCGGGCGACGATCTTGCGGATCGGCTGGAAGAAGCCGAGGTCCAGCATCTGGTCCGCCTCGTCGAGCACGAAATGCTCCACGGCGGAGAGGTCCACGTGGCGCTCCTGCATGTGGTCGATCAGGCGGCCGGGGGTGGCGACGAGCACGTCGACGCCGCCGAGGAGGCCCTTGATCTGCGCCCCGTACTTCACGCCGCCGAAGACGACGAGGACGGAAACGCCCTGCGCCGCACCATAGGTGCGGAAGCTCTCGGCGATCTGGCTGGCCAGCTCGCGGGTGGGGGCGAGCACCAGCACGCGGCAACGCTTGGAGCCCGCCGGTTTCTTGTTGGCGGCCAGGGCGTTGAGGATCGGCAGGGCGAAGGCGGCCGTCTTGCCGGTGCCGGTCTGGGCGACGCCCAAGAGATCATGCCCCTTCATCAGCGGCGGAATGGCCTGCAGCTGGATCGGGGTCGGGGTGGTGTAGCCATGAGCTTTCACGGCCTTAAGGATCGGCGCGGAAAGGCCGAAATCGTCAAAAGTGGTCAAGGTAGTCTTTCAGGCGGACGCGGCCGCCACGCCGCCATGCGCGAGACCCACAAACACAAGGAGGGGGAGCTCACGCTTACAGCGGAAGATGTTTGGGAGCGCCTGCGTGGGCCGGGCGCAAATGGGAGCCTAGATGAGGCGAGGAGCTGGCTGGATGCTGATTTGCACCCCTTCACGCATCCCTTCGCGCGCTGAGACCAGCGCTAAGCTGTGGCGCATATCGGCGCTTTTCCTCTGAAAGTCAAGGGCGCCGAACGCCCTGCCGCATCGCGCCGGGGGGCGGTCGAGCGTTGGGATTGATCAGGCGACGATCGGGTGCTTTCCATCGGCGCGCCGGATGCGCTAATCTGCGCCGATGCAGACCATGCCCAAGCCTGTCGTCTATGCCGCCGCCGGCGTCATGATCATCGCGGCGCTGGTGGGTCTCTATCTCGGCGTTGGCCGCAGCCTGGCTTCTCCGTCCGGATTGGCTGACGAAGCGGGGATCATCGTGCCGCCGGTGACGCCGGTGGCCTCCGCCAAACCCATCCTGACCCCGACGCAGACCATGGACGAGGCGGAGGTGCGAAAACTTGCCCGGGAGGAGGCGCAGGCGCTTCTCGCCAAACCTGCGCCGAAGAAGGCGGCCGCACAAACCGATGATGACGACGAGACGGCGCAGGAGGTCCTCACCCCCGTCACGCCCACGGTTCCGCTAGCGCCGGCAAGACCCGCCACGCCCGTTTCGCCGCCGCCGACTTAGATCGGGACTTCGGAGCCAAGACATTTGAGGTCAGGGATTGGCCGCCGCCGTGCGCAGCGACCCTTGCGCCTGGGCGTGGAAGGCGGCGGCGGAGCGTTCCGCGGCGGCCTGGGTTTCCGGCGTCAGTTGCGCGCGCACCGTCTGGGCGGCCGCCTTAGCGCCCTCGTCCCCGCTGGCGGCGGCGATCAGGTACCACTTGTAGGCTTCGGCCGGATTCTGGGCCACGCCATAGCCCTTGGCATAGAGGAGAGCGAGGTTGTACTGGCTGTCCTTCACCCCTTGATCGGCCGCCTTGCGAAACCAGAGCGCAGCCTTGGCTGAATCCTGCGCGCCCGCCTCGCCCTCGTAATAGTAGAGGCCGAGGTTGTGCATGGCCGCCACGTCCCCGCCCTCCGCCGCGCGCTCGGTCCAGCGGCGGGCTTCAGCCAGATCCTTCTTCAACCCCGCGCTGCCGGTCTCGTACAGCTTGGCGAGGTAGAATTGCGCCGCCGGATGGCCAAGGTTGGCCGCCTTCTTCAGGTCTTCGAGGCCGGTGGGATCGCTGCTTTCGATCTTTCGGACCGCAGCGGAATAGATGGCGCCGGCGGAGACGGGTTTGGCGGCCGGTGCGGCGGGCGTGACGTCGATCGATTTCGGCTTGGAGGGCGCCGTCTTCAGGCC
>CAXTHJ010000116.1:0-5961 GCA_964243985.1 uncultured Caulobacteraceae bacterium | reverse complement strand
CCGATGCTCAGCGCCTCGCCGCTCCGCCGCGCCCCCGTCACCGCGCCGAAAATCGCCAGCGCGCCGCTGAGGATCAGGATCGCCCAGCCGACCGTCGGCGAATAGGCGATCACCGGGCCGCCCATCAGGTCGCTATAGATCGCATCCGGCGCCCGCCCCGGCAAGGCGGGGGCGTCGGCCAGAGCGCGGGTCAGGGCCAGCACCTGATCCCCCATGTGCTGAACGCTGCCCTGATCCAGCACGGCGGCGGTGGATGAGGGCGAGTGGTAGTCGAACTCCTCCCCTAGAAAGGCGAAGTTGTAGCCGGGATAGCCCAACCCCTTGTTCACGGTGAAATCTGTGGAATTGGGCAGGAGCTTATAGACGCCGCTCATAAGCGAGAGGGCGTCGGTGTTCTTCACCGCGCGGGCGAACAGGTCGATGGCGGCGCCGTTGTCGGCCCCGGTCTCGAACATGGCCACGCGCCCGCCCCCGCCGCGCGCCTCCATGTTGACGATCATGCCGATGCGGCCAAGCACCGGATCGCCGCTCTTGAAGAAGGCGCTGGCGCCCAGGAGCCCCGTCTCTTCCCCGTCGGTGATGAGCACGATCACGGCGCGCCTGTGCGGACCCATAGCCTTCAGCGCCCGCACTGTTTCCAGGGCCGAAATCACTCCCGCCCCATCGTCCGCTGCGCCGGGAGAGCCTGGCGCCGAATCGGAGTGGGCCATCACCACAATCGCCGGCGCCGCAGGATCGCGCCCTGGCAGGACGCCGATCAGGTTCTCCACGATCCCGCCCACCGCCACGCGGCCCTGCCAGACCGGGAAGGTCGTCGCCACCTCCTGCGTCAGTCGGCGCGGCTGCAGCCCCAGCGCCGTCATCCGCCCGAAGATGTAGTCCCGCACCGTCCGCGCCGCCGGCGAGCCCTGGGGATGCGGCGCCGCGGCGATCACCCGGTCGTCCTCCATCGCCCGACCGGCGGAGAAGCGGTCCGGCGGCGCGGTGGGGGCGAGCGGCGTGGGCGTCGCGGCGGTCAGGATCGCCGCCGCCGCGCCCACCGCCACGCAGAGCGCCAAAAGCATCGTCCTCATTGCCGACGGCTTCATGACCAACAGACCCCCTTAACCATTCAGACCAGGTTCATGGCGCGGGCGCCAATATGCAATCACTGTCTCAGAGGCGCCGAACCTTTCCCCCAGGCGCACGTTACCAAGTCGAACCCTTAAGGAGGTTCCGATGTTCAAGAAGATCCTGATTGGCGCCGCGGCGGTTCTATCCGTCGCCGGCGCGACAATGGCCACCTCCACAGCGGCCGACGCCGCGTCCTACGGCGGCGGCTTCCATGGCGGCGGCGGCTACAGCGGCTCCCATGGTGGCGGCGGCTACGGCGGTTACCACGGCGGCGGATATGGCGGCTACGGTGGATACCGTGGCGGCTACGGCGGATACCGCGGCGGCTACTATGGCGGCCGGGGTTACGGCTACGGCATCGGTGCGGGCCTCCTCGGCGTCGCCATCGGCGCTAGCCTGGCCAGCCCCTACTACGGCGCGCCCCCGGCATACTACGCCGGTCCCGGCTATTACGGTTACTACGGCGGGTGCCGCGGTTACTGGCGCTGGGACCCCTACTACGGGCGCTACGCCCGCGGCGGTCGCTGCTACTAAGACCGTCTGAGATAGACGGACGGCCACCGCCCCCCGGTCGTCCGCCTCACGAGAGCCCCGCGTCCCCCCGGCGCGGGGCTTTTTCGTGGAGAGCGCACCGTAGTAATCGCCTTACCCTATCCGCCGTCATCCTAGGCCTTGTGCCTAGGACCCATATACGCTGCGCTTTCAGAAGTGAGCTGGGCCAGAGCCACATCCTCTCCGCAAACGCCGAGTTCATGGGTCCTAGGCACAAGGCCGAGGGTGACGGCGGTGAGAGAGCTGCGTTCCCTCCCCCTTGCGGGTTTCGGAGCGGTCGGCGAAGCCGATATATCGACAAATGTTTGTCGATCTAAGCGCAGATGGGTGGCCCCAAAGGGATGTCGGTGTGGAGCGGTCGCGCCGCCCTATCCGGTCTCCCTTGAGAAACCCTCATCCGTCAGCTTCGCTGACACCTTCTCCCGCACCCGCAGGGCGGCGAAGCCAACGGGAGAAGGGCCGCTTATGGGAAACCGTAGTTCCGATGCGCCTTAAGACCTGTGGTGGAGCCCCGGACGTGATCCGGGGTACGGCCAAGCTAGGCTTGGGCTGCCACCCGCGGCGGTGCGAAGCGCCAACGACGCGCGAAGCGCGCCGCGAGGCGGCGGCCCCTGCGGGGCCGTCCTTGACAGCCCAAGCCGCTCGCCACCCGAAGGGCGATGCGAAGCCTCAAACTTGCCTCCATGGACTTAAGGGCGGTTATGCGTAAGGCTGGCAAAACCGCTAGTTTTTAACTGGCCCATCTTCAGGCGCGGCCATGCCGAAGGCGCCAAGATCAGCAAGTTGGCGGGGGACGTGGCCTTCTTCGAAGTACCAGTCGCTGCGCGACGGTGACAAACCCTGCGGTCCATACTGGTGCAGCAATGGCAGCAGCAAGGCGCTGATTGCCATGCTCGGATCGGAAGGTTCGCATAGATTTCCCGAGTAATACAACGTCTTACCGCTTGTGATCCTTTCAATACTTACACCCGTTCCATCCGAGCAGTTTCCATACCGCCCTCCATGCGCCAACAACCAATCAACTCGAGCCACAAATGACCTGTAATCTTGGCGCGGCACTCTGAGCGCGTAACTAAGGATTTTTGGCGTGCCGTCTTCCGGCCCAACAGCGATCTGGAAGACACCGGTCGCCGCGTTAGGTCTAGTCAAATCGGGCTTATCCGGATCGTCAGCGTATTGCAGTTCTACGAGATACTGCATTCGCGCAAAAGCCGGGTCTGCTTTCAAGCGAAACCCGTTTGGGCGCAGGGCTTCGACCGGTCTGTCGAACGGCAGGAGAGATGAGCGAGATAACTGGCCTGCTGTCGCGCCGCGAAATTGCTCATGGTTTGAACAGCCGTTCGTTACCAATGGCAGCATGAACAAGAAACAACAGGTCAGCTTATGCATGAGCGCCCCTAAGTTTGCTTAGAGACAACTTTAGCACGAGTTCACTGAATCGTCGGCTTCCCGATCTCCAACCTACCATCCCCACCCCGCACCGAAATAATCGCCCCGTCCTCGATATCCCCGGCGAGGAGCTTCTTGGCGATGGGGTCGATCAGCTCCTTCTGGATCACGCGTTTCAGGGGCCGCGCGCCGTAGACCGGGTCGTAGCCCTTGTCGCCGAGCCAGTGCAGGGCCGATGGGTCGAGGCTGATGGTCATGCGGCGGTCGGCCAGGAGCTTTTCCACCCGCTGCAGCTGGATGGTGACAATGCTGTCCATGTTCGCGCGCGACAGGCGCTTGAAGAGGATGATCTCGTCGATCCGGTTCAGGAACTCGGGGCGGAAGTGGCGGCGGACCGCCTCCATCACCAGCGGCCGGACGGATTCCACGTCCGCGTGTTCGCCCTCCGGCGTCTCCTCGCCGGCGGAGACCGACAGGAACTCCGAGCCAAGATTGGAGGTCATGATGATCAGGGTGTTCCTGAAATCCACCGTGCGCCCCTGCCCGTCCGTGAGGCGGCCGTCGTCCAGCACCTGCAGGAGCACGTTGAAGACGTCCGGGTGCGCCTTCTCCAACTCGTCGAACAGCACCACCTGATAGGGGCGGCGGCGGACGGATTCGGTGAGGGCGCCGCCCTCGTCATAGCCGACGTAGCCCGGCGGCGCGCCGATCATGCGGCTGACCGAGTGCTTCTCCATGTATTCGGACATGTCCATCCGGGTGATGGCGCTCTCGTCATCGAACAGGAACTCCGCCAAGGCCTTGGTCAGCTCGGTCTTGCCGACGCCGGTGGGGCCTAAGAACAGGAAGCTGCCGATGGGGCGGTTCGGGTCCTTCAGCCCGGCGCGGGCGCGGCGGACGGCGTCGGCGACGGCGGTCAGGGCCTCGTCCTGGCCGACCACGCGGGTGTGGAGCTGGGTCTCCATCTGCAGCAGCTTTTCCCGCTCGCCCTCCAGCATCTTCTCCACCGGCACGCCGGTCCAGCGGGAGACGACGGCGGCGATCTGTTCGGCGTCCACCACTTCGGGGGTCAGCTTTTCGGATTCGGCGGCTTCCTCGGCTTCGGCCAAGCGTTTTTCCATCACCGGGATCTGGCCGTACTGGATCTCGCCGGCGCGGGCGAAGTCGCCGAGGCGCTGGGCCTGGGCGAGGTCGGCGCGCAGGCGGTCCAGCGCCTCGCGGGCCTGGGCGGCGGAGCCAATCTGATCCTTCTCCGCCTTCCACTTGGCGGTCATCTCATCGGATTGGAATTGCAGGTCGTCGAGCTCGATCTCCAGCTTCTCCAGGCGGTGCTTGGAGGCTTGGTCGGTTTCGCGCTTCAACGCCTCGCGCTCGATCTTCAACTGCACCAGGCGGCGGTCGATCTCATCCAGCGCCTCGGGCTTGGAATCCACCGCCATGCGGACGCGCGATGCGGCTTCGTCCACCAGGTCGATGGCCTTGTCCGGCAGGAAGCGGTCGGTGATGTAGCGGTTGGACAGGGTGGCGGCGGCGACGATGGCCGAGTCGGAGATACGCACGCCGTGGTGCACCTCATACTTCTCCTTCAGGCCGCGCAGGATCGAAACCGTATCCTCCACCGTCGGCTCGCCCACGAACACGGACTGGAAGCGGCGGGCCAGGGCCGCGTCCTTCTCCACATATTTGCGGTATTCGGTCAGCGTGGTGGCGCCCACGCAATGCAGCTCGCCCCGCGCCAGGGCGGGTTTGAGCAGGTTGGAGGCGTCCATGGCTCCGTCGCCGGCGCCGGCGCCCACAAGCGTGTGCATCTCGTCGATGAAGAGGATGATCTGGCCCTCTGCGGCGATGGTCTCGTTCAGCACGGCCTTCAGCCGCTCCTCGAACTCGCCGCGGTATTTGGCGCCGGCGATGAGGCTGCCCATGTCGAGGGCGAGCAGGCGCTTGTCCTTCAGGCTTTCGGGCACGTCGCCGTTGACGATGCGCAGCGCCAGGCCCTCGACGATGGCGGTCTTGCCGACGCCGGGCTCGCCGATCAGCACGGGGTTGTTCTTGGTGCGGCGGGACAGCACCTGGATGGTGCGGCGGATCTCCTCGTCGCGGCCGATCACGGGGTCGAGCTTCTGGTCGCGCGCGGCCTGGGTGAGGTCGCGGGCATAGCGTTTCAGGGCGTCATAGCCGTCTTCGGCGGAGGCGCTGTCGGCGGTCTTGCCCTTGCGCACGTCCGCGGCGGCAGCCTCCAGCTTCTTGGCGTCGACCCCCGCGTCCTTCAGCGCCTTGGCCACGCCGTCGCCGTCCTTGGCCAGGGCGACCAGCAGGCGTTCGGTGGTGACGAAGGCGTCGCCAGCCTTCTTGGCGTCCTCTTCGGCCACGGCGCAGACGCGGGCCACGGCCGGCGCCATATAGAGCTGGCCGGAGCCGCCCTCCACCTGCGGGATCTTTGCCAGCGCGGTGTCGATCTCGGCGGCGGCCTTGGCCGGATCGCCGCCGGCCTGCTTGATCAGGTCCTTGGCGAGGCCGTCCTGCGCGTCGAGCAGGCCTTTCAGCAGATGTTCGGGCGCGAATTGCTGGTTGCGACGGGCAAGAGCCGCGCCCTGCGCCGCCTGCACGGCCTGTTTCGCGCGGTCGGAATAGATATCGATGTTCATGTCGTCCCCTGGATAGGCGGATTGACGCCGACGCCTTCAAAAAGCACGCCAGCGCTCAGGGGGTATGTGGTGTTGCGGGATTATCACACAAGAGTCCCTCTACCCTCGCGGGAGAAGGATCTTAAGCGCCCTCGGTCTCCGACGCCGTCTCCACCGTCTTGCGGGGGCGGCCGCGAGGGCGTTTGGCGGGGGCTTCCTCAGCGGCGTCGGCGGCCACGGGGGCGGCGGATTGCAGGAACGCCGGGGTGTGGCTTTCATCGCC
>CAXTHJ010000115.1:0-6028 GCA_964243985.1 uncultured Caulobacteraceae bacterium | reverse complement strand
GCGCCATCGGCGCCCACGCGCAGACGCCGAAGCCCAAGGGCGGCACCATGAAGGCCTGCGCCTCCCAATGGGACTCGCTCAGCGCCACGCAAAAGGGCGTCTATAACACCCAGGCGACGACCATGAAGAGCAAGAAGGGCGGCAAGCTTTCAGGCTACAACGTCTTCACCGGCCAATGCATGAAGAAGAAATAAGCTAAGCCGATATCGCGTTAATCGCGGCCGGCCTTCTCACCTTTGCGGGAAGGCCGGAACCGCAGCGCTTCCCTCGGGTTTCATTGCAAACATGACCCGAAAGGACGCTTCCGATGTCTGACCACCTAGACCGCGCTGAACTGGAAATCCGTTTGTGGAAGGAAATCGACAAAGCACGCTTCGGCATGCTTGGCCTCGCTGGCGGTCAACCCAACCATTTGCAGCCCATGACCGCTTTCGCCGATCAGCCAGAGGGCGCGCTGTGGTTCTTCACCAAGAGCACCAGCGATCTCGCCAAGCAGACCGGTGTGGCGGGCCATTCCGCCATGTTCTGCGTCATGTCCAAGGACCAGGAGTTTCAGGCCTGCGTCGGCGGCGAGCTTGTGCTGGATCATGACCGCGCCAAGATCGGCAAATATTGGAATGCGGTCAGCGCCGCCTGGTTTCCCGACGGCAAGGACGATCCCGAGTTGACCCTTTTAAAGTTCACTCCCGCCGACGCCCAGGTGTGGGTCTCTCGCGCCGGCCCGCTTAACTTTGCCTGGGAGATCGCCAAGGCCAACGCCACGCACAAAGAGCCCGACGTGGGCGTCGCAGCGCACATCGACCTGAATTGAGCCCCTGTCGCCCTTCTCCTTTCGGGAGAAGGGGACCGCTTACTGTTTGACCGTTTTCGCCACCGTCGACGCTGGGGTCGGCACGGTCTTCTCCGCTGCGGCGACGAATTTGGGCTTGTTCTGGGAAAAGACTTCAGCCGGATAGAGTTTTTCCGCCGCCTGCACGGACCCGGCTTTCAGAACATCCAGAGCGCGGGTCAGCTGAAAGTCGGTCTTGGGGGTCATACGGGAGATGCCGGTATTGGCGGGAAGATTAGCGGCTGCCGAATCGTCGTCATCGTCCGCCGCGGTGACGGGAGTCGGGCCGGTAGCGGTGGTGACGTTCTTCGCCAGGATCTTTTCCGGCTTGCCTTTAGCGGCGTCCTTGGCGGCCTGCTTGGCCAGGGCGATCTTCACGGGGTCAGTGGCGTCCGGCGGCACTTCAATCACCGACGGCGCCTTACGGGTACGGCCTTCTTGAGAATCGAGGGCGCCCTTCAGCGTGCTTTCTGAGAACTGCAACGCCTCGTCATAAACCGCTTCCGCCTGGCGATGGGAGAAGGCCACCGTCAGATCCGGCGTAATGCCGGTCTTCTGGATCGAGCCGCCGGAGGGCGTGTAGTAGCGCGCGGTGGTGAGGCGGAGCGCGCCGTCGACGCCGCCGCGCAGCGGGATCACCGTCTGCACCGAGCCCTTGCCGAAGGTGGTGAGGCCGACGATGGTCGCTCGCTCCCGGTCTTTCAGGGCGCCGGCGACGATCTCAGAAGCCGAGGCCGAACCGTTGTTGACCACCACCACCACGGGCAGGCCGCGCACGAGGTCGCCGGCCGGTTTGGCGTTGTAGCGGATAATGTCGCGGGGATCGCGGCCGCGCTGGGTTACCACTTCGCCGCCGTCCAGGAAATCCCCCGCCACGTCCACCGCCGCGTCAACGAGGCCGCCGGGGTTGTTGCGGAGATCGAGCACGATCCCCTTCAGATGCGGGTCCTTGGCCTTCATGTCCTTCAAGGCCGCCGTGGTCTCCTCGCCGGTCTTCTCGTCGAAGCCGCCGACGCGGAGGTAGCCATAATCGCCGATCAGCTGGTGGGCGACGGAGCGGACGTTGATCACTTCGCGGGTCAGCTTGACCACGAAGGGGTCGGCCTTGTCGCGGGCGACGGTGAGGGCGATGGTGGTGCCCACGGAGCCGCGCATCTGTTTCACGGCCTGGTCCAAGGGCAGGCCCACCACGGATTCGCCGTCGATGGCGGTGATGTAGTCGCCGGCTTGCAGCTTGGCTTTTTGCGCCGGCGTTCCGTCCATGGGGGCGATGATCTTCACCGCTCCCTCGTCCGAGGTCACCTGCAGGCCAAGCCCGCCGTAGTCGCCTCGGGTCTGGTCGCGCATCTCGTCATAGGCGGTGGGGTCGGAATAGCCCGAATGGGGATCGAGCGAAGTCAGCATGCCGTCGATGGCCGCCTGCACCAGCTTCTTGTTGTCCACCGGCACCACGTATTGCTGATCCACGGCGGTCAAGACGTCGCCGAACAACTCCAGCATCTTGTAGGTTTCGGCGGATGGCTTGTTCACCTGCTGATCGGCGTAGGCCATAGCGGCCGCGCCCAGGGCGAATGTGGAGATGCCGATCAGGAGTATTTTACGCATCAGGTTCTCGAACCTCTCAAGCTAATGTCCGCCCACCTTTGACCCACGAGGGGTCACCGCACCATCCAGCCAGTGCGCCGGGTCCACCGGCGTCTCGCCTTGCCGCACCTCCAGATAAAGCTCCGGAAATGCGGCCTTATCTTTACTCACCGGCAATGCGGCCGCCATGTGACCGATAGGCTCGCCCGCCGAAACTTCGGAGCCTATTCGCCCATTGGCGGTATCAAGACCGGCCAGAACCAGGTGGTATCCGCTACTGAGTCTTAAAATCAGCACAAGGCCCCAGCCTTTCAAGGGCCCGGCGTAGTCGATGCGACCGTCGGCGGGTGAGAGAATCACAGCGCCGGGCGGGGTCTTCCAGCTCCAACCTTGCGAGCGCGCCTGCCCCGGCCATGGATCGTTGAAGCGGCGGTCCGGCGGGCCCTGCACCGGCGGGGTGAGGCGGAGGTCGTCGGCGTCGGCGACTTGGCCTTCACGGACGTCGAGGCCGCTCAACAGTTGGCCGAGGGACCTGGCTTGTGCGGCCAAGCGTTTCACGTCGGCGTCGGCTTGATCCGCATTGGAGTCGAGGCGCCGTTCCAGGGCGGACTTCTGCGCGATCAGCCGCTCGATGTCGGTGCGCCGGTCGGCCACGTCGCTCTCCGCCGTAAAAAGGGCGCCATTGGCCAAGACCACGTTGCGGCGAAGGGTCTGTAGTTGCCGGGCCTCGGCGGCGAAGGCCTTGGCGCGGCGTTCCAGCTCGGGACGGATGGTGTTGATGAGGATTGCGGCGTTCACCGCGTTCTTGGCGTTCTTCGGCGAGACAAGCAGGGCCGGCGGCGGGTCGCGGCGGTAGAGCTCCAGGGCGCCCAGGAGCCGCGATAGCTCCACCTGATTCTTGCCTATGCGGGCGGAAAGTTCGGCTTCGGCGGCGTTCAGGGCGGCGAGGCGGGCGCCCTTGTCGCCTACGGTCTTCTCTCCCGCTGTCTCCGCCGCGCCTAAGCCAATCAGTTGCTGGCGCAGGCGCACGATCTCTTCGGCGGCGGTCTTGGCCTGGGCGCGGCTCTCGTCACGGTCCATGGCGCGCTGGCGGGCTTGATCGGCCACGCCGGGGCCTTTGGGGGCGGCGGCGATCTGCAGAAGGGCGGCGAAGAGAAGGGCGCGGCGCATCAATCGCGATGATAGGGCGATCCGCCAAGAATGGTCACGGCCCGATAGACCTGTTCGGCCAGCATGGCGCGCACCAGGGCGTGAGGCCAGGTCTGCACGCCGAACGCTAGGGTCTCCCGCGCGGCGGTGAGGATGCGAGGCGAGAGGCCATCCGCGCCGCCGATAACGATCACCACACGTCGCTCGCCGCTGTCGCGCAACTTGGCGATACGGTCGGAAAAGGCGCGGGAAGTGTGGGCCGTGCCATGCTCGTCGCAGGCGATCAGGTAGGCGGCGTCGGGCAAGGCGGCGAGGATGACGTCAGCCTCCGCGTCCTTGCCGGGCTTCTTGGCCTCCACTTCGAGCATGTCCACTGGGCCAAGACCGAGGGCGCGGCCGGCGGCGGTGGCGCGCTCCAAATAGTCTTTGGCGAGCAGCGCCTCCGGGGCGCGACCGAGCCGAGCCACCGCCAGGATGGTGATCTTCACTGGCGGGCTTTGATCAGACCCGCAGTTCCGCCGGGGTGCGGTGGGGGCTGTCCACCGACCAGATCTTCTCCAGCTGATAGAAGGATCGCACTTCGGGGCGGAAGAGGTGGACGATCACGTCGCCCACATCGATCAGCACCCAGTCCGCTTGCGGCAGACCCTCCACCTGCACCTTGCCGAAGCCGCCTTCCTTGAGCGACCGCTGCACATGGTCGGCCAGGGCGGAGACGTGCCGCGCCGAGCGCCCCGACGCGACGATGATGGTGTCGGCCAGGGGGGATTTGCCCATCAGGTCAATAACCACCACGTCTTCGGCCTTGTCGTCGTCTAGGCGCGCCAGCACGATCCCGGCGATCTTCTGGGCGGCGTCTTCGATCACGGGTTTGGGTTTAGGCGCGGCCGGTTTGCGGACTTTGCGCGGGATTTCGGAAGACAGGGGACGGGTCCTTAACGGGGTGTACGAGCGATGTCATACCACGCCTGGACCCGTTCAACCATGACCCGTGTTTCGGCGGTCAACCTCCCGTCACACCGCTGGATCGACCGCGTAGATCTCCACCTGATTGGGATAGAAGGCTAAGCGGTCCTTGATCTCGGTCATGGCGGGGTAGGGGGCTTCATAGCTCCAGACCACGTTCTCCTTGATGTCCCCGTCGATGTGCAGGGTGAAGTAGGACGCGTCGCCCTTATAGGGGCAATGGGTGGACTTATCGGTCTTGGCCAAAAAGCCCATCTCCACGTCCTCGCGGGGGAAGTAGATTACCTCCGGATAGGACGCTTCCTTCAGGGTGAGGGCGGCGGCGGTGTCGGCTATCACGTGGTCGCCCACCTTCACCCGCATCCGCTTAGAGGCGGGCGTGATGGTGATGGAATGGTCGGGTCCTGGGATTTTCATGGCTTGGCTCCGCGCTCGCCTACGATCAGGGGTGGCTTGTGTAACGCCTGAGCCGTGGTCTTTATCCCGGATAGGCAGGAAACGGGGAAAAGCGCGTCAAAACGACTGACGCAGCCGCACGTGGATCAGTGGCCCGAAATAGAGGTTGCGGACGTCGGTATAGAGTTGCGCGCTGGTGGAGCGCAGATCCGGGTAGACCTCCAGCGTGCGGCGGAAGTCCTCGCCCAAGCTATGCACCTCCACCCTCAGCGCCGTGTTCTGCCTGATCTGGTATTCCGCGAACAGCGATCCGATTGGGCGCAGGTTGTCGACCTCGATCTCCGAGAACCTGTAGAAGGGTTGCCGCCAGCCAAAATCCAGGCTCGCGCCCCACTTGAGTTTATACCGGGGTAGGTCCTGATCGAATTCGATCTGGCCTTCCCGCGGCCGCAGACCTGAGATCGGCCGCTTCTGCCTGGTGGTCGGGTCGGTGACGCTGGAGGTGCGCCAGGTGAAGTTGCCCTTGATCAAGGCGCCCGGCACGAAGCGGCCAATCGGCACAGTGAAGGCGCTGATCAGCTCGTCTTCCGTCCCTGAGCCGATGTTGGCGGGGTTGTCATAGTCGCCGGTGGGGCTGACCACCGGCGCGCGATCGACCACATCGGTCAGTTGGGATCGGCGATAAGTGAGGTTGACGTCGCCCGTATTGAAAAAGCGCCGCTCATAGGTCGCTTCCAACACCAGCGCCTGCTGCGGCACGAGGTTAGGATTGCCGACGTAGACCTGTCCGGTCGTCAAGGCCGGCGCGGCGATGAAGTTGTTGAAATCGAGCTGGCCGACTTCTTCTTCCACACGGAAACGGAACTGGTCGACCGTGTTCGGCGACCAGGTGAAGACCGCTCGAGGCTTGGGGTAGACCAGCGTCTTGCCCAGCACCACGTCGCCGCTCGAAGCGATGTGGGAGCCCTCCAGCCGCAGCCCCGCCTCCAGGGTGAACTTCGGACTGATGATCCAGGTGGCCTTGCCGAACAGCTCCCCTCGCGCCTCGCTGATATGCACGTCGGCGGCGGGCAGGTTCTGCAGCGCGCCGTTCACCACATAGGT
>CAXTHJ010000114.1:0-6163 GCA_964243985.1 uncultured Caulobacteraceae bacterium | reverse complement strand
CGTATGCCGAGCTTGATTTCCCAGGTGGCGACGCCGCCGCTGGTGCTGCCCAGAGTCTCGGTTGTGGGGCTGCCGGGGCTATATTGGTAGTAGTTCCCGGCGCCCTTGCTACAGGTAGCCGATGGGGCGGTGGTGATCTTCGCCGCCGCCAGCATCACCGCCTGGCAGTTTACGGCCTGAATGGGTTCCTGCAGACCGGGGAAGCTCGTCTGTTTGATGATGCCCCAGTTCTTGTCCAAGAGATTGCCGATGTTGAAGAGGTCGATATAAAACTGCCCCTTGGCGTGGTTCGGGAAGAAGGCCGGGAATTCCTGCAGGATCTCCAGGTCGAACCGCGTCACGTCGCTGGAGAGGAAGGCGTTTCGGGGCGCCACCGATCCGGCATATTTGAGAAGCCCCGTGGACTTCAAGAACTGGTTGAACTGGGTCAGGTTGAAGTTGCTAGAGTAGGCGACCAGAGGGTCCGACGTCGCCGTGACAACGCCTCCGACGGTTTTTGGCACGTAGAGCAACTCGCCGCCTGTCGAGGCCAGAAGAGCGAACTGTCCGAACGTCTCGTCGAAGTTGCCGGTCGAGGAGGTGGTGAGCGGGCTAGCCGTGTTGCCGGTCGGATAAGCCGGCTGGAAGGTGTAGCTGAACGGAAGACCCGAACGGTAATCGCCGAACAGGCGGAAGCTGGTGGTGTTGTCGCCGAAGAACTTATGTTCGTAGTTCAGGTTGAGCTTCACCTCGTGATCAATATTGTAATCTGAGGTCGACAGGGGCGGGTTATTCGGGTCGGTAAAGGCGCTTTGGCGATAGTTGGAGACGGCGACCGAACTGGTGGCCGGCGAAACCTCCTTCACGTCCTCGTGGGTGTAGGTCAGGTCGAAGTCCCACCCTGAGGCCCAGCTCTTGCCGAAGCCGACGGCGACCACGTTGCCGTGACCCTTGTGGGTGTTCTTCAACTCGATGTCGTAAGGCGCTGTGGTGGTGGAGAAGCGCGCCGAATTGAACTCGGGCCGGCCGTCGGGCGCCGTCCCGATGACGTTCTGTTCGCCGAGCAGATCGACCCACTGCACGCCGTCTTTCGTCACCTGATAGACGTCGTCCAGGTGGACGCGCCAATCGTCGCCGATGAACTTACCAACCGGACCGGCCCAGTTGTATTGGGAGAAATTCAGCGTTTTGACGATGCTGATCGAGGTCTTCCAGTCAGACGGGACGTTGAAGTTGGGGGCGACCGCATTGACCACGCCGGTGCCGGCGTTGGCGCTGGCGGTGTTAGCCGTCGTCGCCGCCGTGCCGACCTTGGTGATGTTCACGCCCGACAGCGACGAGGAGCAGCCCGCCAGATTGGCGGCCGAGCAGTTGAAGTTGACCGAGCCGAGCAGATTGCCCGGGTTGTCGTAGCTGTCGTAGAAATAAACGGTCGGGTTGCCGCCGGAGAACAGGCCGAAACCGCCGGAGATGTTCCAGGTCGGATCGGGCCGCCAGTTGAAGCCCACCCGCGGCATGATGATGTCGTCGCCATCGAGGGTGACGTTGTTGGGGAAGCCAAATTCGTTGACGAACGTTTGGTTGAGCTGAGGGCTAGAGTTCACCGAGTAACGCTCGTAACGCAGGCCGGCTTTCACCGAAAGATTCGGCAGGATGCGCCATTCGTCCTGAATATAACCCGTGTTGATGGAGGTGGTTTCCGAACTTGCCGCCGTCGCGGCGATGTTGTTGTAGGCGTTGGCGTAGACCAGCTGACAGGCCTGTCCAGCAGCGAGGTTCAAAGGCACGCCGTTGGCGTCATATCCCGTCGAGCCGCAGCCGTTGCTGAAGGTGTAGGTGCCGTTGGCATTTTGCACGAAAAGGTCGGACGATTGGGTGTCTTCGTGCTCGTAGCCCACCGTGATGGTGTGGTCGCCGAGGATGTAGTTGGCCTTGGCTTTATATTGGTCATCGACTGTGGCGAGGTTGTTCGCTTGACGCGAGACGTCAGGCCCCACGTAGATCGACGGCTTGTCGCTGGAGCCGACGGTCTGAAGCTGGATCTTGAATTCGCCCGCCAGCGGACTGCCGTTGATGGCGCTGATCGTGTCCACCGTCTTGTGTGTGTATTCCAACTCGGTGGAGAAGGCGTTGGTCCAGTGCGAGGTCAGATCGGCCGTATAGGCCTCCAGATTCTGCTCGTTGGTGTAGAAGTTGGAGGATAAGGCCAGAATGCCGGACGTGGAGCTGACGCTGCCGTTCGGGAAGTTCAGCGTATCGCCCTTCGTGCTCTGATAGGTCACGAATAGGTGCTGCTTGTCGGTGATGTCAGCGTCGATCCGGGCGAAATACTTCTCGTCGGTGGTCGGCGCGCTGCCGGTGATCGAGCCCGCACCATAGCCGTAGGTGTTCTTCAAGATATTTGTGACATCGGTGACCTGGGCCGTCGTCACGCCGGGAACGGGGTTCGCGCCACCCTGGTCAGACGTGGTGTAGGGCGTTGCGCCGAGACCTTCATATTTTTCGTAGTCGAAGAAAAAGAAGACTCGGTCCGGGATGATCGCGCCCGAGATGTAGCCGCCGTAGTTCTTGTCCTTGAAGGCGGTCGTGAGGATTCGATCGCCGCAGGTGACTGTGCTGGAGCCGGTGGTGGAAAGGAAGGGCAGGGCGGTGTAGCTGCCAGTCTGCGCGCCGCTGGGGCACTTGGGCTGATTAGCCGCCTGGTTGCCGATCACGCTGCCGGCGAGATGGTTGGAGTCATATTCGTAGAAGGCGCCGCCGTGGAGCTCGTTGGAACCACCCTTGGTGACGATGTTAAGAACACCACCCTGAAATTCGCCGTACTGTACGTCGTAGGGCGCGATTTCGACGTTGAACGCCTTCACTGCATCGAGCGAGATCGGCGAGCGCTGGGTGGGATAACCGCTGTTGTTCAGACCGAAATCGTCCGACTGCTTTACCCCGTCCACATAGATGGTGTTCAGGCGCGGGTTGTTGCCGGCGATCAGAAGCGCGTTGGAATTGGTCGGGTCGATGGTCACGAAGGGGTTGAGGCGCGCGATGTCCTTCAGGTCGCGGGAAAAGCTAGGCAGGGTCTGAATGTCGGCGGCGGTGAACGTAGAGCGCGGTCCGGTCTGGACCTGCGAGGTGCCCTGAATCCGCCGCGCCTTGACCGTCACTTCCTGAACGCCGCCCTCAAGGGAGAAGTCCAGTTCGTAGGGCGAGCCTATGGTGATCTGATCCACCTGCACCGTCTTGGTAGGGTGGGCGGCGTCCGACGCCGACACCACGTAGGGGCCGCCGACCTGCAGGTTGCGGATGGTGAAGTAGCCGTCCTTGGACGTGATCGCGCTGAGGGTGTTTCCAGTAGGCGTGTAAGTGACTTTGACGCTAACGCCTGCCAAAGGGTGGCCCGCGTCATCGGTGATTTCACCGTTGATGCCACCCGTGATTTCCTGAGCATGAGCGATGCCTGAAATCGCAGACAGCGCGAGAACGGTCGTCGCGGCGCCCGCGACAAGTCTTTTCATCAACATGATATAAGCCCCCAAATACCGCGAGGCGCTTTCCCCAACGCGCGCCCCTGTGCGTATAGTGCCGATCTAGCGACGGTTCCGGAACCTTCCGTGACCGAAATGTTAGGCTTATGCGACAGAGCGCCGAGGTAGCAGTTAGGGCTGTCACATTCGCGGGTCAGCCGAAGAAGCCAACGATTGTAAGGACTACGGAGACGGCGATGGGGGAGAACGGCGGCCTGCGCCGAACATCGGAGGGCACAGGACCAGCACGTTCGGCTCGACTCGGGATCATTTTGCAGCACCCCATCCAGGTGTTTGCGGCGACGCTGGCGACGCTGACCGTGTTGCGGATCGTGGTGTTGTTCGTCTCTCCCCTGGAGCTCTATCCGGACGAGGCGCAGTACTGGCTTTGGTCAAGAAGTCTGGCGTTCGGATATTTTTCAAAGCCGCCGCTGATCGCCTGGCTGATCCGCGCCACTACGGCGATCGGTGGGCAGTCCGAGGCTTGGATCCGTCTTTCCGCGCCGATCCTGCATGGGATGACGGCGATCTTCCTCGCCCTGGCAGGCCGAAAGCTCTACGGCGCGGCCGTCGGCCTGTTCGCCGCCGCCTTCTATAGTCTCTCGCCGGGGGTGCAGTTGTCCTGCGCCGTGATCGCCACCGACGCGCCCCTAATGTTTTGCCTATCCCTCAGCCTTTGGGCCTATAGCGCCTGGTGGACGGCGACTGAGCAGCGCGAACGCTCCCTGGCCGCCGCCGCATTCGGGCTGACCCTGGGCGCGGCGTTCCTGGCCAAGTACGCCGCGCTTTATTTCCTGGCGGGCGTGATCGCCCACGCGCTGTTCAGCAGGGGCGCGAGGGTCCGATGGCGGCCGTTGGACATCACCGCCGCCGTGATCGGGTTCACCCTGATTGCGGCTCCCAATCTCGTGTGGAACGCCACTCACCATTTTCAGACCGTGGCGCACACGGCCGCCGACGCCAACCTGAACGAGGATGGGCGGCCGTCGCACTGGTTCGATCCACGGGGGGGACTTGGCTATGTGGTGGGGCAGTTTCTGGTGTTCGGTCCGATCCCCTTCACCGTCTTCGTGGGCGGCGGAGCGTTTCTCTGGCGGCGTAAAGCGCTTCTGGCGGAGGATGGATTGCTGCTCGCCTTTGCCCTCCCGGCTTTTCTGATCGTGCTGGGCGAGGCGGTCGTCTCGCGGGCCAACGCCAACTGGGCGGGCGCCGCCTATGGCCCGACGGCGGTGCTTGCCGCGGCCATGTTAGTCCGCTGGCGAGCCTGGCGCACCCTGGGCGCCGTGATCGTCTCACAAGGGCTGATCGCCGCTATATTCCTGGCGGTGTTCGCCGCGCCGGCGCTGGCGGATCGGGCGGGCTTCGCCAACAGCTTCAAGCGGGCGCGAGGGTGGGCGGCGACAACCGCCGTGATTGCGGCGGCCGCGAAATCGGCCGGAACACCCCTCAGCGCCATCGCAGTGGATGATCGCTTCGTCTTCAACGCTCTATCCTACTATGGCCGCGACAGACGCAACGGCGCGGCGGCCGCTCTCCCCGCCCCGTTGAAGATGTGGGTGCGCGAGGCGAAGCCTCACAATCAGGCGGAGACGATCGCCCCGCTCACATCGGCGACAGGCTCCAGGGTTCTGATCGCCAACGCCACGGCGCAGTATCGACCGGAAATCACCGCCGATTTCACCAGGATCGAACCGGGGCTGCACGTGGCGTCCATAAGGCTGGACGCCAGGCACGGCCGGGACATCGGTCTGTTCGTCGTCGATGGATTTCAGCGCCGGCCTCGGGATCCCGTTACCGGCCGCCCCATAGCGCCCTGAGCTCGCGATCGCGTCCACAGCCGATCCGATATGCGCCGTAGGCCAATGGATTCCGCTCCGCGTAATGCTGGTGATAGCCCTCGGCGGGCCAAAACGTCTGCGTCTGTCGGATCGGCGTGATCACGAGCCTGCCGCGGAGCGGGCCGTTGGCGATGTCAGCCTTGGAAGCTTCAGCGACCTGATGCTGTTCGGGTGAATTGACGAAGACAGCGGGGCGGTATGAGCGTCCCCGGTCACATGCTTGACCGCCGCCGTCAGTGGGATCGGTGAGGCGCCAATACCGATCCAACAGTTGGGCGTAGCTGATCCTGGCCGGATCGAAGGTCACCTGCACGGCTTCCACGTGCCCTGTGCGTTCGCTGGAGACTTCGGCATAGCTTGGGTTTGGCTCCTGGCCGCCGGTGTAGCCTGAGACCGCGCGCACCACCCCCGGGATAGTCTCGAGGCCGTGTTCCATGGTCCAGAAGCATCCGCCGGCGAAGGTGGCGGTCTGCAGCATGGGCGCAGCGGACGCCGACGCCGTCATCAACAGTATGGCGGCGAGTGCGGAAGGCCCGGTTTTCATGTCGTGATCTCCAGCCTTGAGAGCTAGTTCGTCCCCTCGATCTTCAAGTTACGAGCTGACATTGCGACGGGATGGGCCTGTAGGTTTTCCCCGTGACCCAAACAAAAAAGAGCCCGGCCGAAGCCGGGCTCTCCAATTTGGCGTCCGAAGACGCAGCTAGACTGATCCGAAAATTTAGTGGTTCGGAACAGGGGTGGACGCCACAGGAGCGCCCGTACCCGCTTCACCAGCGAAGTTGATGGTGATGGTCGCGCGGCGGTTCAGAGGCTCGCGCACGCCGTCCG
>CAXTHJ010000113.1:0-6239 GCA_964243985.1 uncultured Caulobacteraceae bacterium | reverse complement strand
CGTTCACCGCCGGGCGGATGCCCTGGTAGAAGAGGTCGGTCTCCAGGAAGATCTGCCCGTCGGTGATCGAGATCACGTTGGTGGGGATGTAGGCGGAAACGTCGTTGGCCTGGGTCTCGATGATCGGCAGAGCGGTCAGCGAACCGGAACCGTTGTCCTCATTGAGCTTGGCGGCGCGTTCCAACAGGCGGGAATGCAGATAGAAGACATCGCCCGGATAGGCCTCACGGCCCGGCGGGCGGCGCAGCAGCAAGCTCATCTGGCGGTAGGCCACGGCTTGCTTGGATAAGTCGTCGTAGATGATCAGGGCGTGCATGCCGTTGTCGCGGAACCATTCGCCCATGGCGCAGCCGGAGAAGGGCGCCAGGAACTGCAGCGGGGCGGGCTCCGAGGCCGTGGCGGCGACGACGATGGTGTATTCCAGCGCCCCTTGCTCTTCCAGCGTGCGCACGATCTGCGCCACGGTGGAGCGCTTCTGGCCGATGGCCACGTAGATGCAGTAGAGCTTAGCCTTCTCGTCGGTGCCGGCGTTCACCGCCTTCTGGTTCAGAATGGTGTCGATGGCGACAGCGGTCTTGCCGGTCTGACGGTCGCCGATGATCAGCTCGCGCTGGCCGCGACCCACGGGGATCAGGGCGTCGATGGCCTTAAGGCCGGTCTGCACCGGCTCGTGCACGGATTTGCGTGGGATAATGCCCGGCGCCTTCACGTCCACCCGGCGGCGCTCGGCGATGCCGGCGGGATCGAGCGGACCCTTGCCGTCGATGGGCTCGCCCAGGGGGTTGACGACGCGGCCGAGCAGGCCCTTGCCCACCGGCACGTCGACGATTTCCGACAGACGGCGCACTTCGTCGCCTTCCTTGATCTCGCGGTCTTCGCCGAAGATCACCACGCCGACGTTGTCACGCTCCAGGTTCAGGGCCATGCCCTTCACACCCGCTTTCGGGAACTCGACCATTTCGCCGGCCTGGACCTGATCCAGACCATAGACGCGGGCGATGCCGTCGCCCACGGACAAGACGGTGCCCACGTCTGAGACGTCGGCCTCTTCACCAAAGCCGGTGATCTGGGATTTCAGGATGGCCGAGATTTCGGCGGCGCGGATGTCCATGGTGCTACTACGCTCTCTTTAATTCTAGGCGCGCTTGAGGGCGAACTTGAGGTGATCGAGCCTCGTCTTCAGCGAGGAATCGAACAGGCGGGAGCCGACCCGCACCTTCAGGCCGCCGAGGATCGACGGGTCGATGCGGGTGGTGATTTCGGGATCTTTGCCCAGCGCCTGGCGAAGCGCGGCGGCGACGCCTTGCTGCTGGGCAGGCGATAGGGCGACAGCGGTGGTGACTTCGGCGGCCACAGCGCCCCGGTGGGCGGCCGACAGGCGCTCGAACGCGGTGATCACCGCCGGCAGGGCCGAGGCGCGGGCGTTGGCGGAGAGAAGCCCGATGAACTTCTTGGTCAGCGGGTTGAACCCCGCTTTGTCGGCGATGGCGTTCAGGGCGCGGCCCTTGACCTCCGCCGGGAACGCCGGCGACTGGATCAGGCGGCGCAGGTCCACGCTCTCGGCCGACATGGCTTTCAGGCTCTTGAGGTCGCTTTCGGCCGCGCCGAGCACGCCGCCGTCGAGCGCCAATTCGAACAGGGCCTGCGCATAGCGCGCGCCCACGTCTGCGTTTCTGGAATCGTCCGCCACGTACCTTGACCGCCAGTGATGTCGCCAAACCGCCCGGACGCAAACGGCCCGGCGGCTAAGAGCTTGTCGGAGTTAGGGAAACCGCGCGCGTAAAGGCCCGGCTCAAGCCATACCGCCCGAAGCCGGCCCGGAGATAGCACGCGATCCCCGGCGCCGCAACCGGAGCGGTGAACAGCGTTCAACCCCGCCGCTTCGCCTTCCGCCGCCGCGCGCCGTTCAGCAGTTCCACGAACAGGGAAAAGGCGATGGCGAAGTAGAGGTAGCCGCGCGGCATATCGAACCCCATGCCGTCGGCGATCAGCACCATGCCCACCAGTAATATAAAGGCGAGGCCGAGCAGCTTGGCGGTGGGATGGCGCTCGATGAAGTCGCCCACCGGCTTGGCGGCCACCATCATCAGCAAGGTGGCCACCACCACCGCCGCGATCATCACCGCGAGTTGATTGGCCATACCGATGGCGGTGATCACGCTATCCAGGGAGAAGACGATGTTGATCAGGCCGATCTGCAACACGACGCCCATCAGGCCGGAGGCGGGCTTGACCCCTTCGGCGTCGTCGGACCCGCCCTGACGCCCCGCCTCGATGTCGTCGTGGATTTCAGTGGAACCCTTGTAGAGCAGGAACAGGCCGCCGGCGATCAGCACTAGGTCCTTCAGCGACACTGCATGATCGAACACCGTGAACAGGGACACGTTCAGCCGCGTCACCCAGACGAGCCCCGCCAGCATCCCTACGCGCAGCACCAGCGCCAGCCATAGCCCGAGCTGGCGGCCAAGATTGCGCCGTTCCTCCGGCAGCCGCGCTGCCGCGATGGCCACGAACAGGATGTTGTCGACCGAAAGGACGATCTCCAGGAAGGTCAGCGTGACGAAGGACGCCAGAGCATTGGCGGAGAAAAGCTCGCTCATCGGACGATTTCACCTAACCTCGCGGCGACGGCTTTCCGCGGCCCGGCTGATAAGCTAGAGGCAGGCGCGGGAACCGCAAGCCGCATCGCGGCCAGGGGAAGAGGGAGGCGACCATGAGCGAAGTGAGCGCGCCGCCTGCCGCGGAACCGGAATTTGAACGCCAGAACTTTACCGAGTCCGAGCGCCGGATGACCCTGGCGGGGTTGATGATCGTGTTCCTGCTCTCGGCGCTGGACCAGACCATCGTCTCCACCGCCATGCCAAGGATCGTGTCCCAGCTCCAGGGCCTCAATCTCTACGCCTGGGTGACCACGGCCTATCTGCTCTCCTCCACCATCATGGTGCCGATCTACGGCAAGTTGTCCGATATCTACGGGCGGAAGTCGGTGCTGCTGACGGGCGTCGGCCTGTTCACGCTGGGGTCGGTCTTGTGCGGCATGGCTGGAGAGTTCGGACCGATCCCGATCCTCGGCGGCGGCATGGTGCAGCTGATCGTGTTCCGGGCCTTGCAGGGCCTGGGCGGCGGCGCCCTGTTCATCTCCGCCTTCACCATCATCGCCGACATGTTCTCTCCTCGCGAGCGGGGCAAGTTCGGCGGGCTGTTCGGCTCTGTGTTCGGCCTGGCCTCGATCCTCGGGCCGGTGATCGGCGGGTTCTTCACCCAGCTCGGCACGATTCACATCGGCGACGTGGCGGTGCAGGGCTGGCGCTGGATCTTCTATATAAACCTGCCCCTTTCGGTGCTGGCGCTGTTCATGATCGCGGTGAAGATGCCCGCCCTGACCCACCGCATCCCCGGCAAGATCGACTGGATCGGCGCGGCCCTGATCGTGGTCGCGTTCGTGCCGCTGCTGCTGGCGTTGAGCTGGGCCGGGCGCGACTACGCCTGGGGCTCGCCCCGCATCGTCGGGCTGTTGAGCCTGTCGGTGTTCGGCCTGATCGCCTTCGTCTTCGCCGAATCCAAGGCCAGCCACCCGATCCTGTCCCTGCGGCTGTTCCAGAACCGCAGCTTCACCACCGCCAATCTGTCGAGCTTCATCGTCTTCATCGCCTTCATGGGCGTGGTGACCTTCCTGCCGCTCTACATGCAGCTGGGGCTCGGCGCAGCGCCCACCGCCTCCGGCATCGCCATGCTGCCCCTGATGCTGGGCCTGATCCTCTCCTCCACCGCCGCCGGCTTTGCGGTCAACAAGACTGGGCGGTTCAAGGCGATCTTGGTGGTGGGGCTCCTGGTCATGCTCGTGGGCGTGCTGCTGCTGGCGATCGCGCCGGCGGGAGCCAGCCTGTGGGACATCAGCTGGCGGGTGCTGGTGCTGGGGATCGGGCTCGGCCCGTCGCAGAGCCTCTACAGTCTGGTGGTGCAGAATGCGGTCTCCCCGCGGGAGATCGGGGTCGCCACCTCCACCTCCCAGTTCTTCCGCCAGATCGGCTCCACAATCGGGGTGGCGGTGTTCGGCACCCTCCTGACCAACAACCTCTCCAGCGCGGCGAAGGCGGTGGGCGGCGCCAAGCCCCTCACCCTCAGCGACCTGGAGAAGCTGGCCGTCGGCCGGGCGGCGACGGTCAGCGCCGGCAAGCACGCCGCCTCCGCCCTCGACAAGACCTCCCAGGCCATCATCACCATCGCCATGCAGCATGTGTTCCTGGCGGGTATGTTCGTGCTGGTGCTGGGGTTCGTCGCTACCCTGCTGATTCCCGCGGCCAAACTGCGCGGCCGGGGACCGACGGTGGCGGAGGGTCTCGCTGACGATGCGCCCGTGCCGCCAACGATAGCGGCGGTGCTCGAAGCGGAAGCCTAAAAGAAGAGTCGCTAGAGAAAACTGTAAGGGTCGATGTCGATCGCCATCCGCACGGCGCTGGGCGGCCTGGCCCGCGCGCGCCAGGTGGTCATGAAGGCCTGAAGGTCCACACCCCGATCCGCCCGCACCAGGAAGCGCTTGCGGCGGACGCCTCTTATCAAGGCCAGCGGTGCATCGGCGGGGCCGTAAACCTCCAGCCCCTCCGCATTGGGGATCGCCGCCGCCAGCGCGCGTGCATAGTCGTTGAGCTTGGCGCCGTCGGGGCTGGACAGGATCACGGCGGCGAGGCGGCCGTAGGGCGGCAGACCTGAGAGTTCCCGCATCTCCCCCTCGGCGGCCAGGAAGGCGTCGCGATCCTGCGCCTTCAGCGCCTGCATCACCGCGTGCTCGGGGGTGTAGGTCTGGATCAGCGCCTTGCCGGGTCGATCCGCCCTGCCCGCGCGCCCCGTCGCCTGGGCCAGAAGCTGAAAAGTGCGCTCGGCGGCGCGGAGGTCTCCGCCGCGGAGGCCAAGGTCGGCGTCCACCACGCCCACCAGGGTCAGGTTCGGGAAGTTGTGTCCCTTGGCCGCCGCTTGGGTGGCCACCAGGATGTCGATCCCGCCGGCCTCCATCTCTCCCACCAGCGCCCGCGCGGCCTCACCGGTGGGCGCGGTGTCGGAGGAGAAGACGGCGATGCGCGCCTCAGGGAAGAGGAGCCGCGCCTCTTCCTCCAGCCGCTCGACGCCGGGGCCTATGGAGACGAGCGAGTCCTTGGCGCCGCAGTGGGGGCAGGCGTCGGGCTTGGGCATCGACCAGCCGGTGAGGTGGCAGACCAGCCGCCCTGAATAGCGATGTTCCACCAGCCAGGACTGGCTGTCCGGCGCCGTCATCCGCTCCCCGCACGCCTTGCAGAGCACCAGCGGCGCGTAGCCCCGGCGGTTCAGGAACAGCAAGCTTTGCTGGCCCCGCCCGTAGGTCTCCGCCATCGCCCGCACCAGCGTCGGGGAAAGCCATCGTCCATGCTCCGGCGGCGTTTCGCGCAGGTCGATCAGGGCGACGTCGGGCAGCACCGCCCGCCCATGGCGCTCAGTCAGCTTCAGCCAGCGATAGCGGCCGGCCTCGGCGTTGTAGAGGGTCTCCAGCGACGGGGTGGCGGAGGCCAGCACCACCAACGCTCCCTCGATCTTGGCCCGCGCCACCGCCAGATCGCGGGCATGATAGACGAAGCCGTCTTCCTGCTTGAACGAGCCGTCGTGCTCCTCGTCCACCACGATCATGCGGAGCTTTTCATAGGGCAGGAATAGGGCCGAGCGCGCGCCGACCACGATGCGGCAGGTCCCGTCCGCCACCCCATCCCACACCTGGCGGCGGAGCGGCGGGGCGACGGCGGAGTGCCACTCGGCGGGGCGCGCGCCAAACCGATGCTGGAACCGCGCCAGCACCGCCTGGGTCAGGGCGATTTCTGGCAGCAGGATCAGCACCTGCGCCCCAGGATTGGCGGCGAGAAGGGCGGCGACGGCCTCCAGGTAAACCTCGGTCTTGCCCGAGCCGGTCAGCCCGTCGAGCAGCGCCGCCTGGAACCCGCCCTCCGCCATAAGGCCCTTCAGCACATCGGTCGCGGCGGACTGGCTGGGGTTGAGCGCAGCGCCGGGCAGTCTCGGATCGGGCGCACCGAACGGAAGGGGCGGCGGAACCTCCACCGCCTGCAGCACGCCCTCGTCCACGAGCCCCTTCACCACGCCCGCAGAAACGCCCGCCGCCGCCGCCAGCTCTCCGGACCGCATGGAGACGCCGTAGCTCGCCAGCGCCTCCAGCACCCGCGTCCGTGCTGGCGTGGCGCGGGCGGGCGCCGCGCCACGCC
>CAXTHJ010000112.1:0-6344 GCA_964243985.1 uncultured Caulobacteraceae bacterium | reverse complement strand
GAACAGACCCTTGCCCGCTGCACCGCCCAGCTGGCTGAACTGGACCACGCCCTGGCCGCCCCGGCTCTCTACGTCAAAGATCCCACGATGGCCCGCGAACTCGGCGACCGCCGCGACAAGGCTAAGGGCCGAATGGACAAGGCCGAAGCGGAGTGGATGACGGCGGCGGAGGCGTATGACGCGGCGGTAGGCGTTTAGGAACGGGCTGGGGTGCGATCGAGCCGGGACAGCGGCCGGGGGTGCTAGAAGCGCAGCCACACCGCCGCCACCGGACCCCCCGTGACCGGGTCTTCCCGCCCCCACACCGTCTGCCGCCAGCCGGCCTGCAGGCTCCAGCGGCCGAGGCGGCGGACGATGGAGGTCTCAATCTTCGACCAATCCGGCGCTATGGGGCTGGAGTCGGCGCGGCCATTATAGCTTTGGACGAAGAGCTGCCAGTTGGGCCAGAGGGTGACGCCGGCGGTGACGTCGATATGGGTCTCATCGGCCAGGCCAGAGCGGATCAGGCGCGCCACCTCCACATCCAGAAAAACGGTCCGCTTCTTCCAGACGCCGGACCGCCCGGCCAGGAGCCGCACCTCCGCATCGCTGTTCCCCTGATGCGGCAGGGCGTAGCCGGCGTTGCGGCCCACCCCGTCGTAGACGCCGCCCATATAGAGGCTCACCACCCATTTAGGCCGCACGATCAAAGCATAGCGCAGACCAAGTTCGAGGGGTCCCCGTCCCGAATAGTGGATGAACTCATCCTCTCCTTGGGTAAGATCGACCTTGCCCTGCAGCGTCAGCCGATCGGTCAGGCCGTGCTCGAAGAAGGCGGAGAGGTTGTCGTCGGACAGGTGCGGGATGGAGAGCTTGTTTCCGTCGGGATCAAAGGCGGAATTCGCCTGTTCGTCCTCAAGCTTGAAGATTACCTGGGTCTGGCCGGCGGGCTCGGGCCACGCGCCTGCCCAGGCCGCCGTTCCGTTTAGCATGATGGGCGCGGCTAGCGCAGCCGCCAGTCCAATCTTGTTCCCAAGCCCCATGGCCGCCCCGCCGGATCATCCCCGACGAAGCTTGGCCAATGGACGTCACAACGTCAAGTTTAAGCGCCGTATCCTGGCATCCTGTAGTCGAGTTTGCGGAGGAACCCCGGCCATGCCAACTTAGCGATGCCGCCGGGGCCCATGCCGCCGGTCTGGGCGACGACCTCGTCCTGCGCCGCCTGGGGCGCCATCAGTACGCCGTCGCGGCCGGCGGAAAGCGCGTAGACTTGCTGGGCGCAGGCCCGCTCCAGATAGAACATCTGCAGCCATGTGGCCGCCGCGCTCGCTCCGGCCGAGAGGGTGCCGTGGTTGCGCAGCAGCATGAGGCTCTTGGTCCCAAGATCGGCCACCAGCCGCTCCCGCTCGTCCAGGTTCAGGGCGATGCCTTCGTAATCGTGGTAGGCCAGAGTGGGCAGGACGATGAGGGCGTGCTGACTGAGGGGCAGAAGCCCGTGCGCCTGCGCCGCCACCGCCACCCCGTGGTCGGAGTGAAGGTGCATGACGCAGATCGCATCCTCTCGCGCCGCGTGGATGGCCGAATGGATGGTGAAGCCCGCCGGATTGATGAAATAGGGCGTGTCCTGAACGATGTTTCCCTCAAGGTCGATTTTCACCAGCGCCGAGGCGGTCATCTCATCGAAAAAGACGCCGTAGGGATTGATCAGGAAGTGATGTTCCGGCCCCGGCACGCGGTGGGAGATGTGGGTGAAGATGGCGTCGTCCCAGCCGTGCAGAGCCGCCAGACGATAGGTGGCGGCGAGATCGACCCGCGCCTGCCATTCCTCGTCGCTCACCTGTCCCTTGAGCGACCGCACGCCCATCAATGATCCGTCGGCCATACCGTTTCTCCTATTTCTTAGCCCCAAACTCGTGCCGGACGACCGGAAGGTCAAGTCGGCGCTTCAAAGCCTTGCGACTAAACGCCCGCCACGACGCCACGCTTAAGCATCTCTTCATAGGCGAGGTTCAAATTCAGAATATGGTCGAAGCCCTCGCCAGAACGATCATCCAGCCCATGCAGACACCGCCGCCCCGCGCGCCGGTGGATCACGAGCGGCTGTTGGCGGCGATGATCGGCCTTTGCGAAGCGGGCCACGGCCAAAATTCGTCCGAGGCGGTCGCCTTGGTCGAGACCATCTTCATGGACCTTGTCAAGCGGGCCGAGCGGGATTTGCGTCTGCGCTTGGCCGAACAGCTCTCCGCCGCGCCCTGGGCGCCCAGCGGTCTGATCAACGCCCTGGCCTTGGACGACATCGAGATCGCCCGCCCGGTGATCGCCAGAAGCCCGGTCCTGAAGGACCACGACCTGATCCGTCTTCTGGCCATCGCCACCATCGAGCATCAGATCGAAGTGGCCAGGCGGCCGGACCTTGGCGGCGAGGTGGTGAAGGCGATCCTGGACAGGGCCGATCCGGTGGTTCTGACCACCCTGGCGGGCAACCAGACCGCCGAAGTTTCAGAACTGGCGATGACGCGCCTGGTGGCCGCGTCTCGCAAGATCGCCTCTCTGCGCTCACCCCTCAGCCGCCATCCGGCTCTCAATCTGGAACTGGCCTGCGCCCTCTATAGCTGGGTCGGTGAGACGCTGAAGGGCGAGATCATCGGCCGGTTCCATGTCGACGCCGCAGCGCTTGATGAGGCGCTCCGCTCCATCACCGCCCAATCCTTATCCGGCGCGCCCCCGGTGGCGGACAGCGCGATGGACCAGCAGGACATGGAGACGCGCCTCGTCGCCAAGCTGGAGGCCGCCGATCAGCTTCGCCCGGGATTCCTGTTGCGGTCCTTGCGGGAGGGCAAGCTTCACCTGTTCCAAGTTGCCCTCGCCTCCCTCGCCAGCGTCAAGACCGAAGAGGTTCTGGCCGCCACCAACGCCAACAAACCGGAGCTACTAGCGCTGGCCTGCGCGGCCGTCGGCATCGACCGCAGCGTTTTTCCCACCATCCTGTCGCTGGTGCGGGCGCTGAACGAAGCGCGGCCCATGGCGTCGCCGGACTCGCTTAGCAACATCAACCGCGCCTTCTCCTTGAAGGGCGGGGGCGGAGCCGTCGCCGCCTTCCGCGCCGGGGTCGCCGCACTTTAGCTTCGCCCGCAAGGACGTTTGACAGGGCGCACGCATCCGGGCCATCTGCCGCCCCTTCGCCCCACCCATCGGATCACCCTTGCCAAGCAAGCCGCCCCTCCGCCTCGCCTTCACCGCCTCCGACCGTCCGGAAGCCGAGGAGGCGCGCGACCGCCTGGCGGCGCTTTACGGGCAGCACGAAGAAGCGCAGGCGGACGTGATCGTGGCGCTGGGCGGCGACGGGTTCATGCTGGAGACCCTCCACCGCACCTTGCCGAACGCCAAGCCCATCTACGGCATGAACCGCGGCTCGGTCGGCTTCCTGATGAACGATTATGCGGAGGGCGATCTTCTCAGCCGGATCGGTTCGGCGGAACGGGCCACCATCCATCCCCTTTCCATGTCTGCTATCGACCGGCGGCGCGTCCACCACCGGGGGCTGGCGATCAATGAGGTCTCCTTGCTACGCCAGACCCGCCAGACGGCCAAGCTCTGCGTCTCCATCGACGGCAAGGTCAGGATGGACGAGCTGGTCTGCGACGGCGCCTTGGTCTCCACGCCCGCTGGCTCCACCGCCTACAACCTTTCCGCCTATGGGCCGATCATCCCCCTGACCGCCAAGGCCCTGGCCCTGACCCCGATCTCGGCGTTCCGGCCGAGGCGTTGGCGCGGCGCCCTCTTGCCGCATACGGCGCGGGTGACCTTTGAGGTGCTGGAGCCGGATAAACGCCCCGTCAGCGCCGTCGCCGACAACGTGGAGGTGCGCGACGTGGTGGAAGTTCATGTGGCGGAAAACCGGGACATCAGCCTTTATATGCTGTTCGACGCCGGGCGAAGTCTTGAAGAGCGCGGACTAGCAGAGCAGTTTTCCGCCTAAGCGCGCATTTGCACCACTTGTTAAGCGCCTCTGGGCTACGTTTCCCATCAGAAATTCGACCGCGATGTAATCGTCGCCGCAAGGGAAGCCGTCTTATGTCAAACCCCGCGCCGAACCGTGTATTCGCCCCAGGATCGGGCGCCGTTTCCGCCAACGGCCAGTCCGAAGTGATCCAGGTGCCCAACACGCTGCGCCTGAAGGTCGGCTCGCGCTTCGGCGGCCTGAACGCTGGCGCGGTGGCCAAGGCGGAGGCGGCGCTGAAGAGCCTCTCCTCCCAGTTCAGCCAATGGCTTCGCGACGAACTTGATAAGCTGGAAGCGGCGCGCATGGCGATCCGCACCGATGGTTTGACCAAGGAAACGGGCGACAAGCTCTACACCCACGCCCATGACCTGAAGGGTCTCGGCGGAACCTATGAATTTCCGATCATCACCCGCATGGCCGGCTCGCTCTGCAAGCTGCTCGAAACCCCCGAGCAGCGCCTGGCTGCGCCCATGAAGCTGGTGGATGCCCACATCGACGCCATCCGCGCCGCCGTTCGTGACGACATCAAGGACGACAGCAATCCTATGGGCCGGGTGCTGGCTCAGGAGCTGGAACGCCAGGTGTTGGCCTACGTCGCCGCCGAAAAAGCCGCCGCCCAGCCGTAAACGGACGTCCACGCCAGCGAGACCTGGCGCCCGCCGCACCGTTGCTACCCTTGGGCTTGACCGCAAGACGCGGTCAGTCGTCGCGCTATGAATTAGGCGATCGCCTTCATGCGCTGCTGCGGCCCGTCCTGACCGAGCTTGTCCATCTTCTCCAGGAGGTAGTCCGCATCGTCCCGCCCGCCAGCGTTCGGCTGAGTGAGGAACCGTTGCAGCATCCGCTCCTGGAACTTGGCGACGCTGGGTTGGGCGCCTTCGATCTGCAGGGAATGATAGGTGTCCACCCCGGCACGAAAAGCCGGGAAAAGGCGGGGCGGGAGGGCGGCGCGCTCATAGATGGCGCGGAAACCCAGCGCGCCGGCGTCGTGGATCATCAGCCAGACCCGATGGTGGGACACTGCCGAAAGCTCCGCTACGCCCCATTCGAAGAAGTTCATGTGCCCGTGGGCCAGGGCCCGTAGCAGGAGGGAGGGCGTCAGGCGCTGCTGTCGGTTCAAGTGCGTGGTGAAGGCCTTCATGTCCGCCGCACGGCCGGCCTGATCCACCAGGTCCATCGTGGCGCGCTCGCGGGCGCCCAGCGCAATGTGGATGGCGGTTTCGGGAGAGAGCTGGTGCTTGTCCACCAGATGCTGGCGCACCCGGTCGGTGACCAAGTCCACCAGCCGCTCTGAGACCGAAAGCGGCAGCACCTTGCGATAGGCCACGGCGGTGGTGACGCCCTCGCTGGCGGCGAACCGGTCGACCGCCGTGCGCAGGCCCTTTTCAGAAAAGGCGGCGTTGTCGTTGGCGACGGCCGCCTTCACCGCATCCTCGCCGCCGCACTCGACGATGGCGGAGGTCACGGTTTCGGACAAAAGCTCACGCCGCGCGATGGCCAGTTGCTTCAAGGTGGAGGAGGCGCGCACGATTTCGGCTAGGTCCTCATCGGTGAACACAGGCGAGAAGCTCAAGACTGGACCGGCCACGCTTTCCACATCTTTCGCCAGCTTCAGCGCCACGTCGCGGGGTAAGGCGGGGGAGTTCTTCAACGTCACCGAAAGGGCGCGGCGCACCAGTTCGGCGGCGTCGGCGGCCATCAGGCGCAGGACCTCGCCCGCGGCGTCACGGTCCCCTTCGGATACCCCAGCGTCGATCTTGCGGCAAAGCCGGTGCGCCACCGCAGCACGCTCGTCTTCCGTCGGCCCGCGCACCAGGGCGCGAATGTCTGTTTCGGTCAAAGCGGTTCTGGTCGTGGCCATATCGGCCTCCCGGCGATTCTCTTAGCCGTCACCATCGCCCACAGCCGCTTAATGCGAGGTTTACCTTAACCAGATGGCTACCGGCTCTTGTTCTGCTGCGCGGTGGAGAGGACATGCAGGAGGTCGGAGGAGAACATGGAGGCGATCGGGCTCTTGTCGCTGCCGTCGCTCATGATGAGCTGCATCAGCATCTCCTGCTCGCGCATCCGCTCCATGCGACCAGCGGAGGCGTAGGTGACGAAGGCGCCCTGCCCCGAATCGCTTTCGATCGGCGTCACGCCCGACCCGCCGGTGCGCTCCAGGTTGCTGTAGACCTCACTCACAGTCATCGCCCGGCCGTCGTGGTAGAAGACATTGTGATTGGCCGCCGCCGCATCGGGAAACAGCGAGGCCGCCGGCGTGCCAGGGCTGTTCTGCACCGCTTCGATCAGCCTGGCCGACCCCTGCGGCCCAAGGAAGTGGGCGGCGTAAAGCTCTCCCCCCGTCGGCTCGCGCCCCACC
>CAXTHJ010000111.1:0-6370 GCA_964243985.1 uncultured Caulobacteraceae bacterium | reverse complement strand
AATGGCGTCCGCCACCCCCTGCCCGCCCCGCTCCATCAGCGTCAGCCCCGGCGCGCCCGCGGCGATTGCGGCGCGGTCGGCGGCGGCGATCTCTTCGACGGTGAGGATTTCGTTGGGCACGCCTAGAGAACGCTCGTGACCGCGCTTCGGCCCCGCTCCACCAGGGTCAACTTTCCTGCTTTCACATCGAATGTGGTGATCGAGGCATGATCGGGCTGAAAGCTCAGCACCCTGTCATCCCCCGTGGCGGCGGAGATCACGGCGTTGATGGCGACGAAGTGAGTGAAGATGGCCGCGCCTGCGTGGCGCGCCACAGCCTCCGCCGCCCGGTCTCGCCACAAGACGTAATTGATGTCGCCGTCCACCTCTGGCCAGGTCGCGGCGAAGGCGCGGCGGAGCCAAGAGGGCCGCGCCTCCGCCGTGAGATGACCAGGCGTAGGGACTTCCGCCACCGCCTCCTCGATCTCCGCCACCAGACCGAGCGCCCTGGCGAAAGGGGCGGCGGTCTCGCGGCAACGCCGCAGCGGCGAGGAAACGACCATGCGCGGCCTATGCGGTGGGTCAATGGCGATCAGCACATCGGCCGCCGCCTTGGCCTGCTCACGGCCCTGAACGTCCAAGCCCGGGTCCAGATCCATCACGTGGTCGCCCCAGGTCGAGGCGGGCTTGCCGTGGCGGATCATGTAAACGCGCGACATTAGGGGGCCTGGAGAGCAGTCGGTCCGTCGGCGGGGATCAGGCCGAACGGGGCTTTCTACACCCTTCCCTCGCTTAAAACTGATCAAAGTCCCTTGATCCCGCGCGGAAGAAGCCTTTCAACTTGTTTTATAGCAGTTTGCTCGACCGCATCGGGGCGCAGCCGGAAAGATGGATTTCGCTTAGCCATTTGACCTATGGCTAAAATATAAGCGCGTAATGCCTTATTTATGCGCGCATTAAGCCAAAGCTACACCGCAACAACGTCCCCGCCGCTCCCCTCTTGCGAGAGCTGGGGGCGAAATGCTCCGTGTCTGGCGGTCGATGTTCGGCCGGCCCATTCACTTTAATTCGGCGAACCCATGAAGAAGATCGAAGCCGTCATCAAACCGTTCAAACTGGACGAGGTGAAGGAAGCGCTGCAGGACTTGGGCGTCCAGGGCATGACCGTCTTGGAAGCCAAGGGCTATGGCCGCCAGAAGGGCCATACCGAGCTTTACCGCGGCGCGGAATACGTGGTCGACTTCCTGCCCAAGATCAAAATCGAGGTGGTGGTGCAGGACGATCAACTAGCCGGCGCCATCGAAGCCATCACCGGCGCCGCGCGCACCGGCCGCATCGGCGACGGCAAGATCTTCGTCTCCGACCTGACTGAGGTGGTGCGCATTCGCACCGGCGAAAGCGGCCCGGCGGCGGTTTAGGCAAGCCTAGCCACGCGGAACGCTTGCGTGCTGCGGCGAAACCCTGTTTTTAAATCCGCACGCGGCCTAGCGCCGAGGCCAAAGCCTTAGAGGACCCCCATGACCCCGGCAGAGATTCTCAAGAAGATTTCCGACGAGGAAATCAAGTACGTGGACGTGCGGTTCACCGACATCCGCGGGAAGATGCAGCACCTGACCTTTGACATCTCGCTGGTGGACGACGACTTCCTGGAAGACGGCACCATGTTCGACGGCTCCTCCATCGCCGGGTGGAAGGCCATCAACGAGTCGGACATGAAGCTTCGGCCGGACCTCACCACCGCCTACATCGATCCTTTCTACCAACAGACGACCCTGTTTTTGTTCTGCGACGTGCTGAACCCCGACACCAACGAGCCCTATAACCGGGACCCCCGCTCCATGGCCAAGAAGGCGCTGACCTACGTCAAGTCGGCCGGCGTCGGCGATATGGTGTATTTCGGCCCGGAAGCGGAGTTCTTCGTGTTCGACGACGTGCGCTGGACCACCGACAGCTATAACACCGGCTACGCCTTCGACTCCATCGAGCTGCCGTCCAACACCGGCAAGATGTACGAAGAGGGCAACATGGGCCACCGCCCGGGGCCGAAGGGCGGCTATTTCCCGGTCAATCCGGTGGATTCCGCCCAGGACCTCCGCGGCGAGATGCTGGCGGTGATGAGCGAGCTCGGCCTTGACGTGGAAAAGCACCACCATGAGGTGGCGCCGGCGCAGCACGAGCTTGGGCTGAAGTTCTCCGACCTCCTCACCATGGCCGACCGCACCCAGCTTTATAAGTACGTGATCCACAACGTGGCCGCCGCCTACGGCAAGACCGCGACCTTCATGGCCAAGCCGATGTTCGGCGACAACGGGTCCGGGATGCACGTTCACCAGTCGATCTGGAAGGACGGCAAGCCGCTCTTCGCCGGCGACAAGTACGCCGGCCTCTCCGACATGTGCCTCTGGTACATCGGCGGCGTCATCAAGCACGCCAAAGCCATCAACGCCTTCGCCAACTCCACCACCAATTCCTATAAGCGCCTGGTGCCCGGCTACGAAGCGCCGGTGAAGCTAGCCTATTCGTCCCGCAACCGCTCCGCCTCCATCCGCATCCCCCACGTGGACAGCCCCAAAGGTAAGCGGATCGAGGTTCGCTTCCCCGACCCCATGGGCAACCCCTATCTGACCTTTGTCGCCCTGCTGATGGCGGGCCTGGACGGCATCGAGAACCGCATCGATCCCGGCCCGCCCGCCGACAAGAACCTCTACGACCTGCCCCCCCGCGAGCAGAAGAAGGTGCCGGAGGTCTGCGGCTCCCTGAAGGAGGCGCTGGACAACCTCGACAAGGACCGCGCCTTCCTGAAGAAGGGCGGGGTGATGGATGACGATTTCATCGACAGCTACATCGAGCTGAAGATGGAAGAGGTCCACCGCCTGCAACTCCACCCGCATCCGGTGGAATTCGATATGTATTACAAGTGCTGAGACCGGTTTAGCTTAACGACGAAAGGCCGGGAAAAATCCCGGCCTTTTCTTTATCTACGCGGCTGAAGACCGACATTGCTGTTCACCTGTGGTGCGACTTAAACCGGAGAGCTCGAAGGTTTCGGCGCGGGCTTTCTACTGACCCTTAGCTCGATCATGTCGCGCCTCAGCCCTGATCAGCCGTCCACTTCGGTGTCGGGACGGTCCGCGCCTTCGACCAGTTCCTCGAGCCAGCGCCCGTCAGCGGTCTCGTAGGAGATGGCGGCCTCCTCTCCCGAAAGCCGTTGTTCGCGGGAGGCCTGTTCCGCCGCGCCCCTGGCCGCTTCGCGGGAGCGATAGGTCTCCGAATAGACCCCATCCATCTGATAGGCCCAGCCGCCGTCATGTTCGACGATGTGGTAGACAACCTTGGCCATGGACTAATCTCCTCCGTTCAGGCGGCGCACCATCCGCTTGCGGGGCGCGTGTGGCAAGCGGTCCATAACCCGCCTTTAGTAGCTTTTGGGCAGACCCAGCACCCGCTCGGCGATGAAGTTCAGGATCATCTCGCGGCTGACCGGAGCGATCCGGGCGATCATCGATTCGCGGAAGTAGCGCTCCACATCGTATTCTCTGGCATAGCCCATGCCGCCGTGGGCCAGCACCGCGTTTTCGCAGGCGTGGAAGCCCGCTTCGGCGCCGAGGTATTTGGCGGCGTTGGCCTCCGCCCCGCAGTCCCGCCCGGCGTCGTAAAGAGCGGCGGCCTTGAAGGCGAGTAAGTTCGCGGCTTCCAGTTCCGCCCAGGACTTGGCCAAAGGGTGCTGGACACCCTGGTTCTGGCCGATGGGGCGGCCGAACACGATCCGCTCCTTGGCATATTGCGCCGCCTTGGCGATGGCGGCGCGGCCAAGGCCGATGGCCTCCACGGCGAATAGCACCCGTTCCGGGTTCAGCCCCTGCAGGAGCAGCTTGAATCCCTGCCCCTCCTCGCCAATCAGGGCCTCTTTCGGCACATTCAGGTCGTCGATGAAAAGGGTGTTACACTCGACGGCCTTTCGCCCCATCTTGGGGATGGGTTTGGCGTCGATGGCGGTGCGGTCGAACGGCGCGTAGAAGAGCGACAAGCCCTCTGTGGGCTTCTTGCATTGGTCCTTGGGCGTGGTGCGGGCGATGATCAGCATCTTGTCAGCGCGCTGCGCCGATGTGGTCCAGATCTTCCGGCCGTTGATGCGGTAGCCATCGTTGGTCCGCTCAGCCCGCGTCTCCAGGCTGGCGGTGTCCAGGCCGGAATTGGGCTCGGTGACGGCGAAGCAGACCTTCTCTTCGCCGGCGATGATCTTGGGCAGATACTCCGCCTTCTGCTCGGCGGTGCCAAACTTGACGATGGGCATGGGGCCGAAGATGTTCAGGTGGATGGCCGAGGCGCCCGAGAACCCCGCGCCGGACTGCGCCACCGTCTGCATGACGATCGCCGCTTCGGTGAGACCGAGCCCCGCGCCGCCCACATCTTCCGGCATGGCGACGCCGAGCCAGCCGCCCGCCGCCATGGCCGCCACGAAGGTCTCTGGAAAACGGCCGCTCTCGTCGGTCTCGCGCCAGTAATCATCGCCAAAGTCGGCGCAGATCTGCGCCACTCCCTCGCGAATCGCTTCCTGCTCCTCGGTGGGCCAGAACGCGGACTGGGACTGTTCGAGCATCGCCTCTCCTGGGTTGGCCTGTGGGAGCCGGATCAGCCGCGGGAAAAGCGTCTGGGATGGAGCGCAGCGGCGAAGGGGCCAGGATCGCTGCCGCACAAGTAGGCCATCAGGATTTCGCTCACAAGGGGAGCCAGGAGCCAGCCGTTCCGCCGCGCGCCCGTGGCGAGATACAACGCTCGCCGACTGGAAGGGCCAATCATCGGCAAGTCATCCGGTGTGGAGACCCGGACACCCGCCGCGCCTTCGAACGCAACCTCTTTCAGCGCGGGCAGGAGATTTAGCGCGCGCTCGCGCAGCGCCAGGATCGCCGCCTTCTCCACCATGCGGTCCGCCCGCCCCGGCTCCATGGTCGCGCCAGCCAGAGCGCCTCCGGACTGGGGAACGATGTACACATCCTCGCTGCGAAGGATCGGTCCGTCGGCGGGGCCGCCATGGAAACGGACGATCTGACCCTTGATCGGAAAGAGCGCTTCCAGCTCCGGCGCCGCCGCCGCAAACCCCCTACTATCGAATCCCGCCGCCAGCACTACGGCGTCGTAGCGCTTGAATGAGGACGGCTTTAGCGGGGCCGGTTTGAAGACGCCCCCCGCGGTGGAGACAGCGGCTCGTAAGGCTAGAAGGGCTGCCCGCGGCTCGACCCGCCAGTCATCCGCCGAAAACAGGCGACCATTCGCCCGTTCGACGTCGCGGTACAAAGCCCCTTTGGCGATCAATCGATTTACACGTTGCGACAGAGCGTCATCGACGAACAGAAAAGTCGCCCCGGAACGGATGATCGACAAGCCCGGCGCCAGACGCTCCAGAATGCGCCAGCCCTCCTGCCCGGCGCGAAAAAGATCGAAGGAGACGGCATCGAGACCGTCGAACAGCGCCTCTCCCACCGGCGCAATCATGCCGCCGGCGACCCCGGATGCGTTGTCTCCAAGCGGCGCCGGGTCCCAAATGTCCACCTGGGCGCCGGCGGCGACGGCCCGGAGCGCGACGCAAAGCCCGAACACCCCGGCGCCGGCGACCGCAAGGCGGAGCCCGGTCGGTTCAGTCATGGGAATGGGCAGTGACTGGAGAGATCAAGTGCGAGCGTCGCCTCTGGCCAAGGCGCATGGACCTGGATGTGAGATGGTACCGCCTCTCAGGCTTGAACTGAGGACCTCCGGTTCCACAAACCGGCGCTCTAACCAACTGAGCTAAGGCGGCGTAATCCTAAGAACGACGCTTCTAATGGGGTGTCGCCAACCGATCAAGCGATCCGGTACAAAAGAAAACGCCCCGGCCTTTCGACCGGGGCGAGTCTTGACTTCCAGCTTTGCTTTATTCTGCGAGCGTGAAGCGAATCCGCCTCGAGAAGGTGGCCCCATCGATCGGTCGACCATCTGAGGTTGCTGGCTTCAGCTTGAAGTACTTAGAGACCTTGATCGCAGCTTCCGCAAATCCATAACCTGCTGGATCCTCATTCGACGTCGAACAGCTGGTCAGCTTGCCCTGCGAATTCACCGTGCAGGTCAGCGTCACAGCACCAGTCTTGTCCAAACGTTGGGCGCGGTCAGGATACTCCCGGGCCATGTCCTCAGAGTTGGGTTGCTGCAAGAAGTCGGCGTTGGTGAGGACCGGCGGAGACTTGGGCGCGGGCGGCGCGACCACCGGCGGTGTCGGCGCGGGAGGCGACGGCGTCGGCGCGCGTGGGCGCGCCGATCAGTGGCGCGCCGCGCGGTGGTGAGAGCAATCCGGGCCAGAAGCTCGCTGAGCTGGTCCAGGTCAGTGACGGCGAGACAACCGTGCACTGCGAGAACCTGG
>CAXTHJ010000110.1:0-6554 GCA_964243985.1 uncultured Caulobacteraceae bacterium | reverse complement strand
CTGGTAGATCGCGTCGCGGGTGGAGAGGCCCTGTTCCCGCTCTGCTGTCAAAGCGAAGTCGATGATGAGGATAGCGTTCTTCTTGACGATGCCGATCAGGAGGATCACGCCGATCAGGGCGATGATGTCGAACTGGACGTGGAAGATGATCAGCGCCCCCACCGCCCCCACCCCCGCCGAGGGCAGGGTGGACAGCACGGTGATCGGGTGGACGTAGCTCTCATAAAGCACGCCGAGGATGATGTAGACCGCCACCAGGGCCGCCAGGATCAGGATCGGAATGCTGTTTGTGGACTGTTGGAACTGCTGCGCCGTGCCGCGGAAACCGCCGTGGACGGTGCTGGGCATATGGATGGCGTCGGTGGCCTTGGCGATGGCGGTCTGGGCGTCCGACAGGGTCTTTCCGGGGGGCAGGTTGAAGGAGATGGTGGTGGCCACTGACTGGTCCTGATGGTTCACCGCCGTCGGGGTGAACTCGGGGCCATAGGTGGCGAAGGCTGAGAGCGGGATCAGCCTTTCCTTGGTAGTGGTGATGGCCGTGCCGGTCTGCGCCTGACCGCCGCCGGTGGAGGAGCGGGAGGAGCCTGCGCCGGAGAGGCCCGAAGCCACCACTACGCCGCCCACCACCGTGGAGGCCGTCGCCGCCGGCGAATTGGCGGCTGTCGTCACCGTGGCGTTGGGCGAGGTGGCGCTGACGATGGAGGTTGGAGGCCTTGAGATGCTGCTGGCGCTGATGTTGGTGCGCGCAGCGGCGTTGGAGGCGAGGCTGGCGTTGATGCTCTGGATCGAGGTGGGGAGGATGCTGGTGGCGGCGCCTGTGCCGGTGCTTCTCGGTCCAGAACCGCCGGAAAGGTTCGAGCCCGAGGCGTTGCTGGTGGAGACGTAGAGCCCGTCGAGGGCCTGGGGCGTGTTGGCGTACTGGGGCGCCACTTCCATCACCACCTTGTACTGATTCAAGGGGTTGTAGATGGTCGAGACCTGGGTCTGGCCGAAGCTGTCGCCGAGCGCGCTATCCACCTGGCGCGTGGTCAGGCCGAGCCGCGCCGCCGCGTCGTAGTTGATGCGCACCATGGTCTCCAGACCATGCGGCGTAGCGTCGGAGTTGACGTCGGTCAGATTGGGATCGGTTTTCATCTGCGTGGTGAGTTTGTCGGCCCAGCCTTGCAGGGTGGCGGAATCGTCCGCCTCGACGGTGTATTGGTACTGGGCGTTCGAAGGGCGGCCGCCGGACCGGATGTCCTGCACGGTCTGCAGGAAGGTTTGGATGCCCGGCACGCGCATGAGCTTGGGTCTGAGGCGCTGGGTCACCTGATCGGACGTGAGGCCGCCTCGCTGACCCAAGGGCTTCAGCTGCACGAACAGGAAGCCGCCGGTGGCGCCGGAGCCGCCGATCACGTTCTGCACCGCCGGGTCCTTCTGGATGATGTCCAGCACCCTTTTGTATTTGGCGCGGGTGAGGACGAAGGAGGAGGCCTGGTCCACCTGTACGCCCCCTTGCAGCTGTCCGGTGTCCTCCTGCGGGAAGAAGCCCTTGGGCGCGACCGCGTAGAGGAAGACCGTGAAGATGATGGTGGCGAACAGGCTCAACAGCACCAGCAGGCTATGGTTCAGCGCCCAGTTGAGCGAATCCTCATAGGTCTCGTGGATGAAGCCAAATCCCCGCTCGAACCAGTAGGAGAGGCGGCCGGTAATGCGTTTGTAGAGGCTTTTTCGGTTGGGACCGCTGTCGCCGCCGCCCGCGTCCGGCTGGATCTTCTCGTCGATCAGGCGCGCGGCCATCATCGGCGTAGCGGTTAGGGAAACGAAGAGGGAGATCAGGATCGAGGCTGAGAGGCAGACGGCGAACTCGCGGAACAAGCGCCCGACGATGCCGCCCATCATCAGGATAGGGATGAACACCGCGATCAAGGAGATGGACATGGAGATGACGGTGAAGCTCACCTCGCCCGCGCCCACGAGAGCCGCCTTGAAGCGCGGCATTCCCGCTTCCACGTGCCGGGTGATGTTCTCCAAAACCACGATGGCGTCATCCACCACGAACCCGGTCGCCACCGTCAAGGCCATGAGCGAAAGGTTGTCGAGGCTGTATTTGAACAGGAACATCACCGCCAAGGTGCCGAGCAAGCTGACCGTCACCGCCACGCCTGGGATAAGAGTGGCGCGGCCGTTCCTGAGGAACACCAGCACCACCAGCACCACCAGCACAATGGCGATGAGGAGCGTGCGCTCCACCTCCACCAGCGAGGCGCGGATGGTGATGGTGCGGTCCACTTCCACGGCGGCGTGAACGGCGGGGGGCAGTTGCGCCTCCAGCTGAGGCAGCAGCGTCTTGATGCGGTCCACGGTCTCGATGATGTTGGCGTTGGGCGTCTTGTGGACCTGGACGATGATGCCGACCTTGCCGTTGGCGAAGCCGACGTTGCGGATGTCCTCCACGCTGTCGTTGATCTGAGCGATGTCGGACAGGTGGACCGGCGCGCCGTCGCGATAGGCCACCACGATTGACTTGAAGTCGTTTGCCGCGAAGCCCTGGTCGTTGGTGTAGATCTGCAGCTTCTGGTTATTGGCGGTGAACTGGCCCTTGGGCGCATTGGCGTTGGAGGATGAGATGGCCGCCCGAACATCCTCCAGGCCAATGCCGTAGTGGGCGAGGGCGGTGGGGTTCAGCTCCACCCGCACCGCCGGATTGGCGCCGCCGCCGAGGTCCACTTCGCCCACCCCCTCCACCTGGGACAGTTTCTGCTCGATGATGGTGGAGGCGGCGTCATAGACCTGCGCCGAGATCATGGTGTCCGAGGTCAGGCTCAGGATCAGGATCGGCGCGTCGCCGGGATTGGCCTTGTGGTAGGTGGGGTTGGAGCGGAGCGAGGTGGGCAGGTCCTCCCGCGCCGCATTGATCGCCGCTTCCACGTCCCGCGCCGCGCCGTTGATGTCGCGGTCCAGCCCGAACTGCATGATGACGCGGGTCTGGTTGGTGTTGGACTGGGAGGTCAGTTCGGTGACATCGGCGATGATGCCGAAGCGCCGCTCCAGGGGCGTCGCGACCGTGGTGGCCATCACTTCGGGGCTGCCGCCGGGCAGGGACGCCTGCACGAAGATCACCGGCACGTCCACCGACGGCAGGGCCGCCACCGGCAGGACGAAGTAGCTGGCGATCCCGACGATGGCGATGCCGAGGGTCAGAAGGATGGTCGCCACCGGCCGCCGAATGAAGAAGGCGGCCGGATTCAAGACGGGTAGCCTTCAGGGTCTGGAAACTGGCCCCGCCCTTCCTGCTCGCGCTGGTAGCGGACCGGGCTCTCCGGGTCCTTCTTGCCAAAGCGCGTGGCGATGTTGTCGAAAGCGATATAGATCACAGGCGTCGTGAACAGGGTCAGAAGCTGGGACGCCAGTAATCCGCCCACGATGGAGACGCCGAGCGGGAAGCGCAGCTCCGACCCCATGCCGCCGCCGAGCATCAGCGGCAGGGCCCCAAGGAGCGCCGCCATGGTCGTCATCATGATGGGCCGGAAGCGGAGCAGCGCCGCCTGGTGGATGGCGTCGGTGGGCGAAAGGCCCTCGTTGCGCTCGGCGTCCAGGGCGAAGTCGATCATCATGATGGCGTTCTTCTTGACGATGCCGAACAAGAGGATGATGCCGATGATGCCGATCACCCCGAGGTCCTGGCCGGTCAGCAACAAGGCCAAGAGCGCGCCAATGGCTGCGGAGGGCAGGGTGGAGAGGATCGTCAGGGGGTGGATGAAGCTCTCGTAGAGCACGCCCAGCACAATGTAGATCGCCACGATCGCCGCCAGAATCAGCCAAAGCTCGTTGGAGAGGGAAGACTGGAACGCCTCCGCGGCGCCAAGGAAGGTGGTGGTGACCGAGGTTGGAACCTTCAGATCCTTCTCCGCGCCCTTGATCTGGTTCACCGCGGTGCCGAGAGCCACGCCCTTGGCGAGGTTGAAGGAGATGGTGGCGGCGGGGAACTGCCCCACGTGGGAGACCTGAAGGGCCGAGGGCTGCTGCTGGATGGTGGCGATGGCCGAGAGCGGCACGGCCGTGCCCGAGGACGACGGCAGGTAGATCGACTGCAGCGCATTGGCCGAATGCTGCACCGATGGCGAGGCTTCCAGGATTACCCGGTACTGGTTGGACTGGGTATAGATGGTGGAGACGATGCGCTGGGCGAAGGCGTCCTCGATGGCGTTGTCGATGGCGGCCATGGAGACGCCGAGACGCCCGGCCGTGTCGCGGTCTACGTTGATGAAGGCGGCGAGGCCCTGGTTCGCGGTGTCGGCCGAGACCTGCTCCAGGTGCGGAAAGGTCTTCAGCTTCTCCACCAACTGGGCGGAAAGCTTGGCGAGGACGGACTGGTCGGTGCCCTCCAGCACGAACTGGTATTGAGTGCGGCTGACGTTGGCGTCGATGGTCAGATCCTGCACCGGCTGCATGTAGAGGGTGATGCCCGGCACGGTGCGGGTTTCGCGCTGGAGCCGGCGGATGATCTCGCTGGCGCCGACGTGACGTTTGCCCAGCGGCTTCAGGTCGATCAGCACACGGCCTTCGTTCAGCGTCTGGTTCTGGGCGTCCACGCCGACGAAGGACTGCACGTTGACTACATCCGGGTCTTTCAGGATGGCGTCGGCGAGCTGGCGCTGGCGGTCGCCCATGGCGCCGAAGGAGATGGTCTGCGAGGCCTCGGTCACCCCCTGGATCAGGCCGGTGTCCTGGGTCGGGAACAGTCCCTTGGGAATGATGACGTAGAGGAAGGCGGTGAACAGGAAGGTGGCGACCGCCACCAGCAGGGTCAGGCCCTGGTTCTTCAGCACCCAAGTCAGGCCGACGTCGTACTTGTTCAACACATACTGGAAGCCCTTGTCGAGGCGCCGGTTGAAGCGGCCGAAGGCGGTGCGCTCGTCCTCTTGCGGCGGGCCAAGCCAAAGGGCGCAGAGGGAGGGCACCAGGGTCAGGGACACGAAGGCGGAGATGACGATGGTCACCGCCAACGTAATGGCGAACTCGCGGAACAGGCGCCCCACAACGTCGCCCATGAACAGGAGCGGGATCAGCACCGCCAGCAGCGACAAAGTGAGCGAGATGATGGTGAAGCCGATCTCGCCCGAGCCGATGAAGGCGGCTTCCTTGCGGTTCGCCCCCATCTCGATATGGCGCGAGATGTTCTCGATCATGACGATGGCGTCGTCCACCACAAAGCCGGTGGCGATGGTCAGGGCCATCAGGGTCAGGTTGTTGAGCGAAAAGCCTAACAAATACATGACGCCGAAAGTGCCCACTAGCGACAGAGGCACCGACACGCCGGAGATCAAGGTGGCGGCGATGTTCCTCAGGAACAGGAAGATCACAAACACCACCAGGATCACCGACAGCATCAGCTCGAACTCCACGTCCGAAACCGAGGCGCGGATGGTGATGGTGCGGTCGGTGGTCAGGGCCACGTCGACGCTGGCGGGGAGCGATTGCTGCAGGCTCGGCAGCAGCTTCTTGATCCGATCCACTACGCCGATGACATTGGCGCCGGGCTGGCGCTGGATGTTCAGGATCACCGAGGGGGTGACGTTGTTTAGGGCGCCGAGCTGGCTATTCTCCGCTCCGTTGACGATGGTCGCCACGTCCTTCAGCCGGATCGGCGCGCCATTCTTATAGGCCACCACTAGGTCGGAATAATCGTCGACGGAGGTGAGCTGGTCGTTGGCGTTGATGGTGTAGCTGCGGCTCTGCCCGTCTATCTGGCCCTTGGCGCCGTTGACGTTGGCGTTGGAAATGGCGCTGCGCAGCACCTCAAGCGTCAGGCCGTAGGAAGCCAGCGCCATGGGGTTAGCCTGGATCCGCACGGCGGGACGTTGTCCGCCCGAAATGCTGACGAGGCCGACGCCGGCGATCTGCGAGATTTTCGACGCCATGCGCGTGTCGGCCAGATCCTCCACCTGGGTCAGGGGCAGGGTCTTGGAGGAGAGGGCCAGGGTCAGGATCGGCGCGTCGGCCGGGTTCACCTTGGCGTAGACCGGAGGCGCGGGAAGGTCTGACGGCAAAAGGTTGCCGGCCGCGTTCATGGCGGCCTGCACCTCCTGTTCGGCCACGTCGAGGCTGAGGTCGAGGCCGAACTGGAGCGTGATGACCGATGCGCCGGCCGATGAGATCGAGCTCATGCGCGAAAGGCTCGGCATCTCGCCGAACTGCCGCTCCAGGGGCGCGGTGACGTAGGAGGTCATCACCTCGGGCGAGGCGCCGGGGTAGAAGGTCTGCACCTGGATGGTGGGGTAATCCACCTCCGGCAGGGCCGATAGGGGTAGGAACTGGAAGCCGACAATGCCGGCCAGGAACAGGGCCGCCATCAGGAGTGAGGTGGCGATCGGGCGTTTTATGAACAGGTGCGAAGGGCTCATGGAGCCCGCGCCGCCGGAGGGGCGCTCGCGCGCTTCGTCCTTGACCTGTTGGCGCGCGTCTTCCTCGACGAACGGCGCATTGGCGGATGACGGACTGGCGGGCGCGCCGCCGGCGGCGGGCGGCGGCGGGCGGAGGTCAGTCCGACCAATGAGCGATCCGGGCCAACC
>CAXTHJ010000109.1:0-6592 GCA_964243985.1 uncultured Caulobacteraceae bacterium | reverse complement strand
GGGTTTCGTCTGGTCATGCTCCAGAGCATACGGCCGTTTTGCGGGGCGGGGATAAGATCGAGATGGTCGATTGGCGAAGGTCGATCTGGATGAAGGGACGCAAGGGTTGGTGGAAAGGGATGGTCGATTTGATAGGGGGATAAGCCACGCAGAGGCTCGCCCGCGAACACCATTAGCCGCTCATGAGACGAGCTCGACTTCAGCGCTGCTGTTGCCTATTGGCTACACAAGCTGCGATTGACAAAGGAAGTATCGGAACATACACGGAACAAAAGCGCTGTTCATATATCGTTCGGACGAAGTCTGCGACGATTCTTCAAGCGATTCGATCACCGCAGAAGGCGACCCATGGATTTCATCTCGCTCTTTTCTGGCGCGGGGGGACTCGATCTTGGCCTAGAAATGGCAGGGCTTAATTCGCTTTATGCGACCGATATTGACGCTGCAGCTATTGGCTCACTGCAAGCCAATCAAAATAGCCGAGTTTCCCGGCGAACGGTTCTGGCAAATACCTTCATAGAAGCTGCAGATATCCGCACGCTCAAAGGAAAAGATATTTTAGGTCGGATAGGCAAACAGAAGGGCAACGTTCCGCTGCTTGCAGGGGGACCCCCATGCCAATCCTGGAGTAGCGCAGGTCACCAACTTGGCTTTAAGGACCCTAGAGGCCAACTTTTCGCAGATTACATTCGCATTGCTAAAGACCTCGATGTCCGCTGGCTTTTGCTCGAAAATGTTCGAGGCCTTGTGACAGCCCGTGGTCCAGACGGCGTGCCGGGAAGTGCTCTAGCGCAAATTAGAGAATCTTTATTTAGGGCAGGCTGGCTAACCCTTGTTGGTTTGTTGAATGCGGCTGATTTTGGCGTGCCGCAAAGACGAGTTCGCTTGGTGCTTATGGGCTACCGTTCTGGCGATGCTCCAAGACTTCCCATAGGAAATTTCCACAATTCCGGACCTCTTGGCCGAAGCTGGCTTTCCCTCGGCGCTACGATTGCTTCCATACCGCCGTTATCTGAAGACGAAATAATCAAACCGTCAGGCAAACTCGCCGTTGAGCTATCCCTCCTTGTTCCTGGAACTGGCGTCAAAAGCGCTGGAAAAGTGGAAAGCTCACGGCCGGGCGGGCATTGGGGCTACAAACAGGGTGCGTTTCTGGCTGATCTCAATCGGCCAGCAAGAACAGTTACCGCGAATGCCCAACAAGATTGGGTATTAGACCCCGTCCATGGGGTTCGACGACTTGCTCCTCGCGAATGCGCCGCCATCCAGTCTTTTCCTGAGGAATGGAAATTTATCGGATCACGCGTTGATAAGTACCGACTAATCGGCAACGCCGTACCGCCTGTATTGGCGAAAGCTCTCGGGGAGAGTCTGCTGCAAGCGGAAAGGTTGCGTGCTAAGCCATCTAAATCAATGGCGAAATTATCGCCGCTCCCAAAAAATATTCAGGCCGCGATACAATACACTATACGCGATGAAGCAAAAAATGGAGCGTCGCGTCGGGCTGCTCCACAACGCCGTATTTCAAAGCTTGACCAATCGAGAATTATAATTGCCTGATTTGGCCTACCACAAAGAGCAGACAGCTCTTGCGGCTCATGTTTACAAGACTGGTCTAGACGCCGCTGTAGCTGGGAAGCAATGGAGAGATGCTCAGCTAAATGCCCGTAAACTTGTCAAATTGGGTCTGCGGGAAACGAAATGCCTAACCGATGTCGCTGGAGCCTTGTCGCGTAACGGCCGGGCGGCGCTGATTTTGAGATTCTTGAGCGCGCCACCTCTCAGCCAAGATCAATTTCGGCTCATTTGTAACAGATACAGCAAATCTGCTGAAAATAGTGGGTCGGCGTTGAATGCTGATGCTGCGACCGCCGTCGCAGAAGCTTTCGCGCTATGGAGAGATCATTCGGCGACTCAATGGTTGAACACTGGCCGCAAACCACGTCCAAACGAAATCAGGGACGTCCTTCTAACTGTACCGCCAATGATCAGCCAACAAACACTGGCGACCCAAAAGCGAACCAATTCATCACGTCAGCAAGAGGATGCGATCCAAGACCACTTTTTAAACCTGGGATGGTCGCTGCAGAAGGGCAAAGTGATCAAGCAGGCATCATTGCCAGCTAAATCATTCATGCGAAAAGTTCGTTTTGCGACTGCTGGCGTTACAACGAAAGAAGTGGATGTCGCTTTTGGACTGGGCGGCACGGTTGTCCTGGCGACCGAATGCAAAGTCTCCAACGATGAGACGAATTCAGTCAAACGGGCAAACGATATTCGTGACAAAGCGGCCGCTTGGAAAGCCCATTGGGGTTCGTTCGTAAAACCTGGCGCGGTGCTACAGGGTGTTTGGGCGTTCAAAGAGATTGAGGGTCTATTGGGTTTCGGCGTCGAAGTCTTTTGGAGCCACGATTTGCCGCGCCTCGATACTTGGATAAGCGAAAATCTCGATCTCGATTCCTAATCCGCATCCATCTTCAGCGCCGCGATGAAGGCTTCCTGCGGGATTTCCACCTTGCCGAACTGGCGCATCCGCTTCTTGCCCTCCTTCTGTTTGTCGAGGAGTTTGCGTTTGCGGGAGGCGTCGCCGCCGTAGCATTTGGCGGTGACGTCTTTTCTGAGGGCGCGGACGGTTTCGCGGGCGATGATGCGGCCGCCGATGGCCGCCTGGATCGGGATCTGGAACAGGTGGGGGGGGATCAGGTCCTTCATTTTCTCCACGATCCCGCGCCCGCGGCTTTCGGCCCGATCGCGGTGCACCAGCATAGAGAGGGCGTCCACCGGCTCGGCGTTGACGAGGACGTTCATCTTCACGAGGTCGCCGGGGCGGTAGCCCTCGATGGCGTAGTCGAAGGAGGCGTAGCCCTTGGAGACCGATTTCAGCCGGTCGTAGAAGTCGAACACCACCTCGTTGAGGGGCAGGTCGTAGACCACCATGGCGCGGGAGCCCACGTAGGACAGCTCGCGCTGTTCGCCGCGCCGGTCCTGGCAGAGCTTGATCACGGCGCCGAGGTAGTCGTCCGGGGTGAAGATGGTGGCCTTGATCCAGGGCTCACTGATGCTCTCGATCTTCATGGGATCGGGCATGTCGGCCGGATTGTGCAGCTCGATGATCTCGCCGGTGTGGGCCAGGGTCAGGCGATAGACCACGCTCGGGGCCGTGGCGATCAGGTCGAGGTTGAACTCGCGGGAGAGGCGTTCCTGAATGATTTCAAGGTGAAGGAGGCCCAGGAAGCCGCAGCGGAAGCCGAATCCGAGGGCGGCGGAGGTCTCCATCTCGTAGGTGAAGGAGGCGTCGTTGAGTCTGAGGCGCCCGACGGCGGCGCGGAGGTCCTCGAAGTCGGCCGCATCGACGGGGAAGAGGCCGCAGAAGACGACGGGCTGGACTTCGCGGAAGCCGGGCAGGGCGGCGGCGGTGGGTTTCTTCTCGTCGGTGATGGTGTCGCCGACGGCGGCGTCGGAGACTTCCTTGATCTGGGCGGTGAAGAAGCCGATTTCGCCGGGGCCGAGGGAGTCTACCGTGGTGGCTTTCGGTTTGAAAACACCAAGCGTATCAATGCCGTAGGTGGCGCCCGCGTTCATCAGCTTGACGCGCTGGCCCTGCTTCATGCGGCCGTCGATGATGCGCACCAAGACCACCACGCCGAGGTAGGCGTCGTACCAGGCGTCGACCAGGAGGGCCTTCAGGGGGGCGGCCTCGTCGCCTTTGGGGGGCGGGAGGCGGTGGACGATGGCCTCCAGCGTCTCGTGGACGCCCAGTCCGGTTTTCGCAGAAGCGAGGACGGCGTCGGAGGCGTCGAGGCCGATCACGTCCTCGATCTGGGCTTTGACGCGATCCACGTCGGCGGCGGGGAGGTCGACCTTGTTCAGGACCGGGACGATTTCGTGGTTGTTCTCGATGGCCTGGTAGACGTTGGCCAGGGTCTGCGCCTCGACGCCCTGGGACGCGTCCACCACCAGGAGCGAGCCTTCGCAGGCGGCGAGGGAGCGGGAGACCTCATAGGCGAAGTCCACGTGGCCGGGCGTGTCGATCAGGTTCAGGATATAGGTCTCGCCGTCGTCGGCCTTGTAGGTCAGGCGGACGGTCTGCGCCTTGATGGTGATGCCGCGCTCCCGCTCGATATCCATGTTGTCCAAGACCTGCGCCGTCATCTCCCGCGCCGTCAGCCCTCCGGTGGTCTGGATCAACCGATCCGACAGCGTCGATTTCCCGTGGTCAATATGCGCCACGATGGCGAAGTTTCGGATGTGCGACAGAGGCGTGGTCATAGGGCCGCGCTCTATCACAAATTCGCGCGAAGGCGAGGCGGGCTCCTCCGGACCCAAACGGTTCACCTGTCGTTAAGCATAAACCATCCAATGCTCGTGTTGGATAAGCTGAGGTGTTTCTCATGGATCGGCGCAAGCTTGTTCTGACCGGATTAACGGCGAGCGCCGGCCTTGTGGCCAAAAGCGCCTTGGCGCAGACGCCGTTGCCGCCCGCCCGCGACTACCCACAGGAAGGTCCGCCCCAGGGCGCGCCGCCCGCCTACATGCCGCCCCCGCCGCAGAACCAGCCCGCCTATGCGGCCGAGCAGAAGGCGCCCACCTATTCCCGCGAGGACATCGTCTCCAGCGCTTCCGACTTCCTCGGCGTGACGCCGGAATCGGCCGGCGCGGCGATCGAGCGCATCTTTCGCGATAACGGCCGCCCCACCGGCTACATCGCCGGACAGGAGATTTCCGCTGCCTTTATTGGCGGGCTGCGCTACGGCAAGGGCCTGCTTTACATGAAGAACCGGCCGACCAATCAGGTGTTCTGGCAGGGGCCGTCCGTGGGGTTTGATTGGGGCGGCAATGGCTCCCGCACCTTCGTCCTCTGCTACAATCTGCAGTATCCGGAGGCGATCTATCAGCGCTTTCCGGGGGTGGAGGGTACGGCCTATCTGGTGGGCGGCCTCGGCGTGAACTACCAGCGCGCCAATGACATCGTGGTGGCCCCGATCCGCGCGGGGGTGGGGCTCCGGCTCGGCGCCAACGTCGGCTATCTGGCCTACAGCCGCCGACGGAACTGGATTCCGTTCTAGGTCGAGGTCACCTGCTCGACGCTGATCGTATTCACGACGCCATCCTCGAAATGGTAGACCAACGATCGCACCGTGGTGGCTTGGTTCGCTTTGGGACCGCTCGCAATTTCATTTTCGTAGCTGAGATAGCCGTCCGCGGGGCGACCACCGCCGAAGTGTTCTCGGACGCCCGCTAGACTTGCGCCGATGGAGGGCGCGTCGAAATCAATCCCCGTTAGGCGCGCAGGCGCTGGTGCGCAGCGTCGATCGGGCGCGGAGGCTAGGCGCTGGACCGCGACCTGGGTGATGCCGGTTCCACCGCCCATTTCATTGTTGGAGATGAACCAATAGACCACGGCCCCGCCTGTTCGGAGCGTCTTGGCGTAACAAAGCCAAGTGACGGACCCTGCCGCATCGCCCCCCCAGTAAAGATGACCGCCGAACCGCGCTTGCACGGTCTTCAGCGTCGTCCGTTCCAAGACTATGGCCAAATCCCCGGCGGTTAGCTTGCTGGCAGGTGGGGATTTCAGCGACGTGGACGGCGGCGCATCCGGAAGATGCAAGATCTCATAGGCGGTCGGCGCGGAGGGGCGCGGCGCAGGTTCAGAAGCCGCCGGCGTCGTGACCGAAACCGTAAGCAGTGCAACCGCCAGCCAAACGCCGCCGGGCCGGCTCATGGCTATTCCGCCGCCCGCACCGGCGCCGAACCAGCAGCCTGCGCGTTAACCGACGAGGGCGCGTAGGCGCTCCCGCAACTCATCTGATCCCGCGCCAGCGCCTCGCCGTGCAGGCGCGATTCCCACACGGGCTCCAGATAGCGGCCGTCCATCGCCACAGTCGGGCTGCGGCAGTTGATCGGCCCGCCGTTGTCTGCGCCGCCGATGTTCAGGCTGATGGCCAGGGACTGATCCTTGATCTTGCCGAAATTCTTGGGCTTGATCTCAGATTCGCCCACAGCGATGCCGAGGTCCGAATTCTTGCCAATGGGAATGTCGGTGAGGATGTAGCCGGAGCGATAGCCGCTGGAGCCGATAGAGACGCCGGCTTCCCCGTGGATCTCACGAGGCGGGATCTCCACTACACCATCCTTGTTTGCGCCGCCGTTCGTCAGACCGCCCCAGCCGTTTTCACCGATTGCGGGCGCCTGGGTCCAGGCGGCGATCTGCGCGTCCACCGAGTCGCTCTGCGCGGCGGCGGCTTGGGGTTGGGCGATCACACCTGCGGAAGCGGCAGCCGGATCGGTCTGACTCCGAGCCGCCCCCGCACACAGCGCCGCAAGAGCGATCGCGCCGGATAGGAGAACAGGCACTCTCATAGGAAACATCGCGTCATCTCCGCACCTTACACCTTTTAAACGGGGTTTGCGGCGCAGATGTTTCAAGATCGCCGCAATAGCGGCCGCTGTGGCGGGTTGGCATAGGGCTGGACGGTGACGGCGGAGGGCGGCACAAACCGCGGGTGACCGACCTTCCAAAAAATTTCACCCTCTTGCAGGTCGTCCCGGCCCTGCAGACCGGGGGCGTGGAGCAGACCACCCTCGATGTGGC
>CAXTHJ010000108.1:0-7025 GCA_964243985.1 uncultured Caulobacteraceae bacterium | reverse complement strand
AGTGGCTGGCAGCCCGCAGCAGTGGGGCCGCTGACAGCAGCCAGCCACAGCACTTCACCTTCAGCGTGGACGACATCGACAAGGCGCTCACGGAGGCGGAGCTGGACGAGTTGGTCCGCTCAGACGAGCACTCGCCGCAGTCGCACGAAGAGGACGAGGACGACGAGGTGCTGGAGCTGACCGAGCCTGCGCCCAGGCCCACTGAAACGGTGGGAGACCTTGACGTATTCGCCCCGCCGCAGAAAACGGAAGCAGTAAAGCCGCCCGAACCCAAGCCCGAACCGCCCAAGATCACCCCCGTTTTTCCCGAGCCGGACTATAAGTCCTCGTTCAGCGCCGATGACGATGACGACCGCCTGATCAGCGGTGGGTCCGAAGACAAGGCCGCCTCTCACTTCGGCAAGCTGTCGCAAACCATCGCCATGCCCGCCGCCGGCCGCAATCTGGAAGATGTGGTGAGCGAGCTCCTGAAGCCGCTCCTGAAGGATTGGCTGGACACGCACCTGCCCGCCATCGTTGAGGAGAAGGTGCAGGCCGAAGTGGAGCGCATCTCCCGTCGCCGCGTATAAAGGGCGACAATAGCGGGCCTCGCCCGACAGCCGCCTGATCCCTTCGACTCCTTTTTAGAGGCGGCGCTGGCCCCAGCGCCGTCGTTTACACCATGCTCGAAAAGACCTTCGATCCCAAAGCCGTCGAACCCCGGCTCTACGCCGCGTGGGAAGCCTCCGGCGCCTTTTCGCCCGAGGCCGCGCTGGCGCGCGATCCCGACGCCAAGCCCTTCTGCATGGTGATCCCGCCGCCGAACGTGACGGGATCGCTGCACGTGGGCCACGCCCTGAACGACACGCTGCAGGATGTCCTGGCGCGCTTTCACCGGATGCGGGGGAGGGCGGTGCTGTGGCTGCCGGGCACGGACCACGCCGGCATCGCCACCCAGATGGTGGTGGAGCGTCAGCTCGCCAAAGACGGCAATATCCAGCGTAAGGATATGACCCGCGATGAGTTCGTCGGCCGCGTCTGGCAATGGAAGGCCGAGTCCGGCGGCACGATTGTCCGCCAGATGCGCCGCCTCGGCTGCTCGTGCGACTGGACGCGGGAACGGTTTACCCTGGATGACGGCCTCTCCGCCGCCGTCCGCAAGGTGTTCGTGCAGCTCTATAAGGAAAAGCTGATCTACCGCGACAAGCGGCTGGTGAACTGGGACCCGCAGTTCCAGACCGCCATCTCTGACCTCGAGGTCGAGACCCGCGAAGTGCAGGGCAAGATGTGGCACTTTGCCTATCCGTTGAAGGGCGAACCCATCGACGGCGTTTCCGAAATCGTCATCGCCACTACCCGGCCGGAGACCATGCTGGGCGACGGCGCCGTGGCCGTGCATCCAGGCGATGAGCGCTATAAGAAGTTCGTGGGGCGGATGGTTCGCTTGCCCATCGCCGAGCGCCTTATCCCCATCATCGCCGACGAATATCCCGACCCGGAAAAGGGCTCGGGCGCGGTGAAGATCACTGGCGCGCACGATTTCAACGACTTCCAGGTGGCCATGCGCCATGGGCTGGATCTGATGTCGATCATGGACGGTCAGGCCCGGATGACCGGCCCGATCCCCGAGCGCTACATCGGCCTAGACCGCTACGTCGCGCGCAAGCAGGTGGTGGAAGAGATAGAGGCGCTAGGGCTGCTGCGCGAGATCGAGGACAAGGTGATCGCCCAGCCGTTCGGCGATCGCTCCGGCGTCGTCATCGAGCCCCTGATGACCGACCAGTGGTACGTGGACGCCAAGGTCCTGGCGCAGCCCGCGCTGAAGGCCGTGCAGGACGGGCGCACCACCTTCGAGCCCAGGCATTGGGACAAGACCTACTACCACTGGCTGGAAAACATTGAGCCTTGGTGCATCTCCCGCCAGCTTTGGTGGGGGCACAGGATTCCGGCCTGGTATGGACTTGAGATAACTCGCAACGCGCAGGGCGAGCCCGGATATGATCACAGCGGCCTGAAAATCTTTGTTTCAGAGACCGAAGCAGGCGCGGCGGCTGAGGCCGCCGCCCATTATGGGCGACCAGTAAACGTCGTCCAAGATCGCCTTGCTGCTGAAGAACTTTGGATGAAGGCGACGCCTGAACCCGACGAAGGCACTTACGCGATCTGGCGAGACGAAGACGTCCTCGACACCTGGTTCTCCTCCGCCCTCTGGCCCTTCTCCACCCTGGGCTGGCCGGAAAGCACCGAGGATCTGAAGCGCTACTACCCCACCGACGTCCTCGTCACCTCCTTCGACATCATCTTCTTCTGGGTAGCGCGGATGATGATGATGGGTCTGCACTTCGCCGGCGACGTGCCCTTCCGCCAGGTTTTCATCAACGCCCTCGTCCTGGACGAGAAGGGGCGGAAGATGTCCAAGTCCAAGGGCAATGTGATCGATCCCCTGGACCTCGTGGACGAATACGGCGCCGATGCGCTGCGCTTCACCCTCACCGCCATGTCCGGCCCGGCGCGCAACATCCGCCTCTCCAAGCAGCGGGTGGAAGGCTACCGCAACTTCGGCACCAAGCTCTGGAACGCCGCCCGGTTCTGCCAGATGAACGAGTGCGTCTCCCGGCCCGACTTCGACCCGGCGGCGGTCGCCGGCACCCTGAACCGCTGGCTCAGAGGCGAAGTGGCCAAGACGGCGGAGACGGTGGCGGCGGCGCTGGAGCGGTTTGCCTACGACGAGGCGGCGAACGCCCTCTACCGCTTCATCTGGAACACCTTCTGCGACTGGCACCTGGAATTGGCCAAGCCGATCCTCAACGGCGACGACGAGGCGGCCAAGGCCGAAACGCGTTGCACCACGGCGTGGGCCCTGGATCAGACCCTGAAGCTCCTCCACCCCGTCGCCCCCTTCATCACCGAGGAGCTCTGGGCCGCCACCGCCGAATTCGGCCCGGCGCGGGCGGGGCTTTTGATGGAAGAGGCGTGGCCGGAGTTTCCAGCGAGCTTTATCGACGCCGAGGCCGAAGCGGAGATCGGCTGGCTGATCGACCTCGTCTCCGAAATCCGCTCCATCAAGTCCGAAATGAACGTGCCGCCGTCGGCCAAGCCGCCGCTCGGCCTGATCGGTGCGTCGGACGAGACCCGCGCCCGCGTGGCTCGCCATCGGTCGAGCCTCCTGGCGCTCGGGCGTTTGGAGGCCGTGAGTTTCACAGACGCCATCCCCACCGGCGCCGCCAGCTTTCCGGCGGGCGAGGCGACGGCGGCGCTCTCCATCGCCGGCTTCATCGACGTCCTGGCCGAAAAGGCACGGCTGAAAAAGGCGATAACGGGTGCTGACGCGGATGCAGACCGGGTGAACAAGAAGCTCGGCAACGCCGACTTCATGGCCCGCGCCCCCGAAAGCGTGGTGGCGGAAAACCGCGAAAAGCTGGCTGAAGCCGAAGCCGCCAAGGCCAAGCTCTTGGTCGCGCTCGCCCGTCTGGAAAGCGTGGGCTGATCATTCGCGCGCGGATCGGCTAAAGGAAGCCATGTCCCGCCCGCTCCAACCCTCCAAACCCCAGCTTTCGCGGGAGACCCGCGAGGTTTTGATCGAGCGCGTGGGCGGGCAGGGGGATGGAATCGGCGCCGGGCCAACCTTCGTGCCGCTCACCTTGCCGGGCGAGCGCGTGCTGGTCGAGGGCGCCGGCGAACGGGCCCGCTTAATGGAGGTGCAGCAGCCGAGCCCGGAGCGTGTCGAGCCGCCGTGCCCCTACTTTGGCCAGTGCGGCGGCTGCGCGTTCCAGCACTGGGATCACGCACCTTATCTGGCCTGGAAGATCGAGCAGGTGCGTTTCGCTCTGGCGCGCGAGCACATCGAAGCGGACTTCGCGCCTGCCTTCGCCGCCGAGCCCGGCGAGCGGCGAAGGGTCGCGCTCCATGCGCGCAAGGGCAATCGCGGCCTCGCCATCCTGGGGTTCAAGGGGCGGCGATCATGGTCGGTGATCGACATCGATGCGTGTGTGATCGCCGACCCGCGCATCACATCGGCGTTGCCGGCCCTGGCGCGTTTCGCCGCCCCTCTGTTCCAGCACCCAAAATCCGCACCGATCCTGCACGTCACCGCCACTGACACAGGGCTCGACATCGATATCACCGGCGTCGAGGCCCGAAGCGGCGGTCTTTCGGCCGACAACCGCGTGCGCCTTGCCGATCGCGCGGCGGAGGCGGATTTCGCCCGGGCGACGCTGGAGGGCGAAACCCTCTATCAGGCGCGCCAGCCCGCGGTGCGGCTCGGCGACGCCCGCGTGGTCCTTCCTCCCGGCGGCTTCCTGCAAGCGGTGGCGCGGGCGGAGGATGCGATGGCTAAGATCGCCGCCGAAGCGCTAGCGGGCGTCGATCGGGTGGCGGACCTCTTTTGCGGCTCCGGCGCCTTCACCTTCCGCTTGGCCAAGAGCGCCGCGGTTATGGCGCTGGACTCCGAGCCCGCCGCCATCGCCGCCTTGCAGGGCGGTCGCGCCGTAACGCCGAGCCTGAAGGCCATCACCGCCGAAGCCCGCGACCTGTTCCGCCGCCCGCTCCTGGCCATGGAGATGAAGAAGCTCGAAGGCGTCCTGTTCGATCCGCCCCGCGCGGGCGCGGTGGAGCAGGCGGGGGAGATCGCGCGATCCAATGTCTCAACCGTGGTGGGCGTCTCCTGCAACGCCGCCACCTTCGCGCGCGACGCCGCCGTTCTGATTGGGGGCGGCTTCAAATTGGAGCGGGTCACGCCGGTGGACCAATTCCTTTGGTCTCCCCATATTGAGCTGGTTGGCGTCTTTAGGCGCTGAGCATTTACTTCGGAGGACTCGCATGGCCGTCACCGATCGCAAAGCCTTCGCTGGCGAGGCGCGAACCCTCTCCGCCTATTCCGCCGCCAAGGCCGCATGGTGGACGGCTAACGGGGCTATGGTGAAACGACTGACCCGTCCGGGCAAGGGTGGGGCGGCGAAATCATTCACGCCCACCTCCGCACCCGTCGACGCTAAATTTCTCCGCCGCGCCTGGCTCGACGCGTTCCGAAAAGACGTCGCGGACGTGGCGGCAGGTCTTTATCCTGTGATGGAGGCTCAACCGCCCGACCTCATCACGCCTTTTCGCCGGGCGATGGATGTCCTGGCCGACGCCAAGGCGGTGGACGCCCGCCGCCGACGCGGGGAGGGGACGCAAGCGCGTGGCGAAACCGGCAGCGAGGTCTATCCCAGCTATTATCGGCAAAATTTTCATTATCAGTCCGGCGGCTGGTTCACCGAGGAGAGCGCGCGCCGCTACGAGGCGCAGGTGGAGGCGCTATTCTCCGGCGCGGCGGGGCCCATGCGGCGGCGGGCGCTCTCGCTGCTGGCCAAGGCGTGGCGGGGGCGGGACCAACGGGGGGTGAACCTGCTCGACCTTGCCTGCGGCTCCGGCTCTTTTCTCGTGGACCTGAAAGCCGCCTTTCCCCGCGGCCATGTGATGGGGTTGGATCTGTCAGCCGCCTATTTGGGAGAGGCTGGGCGGCGGTCCGGCGCAAAGCGCGTGCAGGGCTTGGCCGAACGCCTGCCCTTCGCCGATCAGAGTCTGGACGGGATCACCTGCATCTATCTCTTCCACGAACTGCCGCCGCGCATCAGGCCCCTGGTCGCCGCCGAGATCGCCCGGGTGCTGAAGCCCGGCGGCGTCTTCGCTTTCGCCGATTCCGTGCAGGCTGATGATGCGCCGGAGATCGCACGAATGCTCGAGGCTTTCCCCCTGTATTTCCACGAACCCTTCTATGAAAGCTACCAGGCGACGGACCTCGCGGGCCTGTTCGAGACGGCGGGATTGACGTTCCAGGATCGGGATCAAGCTTTCCTGACCAAGGCCCTGCTGTTCCAGAAGACTTGAGGCGGTGATATCGCGCCGGCCTGCTCACGAACGCAAAAAACCCGCTAAGTCAAAGACTTAGCGGGCTAATTCTTGGGTGCGGGGACAGGATTTGAACCTGTGACCTTCAGGTTATGAGCCTGACGAGCTACCGGGCTGCTCCACCCCGCGGCAAAGCCTTAGAGCGCGTCAGGCAAAAGTAGATACCGGTTTTGCCGACCGACGCGCGCCAATGAAGACGTGATTGAAGGGTTTTATGACCTTGAGAAAGTCTGCTTAGCGAAACGTCCGTCTTGTAGACCTGGCGACGACCTACTCTCCCGCGCCTTAAGACGAAGTACCATCGGCCCAGAGGGACTTAACGACCGAGTTCGGAATGGGATCGGGTGGGGACCCCTCGGAATAACCACCAGGTCAACAAGAGGGACGTTTCATTAAGCGCATCTCCCATCCTTTTTTAGAAGGCGAGAGACGCTTTGAGAAGACATAGTCTGACTGAAGTAAAGCTCACGCGGCGGCTTCTTCACCGTGCGTGGGTTTAACTGAAGAACGATCAAGCCGATCGAGCGATTAGTACCAGTAAGCTTCATGCCTCGCGGCACTTCCACACCTGGCCTATCAACGTGATAGTCTATCACGGCTCTCAGCGAGACCTTGTTTTGAGGGGGGTTTCCCGCTTAGATGCTTTCAGCGGTTATCCCTTCCATACTTAGCTACCCTGCTGCACAGCTGGCGCCATGACAGGTCCACCAGAGGTATGTCCATCCCGGTCCTCTCGTACTAGGGACAGATCCTCTCAAGTCTCGTACACCCACGGCAGATAGGGACCAAACTGTCTCACGACGTTCTGAACCCAGCTCACGTACCACTTTAATTGGCGAACAGCCAAACCCTTGGGACCTGCTCCAGCCCCAGGATGTGATGAGCCGACATCGAGGTGCCAAACTTTGCCGTCGATATGGACTCTTGGGCAAAATCAGCCTGTTATCCCTAGAGTACCTTTTATCCGTTGAGCGATGGCCCTTCCACGCAGGACCACCGGATCACTATGGCCGTCTTTCGACTCTGCTCGACTTGTCAGTCTCGCAGTCAGGCGGGCTTATGCCATTGCACTCGTCGAGCGATTTCCGACCGCTCTGAGCCCACCATCGCGCGCCTCCGTTACACTTTGGGAGGCGACCGCCCCAGTCAAACTGCCC
>CAXTHJ010000107.1:0-7149 GCA_964243985.1 uncultured Caulobacteraceae bacterium | reverse complement strand
GGTGGGGGGCCGGGGCTTGGGGGGTGGAAGGGTCAGCGATTTTGGCGTCGAGGCTGGCCCCCTTTAAGACGGTGGGCTTACCGGACGCCGGTGCATCTCCAGGCGGAGCTGGGGCGGCGGCCAAGGGCGTTGTCGGCACAAGAGCGTCGGCATCGTCGATCTGACCTTGGGAAGCGACAAAGGCTGGCGCGGAGACCGACGTCTCCGTCTCAGCAGCGTTCGCTTGGAGCGACGTTGCGGACTGTGTCGCGCCGAGCGCTGGGGGCGAGGTTGAGACCGCTGCGCCATTAGCGGCGGGCGTAGCGCCCTGAACCAAACCCTTGGAAAACAGAGCCGCGCCCAATGATTGAGTAGGCGAACCGCCGGATGTTGCGGCGGGCGGCTCAGCCGCCGCCTGAGCAAACAGGCTGTCCAGCAACCCGCCAAACCCAGACGTGCCCAACGTGATCGCATCGGCGCTGAGACCAGCGGCCGCAACGCCGGAAGCAACGGCGGTCATCGCGTTGGAGGCGGCGGCGGCGACGTGCATCGGCGGCGATCGAACGAGGGGGCGCAAGGCTGGCGCCGGACACCCCTTCCAAAGCAACAGCCGCGCCAAACGGAAAATCCGCTCTAGGACGTTGATTTTACAATAACTTCGTCAAAGCGCCCATCAACACTCGACCCGCACCCACCGGCGTTTCTTGCCGATCGAATGAGGCGATGACGCGACAATCCTGCCGAGTCACGGCTCTGGCGCCGCTTTTGCGCTTAACCTAGACGATGATCACGACGCTCAAAAAGACAGTGATGAAAAACAAAGGCTTAAGCAATAGACGCCTGCGAACCCCTCGGCAATTTGCGCCGGGCGAGCGTCAGCCTTTGCCCACAGGCTCGCTCAACACAGGCGGGCTTAAGAGGCGGAGCGGCCCATGTCGTCCCTGAACTCGATCCTCGGCAACGCTTCATCCGGCCTGCAGGCGTCGCAAACCGCGCTGCGCGTGGTGTCCGACAATGTCGCCAACGTCAACACCACCGGCTATGTGCGCAAGGCCGTGGACCAGACCTCCGTGGTGGCGGGCGCCACCGGCGCGGGCGTCAGCATCGCCGACGTCAAGCGCATCACCGATCAGTATCTGGAGACCGCCAGCTACGCCGCCAACGCCGGCTCCAGCAGCGCCTCGGCGGTCGCGAGCTCCCTGGATCAGGCGCAGAGCCTGTTTGGCGATCCTAGCGCCGCCGGCTCCATGTTCTCCAATCTCGACAACATCTTTTCGGCCTTCTCGAGTCTTGCGGCCAATCCGTCCAGCACGGGCGACGCGACCGCGGTTTCGGCCGCCACCCAATTCTTCAATCAGGCGGCTTCTATTTCCAAGAGCCTGCAAGGGCTCAGCGGCCAGGCGGATGCGAAGGTCGGCGCCGACATCGGAACCGTCAATCAACTTCTGACACAGATCAACCAGCTGAACACCACCATCTCCCAAGGGTCGGTGGCCGGGAACGACGTCACCGGCTCCCAGGACCAGCAGGGCCAGCTGGTTAGTCAGCTTTCCTCGCTGATGGGCATCAAGGTGAACGCCACGAGCCAGGGCGGGGTCACAATCCTCTCCACCGACGGCACGTCTCTGGTCGGTCCCTCCGGCGCGGCGACCTTGGCCTATAACCCCAGCGGCCCAACCGGCACGCTCTCCATCACCAACACCACCGGCGTCACCCAATCGTTCGACGGCAAGATCGGCTCCGGCGAGATCGGCGGCCTCTTACAGCTTCGGAACGTCGATCTACCCTCGGTGCAGAGCCAGCTCGGCTCGCTCACCAGCGGCGTGGCGGATCAGCTGAACGCCATCCACAACAGCTATTCCGCCGCGCCCCCGCCCACCACCTTGACGGGGCAGACGACCGGCATCGACCTGCCGAGCGCCGTCGCGGGGATCAGCGGCAAGACCACCATCGCCCTGGTGAACACCTCCACCGAAGCTTTGGATCACAAGGTCTCCATCGACTTCACCGCCAAGACCATCAGCGTGGACGGAGGCGCGGCGACCACCTTCACGGCCACGAATTTCCTGACCACTCTGAACACCACCATCGCCTCCACCGGCGCCAGCGCCAGCTATACCAACGGTGTGCTGAGCCTATCATCCAACTCATCGACCGACGGGGTCGCGATCCAGGATGATGCGACCACCCCCGCCACCAATGCCGGCCAGGGCTTCTCGCAGTTCTTCGGGCTGAACAACCTGATTTCGTCCGGCTCGATCACCAATTACAATACCGGGCTCTCCGCCACCTCGGCGTCCGGCTATCCGGCGGGCCAGACCATCACCCTTCGCCTGTCGGACGCCAATGGCAATAAGCTGCAAGATGTGACGGTCACCACGCCGGCCACCGGCACGGTGGCGGGGCTGATGACGGCGCTGAACGCCACCAGCGGCGGGGTGGGGCTCTACGGCTCCTTCTCCCTGGACAGCAAGGGGGCTCTGACCTTCACGCCGACGACCTCCGGGACGAACCTTTCGGTGGTGTCGGACACGACGGCCAACACGGCGACGGGAACCTCCGTCAGCGCCCTGTTCGGCGTCGGCGCGGCGACCCGCAGCAATGCGGCGACCACCTTCTCCGTCCGCAGCGACATCGCCCAGAACCCGGACAACCTGGCCATCGCCAAGCTCGACCTGACCGCCACGATCGGCGAGCCGGTGTTGGCCGCGGGCGACGCGTCCGGGGCGGACGCGCTCGGCCAAGCCGGTCTCGCCAGCCTCAATTTCGCTGCCGTCGCCGGCGTGCCGGCCACCACCTCCACCTTGTCGAACTACGCCTCGACCATCAGTTCGGTCATCGCCAACAAGGCGGCGGCGGCCGATACCACCAAGACGACGCAGGCCACCATCGCCTCCAACGCCACCTCGGCGCTCTCCTCCACTGAAGGGGTCAGCATCGATCAGGAGTTGATCAACCTGACCACCTATCAGCAGGCCTACAACGCCTCGGCCCGCATGGTTCAGGCGGCCAACGATCTTTACGCCACCCTGCTCGGCATGACCGGCAACTAGGATAAGGCCCATGGACCGCATCTCCTCCGCCTCCAACTACCAGTCCGTGCTGCTCAACATCATGAACGCCCAGAGCGCTCAGACCACGGCGCAGCAACAGGTGACCACGGGCAAGATCGCCGACGACCTCTCCGGCTACGCTGCCCAGGCCGACGCCCTGACCGCCAGCCGCAGCCTGCAGGCGCGGCTCACCACCTACGTCGCCAACGGATCGGTCCTGTCGGACAAGCTCACCGCCCAGGACCAGGCGCTCACCACCGTCTCCACCGCCACGCAGGCGTCCCGCGACGCGGTCTCCGAAGCTTTGGCGAACGGCGACGCCAGCGTCTTGATGACCACCCTGCAGAGCCAGTTCAGCGAAGCGACCAGCGCGCTCAACACGCAATACAATGGTCAATATCTGTTCTCCGGCACCGAAACCGCGGCGGCGCCGGTGGCGGCTTCGTCCCTCTCCGACCTCACCGGGGGAGGCGGCGTGGCCGCGGTGTTCAAGAACGATCAGACCAAGATCGTCAGCCGCCTGGACGATAACACCACCACCACCACCGGCGTCCTGGCCAGCAGTGTGGGCACGCCGCTGTTCACCGCGCTGCAGAGCATCCAGGCCTATTCCGCCGGCTCCAATGGTCCCCTGACCGGGAAGTTGACCACGGCGCAGACCACCTTTCTCCAGGGCGTCCTGACGCAGTTCGACAGCGCCTATACCAGCACCAACAATGCGGTGGCGGCCAACGGCATCGTGCAGAACCAGGTGACCGCGTCGCAGACCGCCTTGAAAGATCAGCAGACCACCCTCACCGGCACGCTGGGCGATCTCACCAGCGCCGATGCGGCCACCGCCGCCTCCAACCTGGCCCTGGCGCAAACCGCGCTGCAGGCCTCGGCCCAGGTGTTCGCCACCTTGAACAACACCTCGCTCCTGAGCGTGCTCGGCGTCACCACCGCCTGATTTTCGCTTTCATGCGTTAAGCTCGGACATATTGAAAAAGGGCTGCGCATGGCGGGCGAGTGGACGAAAAGGCTGCCGAACGCGCTGACCATCGCGCGGATCGTCTTGGCCTCCCTGGTGTTCTTCATCCTGGCCGGCGCGGCGGGCGATCTGCCCGGCCAGACCGGCGCTCCGGACGCGAGGGTGGAGACCACCCTTCTGGTCACGAGCTTCGTCATCTTCGCGGTCGCCGCCATCACCGATTATTTCGACGGCTATCTGGCGCGAAGACTCAACGCCACCTCGCCCTGGGGCGTGATCCTGGACCCCATCGCCGACAAGATCGCCATCGCCGCGGCCATCGTAGGGCTGGTGGTGCTGGAGCCGATCGGCGCCATCGCCATCCCAGGATTCGCCATCCTGTTCCGAGAGATGTTCGTCTCCGGCCTCCGCGAAGGCCTGGCGCCGAGGGGCGTCAAGCTACCCGTGACCCTTCTCGCCAAATGGAAAACCACGCTTCAACTGGCGGCTCTTGCGCTGGAGATGCTGACCGCCGCCGTGCCCGACGCAACGGCGCTGCGTATGGCGGTCCACGCCTTGCTCTGGCTGGCCGCCCTCGTCACCCTCTGGACCGGCTGGGAATACACCCGAGGAGCCGCCTCCGCCCTGCGCGCATAAAGTTAAATTTATTATGGCTTCGCTTGGCGCAGTGGTAAGAGGCGGCGCGCAATCCGGGAGCTGAGATCCAACACCATGTTGAACGGCGGGCAAGAGCCGGCTGATCTCGACGGACCCACCCGCGCCAGGATCGGTTTGGTGCGCCGCTTCGCCGTCAGCATCGGATGGAAGGTCGTGGCCTTGGCCGCGGTCTATTTCCTGTTGCTCCGCATCTGGGCGCCGGACCTGATCAACCTGCACCAGGACCTGGCGCTGATCGGCGCCATAGCCTGCGTGGTCGCCGCCATCGCCGCCACCCTGTGGTTGGGCTTCCGGCTCTGGATCGACATCAAACGATACAATCAGGCCAAGCGCGATCTTGCGCGGGGCCGCGTCTACGAAATTGAGACCTGAATGAAAAAGATCATGACGTTCGGCGCCCTTGCCCTGGCGCTCGCCGGGTGTGGCCAGGTGAAGCCGGGCCACGTGGGCATCAAGGTGAACCAGTATGGCTCCGACGCCGGGGTCAGCAACCAGGCCCTGGGGGTCGGCACCTACTTCACCCCGTTCGGCACCAACATCTACGAATACCCGGTCTTCACCAACACCTACACCTATACCCGCAGCGGCACGGAGGGTGCGGCCAACAACGAGGAATTCAACTTCCAGGACAAGAACGGCCTTGGCCTCAGCGCCGACATCGCCGTCAGCTATTCGGTCAGCACGGTCCTGGCTCCCAAGCTGTTCCAGAAATACCGCACCGACGCCCAGGGCATCATCTCGGGCCCCCTCCGCAACGCCATCCGCAACGCCCTCGTGAACCGGGCGGCGGCGATGGGGGTGGAGGAGATCTATGGGCCGAGGAAGCAGGAGCTGCTCAACAGCGTGCAGACCGATGTGGCCGCCTATTTCGCCCCTTATGGCCTGAACGTGGAGAAGCTGTTCTGGGCCGGCAACGTGCGCGTGCCGGACGTGGTTCTGACCCAGATCAACAACAAGATCGCCAACGAACAGCACGCCCTCGCCGCCCAAGCCCAGGTCGCCACCGTCCAGGCCGAAGCCCAGCAGCGCATCGCCGAAGCCGAGGGCGAGGCCAAGGCGATCCAGGTGCAGGGCGACGTGCTGCGCTCCAACCCGTCCGTGCTGCAACTCCGCGCCATTGAGAAATGGGACGGCCACCTGCCGCAAGTCACCTCCGGCGCCACACCGTTCATCCAGCTGCAGAAGTAAGAACCCTTCTCCCCTTGCGGGAGAAGGTGTCAGCGAAGCTGACGGATGAGGGGTCGCGCTGCGCTATCCAAGCGCCTCCAAAATCGCATCCAAAACCGCATAGGTGTTGCTCTGCACCTCCGCGTTTTTAAATCTTAGGACGCGAAAACCTTGCGCCTTCAGCCAGTTGTCACGAACGGCGTCTCGTTCAGGATCGTGATGCGGCCCGTCGGCCTCTACGATCAGCCGACGCTCGAAGCAGAGAACATCCGCCACGTAAGGGCCGATCGGAACCTGCCGCCGAAATTTGATCCCACCGAGCTTTCGATGCCGCAAGAGCTTCCACAACAGGCGCTCCGTCAGGACGGGCGTCTTTCGGAAGGATCGCGCCAGCGCTGGATTTGCCGACCTCATGATCAAATAATGCCAAGCTTGAAGCGTCAGCGCGACCCCTCATCCGACCCTTTCGGGGCCACCTTCTCCCGCAAGGGGAGAAGGCATCACGGCGACCGCCTCGCCTTCTTCTTGCACACCGCCTTGATCTGCCGCAGCGCAGCCTCTCCGCCGGGAAACGTCGGATTTGCGGCGAGGTCGGCCTCCAGATCGGCGATGATGGCGGCGCATTCATCTGGGGTCGGCGTGCGGCCGCACGCCGGGTCCCAGCGGGAAGATTGCACCCCCTCTTCACCGTGCAATGGGTGCAATCCGGCGTCCGCGCCGGCTTCATCGTTCAGATCGTCATCGCCCAGATCGTCATCGCCCAGATCATCCTGGTCGTCATCATCGAGGTCACCTTCGGCGGCCTCAGCCAACGCCTTCACCTTCGTTTGGCTCGCGGCTACGCTCTCGGCCCAGTGCTTGGCCCGATCCTCGTCCTTGGCCGCCTCCCGCAGCGCCTGCGAGAGCTTCATCCACGCCCGCGCCTCATATACCCGTCCCCGGCGGATCGCCTGCGCCGCCGAGCGCCAGGCGAGGTCGGCCAGCTCGCCCGTGGGCGGCGCGGCCTCCGGCTCCGGCGGGAAGACGCAAAGATCGGGGGATAAGTCCTCCGCGTCCTGCCGCCGCCAGCCCTCCCGCCGGGCCCGTTGGCGAAAGGCGGAGAGGCCGAGATCGTAGCGCTCGCACACCGTCTCCGCCGAAGCGCCGGCCACATATTCGTCCCGCGCCGCCGTCCAGACGCCCTCGGACCGCACCCGATACCCCCGCGCGGCCCGCCCCGCGTAGGCCGGGTCGTCCGGATAGGTCTCCGCCCACGGATCGCCGAGCTCCCCGCCGAACGCGGAATAGCGCGGCGCGGGCGCCTCGGGCTTTGGAGGAGAAGGA
>CAXTHJ010000106.1:0-7151 GCA_964243985.1 uncultured Caulobacteraceae bacterium | reverse complement strand
CGGGGCCCGGAGCGCCACCGTCTCCAACCCCCCCCGCGCCAGATCGCAGACGCCGCCGCCCTCCCGCACCGGCAGCACCAGGGTCAACGGCCCTGGCCAGAACGCCTCCGCCAGCCGCGTCGCCCGCTCATCGAAATGCGCCAGCCTCGTCGCCGCCTCTGTATCCGCTACGTGCGCGATCAGCGGATTGAAGCTTGGCCGGCCCTTGGCTTCGTAGATCCTTGCGATGGCATCCGGGTTGGCGGCGTCGGCGGCGAGCCCATAGACGGTTTCAGTAGGCAGGATGACGAGGTCGCCACGCCGCAGCGCCTCGACGCCCGCCTCCACCGTATCGCCGCTCAACGGACGGTCTTGGCCGCCAGCCGCACCATGATGACGACGTTGCTGGCCACGGTCTCAGACGAGGCGTACTGGCCCTGGCCCACCCCGAACCAGCCCCGGTCGATGGTGAGGGCGCCGTCCATCTTGGCGCTGTCCTTCACCATGGCGAGCGTGAAGGGCAGCGTGACGTGGCGCACCGCGCCTTTGATCCGGAGGTCGCCAATGGCTTGGTATTGGCCCGGCCCGGTCTGCACTATGGCGCTGGTGACGAAGCTGGCCTTGGGGAACCTAGCGACCGAGAAGAAGTCCGGCGTTGGCAACATCTGGTCCCGGGTCGGATCGCCGGTGACCACGGAGGCGAGGTCGATAGTGACGGCGGCGTGGGAGGCTTTCAGGTTCTTCGGATCGAAGGCGATCTGGGCGTCCCATTTCTTGAACACGCCGTCGAAGTTCTGGCCGCTGACGGCGGCGCGGAAGGTGAGGCGGGAGGCGGCCTTGTCCACCACCCAGATCGGCGCGGCCGGGGCGAGGGCAGGTCCGGGGCCGTTCTTCATGGCGGCCGCGGACGCACCGACGCCGGACAAAAGAAACGCAGCGAGGGCGACGGTGGAGACTTCAAGGCGCATGGACGGTCTCCTTTGATGGCCGGCGGCCGAGGAACGGCGCCATGCGGGCGATCAGATTGTCCCGGTCCAGGAACTGGTGTTTTAGCGCTCCGCCGATGTGCAGTACGATCAGCGCGTAGGCAAGCTTGGCCAAAAGGCCGTGCGCCGCCTCGCCCCAATGACCCCATACCTTCTTCGCACCCACAGGCAGATCGTGGATGAAGCCGAGGTGCGGCCAGGGGATGGTCTTGTAAAGCAGGGTCGGAAGGTTCAGCGGGCTGGCGGAGACCATGACCCAGCCCGACAGCGGCATGCCGATCATGATGACGTAGAAGCCCCAATGGACCACTTGAGAGGCGATCAACTGCCACCTGGGCATGGGCGGTTCGGGCGGCGGCGGATTGACCAGGCGCCACGCCAGCCGCAGCACGCTCAGCAGCAGAACGGTGATGCCGAACGACTTATGCAGCTGGATCAGGTTATATTCGGTCAGTCCCTTAGGGATGTTCTGGAATGTCCAGGCCAGCCCAATATTGGCGAAGATCAACAGCGCGATCAGCCAGTGCAGAACGATCGCCACAATCGAATATCGGGTTAGTGATCGCGCCACAGCTGATCCTGTCGTCCTAGGCCGAATGATGCGCGACCTGGAGGTCAGGCGATGTCGCGACGCCCGCATCATGGGGCAGGGCCTTGTCCGCCGCCCGCGCGCAAACTCACATTTCTGCAAGCTTGGCGGGGGGCGGGCCTTGGAGGTCTATTTGGTGAATTCGGTTTCGATCAGCACGGTGACGTCGTCGCCCACCAGGGGGATGTATTTGGTCACGCCGAAGTCGGAGCGCTTGATGGTGGTGACGCCGGAAAAGCCCATGCGCTGCTCATGCATCATGCCCTGGCCCGTGCCGTTGAAAACCACGTCCAGGGTGACCGGGCGGGTCACACCATGGAAAGTCAGGCCGCCCACCACTTCACCCTTGCCGCCGGCGCCGGGATGCACGGCGCTGGATACGAAGCTGATGGTCGGATATTTGCCGGCTTCCAGGAATTGATCGGCAATCTCGCCGTTGAAGGGCTTGTTGTCGGTGTCGATGGACGCCGGGTCGATGGAGACGGTGACGTGGGAGGCCGCCGGGTTGGACGGATCGTAGCTGTAGGACGCATCGATCTTGTCAAAGCGCATGGTGTAGTAGCTGAGGCCCATGTGCGAGAGCTTCAACGTCACCGAGGCGTGCTTGGGATCCAGGTGATAGGTTCCGGCCGGCGCGGCGGCGGGGTCGGACGACATCTGCGGTTGGGCGAAGGCGGCTGGGGCGCCGATCAAAAGGGCGACGGCGAGAGCCGGAAGGGTGAGACGCATGTGGAGTTCCCTAGGTGTTGCGGCCGAAGCCTTATTGTGACTCTTGAAGTTACAGATCGATCATTTAGAAGAACGTCCCCGTTTCCGCAAGGATCGCGCTGCGCTAAGCCCTATAACATAACCGCCCGAGACCCTTTATGACATTCCGCGCCCCTGTTCGCGACCTGGCCTTCTCCCTCAAATACGCCGCCGGGTTTGGCGCCTTGACCTCAACGCCTGCCTTCGCCGAGGTGGATCAGGATACGGTTGACGCGGTGCTGCAGGGCGCGGGTGAGATGGCGGAGGGGGTGCTGGCGCCTCTGAACCGCATCGGCGATCAGGTGGGCGCCAAGTTCGAGAACGGCCAGGTAATCTCCGCGCCGGGCTTCGCAAACGCCTACAAGAGCTATCGGGAAGGCGGCTGGACCAGCCTCGCCGCCGCCGTTGAGCACGGAGGCCAAGGCCTGCCCAAGGCGATCTCCATCGCCGTGTTCGAGATGGTGCACGCCGCCAACATGGCCTTCGGCCTCTGTCCCATGCTGTCGGAAGCCGCCATTGAGGCGCTGACCGTGCACGGCACCGCGCGGCAGAAGGCGCTCTATCTGCCCAAGCTCGTCTCCGGCGAGTGGACGGGCACCATGAACCTGACCGAGTCCCAGGCGGGCTCGGACCTCGCCTTGCTGACCACCAAGGCGGAGCCGGACGGCGAGGGCGGCTATCGCATCACCGGCACGAAGATCTACATCACCTGGGGCGACCACGACGTGGCGGAGAACATTTGCCATCTGGTGCTGGCGCGGCTCCCCGATGCGCCGCCGGGGGTGAAGGGCATCAGCCTGTTCCTGGCGCCCAAGCGGTTGGTGGGCGAGGACGGCGCAGCGGGGGTGGCCAACACTGTCCGTCCCGGCTCCATCGAGCACAAGCTGGGCATCCACGCCTCGCCCACCTGCGTCATGCTGTTCGAGGGGGCCAAGGCGGAGCTGGTCGGGCAGGAGAACCAGGGCCTCGCCCACATGTTCACCATGATGAACGCCGCCCGCCTCAACGTCGGCGCCGAAGGCGTAGGCATCGCCGAACGGGCCTATCAGCAGGCGCTGGCCTACGCCCTGGACCGCCGTCAGGGCCGCTCGCCATGGTCGGAGGACAAGACGGCGGCGATCTTCGATCATCCGGATATCCGCCGCACGCTGACTCTGATGAAGGCCAAGATCGAGGCGGCGCGCGGTATCTGCCTCTCCTGCGCCGTCGCCGCCGATCTCGCCAAGCACGGCGATACCACAGAGGCGCGGGAAGCGGCGTCCCTGCGCGAAGAACTGCTGACCCCCCTGGCCAAGGGCTGGTCCACCGATGTGGGCGTGGAGGTGGCGTCCATGGGCGTGCAGGTGCACGGCGGTATGGGCTTCATCGAGGAGACCGGCGCCGCCCAGCACTACCGCGACGCCCGCATCCTGCCGATCTACGAAGGCACCAACGGCATCCAGGCGATGGACTTGGCGGGACGCAAACTCTCCATGGCCGGCGGCGCGGCCGTGAAGGCGCTCTTAGCGGACATCCGCGCCACGGCGGCGGCGCTGAAGGACGAGCGCCTCACCGGCGTGGCGTCGCGCTTGAACGCCGGCGCCGATGCGGCGGAGCGGGCCGGCGACTGGCTCTCCACCAGGAAGGGCACGGCCGATGCTCTGGCCGGCGCCACCGCCTACCTCCAGCTCATGGGCGAGGTGACCGGCGGCTGGATACTGGCCAAGGGCGCGCAGGCGGCGTGCACGATGGCGGGTGACGATCCTTTCTACGCCGGCAAGATTTCCCTCGCACGCGTCTATGCCGACCAGGTGCTGACCCGCGCCGGCGCACTGGCCGAGGCGGTGATGAGCGGCGGCGAAGACTTGCACGAGATGGCCGTGGAGGCGTTTGGCGCCTAGGGCGCCGGTATGCCGTGCGCCTTGGCGAGGTCTGGGAGCGCAGGGTTGATGGCCGTGGCGGCGGCAATGTCCGCCTGACCCGCCGCGGTCTGTCCCGTTCTGATCTTGGCGATCCCGCGCCCGTACAGCGACCAGTCCTGTTTGGGCGCCATAGCCAAGGCGGCGTCGTAGTCGGCGATGGCGCGGTCGTAGTCGCCAAGGCGAAGCTCGACCAGACCACGACTGTCGAGGGTGATAGGATTATTTTTTAGGCGAAGGGACGCGTTGCAGTCGGAAAGAGCCCGCGGCAATTCCTGGCCAAGCTGCGCCCGCGCCCAGCAACGACCGTTTAGCGCCGCGGATTGGCGGGTATCGTCGGGGTGGCCTCTAATCCATAAATCGAACTGCGCGACGGCATGATCATAGTGCTGCAGCCGCCAACACGAGCCTCCGAGGAGAAGTCGCAGGTCTGACTCTTTGGCGGCTAGCCGGTCGATCATGTCGAAATCGGCGAGGGCGTCCACTTCCTCCCGGCCGTTCAGGCGCATCTTGCCACGCGCCAGCAAGGCCGGCACAAAGTCCGGCTTCAGCTCCACAACCTCCGCCGGACGACCCGGCTTCAATCTATAGGATGCAGCTTAAAGCTGCGCCAGCATGTAGTCGGCGGAGGAGACCTTGAAGTCGCCGCCTTCCTCCACGTTCAGGGTCTCCACCACGCCATCCTTGACGATCATGGAGTAGCGCTGGGAGCGGGGGCCCATGCCGAACTTGGAGCCGTCCAGCTCCAGGCCGACGGCCTTGGTGAAGTCGCCGTTGCCGTCGGCCAGCATCAAGACCTTGTCGCCCACGTCCTGGTCCTTGCCCCAGTGGCCCATGACGAACACATCGTTGACGGAGACGCAGGCGATCGTGTCGATCCCCTTGCCTTTCAGGTCGGCCTCATGGTCCTTGAACCCCGGCAAGTGCTTGGCCGAGCAGGTGGGGGTGTAGGCGCCCGGCACGGCGAACAGGGCCACAGTCTTGCCCTTGAAGATATCAGCCGACTTGATCGGGCGGGAACCATCGTCGGTCATGGTCATGAATTGCGCGTCGGGAAGGGTGTCGCCGGCTTTGATGGTCATTAGGGTCTCCAGATTTCGAGGGGGGCTTCAGTTGGGCGTTCGAGCGGCATTAATAAGCTGTCCTTGCGACACGCAAGCGACTTTGCCGCACCGGCGACGGGATAAGCTTTCCCGGCTTGCAATCGTTCCCGTCTTGCATTCGTTCCGCCGCCGCCCGATCATCACCCATGGCCAGGGCCCGCAAGAAAGCTCCCAAGCGGATCGACGAGGACGCCTTCCTCGCCGGGCGGATGCTGATCGCCATGCCCGGCATCGGCGATCCGCGCTTCGAGCGGGCGGTGATCCTGATGTGCGCCCACTCGGTGGAGCAGGCCATGGGCATCACCATCAACCGTCCCATGGAAGGGCTGGCGCTGCCGGATCTGTTCGATCGGCTGGGGGTGAAATCCTCCATCCGCCTGCCCGACCTGCCGGTTTTGTCCGGCGGGCCGGTGGAGCGGGAGCGTGGCTTCGTGCTGCACACCGACGACTACTCCAATCCGGAGTCCACCCTTGCGGTGACGGACGGCGTCTGCCTCACCGCCACCCGCGAGATTCTCGACGCGATCGGCGATCCGTTGCGAAAGCCCCGCTGCACCGCCTTGGCGCTGGGCTGCGCCAACTGGGACGCCGGACAGCTGGAGGATGAGCTGAAGGAGAACGTCTGGCTGGCCTGTGACGCGGACGAGGCGCTGATCTTCGACGACGACCATGAGAGCAAGTGGGGCCGGGCCCTGGCCAAACTCGGCGTCGCGCCCGAGCGGTTGTCGATGCAGACCGGCCGCGCCTAGAGCTTAGCCGGCGGGCGACGCTAAGCGGAAAGCTTGATCGGCGCGGCCTTATCCAGATAGCTCTCATTGAGGTAGACCTCCGCCTCCTGGGCGTCAAGGGCAGGGGCGTAGCCGTAGCCTTGGCCGTAGACGCAGCCTAGGGTGTGGAGTTGCCGCGCGACGGCCAGGGTCTCGACCCCTTCGGCCACCACTTCCAGACCGAGATCGCGGCCGAGCGTCGCCACCGAGCGGACGATCTTCGCCGAGCCTTCGTTCTCCGCCATGGTGCGCACGAAATAGCGGTCGATCTTCAAGGTCTCGAACGGCAGGCGGGTCAGATAGGCGAGGGAGGAGAAGCCGGTGCCGAAGTCGTCCAGCGAAATGCCGGCGCCGGCGCGGCGCAGGTCCTCCAGCACCACGCCCGCCCGCTCTGGATCGCGCATGATGTCGCTTTCGGTGATCTCCACCTTCAGGACGCGGGGGGGCAGGTCGTTGTCGCGCACCATCTCGGCGACGAAGTCCACCAGACGCTCGTCGTCCAGCTCATTGGTGGAGAGGTTCACCGCCACGAACAGATCGCCAGCTTCCGGATGGGCTTTGCGCCAGCGGGCGATCTGTCCCGCGGAGGTGCGAAGCATGTGACGGCCGAGGGTGTTCATCAGCCCGGCGTCGGCCAGGAGCGGCAGGAAATCGTCGGGCAGGACCAGGCCCCGCACCGGATGCTTCCAGCGGGCGAGCGCCTCGAACCCGGCAAGGCGCCCCGTCTCCAGGTGTGCGATCGGCTGATAGAAGGGCACGATCTCGCCCCGCTCTAGCGCATTGTGCAGGTCCGCCTCAAGCGCCAGGCGGGACAGCCCGTCGCCCGCGATACGCGGCGCGGCGATGGACATCGGATTCTTGCCGGCGGACTTGGCGGCGTCCAGGGCCAGAGAGGTGCGGCGCATCAGCTCCTGCGCGTCGGGCGTCTCGGCGGCGGCACCTTCGGCCCAGGATTCGGCGATCCAGAGGGCGGGATGGATGTCGAAGCCGCGCACCCTGAGGGGTCGTTCCAAGGCCTCGCGAAGGCGCAGGCTGGCTTCCGCGTTATCCGCGTCGTCTTCCAACAGGAGCGCGAACTCGTC
>CAXTHJ010000105.1:0-7253 GCA_964243985.1 uncultured Caulobacteraceae bacterium | reverse complement strand
GCCCAAGCCGTCGTCTCCTGCCCCGATCGCGGCGCAACCCGCGCCGCCGGCCGCTGTACGACCGAAAGCGCCTGCGCCAGCCGCAGCCCCGCCGCCGAAGCCCCACCCTAAGGCAAACCCCAGCATCAAGTCCGGCGCCCGGCCGAAGATCCCCAAGGGCGCCTTCCGCCCCGACGAGGTCCTGGCCCAACCCGCCACAGATCCGCCGGGGGGAGCCTAGGGTGGCGAGCCGACATGGGGCGCAAAGCCTGCAGCCATGGCGCTGGATCGGGGCGCCCGCGCTCGCGGCGATCGTGGCGACGGTGCTTCTGGCCGCGCCCTTCCGCCTGTTCGGGTTCGGCTTGCCGGAGCCGATCTTCCCTCTGGTTCTGGCCTTCTCCTGGGCGGTGATCCGGCCGTCCCTGCTGGGTCCCCTGACGCTGTTTGTGCTCGGCCTGTTCCACGATCTCTTCTGGGATGGGCCTCTGGGTCTTTGGGCTTTTGCGCTGATCTGCGCCTACGGTCTGGCGCTCAGTGGGCGCAGCCTGATGGCGGGGCAGGGGAGCGCGGTGATGGGCGTCTGGTATGCTGCGGCCTGTTGTCTCGCCCTCGGCGTCGCCTACCTCTTGGCCACAATGGTGGCGCATGAACAACCCAATCTGATCGCGGTGATCTGGCAGCTTTTATGGACCATGGCGCTGTTTCCCGTCGTGGCATGGATGGTGGATTACTTTGAAGACGCCGACATCCGTTTCCGCTGAGGCCTAGAGCTTGGAACCGTCCATCTTTTTCGACGAGGTGAACGAGCGCCAGGGGGTGTTCCACCGCCGCACCTTCCTGCTCGGCGGGTTCGCCGGCGTCGGCGCCCTCGCCCTGGTGGGGCGCCTCGCCGACCTGCAGATGGTGGAGGGGACGCGCTATTCGGCGCTTTCAGCGTCCAACCAGTTCAACTTCCGCATCGTGCCGCCCCCCCGGGGCCGCATCCTCGACCGCAACGGGGTCGAGATCGCCTCCAACCGCCCCGACTTCCGGGTCCTGATCCGTAAGGACGAGACCAAGGACGTGCCGGCGTCGCTGGACAAGATCGCCGAACTGCTGCCCATCACCGACGATAAGAAGCGCCAACTGGCCCGCGAAGTGGCCAACACGCCGAAGTCGACGCCGGTGTTCATCGCCAACGGCCTGACCTGGGACGAGTTTTCCCGCGTCAACGTCCGCGCGCCGGAGCTGCCGGGCATCAGCGCCGAGGTGGGAGAGGCGCGCTTCTACCCCTTCGGCGGCGCCTTCAGCCACGTGATCGGCTACGTCTCGAAGGTGTCGGAGCCGGAATTGCAGGCGGCGGAGGATGCGGCCGACGGCAAGCAGGACCCGCTGATGCACCACCCGGGCTTCCGCATCGGCAAGCAGGGGGTGGAGAAGTCGCTGGACCTGCAACTGCGAGGCAAGGCCGGCGGCCAGAAGGTGGAGGTGGATTCCACCGGCCGCGTCGTGCGCGCCAACGCCGAAGGAGACATCAGGGCGACGCCCGGCGCCGACGTGATCCTGACGCTGGACGCCGATATCCAGAACCGGGCGCTGGACGTATTCGGGGTGGAGAGCGGTGCGGCGGTGATGATGGATTGCCGCACCGGCGACGTGCTCTGCCTTTTGTCCGCCCCGTCCTTCGATGCTAACCAGTTCGTCGGCGGCGCGCCCTCGGCCTACTACCACGCCCTCGCCAGCTACGATCACAAGCCCTTGCTCAACAAGGCGCTGGCGGGGCTGTATCACCCCGGCTCGACATTTAAGACCATGGTGTCCCTGGCTTGCTTGGACAACGGTTTCGATCCCAAGCGCACCTATACCTGCAACGGCGCCTGGGGTTTCGGCAACCACGTCTTCAAGTGTGACCACCACCACGGCACACTGAACATGCACCAGGCCATCGTTCGCTCCTGCGACATCTATTTTTTCCAGGCTGCGCTGACGGCGGGTCCGGACAGGATGGCGCAGATGGCGCGGCGCTTCGGCCTCGGCCAGATATTCGACATCGGCATTCCGGGGCAGAAGGCGGGCATCGTTCCCGACACAGCCTGGAAGAAGGCTTATTTCAAGAACAACCCTTTGAACCAGAAGTGGTTTGCGGGAGAGACGCCCTCCATGGGCATCGGTCAGGGCGCCACAGTGGTGAACGCGCTTCAGCTCTGCACCATGGCCAGCCGCATCGCCAACGGCAAGCAGGCGGTGAACCCGCGCCTGATCCATTCCATCGGCGGCGTGATCCAGCCTTCGTCAGGGGGTGCGCCCAATCTGGCTATCGATCCAGAGCATATGGCGCTGGTGCAAAAGGCCATGTGGGGCGTCTGCAACGAGCCCGGTGGTACGGCCTTCGAGGACGGGCATCCCGCCGACCTGAAGCTCGGCAACATCGTCATGGCGGGTAAAAGCGGCACGGCCCAGGACCACACCTACAAGACCGGTCACGGGGCCCACGGCGCGGTGGGCGCGTGGGAGCTGCGCGACAACGCCTGGTTCATCGCCTACGCCCCGGCCGACGCGCCGCGCTACGCCATGGCCGTCCTGGTGGAGCATGGCGGCTTCGGCGCCGGCGCCGCCGCGCCCCGCGCGCGGGAGATCATGAAGGTCGCCCTACTGAAAGACCCGGAGATTCGCGCCCGGATCGAAGTGCCGCTTCCGGACATCAACGCCAAGCCCCCGCCTATGCCCAATGCAGCGTCCTCGGGATCGGGCATCGATGCGCCCGCGCCGGACCCGACGATCAACGGCCCCGATCTTGGGCAATCGCCCACATGACGTCCTCGGCCCTTACGCGACCGGGTCAGCGCAATCGGCTGTCAGAGAAGGTCGCCGAGATCGACTGGCGGTTGTCGGTGCTTTTATGTGTGATAGCCGGCCTTGGGGCCATGATTCTCTACTCCGCCGCCGGCAACAACTGGGGGCCTTGGGCGGATAAGCAGCTGATCCGTTTCGGCCTTTGCCTGGTGCTGATGCTGTTCCTGTCCCTGGTGGACCTGCGCATCTGGTTCCAGCTCGCCTATCCGACCTATGCGGTGGGGATGCTGTTGCTCCTGGCCGTGATGGTGGTGGGGCGACATCACCTGGGCGCCGCGCGCTGGCTACAATACGGGCCGGTGCAGATCCAGCCGTCCGAGATCATGAAGATCGGCATGGTGCTGTCGCTCGCGCGGTTCTACCACGGCGTCTCGGCGCGAGAGGCGCGCTTTTCCTGGAAGCTTTTGATCCCCGTCGCTCTGATCGGCGCGCCGACTCTCTTGGTGGCCAAGCAGCCCGACCTTGGCACCGCCCTGCTTTTGGCGTTCACGGGCGCGGCGGTGATGTTCCTGGCGGGATTGTCGTGGCGTATCCTGGTGTCGGGCGGAATCCTGATCGCCGCCGGCGTCGTGCCGTTCATCCTGTTTGTGATGAAGGGCTACCAGCGGGACCGCATCCTGACCTTCCTGCATCCCGAACAGGACCCGTCCGGCGCTGGCTACCACATCCTGCAGTCCAAGATCGCGCTGGGGTCCGGCGGCCTGCTCGGCAAGGGGTTTGGGCTTGGCACCCAGAGCCTGCTGAATTTCCTGCCCGAGAAGCAGACCGACTTTATCTTCTCCACCTTCGCCGAGGAGTTCGGCCTGGTGGGCTGTTTCGGTCTCCTGCTGATCTACGGCATCGCCATCGCCATCGCGCTCCGCATCGCCTCCATTTCCCACAGCCATTTTGGGCGGCTGTCGGCGGCGGGGGTCACCTTCACCTTCTCCTTCTACGTCCTCATCAACGCCGCCATGGTGATGGGCCTGACCCCCATCGTCGGGGTGCCCATGCCGCTGATGAGCTATGGCGGCACGGTGATGCTGACGGTGATGATCGGCTTTGGCCTGGTACAGGCCGTGCGGGTACATCGCTATGAGGAGATGCCGTCCGGGCGGGGCGTGCTGTTCTAAATTCTCAGCGCCGCATCCGTCGCGCGCACCAGCCCGTCGATCACCCCTGGTTCTGTCGATGCGTGACCGGCATCCCAGATCAGGTCGAACTTGGCTTCGGGCCAACGGCTTTTAAGTTTCCACGCGGTGTCCATCGGCGTCACCACGTCGAAGCGACCCTGTACGATCCAGGCGGGGATTTTCCGCAGCCGGTCCACCTGATCCAAGAGCCAGCCGTCCCGCTCAAAGAAGCCGCCGTTGGCGAAGTAGTGGCATTCGATGCGGGCGAAGGCGACGGCGAAGTCCTCTTCGTTGAACTTGGCGGGGCGGGCTTCGGGGCCGCGGATGGAGATGGTGTCGCCCTCCCACTGGCTCCAGGCGGCGGCGGCCTCGGCCTGCACCTTGCGGTCCGGGTGGGTGAGGCGGCGGTGATAGGCGGCGAGGAGATCGCCTCGTTCCGCCTCTGGAATAGGCTTCAGGAACCGCTCCCAGGCGTCGGGAAACAGCATGGAAGCGCCGTCCTGGTAGAACCAGTTCAGCTCCCGCTTGGTGAGCAGGAAGATACCGCGCAGGATCAGCGCCTCCACCCGCTCGGGATAGGTCGCCGCGTAAGCGAGGGCCAGGGTCGAGCCCCATGAGCCGCCGAACACGGTCCACGTCTCCACCCCCGCGCGCCGGCGCAGGCGCTCGATGTCCTCGACCAGGGTCCAGGTGGTGTTGGCCTCCAGCGACGCGTTGGGGCGGGATCGTCCGCAGCCGCGTTGGTCGAACAACGTCATCCGCCACCGCTTGGGATCGAAGAAGCGTCGCATGGTGGGATTGATGGCGCCGCCCGGCCCGCCGTGCAGGATCACGCAGGGTTTGCCGCCCTTAGCGCCGCAGTCCTCGACATAGATCTCGTGCCCATCCCCGGTTCGTTCCCAGCCGGTGGCGAACGGCTCGTTCTCGTTGAAGAGCAGGCGACGTGCGGGACCTTCGATCGGACCGGGATAGGCGTTCATGGAGTTCCAAAACCAGGGGCGGCCCCAAGGTGATTAGAATGGATCAGCCCCCGCCGCCACCCTGCGTGACGCCTTAAGCAACTTAGCGGTGGGCGACGCGTTCCGCGACAAACGCCATCCGCGCAAAAAGGGACTTCGACATGACCACGGTGGAAACGACGCCCGTCTATCAAAGCTACGCCCACCCGCTCGTATCCTGGGGCTCGGTGATCCTCGGCGCCCTGGCGGCCATTGCGGTCGGCGTGCTGTTGAACCTTCTGGTGGCGGTTTTCGACGGCGCCGCGACCCTGCACGACATCGCCAAGACTGGCGAGGCGGGCGATCATCCTCTGCTCATGGGTGTGTTCGGCGGCATCGCCAACTTCATCGCGCTTTTCACCGGCGGCTTCATCGCGGCGCGATCGGCCAATCATCCGGACCATCATGACGGGATGCTGCACGGCCTCGGCGTCTGGGCCCTGTCGTTCGTGGTGGCCTTCGCCATCCTCGGCGCAGGCGTCAGCAAGACGGTCGGCGCGGCCATGGGTCAGGAAGCGGGCGGAACGGCGGCGGCGAGCGCGCCTGCTTCAACCCCTGGCGCAACGCCCGGCGCGCCCGCTACCCCGTTCGAACCGACGCCGGCCCAGCAAAAGGCCGCCGAAGCGGACGCTCAGGCCGACGCGCAGACCGAAGCCCACGACATCGCCAAGGGCGCGGCGGAAACCGCCTTCTGGGCCTTCGCCGCCATGCTGATCGGCCTCGGCGCCGCGCTTTGGGGCGGCGTCACCGGATCGCGCCATCCCGGGCACTTCGTCGCCCGCCCGCGCCGCGTGGTGACGATTTAGCTCTCAATCCTTTGGGAAGCGCCGGTCAAGCCAATCCAGGATAATGCGGTTTGTCTGTTCCGGCTCCTCCTGCTGGGTCCAGTGCCCGGAGCCGGTGACGAGGACCTTCTCTACGTCCTTTACGTAGCGTTCGATGCCGTCGGCGGCGGAGGGGGGCAGGACGGCGTCCTTCTCCGCCATCACCATCAGGGACGGCGCTTCCACCGTTGCCGGCAGGTCCGCCGACCGTTCCCAGTTGCGGGTGAAGTTGCGATACCAGTTGATCCCGCCGGTGAAGCCCGTCCGCTCAAAGGTCTCGGCGAACACGTCGAACTCGGCATCGGTCAGGAATTTGGGCCGGGGATCCAGCGCCGGGTCGTAGGCTTCGACCATCCGCACCAGGGGAAAGACCGACGCCTCGCCCGGCTTGCGCACCGACGCCATGCCTTTGGAGTGTTCGCTGCTGAACGCCGCCAGGGGATTGTCACCGCCGGCCACTGCTGTGGGCATAGGCCGGCGCATGAAGAAATTCATGGTCTTCCCCGCGTCGCGGCCCAAGATCTCATCCGCCTCGCGGGGTTTTTGAAAGTGGACGATGTACATCTCCTCCCCCATCCGCGCCCGCATGATGGCGATAGGATCGGCGGGCGAGCGGGGTATGAAGGGGGTGTTGAGGCCGATCACGCCGGCGGTGCGGTCCGGATGGCGAAGCGGCATCTGCCACACCACGATCCCGCCCCAGTCGTGCCCGCACCAGACCGCTTTTTCAGCGCCCACGTGGTCGAGCAGGCCGACAAGGTCGCCGGCGAGGTGCTCCATGTCGTACGCTTCGACTGCCTCCGGCCCCGGCGTCAGCCCATAGCCCCGCTGGTCCGGCGCAATGGCCCAGCGCCCCGCCGCGGCCATGGCCTTCAGTTGATGGCGCCAGGAATAGGCGAGCTCCGGAAAGCCGTGGCAGAACACCACCGGCGTCCCGACGCCGCGCGGCCCAACCTCGTAATAGGCCATGCGTAGGCTGTTCACTTCGGCGTACTGCACCGGCGGCATGGCGTCGATCAGGTCGGACATGGCAGGCTCCCTGCGGTTGGCGGGAGCCTATCAGGCTGACGCTGAGGTCAGCCTAACGCTTACAGGCCGCCCCGCGTCTACAGGCCGGGAAGCTTGAAGCCCTTCTTCTCCGGCGCACGGGCGATCACCATGGGCTGGCCGCCTGTAAGGGACCGGACCTTCGCCTGTTCGGCCACGGGGTCGATGGGCGCGGCGGTTTCGGCGCCCGAGGCCTTGGCGGCGCTCACCGGCGCAGGTTCGCCCTTCTTCCAGAACATCACCGTATCGGCGAAGCTCTTGTCCTTATGGGCGATGGAGCCGAACTGGTCGTCCACCATGTAGCGGATCAGAGGATCGGCCTTTTGGCCGCCCGCGCGGCCCACCAGCAGATTTTCGCCCTGGCTGCGCTGGATCGCTTCGTGTTCTCCCAGGATCGCCAGGCGGGCGGCGCTTTCAGGCTGAAGCTCCTGCGGGCGGGGCTCGCCTGGCGATCCTGGGAG
>CAXTHJ010000104.1:0-7566 GCA_964243985.1 uncultured Caulobacteraceae bacterium | reverse complement strand
ACCCGATCGGCCGCATCGGCCAGCCCGGCGAGATCGCCGAGGTGATCGCCTTCCTGGCTTCGCCCGCCTCCAGCTTCATGACCGGCGCGGTGGTCATGGCGGACGGCGGCTACACCGCGCTGTGAAAGGACCCAACGTGAGCAGCTCGATCCTGATCATCGCGGCCGAGCGCGGGCTTGGCCTGGGCCTGGCAGGAGAGTTCTTCCGCCGTGGCTGGAGCGTCACCGGCGCCGCGCGTCCAGGCTCGGACACTGCGGAGCTTGAAGCGATCGGGCGTGAGGAACCATCCCGCCTGTCATTGGCCTCCATCGACGTGACCGACGCCGGCCAGATCGAGCCGTTCCTGGCGTCGCTGGGCGAGCGCCGCTTCGACGTGATCTTCTTCAACGCCGGCATCTACGGGCCGCTGCACCAGAGCGTGGCCCAGGCGACCGACGCGGAACTCGCTGAGATCATGCTCACCAACACCTTCGGCCCGATCCGCCTGGCCCACCGGCTGCTCGACCGGCTCACCAAGGCGGGCGGGACCTACGCCTTCATGTCCTCGCACCGGGGCAGCACCGCGATCAACCTTGAGGGCGGTCTAGAGCTCTACCGGGCCAGCAAGGTGGCGCTGAACATGCTGGCCCGGGGCGTGTGGGCGACCAACCGCAACTGCGGGCCCTCGGGCCTCACAGTGCTCTCGATCCACCCCGGCTGGGTGCGCACCGCCATGGGCACGCTTGACAGCACGGTCGAGCCCGAGATGGAACTGGAGCCGAGCGTGCGGGGCGTCGCCGACGTGGTCGAGCGCCACCGGGGGTCGGGCGAGAACCTCTATCTAGACTGGCAGGACACCCCGCTGGGCTGGTGACGGACTCAAGGTGCAGGATCCAACGAAGTCGAAGAACGGAACGATGAACGACAGGCCTCTGGCGCTGGTGACCGGCGCATCTTCGGGCATCGGGCTTGAACTGGCGAAGGTGCTCGCTTCGGAGGGCTACGACCTTGCGCTAGCGGCCGATCGGCCCCTTGTCGAAGCGGAGGAGGCGGTAAAGGCTGCGGGCGCTGCGGTCGCACTTTCTCTTCGGCTGGACCTTTCGAAGGCTGAGAACGTCGACAGCTTGCACGAGCGCATCCGTGCTCTGGGACGTCCGGTCGGGTTCTCTGCGCCAACGCCGGGCACGGGCTCGGTCAAGCGTTCTTCGACGAAGACCTCGACGCGGCCATGGGCGTGCTCGAGACTAACGTGCTCGGCACGATCCGGCTAATCTGGCTTGTCGGATGACATGCGAAAGCGTGGGTCGCCGACGCAGAGGCCTAACCTAAGACTAACTGGCAGATGCAATCGATAGGTCACCGGAGAGCATCTCAAATATTGAGCGCGGAAAGGCTATGCCAACCGTTGAAACGCTAATGGAAATCGCCAAAGCACTGAAAGTGCCTTTAGGAGATCTTGTTGTAGAGATCGAAGAGCATAGGTTTTCATCGTTCGGTCGGCTCCAACTAGAAAACCGCTTGCGGGAGGCAGCACGTTCATTGACCGAACTCGACCTTTTGATCGCGGTTGGCCAGCTCGATTGAAGTTGTATCGAAGTTCCGGTCACATCCTACGAATGTTGTGCATAAGCATACGCCGCTATTGCTACCTCGGAGGGCTCCCTCTCCGATTAATCTGCACACAGAACCAATGCGCTTCATGCTCCATTGCCATTCGAGAATGCGGTGCGTTTGGAGGACGGAGCTTCAGCCAATTATCTGTTGAGGCTGCTACACGAGTTTGAGCCCCCCGCATAAAAGTTCTCGACCTTCGCCAGGCTTTCACGGGGAAAATGAGCGGGGACATCAAGCGGTATGAATAAGATGCCCCTGCTTCCACCTTAAAGGATCGAACTTAGTGGCTAAAGGTGCCCATCGTAGTGACGCCGTTAATTGGAGCGTCAGGCAAAACAAATATAAGCTGCAAGTCGAGGTAGGTCTAAAGCCGGCCTTCGTCACCTAGGTCGTTACCTGACCTGTGGTGTTAGCAACAAGGGGCTGGATGAAAATCATCCAACCCCTTGTTTTAATTGGTGGAGCTTAGCGGAGTCGAACCGCTGACCTCTTGCATGCCATGCAAGCGCTCTACCAGCTGAGCTAAAGCCCCGGGGAACCGGGTTGCGACCGTGCCCAGAAGGGCCGGAGCGCAAGGCGGCGGACACTATGTCAGGGGTTTTTCGAGATCAACCCCCTAAGGCCTGAGCCCAGGCCGTCGCTTCCGCGGCGGTCTCTTTAGTGATCCTCGTCTTCGCCGGGCAGGCCTTCGATGTCGTCTTCGGGGAAGTCGTCCTCGTCCTCGTCTTCGAGGAAGGGCACGCCCGCGTCCTCCTCGTCGTCGTCCGCCAGCTCTTCTTCCTCGATGCCTACGCCGAGGTCGGCTTCAGGGGCGACGGGCGCGCCGGGATCGATCTCCGCGTCCTCGTCCACTTCCAGCGGCGCGACTTCGGCGCCGGCGTCGAGTTCGGGGGTGTCGTCCACCTCCTCTTCCTCGTCCTCCGCGCCGTCCACGTCGGCTTCCTTCACCTTGGCCTCACCGTCGTCGGTCTCATAGTCAGGCGCGGCGCGGGAGCGGGTGCGGCGCGAGCGCACCACTTCTTCCGGGTCGAACGCCGTGGCGCACTTGGGGCAGACGGCGGGGCGGCGGGTCAGGTCGTAGAACTTCGCCTGGCAGTTGGGACAAATCTGTTTGGCGCCGAGTTCGGGATTGGCCAAAGGTCAGCCTTCTTGGATTCAGGTCGGGAGGGGATGGTTCGGATAAGGACGGAATGAGCGGCGGCTCCCTTGCCATGCGCGGTGGGCGCTGTCAAAGGCGGCGGGCTCGGAGGCGCTCATTTGGCGGTCCGGGCGGCGATTGCAAGCGGGGATCATGCCGGAACTTCCGGAAGTCGAGACGGTGCGACGCGGCCTGGAGCCGCATCTGGTGGGCGCCCGATTATCGAAAGTGACGCAGAACCGACCCGATCTGCGCTTTCCCCTGCCGCCAAACTTCGCCGCGCGGCTGACCGGCGCCGCCGTGGAACGGCTGGAGCGGCGAGCCAAGTACCTCCTGGCGACTCTCGACACCGGCGAGACCCTGGTGGCCCACCTCGGCATGACCGGCCGCTTCGCCATCGGCGACCATCAGCCGGGCCGCTTCCACAATCAGGCGGGGGGCTTGGAGAAGCACACTCACATCGTGTTCGAGACCGACCAGGGGCGCGTGATCGTTTTCAACGACGCGCGCCGGTTTGGCTACATGGACCTTCTGCCCACCGCGACCCTGGGCGAGCACCCCTGGTTCAAAGGCTTAGGGCCCGAACCGCTCAGGGATGATTTCAACGCCAAAGCGCTCGCCGCCGCGCTGAAGGGGAAGAAACAAAGCATCAAGGTCACGCTGCTGGACCAGCGGATCGTCGCCGGGCTCGGCAATATCTATGTCTCCGAGGCCCTCTATCGCGCCGGGATCGATCCCCGCCGACCGGCGGGCGCCGTGAAGCCTAGGGAAATCGCCAAGCTCGTTCCCGCCGTCAAAGCGGTGCTGGAGGAGGCGATCGAAGCGGGGGGCTCGACCCTCAGGGACTATCGCTCGGCGGAGGGCGAGCTCGGCTACTTCCAGCACCGCTTCCGCGTCTACGGTCGAGAGGGCGAGCCTTGTCCGGGCGCAGGATGCGGAACCATCGAAAGGATCGTCCAGGGCGGGCGCTCCACCTTCTTCTGTCCTAAATGCCAGCATTGATGGCCAGCGTTGAGACGCCACACGGCAGGACCGAGCGAATCCCTGCTAAGCATGGAGGATGAAAGCCCGCTTCGCCCTCGTCGCCCTGATCCTCCTTTTCGTCAGGCCGGCCGCCGCCGCGCCGCCGATCTGGCATGTGCATGGGGCGCACGCGGAGATCACCCTGTTCGGGTCGGTCCATCTGCTGTCGGCCGAGACCAGCTGGCGGACCCCGGCGTTCGACGCGGACCTGGCCAAGGCCGATGAAGTCTGGTTCGAAATCCCTTTCGATCCCGCCTCCCAGGCCGCCGCCAACCAGGCCGTCCTGAAATCCGGCCTCCTGCCCAACGATCAGACCCTCTCCAGCCTGCTCACCCCGCAGGACCGAACCGCCCTCACCCACCTGGAAGCGTTGGAGGGTCTTAACCCCGCCGCCGTGGAGCGGATGCGCCCCTGGCTCGCGGACGTCCAGCTCTCGGTGGTCTACTTCGAGAAACGGGGCGCCGACGCCTCCCTGGGCGTCGAGGAGCAGATCTCCCACAGCCTGCCGCCTAAGACGGAGCGCGGCGCCTTCGAGACGGCGGCGCAACAGATCGGCTTCTTCGCCGACATGCCGGTCAAGGATCAGGTGGACTCCCTGCACGAAACCCTGAACGAGATCGAGAAGGACCCCGGCGCCTTCGACCGGCTGGCGTCCGCCTGGGCGCGGGGGGACGTGCGCGTCATCAGTCATGAGGCAGTGGAGAAGCTGAAAGAAGAGACCCCCGGCGCCTATCAAACCCTGGTGGTGGACCGGAATCGGCGGTGGGTGGAGCGGATCGAGCAACTACTTCACGGCGGGAAGCGTATCTTTATCGTCGTGGGCGTCGGCCACCTGGTGGGCCCCGATAGCGTGCCGGCGCTCCTGCGGGCGCGGGGGATCAAGGTGGAGGGGCCGTGAGACGCTGGGGGAAGATCAGGCTTGCGCTGTCGGCCGCCTTCGCCTGCACCATCGCCCTTCCCGCCAGGGCCGATCCGGCCCTCTGGCGCATCACAGGGCCCCACGCTTCGGTCTTTCTTGTCGGATCGACCCCAACGGCCCCGCCGGACGGCAAGTGGAAGACGCCCGCGCTGCAACAGGCGGCGGCGGGCGCTCAGGAAATCTGGTTCGTGACGCCCTTTGGCCTGCCTGGCCCCCTGACGGCGGTCAGGATGCTGACCACCATGACCACCCGGGGCTACCTGCCGAACGATGAGCGCCTATCGCAAAAGCTCTCCGCCGATGGCCGGGCGCGGCTGGTGCGATTGTCGGCGCGATACGGCGTGAACTTCGACAAGCTCGACCGCATGACGCCCTGGAACGCCGACATCAACTTGGCCCTGGCCGCCCGCCGCAAGGACGGGACCATGAACGGCCTGCCGGTGGAGCGCTCCATCATGGCCGCTGCGCCCAACGCGCCCAAGCGGGCGTTCGATAACCTGGAAGACGACCTGAAGCTTCTGATCTCCACCCCCGAGCCGGACCAGATCTACGACTTGGAGGAAGCCATGCGGCGGGATGAGGACGCCAGCCTCAACCAACGCTACGGAGAAGCCTGGGCCGCCGGCGACCAGGCGTGGATCGAGCGAGAGCGGGAGGACCGGCTGCAGGCGCACGCCCCCACCACCTATCGCGTTCTGCAGATAGAGCCCCGCAAACACTGGGCGGATCAGATCGCCAAGCTTTCACAGGGCTCGAAAACCGTCATCGTCGTGCTGGACGCGGCCAACACGGTCGGACAGAACGGGCTCCCGGCCCTGCTGCGCCGGAAGGGTCTCCAGGTGGAAGGCCCCTGATCGGAGCCTGTTCTAATGCCAGACGCCCTGACCTGCCTGATCCTGGAGCCGACAGACGCCGGAGTCGCCCTGGTGCGCCTCAATCGCCCCGAGGCGCTGAACGCCCTGAACTCGGTTCTCCTCAGTGAATTGATGACGGTGCTGGACACGCTCGAAGCCGACGACAGCGTGCGCTGCGTGGTGCTGACGGGCTCGGAGCGCGCCTTCGCCGCCGGGGCGGACATCAAGGAGATGTCGGACAAGAGCTACGCCGAGATGTTCAAGGCGGATTTCTTCACCGCCCCCGCGCGCCGGATGGAGACGTTCAGGAAACCGATCATCGCGGCCGTCGCCGGCTACGCCCTCGGCGGCGGGTGCGAGCTGGCCATGATGTGCGACTTCATCATCGCCGCGGAGACCGCCAAGTTCGGCCAGCCGGAGATCAACCTCGGCGTCATGCCCGGCATCGGCGGCACCCAGCGCCTGACCCGCTTCGTCGGCAAGTCCAAGGCCATGGACATGATCCTCACCGCCCGCATGATGGACGCGGCGGAGGCGGAACGCTCAGGCCTCGTCTCCCGCGTGGTGGCCGCCGACAAGCTGATCGAAGAAGCCCTGGCCGCCGCCAAGAAGATCGCCGCCCAATCCCCCCTGGCCGTGATGATGAACAAGGAGCTGGTGCAGACCGCCTACGAAACCACCCTGACCCAGGGCGTAGCGACGGAGCGGCGCCTCTTCCACTCCCTCTTCGCCTTCGAGGACCAGAAGGAGGGCATGGCGGCGTTCGTGGATAAGCGGAAGGCGGCGTTCAAGGGGCGGTAGGTCGGGTTTCGGGCGTCTAGTTAAGGCGCGGCGCTCTAAGACTGCTAACCACCCGAAGCAGACGATCGCTCAGGGCTTCAATGACGCGGCATAGGCGGCAAGGTCGATCATCTCCTCCGTCTTCATCTGACGCGCAACGGGCGTCATCGGGGCTGCCCCGGCGCCCCTCCGTCCGCCGACGGAGAAACTCAACAGTTGGCGGAAAAGATAAGCCGGGTAGCGCCCGGCGAGCGGGGGCCCAAGGGCGCCCTTGAGCCCGGCGCCATGACACGAGGCGCAGGCCGGAAAACGTCCGTCGGAGCCATTTTCGGCGAGCGCCCGGCCCCGGGCGATTGCACCGATGGGGATGTAGATCGTGTAGCCGGGGCGGTTGTCGCGCAGTTCGAAGCGGTCGACGTCATTGGCAACCTCGATTATGCGCGCGCCCACGCTTTCACGAGCGCCGCCGGTTCGTTGCCGGTATAGGCCAAAGGTCGGCTCGACAGCCGGGATGTCAACTGCCTCGACCAGGCGAAACGCCCTTTCGTACTTGAGCCTGGAAAAATAGCCGGCGGCGTCGGAGACCTCGTCCGCCCGTGCGCCCTTCGCCACGCGGTTCATGAATTTTGTGGGTCCCCAAGTGGGGTCTGCCCCTGATCGCGAACCGGCGTGCATATCGCGGACCTGTTCTGCGATATAGGTGGCCGGCAACCCCGCTAGCGCGGCGTTTTCCGGCCGTCCCTGGCCGTTGGGCAAATGGCAGTAGCCGCAAGCCATGGCGTCGGGCTTGCGTCCAATTAAAACGGGGCGAGGTGGCGGCGGATGGCCGTTAGGGAACCAGTCTACCGCTTCAAAGAGGTCTTCGATCCGGTCCTGATCATAATGGCGAGCGGAGCCAGGAACCGTGAGGACTCGTCGGCGCGGAGGCGCATCCTCTCCTGGCGTCGCAGGCGGTGGGTGCGGGAAGGCCCAAGAGAAGTTCGAGGTTGGCGCGACGGTCGCGGCTAGCGCCGTGGCGCAAGCCGCGATAAAGACCAGCGAAAGCGCTGCCGTCCAGCGATGGAGACCCATTCACGCGTTCCCCGCTCACCTTCCGTGCGAGCGAAATATCCGCCGGAAGTGCGACACGCAAACTTTAATCAGCAGCCGTTTTGAGAGTCCAGTCTCCCACAGGCCAGGAGTTCCGTAGTGATGCCAGCGGCAACTTCCCACCCATAGCGGACATTCCTAACAGCGGTTGTCCGCCTCCTCTTAATAGG
>CAXTHJ010000103.1:0-7831 GCA_964243985.1 uncultured Caulobacteraceae bacterium | reverse complement strand
AGATCGCGTTGGTGGCGCCAACGTGGTAGCGATTGTCGTAGGCGCGGACCGGCACGCCCGACGGCGAGTAAGGCTGGACATCGACCCGCAGCCGGCAGCCTTTGCGGATCACCGCGGTGCTCGGGTTCAGCCCGACCTCGACGGGGACGATGTCGCCCCCCGCAAGCGGCGCATAATCCGCCTCGGCGTGGGTGTGGACCGGCCAGTATTCCGTCGATCTGGCCGCATCCAGCTTGCGGTGGGATACCTTGAGGAAGCCGTGCCCGACGGGGTGGGGGTTCACCGGGTCGATCGGATGGACCAGGGTCTCGTAGCGAATCTCCCGGTCATGCTCGTCGATGACCCGCAGGGACACGAAGACATCCATGTCGTTGCTGGTGGACGACACCCACAGGCCGACCTTCATATAGCCGACCAACACCAGATCCTCGGTCAGCGGATCGCTGACGAACGAGATGCCGGTGGACCAGCGCGGCGTGCCGCCGATGGGGCCCGATGGCGCGATGGAGGGCTGTCCCAGATCGAAATGAGCATCGTAACGCGCGCTGCTTTCCGTCTTCGGCGCCGTCTCGCTGATCCGCAAAAGGTCGGTCCTGCGCCCATCGGCTTTCCAGTCGGATGGCGTGGCGTCAAGATACCAGCGCCGGTAGGTCGTCCGGGCGATCGGCCATTCCGCCTCCTCCAGGAGATAGTGAGCGCCGTCGCCCGTCCGGGCCTGGACCCTGACCGGCGGGCCATTCATTACGCCGTTGTCGATCCCCTTCAGCCAGTGGTCGAAGAAGCGCATGTGTTCAGCGACGGTGGTCCCCTTGTAGGAGAAGGGAAACCAGGCATCGATGAAGTCGAACTTCCTGGCCTTGGCGCCGGTCGAGCCGATATAGGTCTCGCTGCTGCCAAGCTGGTGGATCGTGGCGCCCGTTTGCGGACCGACGATCCAGACCGGCGCCGTCGCCTTTTCAAGCTCCGGTCTCATGAAGATCGTGCCGCGCGGACCATAGGCGGCCGGATCGTTGAAGGGCGTCGCCAGCACGCGGGCCATCCAGTCGGTCTCGCGGCGCTCGCCGCAGAAGTTGGACCCGGACCAGACCTTCCACCACCAGTTCCAGAACCCCGCCCCGAAAAGACCGCCGCCGTAGAGGGCTTCGTTATAGATGTCGGCGTCGGTGCCTAGGGCGATCATCGCCTTCAGATGCGGCGGCTGCAGGCTCGCCACATTGTGCTGGGTCATGGCCAGGTAGGACATGCCCCACAAGCCGACGTTTCCGTTCGACCAGGGCTGGGTTCCCGCCCACTCGATGGCGTCGTAGTAGTCCTCGGCTTCCTGCACGCTGAAGGGCGCCTGCATCCCCGGACTGTTGCAGACGCCGCGCGCATCGACCCGGACGCAGACGTAGCCGTTAGGCGTCCAGACCGATGAATCCACGCTCTCGTGGTTCTCGTACTGGAGACCATCCGGATTGCCGGAGAAGAAACGGTCCTCCATCTCCTCACGCTTCAGGGCATCTGCTTCGTTGCAAATGCACTCGTGGTAGAAGCTCTTGCCGTAGAAGCCCTTGTTCATGACCACCGGATATTGGCCGTCTTCGGCGGGGCGGAAAACGTCGCCGCAGACGTAGGACCCGTCGCGGAGCGGGATCTTGACGTCGGTCATCTTGATGATGCCGCGAATATTGCGCCGCAGTTCATTGCGGGCGGCGGCGGCGTTGCGGAGCTTCCGGGGCGTGTTTGCGGTGAAGACGCCCGGCGTCCCATTCAGCTTTTCAAGCAGTCCCTTGACCGCAGGATCGTGGGCGAAGACACCGGCTGTGGCTTCAACTGCATCGGCGGCCTCCACCCCGTCTGCGGCGGTCTGGTTGAAATTGAAGACCGTGGGCCCGACCAGCTCATGCACGATCGGCGCGATGGTGACGCCGGCCTCCACGTCGCCGTCCTGGTCAAGGGTCTGAACCAGCCGCGCCAGGTTAGTGACCAGCGGATCGTGCAGCTTTTCAATCTTTCCGGCGACGCGGTTGACCAAATCCGCCAGCGTGAGCCTCGGCGCGCCTTCCACCGATCCCAGCACCAGCCCGCCCACGAGGAAGGTGACAGCCTCGCCGGTCCGATACTGAAATTCACCGCGCGCGTTGGTGAGGCCGCTCCTGCTCGGCGTCTGATACTTAAGGCCGCAGACGGGGCCTGCAAAAACGCCAGTGGCGAAGCCCGTCGCCTCTTCGGCTGAAGTTGCGTTGTCCATGATCCTATCCAATCTCGTCTTCAAGCCGCTTGAAAAGCGTTGACTCTGGAAGGGCGCCGCCACTGCGGTCCTCACGTCGGCGTCAAGCTTTAGCCCGTTACGTCACAAATACGCGGCGCGGCGTGGCGCGATCCTCTCCAGGCTTGTTTCCAGGGCCACTTGCCGTCCAATCCGCTACCGTTTAAAACAAGCTTCGTCAAGATGATCACCCGGTCATCTGGTGACTAACGAACTAGATGAAAGAGACCCTCGGTTCAAGTCGTTGCTCTGTCCGTTGGCAACATTGACAGCGGTCTCAGAGATAAGATAGCTATCGCCGTTTATGTGCTTTGCGAATAACTCTAGCCATAGGACCTTGATGAAGGCGGGCGCAGGGTTCAATTCGCAAGAAGAAACCGTCTGTAGGGAAGAGGAACACGGATATGTCTTATCGAGATAAGGCGGAAATTATTGAGGCGCTGAACCTCTATGCTTTCGCCCTTGACGCCCACCAATGGGATTTGTTTGATCGCGTCTTCACGCAAGACGTTGTTGTGGACTTGGGCCCGGCTGGAGCGTCTTGGTCGGACATCGGAAATTTCAAGCGCTCGTTCGCGGAATTCCATGAAACGCTGGATAACCATCAGCATACGATGATGGGCCATCTGGTCCATGTGGACGGCGACAAGGCCACCGCCTTCTCCTACGGCAACTGGCTGCTCGTGCGCGAAGCGGCGGAGGGTGGCCCGAGCTGGCTTGGAACGGGATGGTACGATGACGAACTTGTGCGGACCGAGAGCGGCTGGCTGATCAAGAAGCGGGTTTGCCGGTTGCTGTACTGGACCGGAAATCCTCGCGTTCCCGAGCCGAATGCCGAGCACAATCCGGACATGAGTCCGAACGTGTTGCGCAAGCAGGCGGTTGGGCTAGCCTACCTGAAGGCCGTCACCGCAAAGTAGGGGCTCACGCCGCCCACGATCAGCGCCAACCCAAACCGTCCCGCTTTCTACCAGACGCGGGTCTCCTCAGTCCGGTGACGGTCGCGACCTTGCCGGTATGGGTGCTCGTCCAATCGTTCCAATCCAAGGGCTTGAGGCGCCGCTCAGAAGCTGACGCGGTCGCCGCCCTTCAGGCCCAGCATCTCGCGGGCCTCCGCCGGGGTGGCGGGCTCCAGGCCCATCTCCGCCAGGATGCGCACAGCCTTCTGCACCTGTTCGGCGTTGGAAACCGCCATGCGGCCGCGCTCGATGGAGAGGCTGTCCTCCAGGCCCACCCGGACATTGCCGCCCAACAGCGCCGCTTGGGTGATGAAGGGCATCTGGAAGCGGCCGGCGGCCAGTACCGACCACTGGAAGGCGCCCTTGCCGAACAGGCGGTCCGCCGTCTGTTTCATGAACACCAGGTTGTCCAGCTCCGGGCCGATGCCGCCCAGGATGCCGAAGATCATCTGCACGAAGAACGGCGGCTTCACGAGCCCGCGGTCGACGAAATGCGCCAGGTTGTAGAGGTGGCCCACGTCGTAGCACTCGTGCTCGAACTTGGTCCCAGCCTCGGAGAGCGACTCCAGGATGTAGGCGATGTCGCGGAAGGTGTTGCGGAAGATGAAATCGTCGCTGGAGCGGACATAAGGCTCCTCCCAGGCGTGCTTCCAGGTCTTGTAGCGGGCTGCCGCGGGGAAGATGGCGAAGTTCATGCTGCCCATGTTCAGCGAGCACATCTCCGGCGCGAACCGCACGGCGCCGGCCAGCCTGTCTTGCACCGACATGGTGGGGCTGCCGCCGGTGGTCAGGTTAACCACCGCGTCGGTGCGCTGTTTGATGCTGGGCAGGAACTGGGCGTAGACGTCCGGACTGCCGGTGGGCTCGCCGTCCTCGGGCTTGCGGGCGTGCAGGTGCAGGATGGCGGCGCCGGCTTCGGCGGCCTCCACCGCGCTGTCGGCGATCTGCTGCGGCGTGATCGGCAGCGCGTCCGACATGGTGGGTGTGTGCATGGCGCCTGTGACTGCGCAGCTGATGATGACTTTGTTCTGGGGCATGGCGCGGGTCTCGTCAGGAAGCGGCGTGGACGCGCGGATGGCGCGTCTCGATCAGGAACAGTGAAATCAAGAAGGCTGTGGCCAGGGCGGCGATCGGCAGCCACAGGACATGGTCGATGCCGAACCGCGCGGCCACATGGCCGGCCGCGAACGGCGCAAGGCCTCCGCCCAGCAGCTCCCCGGAGGCGATGACGACGCCCGAGGCCGTCGCCATCAAGGATACCGGCACCGCCTCCGCGCAGATCGGGCCGACGGTCATGGTGATGGCGGCGTTGTTGAAGAAATGCACGGCGAATAGGGCCGCGAACAACAGCGCGGGCGCCGGTCCGATCCGGCTGAGCAGCAGCAGCGACACGCAGGCGCCGGCGCTGGAGATGAGCATGACGGCCTTGCGGCCAATCCGGTCAGAAAGCCAAGCCAGCAGGAGGGTGCCCACCGCCGAGCCGATCCCGATGGCGGACATCACGCCGCTCATCTGGCCAAACGAAAGCTTGAGGTGATCGATCAAATAGCTCGGCAGGAAGGCGCTGGTGGTGATCAGGCAGGTCAGCCAGCAGAGCATCAGCACCATGCCGAGGCGCACGTTCCGGTAAGCCACCACCAGCCGCCACTCGGCCAGGATATGCTCGCGTGGCGCTGTGCTGACGACGGCGCGCGGCAGCTTGATCCAGACAAAGGCCGCCAGGAGCAGACCGGGAAGGGCGAAGGAAACGAAGGTCCAGCGCCAGTCCATCACATGCAGCATGGCGCTGACGGCCAACGGCGCGAAACCCAGGCCGAACACCGGCAACATCATCTGCTGGATGCCTATGGCCAGGCCATGACGGCTCGGCGGAGCCGCGTCCAAGGTGGCGGCGATGCTGGCGGGCGCATAGGCGCCGTCGGCGAGGCCCATGACCAGGCGAACCATGATCAGGCCTCCCAGGCTGGTGGCCAGGCCGCTGGCGCCGATCAGGCAGGCGAACAGCGCCAGCGCGCCGGCCAGCACCATGCGCCGGCCGATCCGATCGGACAGGTTGCCCATGAACAGGGCCGCCACACCCCAGGCCAGGGCCAGCGCGCCTGTGATCGTCCCGATGTCCGCGTAGCCGAGGTGAAGATCCTTGGCGATCACCGGATAGAGGGTGGAGATCATGAAGCGATCGACGCCCACCAGCCCAAAGCCCAGCGACATCAGGATGATGGTAGACCAGTCGGTCGCCTTCGGGGGCGCCGCAGCCGGGCGTTCGCTGACTGTGCTCATGCCTTACGCCTTGCTGCGACCAGGTGGTCGACGAGGGTGCGGCGCAGGCTGTCCATCTCGCCGGGCGTCCAGGGACGGAACCCTTCGCCGGTCTTGAAACCGAGCCGACCCTCAGCGACCTTCTGCTCGAGGTAGGGATTGGGGACGGTGTGGGTGTCGAGCTCCGGCATCATCACGCGGTGAATGTCGAGGGTGAGGTCGAGGCCCACCAAGTCGGCGTTCTCCAGCGGCCCCAGTACCGCCAGCCGCTGACCGAAGCTGTTGCGGACGCAGCGATCCAGGGTCCGCGCGTCACAAACGCCCTCGGCCACCATGGCGATGGCCTCCCGCCACAGGGCGTGCTGAAGGCGGTTGCCCACAAAGCCCGCAGTGTCTTTCAGCACATGCGCCGGCTGCTTCCCGATCCGGGCCAGCAGCGCCATCATTGTCGCGATGGTGGCGTCGGACGTGCCTTGCGCCTGCACCACCTCCACCAGGGGAATAAGGTGCGCCGGGTTCCACCAATGGGTCCCGACCATGCGGTCTCGGGTCTCCAAGCCCTCGGCGATCTGGCCGATGGGGATCACCGAGGTGTTGCTGGCGAGGATGGCGTCGCGCCGGGCCAGGCGCACGAGATCGGCGAAGATCGAGCGCTTGAGGGGCAGCTTCTCGGGCGCGGCCTCTGTCACCAGATCGGCGTCGGCGACCGCTTCGGCAAGGTCTGCGGTGACAGTGATGAGGGCTGCGGCGTCGATGTCGCCGCCGATCAAGCTCAGATTCTCGACCACCCGCGCGGGCAAGCTTTCGCGGTTGGCGGCGTCGGGCTCGAACACCGTCACGGCGTGACCGGCGGCGGCGAAGATCAGGGCGATATTGCCGCCCATCAGCCCGCCGCCGACGATGCCAATGCGTTCAGCCCCGGCCGCCGGCACGGCGCTCATCCGGCCGTGTAGCCGCCGTCGGCGTAGACGACATGGCCGGTGTGGAAGTCTGACGCCCGCGAGGTCAGGAACAGCAGCGGGCCGGCCAGGTCCTCCGGCTCGCCCAGGCGGCCGACCGGCACGCGGGCCAAGAAGCCAGCGCGCACGGCGTTGGCCTTTTCGTTGTCCTCGAACATCCAGGCGGTGAGGGGGGAGCGGAAGACGGTGGGGGCGATGGCGTTAACGGTGATGCCCGCCGCGCCCCACTCGCAGCCCAGCGCCCGAGTGATGCCGTCCACCGCCGCCTTGGAGGCGCAGTAGGCGCTGTATCCGGCAGGGTGGCCCAACTTGCCACGGGCCGAGGAGACCAGCACGACCTTGCCCCCACGGCCCTGGGCAAGCATCTGTTTGCCGGCCGCCTGGGCCATCAGCCAGCTGCCGTCGACGTTGGCGTTCATCACCTTGTCGAACCGCTCGAAACTCATCTGATCGATGGGCGCGACGTCGTTCATGCCCGAGGCCACCACCAGGATGTCCACGCCGCCAAAAGCCTTCACCGCGGCGGCGACGATCTCTTCAGCCGCCTCGGGGCTGTCGGGCCGACGCGCGACGGTGGCGACGGCGTGGCCTTCGGCCGTCAACGCGGCAGCCAGCTCTTGGAGGTCCGCGACCTTAGCGCCGGCCAGCGCCAGTTTGCACCCCGACCGCCCCAAGGTGACCGCGGCCACCTGGCCGAAGGCGCCGGTGGCACCGGTGATCACAGCCGTCTTGCCGGCGACGTCGAACAGTTTGCCGGGATCGACCGCCGGCAAGATCACGGGCGACGTTCCGGGTAGGGCATGATCACCAGCATCGTGGCCACGTCATTGCCGTCGTTACGCACCGCGCGGGCTTCGCCGGCGGGGATCAGGCAGCTGTCGAGCGAGCCCAGGACCTCGGTCGTGCCGTCGGCCAGCTCGATCGTCACCTCGCCGGCGATGACCACGTAGATTTTCTCCACGGCGCCCGCGTCCATCTCGGCGCCGCCGCCGGGAAGGAAGTGGGACAGGCCGACCCAGGTGGCCTTGGAGTCGCTGACCTCAAAGCCCTGAAGGCGAAGGGACCGGATGTCGAAGTGCTTGGGCGCATCGTAGCGCGGCGCATCGTCGAAACGGGTGACGTGCATCGCTCAGTCCTCCCGGCCGGTTTCGATCCGGAAGGTGCCCTTGGGATCGACGATGGCAACCAGCCGCACGATACAGCCATCGCCCTTGGTCCAGCGCCAGGGGAAGGCGGCGAAGGTGACGCGCTTGCCGGTCACCTTGTCGATCTCGCCGCCCACGTTCTCAAAGCCGCAGATCCCGTTGGAGAGCAAGGCGCGGTGACAGGGCTCCCATTCGGGGAAATCCTCGATGATCTCGCGACCTTTAAGCTTCTTATATTCGGGGGCGAGGTGGGGGAGC
>CAXTHJ010000102.1:576-8021 GCA_964243985.1 uncultured Caulobacteraceae bacterium | reverse complement strand
GCCAGCGGAGGACGCCTTCACCAACCGCCGCCACCTCGCCCGCCACCTCCAGCCCCAAGATGTCGGGCGATCCCGGCGGGGGCGGGTAGAAGCCCATGCGCTGGATGATGTCCGGCCGGTTCACCCCCGCCGCCTTCACGCGGATCAGGACTTCACCGGGGCCGGGCCTGGGCGTCGGGATATGGGCGGCCTTCAGAGCCTCCGCCGGACCCTTGCCGCCTTCGACCACCGCGGCGGTCATGGTCTTTGGAATCGAACTCAAGCGCGCGCTCTCCCCATGGGTGGAAAGGTCTGATAGGCTCCGCCCACTGCATGGCCAACCTGTTTAGACCGGAGGGCGTATGATGATGGACGAACAAGAGGCCCCGCGCGCCTTGCGCGGCTGGGCGCTGAACGACGTCAGCCACGAAGACCTCGATCATTACTCGGTCGGCGATCTCGAAGAGCGGATCGACCAGCTGGAAGGGGAGATCGGCCGCACCCGCTCCGCCCTCGACCGAAAACGGAACAGCCTTAGCGCCGCGGACGCTTTCTTCTCTTTAGGCGGGAATTGACATCGTTCTGGCACGCATGGCGATGGCACGGGGGTTGCACGACCATGAGCAACGACGGCCAAGTTCGGTCGCCGCGCTCGAGGTTCGAGCCAGTAGCCTCACCGGGGGACGCGTATAAATGATCGAGTTGGGTCCCAAATCGGTGACGGCCGAGCGTGCGGGCGTGGTGCGCGATTTCGCCAGGTCGGAGCTTTTCGACCGCACCTTCCACGACGGCATGGAGCTGGTGGAGGACGCCGCCGCTTATCTGGACGGCCCAGGGCGCCAGGATTCCAAGCTCCTGTCTCGCAACGCCGCGCTCACCTACGCCGGCGAGAGCATGCGGCTGACCACCCGGCTGATGCAGGTGGCCTCCTGGCTTCTAGTGCAGCGGGCCGTGCGCGAAGGCGACATGACCGCGACCGACGCCTGCCAGGACCGCTATCGCGTGAGCGCCGGCAAAGATGTGGCGCAGACGGCGCCCGATCCCCTGGCGGGCCTGAAGATCGAACCGGCCTCGGCCAAGGACCCTCTGGTGGCCGAACTGCCTGCGGGCCTCATCGACTTGGTCGCCCGCTCCGAGCGCCTGTTCGAGCGGGTGGCGCACCTGGACAAACGCATGTACGTCGAGACGGTGGAGGATGACGCGGCGCACCCCGTGCTTTCGCAGCACGACCGGCTCCGAGAAGCGTTCGGGGGCTGATACCGGACTGGGGCTAAACCTGTTTCGCAACCTTCGAGAGCATGACAGATTGGGTCTCGCTTAATGGAGGTCGAGATGGCGGATTTGCTCAATGCCCGCACGGTTTCGGCAAATGCTGGATTGGCGCTTCTACATTCCGCGACTGCCCGTAGAGGACTATTTTATAATGTTCACGGAAGACCCGTCGAGAACATATCGCCGCATTAAGGCCAAGGTCGAACCGAGAAGCTCGATTAGCGCCCTGCTCAGCGAAAAGCGATCGTTCTGGAGAGCATCGTTCTGGAAAGCGTTGTCATCCAGGCCAATGCCGTTCCACCAGCTAAGTCAGCGCGCGCCGCAGGGTCAGGTTGATGCGGCCGCCGCCGGGGACGAGCTGCGACGATCCCGCCAAGGTGCGATCCACGCCGTGGTAAGCGCGCCGCGATCCGCCGGCCAGGACGTTGATGTCGCCGGACTGGAGCTTGAAAGTGATCGATGGGTCCTTCCGCGCCAATCCGCCGAGGCGGAACACCGCCGTGTCGCCTAGAGAAATGCCCAGCACCGGGGCGTTCAGGTCCGCTTCGTCGGAATCCTGGTGCATCCCCATCTTGGCGTCGCCGCGGTAGAGGTTGACGAGGCAGCTGTCGGGCGGGTGCTCCGGATCGGCGTAGGTCCGCCATAACTCGAGCAGCCTCTCCGGCATCGCCGGCCACGGCTCGCCCGTCACCGGGTGATGCGGTTCATAGCGATAGCCCTTGACGTCGGTGATCCAGCCGAGGGGGCCAAGGCTCGTCTGCCCTACGCTCATCGGCTTCCCCCACGGCGTCATGGGCGCATAGAAGGGCGCCTGCTCCGCCGCCGCCATCACCTCGGTCACAAGCTGACCTTGCGCCTCAGCGTCCAACGCGCCGGAATGAAGTTCAAAGCCGTTATGCCGCATGGCGACCCATATAGGCGTGCAAACCCAGACTCGCATAAACCCTTGCGCGCCTGCTTGGGGTTCCCATATCGCAGCTACACGAGGGCCACGGGCCGTGACCTTCGGCATTTGCAATCTGTTGGGGACGGACCAGGGCCGGCGCTTCTAAGAAGGCCGCCACACCGCCCGCCTTGAAGGAGTTTGAGACCAGACCATGTCCAAGATCATCGGCATCGACCTCGGCACCACCAATTCCTGCGTCGCCATCATGGACGGCAAGACGCCCAAGGTGATCGAGAACGCGGAAGGCGCGCGCACCACCCCTTCGGTGGTCGCCATCGCCGACGACGGCGAGCGCCTGATTGGCCAGCCGGCCCGTCGCCAGGCCGTCACCAACCCGTCCAACACCTTCTTCGCCATCAAGCGCCTGATCGGCCGCAACTCCAACGATCCGATGGTGGAGAAGGACAAGGGCATGGTGCCCTATGAGATCGTCAAGGGCCCCTCCGGCGACGCCTGGGTGCGCGCCCACGGCAAGGATTACTCCCCCCAACAGATCTCCGCCTTCATCCTGCAGAAGCTGAAGGAAGACGCCGAAGCCTACCTCGGCGAGAAGGTGGAGAAGGCGGTCATCACCGTCCCCGCCTACTTCAACGACGCCCAACGCCAGGCCACCAAGGACGCGGGCAAGATTGCCGGTTTGGAAGTGCTGCGCATCATCAACGAGCCCACCGCGGCGGCGCTGGCCTATGGGCTTGAGAAGTCGGAAGGCAAGAAGATCGCCGTCTACGACCTCGGCGGCGGCACCTTCGACATCTCGATCCTAGAGATCGGCGACGGCGTGTTCGAGGTGAAGGCGACCAACGGGGATACGTTCCTGGGCGGCGAGGACTTCGACCTTCGCATCGTCGACTACTTCGCTGACGAGTTCAAAAAGGCCAACGGCGTCGATCTGCGGAATGACAAGTTGGCCCTCCAGCGCCTGAAGGAAGAAGCTGAAAAGGCCAAGAAGGAGCTGTCCTCCACGCCGCAATATGACGTGAACCTCCCCTTCATTTCCATGAACGCCTCCGGGCCGCTGCACCTCACCCTGAAGCTGATCCGCTCCAAGCTGGAAAGCCTGGTGGAAGACCTGATCGCCAAGACCATCAAGCCTTGCGAACAGGCGCTGAAGGACTCGGGCTACAAGAAGTCCGACATCGACGAAGTGGTGCTGGTGGGCGGGATGACCCGCATGCCCAAGGTGGTCGCCGCGGTGCAGGAGTTCTTCGGCCGCGAACCGCACAAGGGCGTGAACCCTGACGAAGTGGTGGCGCTGGGCGCCGCCGTGCAGGCCGGCGTGCTGCAAGGCGACGTGAAGGACGTGCTCCTTCTCGACGTCACGCCCTTGACCCTCGGCATCGAGACCCTCGGCGGCGTCTTCACGCCCCTGATCGAGCGCAACACCACCATCCCCACCAAGCGCTCGCAGACCTTCTCCACCGCCGACGACAACCAGTCCGCCGTGACCATCCGTGTGTTCCAAGGGGAGCGCCCGATGGCCCACGACAACAAGATGCTCGGCCAGTTCGACCTCGTCGGCATCCCCCCCGCCCCCCGCGGCGTGCCGCAAGTTGAAGTGACCTTCGACATCGACGCCAACGGCATCGTCAACGTCAGCGCCAAGGACAAGGGCACCGGCAAGGAACAGCAGATCAAGATCCAGGCGTCGGGCGGCCTGTCCGACACCGACATCGATCAGATGGTCCGCGATGCCGAAGCCTTCGCCGAGGAGGACAAGAAGCGTCGCGCCGCAGCCGAGGCGAAGAACAACGCAGAAAGCCTGATCCACTCGACCGAGCAGCAGCATCGCGAGCATGGCGAGGCGATCGACGCGGGCCTCAAGTCCGAGATCGAGAGCGCGGTCGTCGCTGCGCGCGGTGCGGTCGAAGGCGGTGACGCCGAGCAGATGACCGATAAGAGCAATGCGCTGATGCAGGTCTCGATGAAGATGGGCCAGGCCATCTACGAGAAGCAGCAGGCCGAGGGCGCGGCGGCCGGTGCCGGCGCGGCCACGGGAGAGGCGGCCGGGCACGGCGAGGACGTGGTCGACGCGGAATTCTCCGAGGTCGACGAGAAGTAAGTGAGAGCCCCGAAAGCCATGAAGGCCATGGCTTTCGGGGTGATCCGCCGGGGAAAACGCCGCAGACTCCGTGGCTTGGGGCGATGAATGGCTGAAACGGACTATTACGAGTTGCTCGAGATCGAGCGCACCGCCGATGAAAAGACGATCAAGTCGTCCTATCGGCGGCTGGCGATGCAATGCCATCCCGATCGCAATCCGGGCTGCGAGGTGTCCGAGGCCAAGTTCAAGTCGATCAGCCAGGCTTATGATGTCCTGAAGGATCCGCAAAAGCGCGCGGCTTACGATCGTTATGGCCATGCTGCCTTCCAGCAGGGTGCGGGTGGCCAGCAGGGTGCGGGCTTCGAAGGCTTCTCCGATATTTTCGAGAGCGTGTTCGGCGAATTCATGGGCGGCGGGCGCGGACGCGGCGGCGGCAATTCGGCGCTACGCGGCGCCGACCTGCGCTACGATCTGGAGATCAGCCTCGACGATGCCTATCACGGCACCACCGAGCAGATCCGCATCGATGTCGCCGCCGCCTGCGAGGCGTGCAACGGCTCCGGCGCCAACGAAGGCACCTCGGCCAAGGGTTGCCCGACCTGCGCCGGCCATGGCAAGGTCCGTGCCCAGCAGGGCTTCTTCGTCGTCGAACGGACCTGCCCGACCTGTCATGGTCGCGGCCAGGTGATCGCCGATCCGTGCCGGGCCTGCCACGGCGAAGGCCGGGTCGAGAGAGCCAAGACGCTGGAATTGAAGGTGCCCAAGGGCGTCGACGAGGGCACGCGCATCCGCATGTCCGGGCATGGTGAGGCCGGCGCACGCGGCGGCCCCCCGGGCGACCTCTACGTCTTCCTGCATGTGAAGCGCCACGACATCTTCCAGCGCGAGGGCACGACCCTCTTCGCTCACGCGCCGATCAGCATCACGGCGGCGGCGCTGGGCGGCGCGATCACCGTGCCGGGGCTTGACGGCACCGACCACGAAATCCGCATCCCCGCCGGCATCCAGACGGGCAAGCAATTGCGCCAGCGCGGCGCTGGCATGCCGGTGCTCAACGGGCGCGGCTTCGGCGACATGGTCATCCAGATCGACGTCGAGACGCCGACCCACCTGACCGCGCGGCAAAAAGAATTGCTGGAGGAGTTCCGCGCGACCGAGACCGGCAAGGAATGCCCGCAATCGACCGGCTTCTTCCAGCGGCTGAAGGAGAAACTGGGCGGGGAGTGAAGATATGCTCGGCAGAAAGATCGGCGGGGCAGGCTTTTGCCCGCCCCACGCCGATCGATCAGATTGCCAGAACGACCCCGACCGCGATCACCTGAACGGCGAAAGCGAGGAGAAGGGTCGTGGCCGCTTCAAAACGTGCCATCGTTCTACCCTTTGGACCCGCACGAAATTGTGCGGTGCAACCCAAATGGGTCACACAACTAACTATCGCAACTGCGCAATTTAATTACGTGGTTGCAAGATTTGCAATCGACGTCGGTCCAGCAACTCCAGGATCGTAGCGGCACAATGAACCGGGCCGGCGCCGCTGGTATCGCCGAGCGAGGCGGCCGCAAACTCGATCTGCCGCTCGCGATACACGCCGTGGCGTGCTTCGGCGCTCGCCAGCGCTATGGGCAGCGCATCGATCCGGTCAATTACATCCCCGCATTCCCAGAAATCATGGTCGTCGGTCGCCCGCCAGTGGATGCCCTGCGGGTTGAGAAAAATGCATGGGCGCGGGGTGGCGAGATACTCGACAACCTGGCTCGACGTATCGCCCAGATAGAGATCCGCCGCCGCCATGTAGCTGCCATCGACCATTGCGAAACTCTCGGTGTCGACATGCATGTTGGGGAGTCCGGCGACCGCGTGCATCACGGCGCGTACCCCCGGCTCGGTCTCGACCAGCCGCTGATGCGGGGCGAGGATGACGTTGAATCGATCCTGCGCGGCGAGCATCGCCACCACCTCGCGTCCCCAATCCCACCACGACGAGCGTTTGCGCTGCCAGTGCGGCGCGTAGACGACGACTGGTTTCGCCTGAGCGAACAGGTCGCGCGCCGGAGTGCGGTGCGCAAAGCCCGCCTTAACATATCCCGTCGCGCGCACCCGCTCCGCCGCGAAGCCGCGCGTCAGATAGGTCGCGCGCTCGAGCGCGCTCGGCACTAGCATCAGCGTCGCCGCGCGCCGCCGCCGATCGTCGCGTGCGCTCATCGAACCGACCCCATGCGAGGTCTTGACGAAGCGGGTCGGATGGAAGGGCAGGATCGTCGGGATCCACAGGCTGGTCTGCTCGGCGCACACCGCGATCCTTGTGCCCAGCAGCAGCGGCGCCAATCGCGCAAGCATGGGCAGCTTGGCCGGCAGCGGCGGATTACGCCCGCTCTGTGCATCGGCGACGGTCCTGAAGCCGGGCGCACGGCGCAGACCGACGTTGGGAAGCCCCGCGCTCCAGCGGCCGAGCAGCGCCTCGTGGACCGAGGTTGCGATCCAGCAGTCGATCGTCAGCGTGGGCGCGGCGGCGCTCAGCGCCTCGACGATCGGCCAGAGATGCGGGATCAGCAACGTTTCGCCGAGGAAGAGGAAGGCGACGCGCTCTTGTTTCACCTTCGTGCTCCGAGGCAGGCCAGGCTCACGCCCCCTGCCACAACGCGATATCCTCGGGCCGATCGATCTCAGCCCACCCCGGGCCGCCGCTCGGCAGCGCGGTGACGAGCCCATCCCAAGCCAGCCGATCGATGATCGCATGATGGAAGCGGGCATAGCCGCCCTCGGCGCAGATCACCTCTTCCAGCGCCGCGAGATACGCTTGCGGACCGCCGCCCCTGGCGACGATGAAGCCGAGCGAGCGGTGCGCCGCCGTCCCTTCCTCCAGCGTCTTGCCGACCGCACGGACCTTGGCGCCATCGACCGCGACCAGCATGTCGTCGAGCTGGAAATCCTGCGGCTCTTCGACGAGCAGGTTCACGCCGTCACCAGCCGCCTCCAGCGCCGGGGCGACGAGACCGGGGGCGAAGATCGTGTCGCCGTTCAGAAGGCAGAAATCGCCCTCCATCTGCATGCGCGCCGTCCACACGCTGCTGATCGAATTGGCGACGGGCCAGAAGGGATTGCACAGCAGGCCCGGACGACGGCGCGCCGGCATCTGCGAGAGATGCTGCTCCAGCCGATCGATGTGATAGCCGCCGATCACCAAGATATCGTCGATCCCGCTGGCGC
>CAXTHJ010000102.1:0-566 GCA_964243985.1 uncultured Caulobacteraceae bacterium | reverse complement strand
AGGCATTTGGGATGATCGCGGGTAAAGGGGAGGAGGCGCGTGCCCTGCCCTGCGGCGAGGATGATCGCGCGCAAGCCCCCGCTCAATTCTCGAACGAGAAGCCGACTTCGAGGAAGCTCGGGATCGGGCCGTTCCAGCCCTCGTCCGGGCTGCCATCACGATCGGTATCGCGCCCGCGGCCACCGCGGTCGTCGCGGCGGGGACGCTCGCGCTCCACCCGCGCTTCGCGACGCGGCGCGCGTTCTTCGCGGCGAGGCTCTACCGGTGCAGTTTCGCGGGGGGATTCCTCCTGACGCGGCTCCTCGCGGCGGGCTTCGTCGCGGGGACGCTCGGTCTTTTCCGCCCGCGGCGCACGCGCTTCGCGCTTCGCCGGTTTCACCTCGGCCTCGACCTCTGCCACGGGCTCGGCCTTTTCGGGCGCGCCGAGACGCGGGATCTTGGTCTTGGTCAGCTTCTCGATATTATCGATCGCTTCGGCATCGTCGGGCGTCACCAGCGTGAACGCCTTGCCCGTGGCGCCGGCGCGGCCGGTGCGGCCGATGCGGTGGACATAATCGTCCGGATGC
>CAXTHJ010000101.1:0-8182 GCA_964243985.1 uncultured Caulobacteraceae bacterium | reverse complement strand
ACCGATGAAACCGCCGATCGAGCAGGCGCGCGACAACCTGGAACAGGCCCAGCAGATCTATGCGCAAAGCTGCGGCGACCGGGCCTATGGGGCCTACGACGACCTATGCAGTCAGCTCGCCATTCAGGTTCGTCAATACAACCTCGACCTCGACCGATTGGTGCGCGCAGCCGACGCGAAGCCGACTTCGACCGCCGTGGCCCATCCAAAATCCTAAAGCAACGTCAAGGTGTTAAGCCCTCGTTAGCCATCCTCGCTTAGCGTCGATCCCACGAGCGTTCGTCAGGATCGACCATGAGTCTTCACCACATCAAAGGCAGCGAAGCCTTCGCTTATTCCGACCGCCGCCTCACCCCGGCTTTCGGCGCCTTGCAAAACTTCAGCGGCCGCCGGGTGCATCGGTTTCGCAACCTCCGCCAGGCGTGGCCGCTCCTCTTTCCCATCGCCGCGGCGGTGGGCGTCCTGATCGGGCGGGGCCTTTAGGATCGACGGTAAAGCTCCAAACAGCGGGGGCGCAAGGCCGCTTGAGGCGCGGGAGGCAATCCGCTATACCCCGCGCCTTCGCCCGCTCCGGCCCTGCCGGATGCGCGGGGCTGGGTAGCTCAGATGGTTAGAGCGGAGGATTCATAACCCTCAGGTCGGCAGTTCGATCCTGCCTCCAGCCACCACTCTTTTCCCACCTATGGAGTTGGGCCAAGCGGCGAACCCCGCTAGAGCTTGGCGGCGATGACGGTTCTGCATCTTCTTGGGTCGCCCGGCGACGGCGGGGCGGAGACCTATTTCCTCAGCCTTGCAGAGGCTTTGAAGGCCGACGGGTTGTCGCAAGCCGTCGGCCTGCACGCCAACGCGGGGCGCGAAGCGGCGCTGAAGGCCATGAACATCCCCGCCACGGTGATGCCGTTCGACGCCCCCTTCGACCTTGTCACCGGGCCGCGCATCCGCAAGCTGGCCGAAGCCCTTCCCGCCCGCGTCCTGATGCAGTGGATGAACCGCGCCGGGCGGGTGGTTCCGCGCCAGGGGCCGTGGAAGCGGATCGGGCGGCTCGGCGGCTATTACGATCTGAAATACTACAAGGGCGCGGACTTCCTGGTGGGCAACACCCAGGACATTGTGGATTACATCGTCCGCAAGGGCTGGCCGGCGGATCGCGTCGCCTACATCCCCAACTTCGCCACCCCCGGGCCGGGGGCGGCGCAGAGCCGCGCGGCGTTGGATACGCCGGAGGGTGCGCCGCTGCTGCTCGGCATGGGGCGGCTGCACAAGGTGAAGGCTCATGACACCAGCCTTAAGGCTCTGGCGCTTTATCCCGAAGCCTACCTCTGGATCGCCGGCGCGGGCGCGCAGGAGGGCGCGCTGAAAGCCCTGGCGCAGCGCCTCGGCGTCACCGGCCGGGTGCGTTTCCTCGGCTGGCGCTCGGACGCGTCGGCCCTCTACCGCGCCGCCGACGTCTGCCTCTTCCCCTCCCGCTATGAGCCGCTGGGCAATACTGTGATCCAGGCCTGGGCCCACGGCTGCCCCATCGTGGCGGCGGCGAGCCAGGGGCCGGGCGTCTTGATCACGGACGATGTGGACGGCCTGCTCACGCCTGTTGACGATGCCGCAGCGTTGGCCGAGGCGGCCCGGCGAGTGTTCGAAGACAAGGCGTTGTCTGCGCGGCTGGTGCAGGCGGGCCTGGCGCGCATCTCGGGCGAGTTCTCGCAGACCGCCGTGGTCGCCCGCTGGCGCGAGTTGTTCCGCACCTACGGAGAACCCTGATGTGCGGCATCGTGGGCATCCTCGGCGGCGACCAAACCAGCAAAGAGGGGCGCGAGGCGGCGAAAGCCAAAGCCTACGAGATGATCGGCGCCATCGCCCATCGCGGCCCCAACGGCATCCGCGTGGAGCAGGTGGCGGGCGCGACCCTGGCCCACGCACGCCTGTCGATCATCGACTTGGAAGGCGGCTGGCAGCCACTCTCGGCGGCGGGATCGACAATCATCGGCAACGGCGAGATCTACAACTACGTCGAACTCACCGAGGAATTCGGCCTGAAGGACAAGCTCTCCACCGGCTCGGACTTCGAACCCCTGTTGCACCTTTACGCGATGGAGGGCGAGAAGGCGTTCCAGCGCCTCCGCGGCATGTACGCCTTCTGCTTGATCGGCTGCGACGGGCGGACCTGGCTCGTGCGCGACCCGTTCGGGATCAAGCCACTTTATGTGCAGGGCGCGCGGTTCGCATCGGAGCTGCGGGCGCTTGGGCCCGTGCGGGTGGCGGAGGGCGCCGCGCAGGAACTGCTGGCGCTAAACTACGTGCTGACCCAACCGCTTCGCGCGGCGCCAGGCGCCCTTCTCCCCTTGCGGGAGAAGGTGTCGGCGCAGCCGACGGATGAGGGGTCGCGCCAAGCCCTCAAATGGTTGCAGGAACCCGCCAATCGGCTCGACCATCTCGACGCCGTCCTCGAAGACAGCGTCCGCGTGCACCAGCGTTCTGACGTCCCCTACGGCCTGTTCCTCTCCGGCGGCATCGACTCCACCGCCATCGCCACCCTGATGGCGCGCCTGAACGAGCGTCCCGTCACCGCCTTCACCTGCGGCTTCGACGTCCCCGAAGTCCGCGACGAGCGCGGGGCGGCGGAGAAGGTCGCGCGGGCGCTTGATCTCGACTGGCGCGAGACGACCTTCACCGAAGAGGACTTCTGGCGCGTTGCCCCCGAAGTCGCCTGGCATCTGGACGACCCTACCACAGATTACGCCTGCCTGCCGACCTACAAGCTGGCCGAAGCGGCCAAGGGCGCGATGACAGTGGTGCTGTCCGGCGAAGGGGGCGATGAGCTGTTCGCCGGTTATGGCCGCTATCGCCGCGCGCTTAGGCCGAAGTGGATGGGCGGCCGCCCCGCCGAGCCGCAGATCGACGCGCCGTTCCTGAAAGACAAAGGCGCCGGCGCTCTTGCCCGCTGGCGCGACACAGCAAGCCGGGTGACCGGCGACACGCCGCTCCAGCGCGCCCAGGCCGCGGACATCGCCACTTGGCTCCCCAACGACCTGCTCCTGAAGCTCGACCGAATGCTAATGGCGCACGGGCTCGAAGGCCGCACGCCGTTCCTGGATCGGGAGGTGGCCGCCTTCGCCTTCAATCTGCCGGACCGGATGAAGGTGCGCGGCCGCTACGGCAAGTGGATCCTGCGCAAGTGGCTGGAGCGCGCCTGTCCCGCTTCCGAGCCGTGGGCGAAGAAGAAGGGCTTCACCGTCCCCGTCACGGCCTGGATCGCCTCTCGCGCCGCCGACATCGGTCCGCGCGTGGCGGCCTGCGAAGGGCTGGCGGCGGTGTGCGACCTCGACGCCGTGCGGGCGGTCTTCACCAATCCGGCGCAGGCGCACAATCGCTGGCCCCTGATGTTCTACGCCCTCTGGTGGTCGATCCACGTGGGTGGGGCGAGCAAGGCGGAGGCGGCGGAAGCGGTGTTTGGTTAGACCCTTCTCCCCTAGCGGGCGAGGGACCTAAAACCCTGCCCCAACCTGTCCCAATCGCTTCCGCATGAGCTTCAGCCGCTTGTCGATCTCAGCCATGGTGCGGTTCAGGGCGCCTTCGTCGTCGCGCCAGACTTGCAAGACGCGGGCCCAGACGGCGGTCATGGCGACGAGGCGGATCGCGCCTCGCCGGCCGCCGGCGTCTACCCCTGCTGCCTCCAGCAAGGCCCGGGCGGTGAACGCCAAACGCCGCGCCATCCTCGGCGAGAGGCCTTCGCTCCTGGCGATGGCGATCAGGACGATGCGATCCGGCTCCATAGCCTCCAACCGCGCCATCACCACCTCGAACAGGCGATCGCCCACATCCGGCGACGGATCGTCCGACGCCTTCAGCGCAGCGTCGTCCAGCCGCTTGGAGAGCCGGTCCAACAAGGCGTTCTTGCCCGGCGCGCGGACGTAAAGCTCGGCGAAGGGCGCGCCGGCAGCCGTGGCGATGTCGCGCAGAGTGATGTCCGCCCAGGGCGTCTCCCCCGCCAACCTCAGGGCGGCGTCGGCCGCCCGGTCCAGCACATCCACATTTACCGCGCCCTGAGGGGCGGCGACGATCTCGGTGTTGGGAGTCTTAGCCATACTCAAGAGATGGCGCGGAAGGCCTCAACCCGCAAGCGTCATCCTGCCAAGGCTCGGGCGCGCGCCACGGCGGCGTTCACCGCAGCGACCAGCAGGGGATCAAGCCCGCCCTCGCCCTGCAGCACCTTCAACGCCGCCTCGGTGGTTCCGCCAGGCGAGGTCACCTGTCGGCGCAGCTCGGCTGGATCGTCGGGCGAACGCTCCATCAGAGCAGCCGCCCCGGCGATGGTGGCGCGCGCCAGCGTCTGTGCCGTCTCACGGGGAAGGCCAGCCTTCTCGCCCGCCGCCTCCAGCGCCTCGACAAAAGCGTAGAGGTAGGCCGGCGCGGAGCCGGAAACCGCCGTCGCCACGTCGATCAGCCCCTCGTCCGCCACATCTACGACGGTGGCTACAGGCGCGAACAGGGTGTGGGCGGCGGCGCGGCCAATGGCGGTCTCAGCGAAGACGGTGGCCACGCCCTTGCCGATCGCCACCGCCGTGGTGGGCATCACCCGCGCGGTCGGCCGCCCGAACGCGGCGGCGAGATCGGCTGCGCGCACGCCGGCGGCGAGGGAGACGAGGATGGCCTCCCGCGCGATGTGCGGGGCGTAGATTTCCGCCGCTTCCCGCCAAAGCTGCGGCTTGACCGCCAGGAGCACGGTCTGGGCGGCGCCGATGACGTCAAGTGGAGGATTACGGCGGGCGCCCGCCGCGCCGGTGGCCTGCGCCGCTTCGCCCGGATGAGGGTCGCAAATGATCAGGTCGCTCGGCTTGAACGCCTCCGCACGCCGCCAGCCCTCCAGCATGGCGCCGCCCATGCGCCCCGCGCCGAGGAGCAGGATGGAGGCCATGCGTCGGCTCTAAGCGTGGCCCACGGTGTCGAACATGCAGGCGGTCATGGCGTCGGAGGGCGACTTGCCCTTCAGCATGAAGTCGAAGGCCGGATAGAAGCGGTCCCCCGCCTCCACCGCGGCGTCGATCATGGAGGCGGCCTGCGCCAGGGTGGGCCGTTCGCCGGTGGGCAGGGCCATGGCGTGGCGGAACACGATCTCGCCCTCCTCCGCCCAGATCTCAAAATGGCCGAGCCAGACGCGCTGGTTGATCAGGGACACCAGTTCATAGGCCGCGGCCTTGCGCGATTTCTTGATGCGCACGTCCAAGGAGAGGCAGAGCTGGAGGCAGTCGGCTTCGGGCCGCCAGGCGAACCACAACTCGTAGTCCTTCCAGTCCCCCGCCAGGGCGAAGGCCAAGTCGCCGTCCTCGGTGCGGTCGAAATCCAGGTTTTCCGCCGTCAGCACATGCTCGACCACATCGAGAGGATCGACGCCCAGTTCGACATCTTCGGGTTGCGGCGTATCCATAAGCGACTTTCCTATGGGCGAAGCGTTCGGGCGGGGAGCGTCCGGCCGACTCGCACCATCAAAACAGAGCCTAGCGGCTTTGCGGGGTGGAACTCAACCGGCGTCGTCCGTTGGGCGAGCTTTGCCGGACGAGGCGTTCATTTGCGCGATTTCTGAACGAAGTAGAGCGATCTCGGCTTCCAGCATCGCTCGGAGGGCGTCGAACTCGTCGCGGCGCACAAGGTCCAGCTCGGCCGCCCAGCGGTCGGCCTGCGCGCGCGCCGCCGCCTTGGCTTCCTCTCCCGCCGCCTGGGCCACGCCCATGGCGTTCTCCATGGTCTTGGCGAGTTCCTCAAAGAAGGGATTGCGGCTCTGCATGGGCGGTCCGGTTATGGTGATTAGATCGTATATGGGATTTGCCTGGCTAATGCGAAGGGGCGGCGCGCAGAAGGCTCGCCAGCGCGGAGGGATGCGCTAAAACGTCCCATGACCGCCGCAACGCCCTCGCCAAACGCGTCCCCGCCAGACGCGCCGCTACCGGACGCCAGACCCGACAACTGGGTGGATCGGTTCGCGCCGCTGCGTCTTCGGCCGTGGTTGAAGCTTGGGCGGTTCGACCGGCCGGCGGGCACTTGGCTGCTGCTCCTGCCGGGCTGGCAGGGAATTGCGCTGGAGGCGGCGATGCGCGGGCGCGCGCCGGACTGGATGCTGTTTGTGCTGTTCGCTATCGGCGCGGCGGCGATGCGAGCGGCGGGATGCGCCTACAACGACATCGTCGACCGCGACATCGACGCCCAGGTGGCGCGCACCGCCCTTCGCCCCATCCCGTCCGGCCAGATCAGCGTCAAGGGCGCCTGGGCGTTCGTGATCGGCTGTTGCGGGGTCGGGCTCATGATCCTGCTCAACATGAATCTCTGGGCGGTGGGACTGGGGGTGCTGTCTCTGGGCCTCGTGGCCGCCTACCCCTTCATGAAGCGGGTGACGTGGTGGCCTCAGGCGTGGCTTGGGCTGACCTTCAACTGGGGCGTTTTGCTAGGCTTTGCAGCGGCGGGGGGCGGGGCGACCGCCCTGATGATCGCCCACGGTGAAGCGATGGTGCTGACCCACAGGTGGCTGAGCTTTGTCTTCAGCCCCGGCCTCGGCCTCGCACGACCGGCGCTTCTGCTTTACGCGTCGGGCGTGTTCTGGACCCTCGGCTACGACACCATCTACGCCGTGCAGGACCTGGAAGACGACGCCCTGGCCGGGGTGAAATCCAGCGCCCGGCGGCTCGGCGCGGCGGCGTCAAGGGGCGTGTTCATCTTCTATGCTTTATCCTGCGCTCTGGCGCTCGGCGCCGGATATACCGCCCGCCTTGGACTGTTGTTCTATCCCCTGCTCGCCGTCTTCGCCCTTCATCTGCTCTGGCAATCGCAGGACCTGAAGGTGGATAACCCTAAGGGCGCGCTTCGCCTGTTCCGCTCCAACCGTGATGCGGGACTGATGCTCGGCTTAGGGCTGGCGCTGGGCGCAATCCGCTTCGCGCATGTTTAGCGGGCGCCGGCCTAACGCCTTGCCGCCACCGTGTCGCCACGACGCGGACGCTGGAGGACCAGGGGAATAGCACACGCGGCGCCTTTACATCTCCGCTCATTGCTATGTAGAACGTAAAGAGAACACAGGGGATACGCGCCATGCAGGAAGACGGCAAAATCGGCTATCTGGAGCTTCCGGCCGGGGACATTACCGCGCTCAAAACCTTCTACAGCGGCGCCTTCGGCTGGACCTTCACCGACTACGGCCCAGCCTATGCCGCGTTCAACGAGGGGCTGGATGGCGGCTTCCAGGGCGATTCTTCAGCCGGCCTTGCTAAGCCGTTGCCGGTGCTCAACGCCAAGGACCTGGAGGGGATGGAAGCCAAGGTGCGCGCGGCGGGCGGAATCATCGTGCAACCGATCTTCAGCTTCCCCGGCGGCCGCAGGTTCCACTTCACCGACCCCTCTGGCAACGAGCTGGCCGTGGCGAGCTACGACGTATAGGCGCGTGGCTGGCCTGACGCTGCGATGCTCCAGGATCGCCGCATGGTTTTCCGACGGCGAATCAGCTCGTGCAAGGTGTCGCCGATGTCCAACAGTTCGGCCCGAGACAGGCGTTGGGCGACAGCGCTGAGATAGGTGACGAGGGAGTCGAACTCGTCGCTCCGGTCGTCAGCGGTGATGTGGGCAAAAGACCCCATGACGCATTCTCCTTTTTTCTCCGACGGAAGCACCGCGAACAGGGCGATGCTGCAAGGAAAGATTGCAAGGATACAACGCAGCTCATCTGAGAATGTTGCAAAAGATCATTTTAATCAAATAGTAACTATAATTTTTTGAACAACGGCCGGAAGCTGCGGGGCGCCCATCCCAAGTCCTGCCGCGCTGTCGCGGCGTCGAAGATCAGGTCTTCGCTCATGCGTGAGCCCATCGCCGCCGTGGCGCCGGGGAGCAGCGGCTTGGCCAAGGCGAACGCCAAGGACCACAGGGGGGCGGGAACCGTCATGATGCGAGGCTTTCGGCCAAGCCCCTCGAACACGCGCTCCGCCATGACCCGGTAGGAGATGGTTTCGCCCCCCGGCAGGTCGTAGGCGCGGCCGGCGGCGGTCGCCGACGCGGCGGCGGCCAAGGCGGCGATGGCGAGATCATCGGCGTGCACCGGCTGGCGCAGACCCTCGCCGCGCCCCGCCAGCGGCAGGAACCCCAGGCGGCGGATCAAGGCGGCGAGGCGGGAGATGTTGCCGTCCTGCCCCTCGGCATAGATGAGGGT
>CAXTHJ010000100.1:0-8481 GCA_964243985.1 uncultured Caulobacteraceae bacterium | reverse complement strand
TGGCCAGATCACGCCCAAAGGCGTAAGTTCCGCCCCCTGTCTCAAGAACGATGAAACGCAATCGGCGGCGGAGCGTTACCGCGCGCTCCTCTACAATTCGGACCTCCTCAATGACCTACTGCCTCGGCCTCCTCCTCAAGGACGGCATGGTGATGATCGCCGATACCCGCACCAACGCGGGCGTGGACAACATCTCCACGTTTCGGAAGCTGCACATCTACCAGACCGAGGGCGAGCGGGTGCTGGCCATTGAATCCGCCGGCAATTTGTCGGTCACCCAGACCATGCTGTCGATCCTGGCCGAGGGCATGGTCAACCCGGAGACGGGGGAGACTGAAACCCTCCTGCAGACCCCGAGCCTGTTCCGCTCCGCGCAGCTGGTCGCCCGGGCTCTGAAGAAGGCCTTCGACGACCTCAGCCCCGGCCTCGACGAGGCGTCGGTGCCGGCGGGGGTGACGCTCCTCTTTGGCGGCCAGATCCGCGGCGGGCCGATGAACCTCTACCAGATCTACACCGCCGGCAATTTCATCGAGTGCGGGCCGGACGCGCCCTTCATGCAGGTGGGGGAGACCAAGTACGGCAAGCCCATGCTGGACCGGGCGCTGCAATTCGACACCGACCTGCGGGAAGCGCTGAAGATCGGCCTCCTTTCCATGGAGGCCACCATGCGCTCCAATCTCGCGGTCGGCATGCCGCTGGACGTGCTGATCCTGCGCAACGACGCCTTCAAGCTGGAGCTGAACTACCGCATTCCGGCCGAGGACGCCTATTTCCACAATCTCAGCGAAGAATGGACCGCCTCCCTGCACGCCGCCTATCAGGCGATCCCCAAGCCGCCTTATGGGGAGCTTGCGGCGGATTAGCCGCCGTAGAAGAACCGCTCCTCGACGATCTTGCCGTCCTTGACGGTGTAGAGGGCATGCTCGTCCATCTCCATCACCTGGCCGGTGGCCTTGACCTTCACCGTCATCTTGAAGCGGCAGGTGAACTGGTCGTCGTTCACGTAAGGCCCCTCGACCTCGACGCCCTGGGTCTCGTGGTTGTCCGACCACCATTTGCCCTTGGCTTCCACCGCCGCCTTGCCCCTGGCGGCGCGGTCCATGCCAGGCGGCCCGTTCGGCTCAATGGAGACCACGTCGTCGGCCCAGTATTTCTGACCGCACTCCTCGAACTTGCCGGCCTTCAACAGGGCCACGAGGTCTTTGGCGACGTCTTGGGTGCTCATGATTTTCTCCTCCCGGCCTTTAGCGCCGATAGGAACTAAAGCAGAACGAAGTGACGGGTTCAAGACGGTCGGGCAGGCGTAGGGGTCAAGCGTCAGGCGTTAGATGTCTGCTGACGTCCATCGCCTGATGCAAAATCCGGATGACGTCGATGCGGCTTTCATCCACCTGATAGAACACCACATGGGAGCCTACCGGCAACTTTAGAACACCTGCGCCCAACGCCGCGTCGCGACCTTTCCGCTTACCCGACGCAAGGTCTTTGATTCCGTTCACCAGCTCGCCGTAATACTTATCAGCCTGTTTCTTCGACCACCGCTCCAGCGTAAAATCGTAAATGGACGCGAGATCGGCTTCGGCGCGGCGGGATAGGCGGTAGGCCTTAAGCCGCTTCGCCATGCTTCTCCTGCAGGCGTCGGAGGAAGGCGTCGGCGTCGAACGACTCTTCGGGGAAGCCGGACTCGATGCCGTCTTCGATCGCCTGGCGGAGCGCCTTCACCTTGTGCTCATGTTCTTCCAGAAGCCGCAGGCCGGCCCTGACGACCTCGCTCACGGAGCCGTAGCGGCCTTCTTCAACGTACTGGGCGCTGAGTTCTTTGAAGTGATCGCCAAGAGAGATGGACGTGTTGTGCGACATGGCGGCCTCCGCCTGAACTATACCAAATATTGGTAGGCACTCAAGTTGCGCGGCTAAACCAATTCTCCAGCCGATAGGAGATATCGGAAAGGGCACGTGTTCCACTTTTCGCTCTTGTGGAGGATGTTGAAGGCCCTCGTTTGTGCATGTAGGCAATGCAAAATAACGCGAGCAAAAATGCAATTCCCAACCGATAATGGAGCCTATAGATACCTTGCAGTGACGAATTGATATAACATGCCGACGGCAATAAATAATACAAGGAAAGCCATTACAGCTAAAGGGCCTTCGACAAGCCCTGTGCCGCTGAATTTTTTGAAGAAGTCCATGTCGGCGGATGTCTCTCTTTATTACTGCTCCGGATTAAGACAACTTTCGCTACTGAAAACCCGCTCATCCCCGCGAAGGCGGGGACCCAGACGGACGGGGCGCCACGGCTGAGCTTCTTCACCTACATACTCGCAAGCGGGCGCAATGGCACGCTCTACGTCGGCCATACCGCCGATATCGCGCGGCGCGTCTGGCTGCATCGAGAGAAGGCGCTGGGCGGCTTCACAGCGAAATATGGCGTGGACCGGCTTGTCTGGTACGTCGTTCACGACTCCCGTGAGGAAGCGTTCGCGCATGAGCGGCGGATCAAGAAATGGAATCGGGCGTGGAAGCTGCGGATGATCGAGGCGGTCAATCCGGATTGGAATGATCTGTACGAGCGTTTGAACTGAGGCTGACGATCCGGCTGGGTCCCCGCCTTCGCGGGGATGAGCGGGTAAAAAGTCTAATCTCCTAGATCAAGGCGGCGGCCCTGCCAGAATATCCCGCTTGCCCGCGTGGTTCGCCGCGGTAACCACCCCCTCGCGCTCCATCTTTTCGATCAGGCTGGCGGCGCGGTTGTAGCCGATCTGCAGGCGGCGCTGGATGTAGCTGGTGGAGGCTTTGCGGTCGCGGGTCACCACGGCGACGGCCTGATCGTAGAGGTCGTCGCCCGAGCCGCCGCCTTCGCCGTATCCGCCGCCATCCTCGTCGTCCTCGTCCGGGGCGGCGGTGATCTCGTCCAGGTACTGCGGCTCGCCCTGCTCGCGGAGGAACTTGGCCACGTCCTCCACCTCCTGGTCTGAGACGAACGGGCCGTGCAGGCGCGTCACCCGCCCGCCGCCGGCCATGTAGAGCATGTCGCCTTGGCCCAGGAGCTGCTCGGCGCCCTGTTCGCCGAGGATGGTGCGGGCGTCGATCTTTGAGGTGACCTGGAAGCTGATCCTCGTCGGGAAATTGGCCTTGATGGTGCCGGTGATCACGTCCACCGAGGGGCGCTGGGTGGCCATGATCAGGTGGATGCCGGCGGCGCGGGCCATCTGCGCCAGGCGCTGCACGGCGCCTTCGATGTCCTTGCCGGCCACCATCATCAGGTCGGCCACCTCGTCGATCACCACCACCAGATAAGGCATCGGCTCGGGGCGGAGCTTCTCGGATTCATAGATGGGGCGGCCGGCGTCGTCGAAGCCGGTCTGCACCGTGCGCTCGAAATGCTCGCCCTTGGCGGCGGCCTCGCGGGCGCGGTCGTTGTAGCCTGAGATGTTGCGCACCCCGATCTTGGACATCAGGCGATAGCGGTTCTCCATCTCCTTCACCGTCCATTTCAGGGCGACGATGGCCTTCTTCGGGTCGGTGACCACGGGGGCGAGGAGGTGGGGGATGCCGTCGTAGACGCTGAGCTCCAGCATCTTCGGGTCGATCATGATGAAGCGGCACTGGTCGGGCGGCAGGCGGTAGAGGATCGACAGGATCATGGCGTTGACCCCAACCGACTTGCCGGAGCCCGTGGTGCCGGCGATGAGCAGGTGGGGCATCTTGGCGAGGTCGGCGATATAGGGCTCCCCGCCGATGGTCTCGCCGAGCGCCATGGGGATCGACGGCCCGGTCTTCTCGTATTCTGAGGAGGAGAGGAGGTCGCGGAGGTACACCGTCTCCCGCCGCTGGTTCGGCAGTTCGATGCCTATGGCGTTGCGCCCCTGCACCACCGAAACGCGGGCCGAGCGGGCGCTCATGGAGCGGGCGATATCGTCGGAGAGGGAGATGACGCGGGACGATTTCACCCCGGCGGCGGGGACCAGTTCATAGAGGGTGACCACCGGGCCTGGGCGGATCTGGTCGATCTGGCCCTTCACCCCGAATTCGCCGAGCACGGTTTCCAGCAGGCGGGCGTTTTGGCGGAGCGACGCCTCGTCGATGGAATGCTGGCGGGGCTTGGGCTTGGCCAGCATGGCCAGTTCGGGGAGCTGGAAGCCGCCCGGATGCACGAACTCGAAGGTCTTCTGGTTCTCGCGGGTCTCGCGGTTGGACGCCTTAGGCGCCTTGATGTTCGCCACCTGTGGCGCGGCGTTCAGGGTGGTGGCGAGGTCGAAAGGCGGCGCGTCGTCATCCTCATCGATCTCGGGGGTGATGACCGGCGGCCTGGCAGGCTTGGCGGGCGGTTTGACCGCGATGTCCGCCACCCTTGTCGGCGTGGAGAGCCGCCGGGCCGTACTAGCCGCGCGGCGCCCGCCATAGGCCATCCACGCGCCGGCGTTGGCAAAGTCCGACCGCTTCAGCCCCGCCGCCCAGATCAAAAGGCCGAGGGCGAAGCCGAGCAGGATCAGCGCCGCGAACACCTTGGGCGCCGGAAGGCCCGCCATCCCTAACGGCGCCGCCACCAGCGAGAGCAGGGCGTCGCCCCAAACCCCGCCGAGCCCGCGCGCCAAGGGCCAAGCCGCCGGTGGCCGGGGCGCCGCCAAAGCGCCGGCCAGGAGCAGAATGCCGGCCGTCGCCAGCGCCGATTTCATCCGGAGGCGCGTCCTCCAGCCCCGTGGGTCCCGCGCCAACGCCCGGCTGAACCCGGTCACCAGCAGCACGATGGCGGCGACCCAGGCCGCAAGGCCAAGGGACTGCATCCCCAAGTCCGCCAGCTTGGCCCCGAACCGGCCGAGCATATTGTGGGTCGCTTGCGCGGAGGCTGTGTTCCAGCTCGGATCGTCGGCGTGATAGGTGAGGAAGGCCGCCACGTTGAGGGCCCCCAGCGCCGCGCACGCCCCGCCGCGAAACCGGCACGCCGCGTCGCTGTCCCACAGAGCGCGCAGGCTGAACAAGACCGGTCGCCAGAAGCCCGGCGCAGGGCGCGCCGCCGCCTTGGCACCCATCCCCTTGGGCGCCCCCGCCCGACCATTCCCTCGTAGTTGAGCCGCAGCGCCCGCCATCGCCGTCTCCGTGAACCTGACGCTTAGTTCTGACGCGGGAGCGTTAAGGGCGCGTTTACCGTGGCTTCCGCTGGACCTTCCTCTCGCCGTGGAGGAAAAGAGCGCGTGGCGAACAACGCAGATCCATTCGACGTCATCGTCGCCGGCGCGGGCATGACCGGGGCGACCTTGGCCCTAGCCCTGGCCAAGTCCGGCCTGTCGGTCGCCCTGATCGACGCCCAGCCGGTGAGCGTTAAGCTCGCCCCCGCTTACGACGGCCGCGCCAGCGCCATCGCGGCCGCCTCCATGAACCAGTGGCGGGCGCTGGGGATCGCGGCGGGGCTGGAGGCCGTGGCCGAACCGATCCGCTCCATCCTAATCACCGACGGCGCCGCGCCCGGCGCCAGCAGTGGTCGCGGCGTCTGCACGGGCCTCCTTCGTTTCGACAGCGAGGACCTCGGCGGCGACGATCCGGGCGCGCCCCTTGGTTTCATGATCGAGAACCGTCACATCCGCGCCGCCCTGGCCGAGGCCGAGGCCGCAGCGGGGGTGGAGATCATCGCTCCGGCGACGGTGGAGGTGGTGGAGACCGACCCCCTCGCCGCCACGGTGACGCTGAACGGCGGCCGCGTGCTGGCCGCCCCCCTGGTCGTGGGGGCTGAGGGGCGTAAATCGGTGGTGCGCGAAGCGGCGGGGATCAAGACCTATGGCTGGCCCTACCCCCAAACCGGCGTGGTGGCGACGGTGGCGCTTGCCGAGCCTCACGGCGGCGTCGCCCACGAATACTTTCTGCCCAGCGGTCCCCTAGCGATCCTGCCCCTTACCGATCAGCGCGCCAGCCTAGTCTGGACCGAAAAGACCAACCGCGCCCAGGCCCTGATCGACGCCTCGCCTGAGGCGTTCGAGGCGCATCTAGCCCGCCGGTTCGGGGATTATCTCGGGCGGCCGACACTGGTGGGGCCGCGCTTCTCGTTTCCCCTGGCGTTGCAGATGGCGGAACGCATGACCGGCGCCCGCACCGCCCTGATCGGCGACGCCGCCCACGCCATCCACCCCATCGCCGGCCAAGGCCTGAACCTCGGCTTGAAGGACGTGGCCGCTCTGGCCGAAGTGATCGTGGACGCCCGGCGCCTTGGAGAGGATTGGGGCTCGGAGCTTGTGTTGGCCCGCTACGCCCGCTGGCGCCGCTTCGATGCGGCGGCGCTGGCGACGGCGACGGACCTGTTCACGCGCCTGTTCTCCAACGACATTCCGGTGCTGCGGGCGGTGCGCGGCAGGGGGATGGCGCTGGTCAACCGCCTCAAGCCGGCGCGGAGCCTGTTTGTGCGTGAAGCGGCCGGAGCGCTGGGGGATCGCCCGCGGTTGTTGCGGGGAGAAGGGCTTTAGCTGACAACTGCCGATGGGTAGACGGCCCCCTCATCGGTAAGCTACGCGCCACCTGCTGCCGCAAGAGAGGGGTTCGAATCACCCAATCCCCATGATCTCCACCTCGCCGCCGGCCACGATCACCGCATCGCCGACGCCCCTGCCCATTAACGCCCGCGCCAGGGGGGAGATGTAGGAGACCGAGCCTTGCGCCGGGTCCGCCTCGTCCTCGCCGACGATGCGGAAGCTCTGGCGGCGGCCATCGTCTCGCGCGATGGCGACGGTGCGGCCGAAGGCGACGGTCTCGCCCTCCGCCGGCTCCACAAGCTGGGCGCTGGCGCGGCGGGCGGCGTAGTAGCGCAGGTCGCGGGTGGCGCGGGCCATGGCCGTGCGGTCGGCGGCCACGTCGCCCTTGGCCTGGGCCGCAGCGTAGGCGGCGCGGGCGACATTGTAGGCGGCCTCCAGCGCGGCGAGACCTTCGGCGGTGACCAAGTTCGGGTGGGGCGAGAGGGGGCGGTCGGGCAGGTCGGCGGCGGTCGCCTCCGCGTCGCCTTCCTTGGTGAACGCCACACTCATGGTCGACCCTCTGCACACGTCATTAACGCCCCTGCCTAAACGCTCGTTAAGGCCAATGGTCTATTCAGGATCAAACGCTTGGAAAGCGTGGCCTTCCGGGGGGCGCCCATGTCGATCGTCAAGACCAACACTGCCTATCGCGGCGCGCTGGATCACTTCGAGCCCGAGAGCAGCGATCCGATGGAGCAGCGGCGCCTGCGCGGCCATCTAGAGCAGATCGACTTCACCGCCTTCGCCGCCAATCAGGCCGTGCTCGGCCAGACGCCGGGCACACTGGACCTCGCCGCGTTTCAGCGCCTGGCGATCGCCGCCGCCCAGGCCCGCGCCCTTTGGGTGGCGACGGCGCTGGAGCTGGCGGAAGCCGGCGGCGCCCCCAGCCGTCAGCAGATTGAAGCTTTGGCCGACCGCCGCGCCGCCTTCGAGGAAATGCGAGAGGCCTATGAAGCGCTCCGCCGCATGATCGAACGGGGCTATCTGAGCTATAAATCCGGCGCCGTCTGACCGCGGTTCAGAGCCGCGGGTCGAGGAAGGCCAGGAACGGGTCCAGGGGTGTTTCGTAGGCCATGTGATACCGGCCGGAGAGGCGGCGGGGCAGCCAGCGGAGCTGCGCGCTGAGCGGCGCCGCCCAGGGATCGAGCGGCGGGCCGCAGAAGAAGGCGCCCCACTCCGCCCCGACCGTGCGGCAGAGGGACGCCACCCATGGGGCGCCGCACCCCTCTGGCACGATCTCGATCACTCGGCATCCCAGCGGCGCGAAGAGCGCGTTTGCGGCCGCCGCGCCCACCGGAGCGACGATCACCTCCGCGCCCGCGCAAAGTTCGATCTGACGGTGGATGGGCAGGCGCTCCAGCGCCACGATATCAAATCCCCGCGCCGTGAGCGCCGCCTCCAGCGCCGCTTCGTTGACCATCAGCCGCTGGGGATAGCGGCGGCGGGAGAGGTAGAGCCGCCCTGTCGAATGCGCTGCGGAGGGGACCATCCGCGCGCGGAGGCGCTGGAGGATTGGATTGGGGTGCTGGAGGAAGTGGTCCATCGCCGTGGGGAAGACGATCGCCTCGGGGCGATAGAGGGCGGCGGAATGCTCGCTGACCCTCAGCCCCGGAAAGGCGATTGACAGAAGGTCGCGCTGCCAGGATTTCAAGGGCGCCGCGCGGGGGGTGAAGGTGTGCAACAGCCCCGCCTCCTCCAGCATCAGCAGCGAGGACAGGCTGTCCAGCAAGAAATGACCGTAGTTGGAGCGGCCGCCAAAGGGGTTGAACACCGCCGTGGGGCCGAGGCGCGGCGCATCTCCTGGCGGCGTCATCACCCTGTCCCCGGCGGACTGAGGTTCGCCGCTTGAGACCGCAAGGTGGGGTGAGCCGGCGCGGGCTTCCGCTACGGTGGATCGGAAAACGCGGCCGTCAGGGCCCACCACCGCGCCGGAGATCGGCCGCCAGACCCCGCCGTCGACACGGCAAAGCACCGTCTCGCCCAC
>CAXTHJ010000099.1:0-8533 GCA_964243985.1 uncultured Caulobacteraceae bacterium | reverse complement strand
TCTCGATCTCGTCGAGCAGGACCACCGCGTGCTTGTGCTGGTCCACCGCGTCGGTGAGCTGACCGCCCTGGTCGTGGCCGACGTAGCCCGGAGGGGCGCCGATCAGCCGCGAGACCGTGTGCCGCTCCATGTATTCGGACATGTCGAAGCGCAGGAGCTCGATGCCGAGGGTGGATGCCAGCTGACGCGCCACTTCCGTTTTGCCGACGCCGGTAGGGCCGGAGAAGAGGTAGCTGCCGATGGGCTTTTGCGCGTCGCGCAGGCCCGCCCTCGCCATCTTCATGGCGGCGGAAAGCTGGTGGATCGCGTCGTCCTGGCCGTAGACCGCCCGCTTCAGGTCGGTCTCCAAGCTTCGCAGCGACTCAGTGTCGGACTTGGAGACCGACTTGGCCGGGATGCGGGCCATCTTGGCGATCACCGCCTCGATGTCCTTGGCGCCGAGCTTCTTGCGCCGCTTGTTCTCGGGGAACAGCATCTGCGAGGCGCCGGCCTCGTCGATCACGTCGATGGCCTTGTCCGGCAGCTTGCGGTCGGTGATGTAGCGGGCCGACAGCTCCACCGCCGTCTTGATGGCGTCGTCGGTGTACTTCAGCTTGTGGAAGTCCTCGTAGTAGCTCTTGAGCCCCTTGAGGATCTTGATGGTGTCCTCGATGGTCGGTTCGGCCACGTCGATTTTCTGGAACCGGCGCACCAGGGCCCGATCCTTCTCAAAGTGCTGGCGGAACTCCTTGTAGGTGGTCGAGCCCATGCACTTCAGGGTTCCGGACGCCAGGGCCGGCTTCAGGAGGTTGGAGGCGTCCATCGCGCCACCCGACGTCGCCCCGGCGCCGATTACCGTATGGATTTCGTCGATGAAGAGCACGGCGTTGGCGTGGGTCTCCAGCTCCTTCACCACCTGCTTGACCCGCTCTTCGAAGTCACCGCGATAGCGGGTGCCGGCGAGGAGCGAGCCCATGTCGAGGGAGAAGATGGTGGCGGATTCCAAGACTTCCGGCACTTCGCCCATGATGATCTTGCGGGCCAAACCTTCCGCGATCGCCGTCTTGCCGACGCCGGGATCGCCCACCAAAAGCGGGTTGTTCTTGTTGCGGCGGCAAAGCACCTGGATGCAGCGCTCCACCTCCGCCATGCGGCCGATCAGGGGATCGACCTTGCCGGCGCGGGCCTTCTCGTTGAGGTTGACGCAGTAGGCTTCCAGCGCCTCTCCGCCGGTCTTGGCGGCGGCCTTCTCCTCGCCCGCCTCTTCGGTCGCGCCCTTCACGGCGCGGGGCTCGGACGCCCCGGCCTTCTTGGCGATGCCGTGAGCGATGAAGTTCACCGCGTCATAGCGGGTCATGTCCTGCTCTTGCAGGAAGAAGGCGGCGTGGCTCTCCCGCTCGGAGAATACGGCCACCAGCACATTGGCGCCCATCACCTCGTCCCGGCCCGAAGACTGGACGTGGATCACGGCCCGCTGGATCACCCGCTGGAAGCCGGCGGTGGGCTTGGCGTCTTCTGAGTCCTCGACGATCAGGGACTTCAGTTCGGTGTCGAGGTAGTTGACCACCGTTTTCTTCAGGGCCGCCAGATCGACATTGCACGCGCGCATGACCTGCGCGGCGTCCTCATCGTCGGCGAGCGACAAGAGAAGGTGTTCTAGAGTAGCGTACTCGTGTTTGCGCTGGTTCGCGTAGGCGACGGCCCGGTGCAGGGTCTCTTCCAGATTGCGCGAGAATGACGGCACGGAGGGACCTCTCAATCTTTTTCCATAGTGCACTGAAGCGGGTGCTGGTGGCGGCGGGCGGCGTCGACCACCTGAGCCACCTTGGTCTCGGCGACTTCAAAGGTGAAGACGCCGCACACACCCACGCCGTGCTGGTGAACATGCAACATGATACGGGTCGCGTCTTCGCGCGACTTATTGAAGAAGCGCTCCAGAACGTAAACCACGAATTCCATCGGGGTGTAGTCGTCGTTCAGAAGCAGAACACGGTAAAGCGAAGGCTTTTGCGTCTTGGGCTTGACCTGGGTGACGACCGTCGAACCCACGCCGTTACCAGTATCGCCCGACTTACGCTCAGCCATACAAAGCCGTCTCCAGATCGCCAGGATGCGCCCGGCTTCGAGGGATTAGATATGGTAACTCGCCCGTTTTGAAAGCCCCACGCTGCAATGCGCGACGTTTAGGCCGCCGGCGCCTAAACCCTGAGCTCGGTATTGGAGCTAAATTCCTGCCATGACGACTAAGCTGGAACGCAAGGAGGCCCGGAACGTCTCCGTTCCGGGCCTCGAGAAAAGTGCGATTCTTTGAGTGGTTTAACGCGCGGCTTGCAAGGTTTCGACGGCGGCCGTGGCGCGTTCATTGAGCGGACGGAAGGCGGTCTTCACCATGGAGGAGTAGGTTTCCGACGCGCGGTTCATTTCGGCGATGTAGGTTTCCATGGCCGACTTGGCATAGGTGGATTGAAGCTCGATCACTTCCTGAACGCTGCGCGCGGACGACAACGCCTTGGCCGCCTCCACATGCTTGTCGACGGCAGTTTTGCCGTAGGCCATGGCTTGCGCACCGAGCGCCTCGGCGCCCTTGGCGGTGGCGGTGACGCTGGCGACTAGGGCTTCGAGGTTTTGCTTGGATTGAGCGTTCAGTTCGTTCAGGCTAGCCAAGGACTTTTCCACGCCATCCTTGAACGCCTTGGCGCCGGCAGCGCTGAATTGGTCGGTGGTCGCCTTGGCCTTTTCGGCGGTCTTCACGGTTTCTTTAGCGGCGGTATCGGCGGCGGTGGCCATGGTGCTCTCCAATGTGTGGGCGACAAAAAAACGAACTTGCGCGTGGGGGCGGCGCATCGTTAAAATGCGGCGACGCACCATTAACGTCAAGGAAATTTTTGTGCGATGCACAATAATGCATCGTGAGAGCCTGCGACGATCGGCGTTAGTGTTATCGTTCCCTTGATGATTGTTTACCTTAGATAAAGGCGGGATAAGCCAGAATAGTCCCTTGTTCGCGGCGCTCGATCCCGCCGCCCGCCCCTAGAAGACGGACGTTTCCAGTATGATCGATTTGGGCCGACGCCGCATTTCCCGGATTTTGGCGCTCCTGGCCATGATCACGTTCGCGTGTGCAGCGAATGTCGCTCCCGCCGCCGCACAGGGTTTGTTCAACCAGATTCGCTACGCCGCCATCGTCGTGGACGCATCGTCCGGCGAAGTGCTCTATTCAAAGCGCGCCGACGATCTGCGCTATCCGGCGTCGATCACCAAGATCATGACGCTGTACCTGACCTTTGAGGCGCTTTCGACCGGGCGACTGAAGCCGGACGATCGCGTGGTGGTCTCCCAATACGCCTCCACCATGGCGCCATCGAAAAGCTCGCTTCGTCCCGGGGACAGTCTGACGGTGGATGAGGCGATCCGGATCGTGGCCGTCCACTCCGCCAATGACATCGCCATGGCGCTGGCCGAAAAGGTCGGCGGCAGCGAGCAACGGTTTGCGGCGCTGATGACCCTTCGCGCGCAAGAACTCGGCATGGCCAATACGCGCTACGTTAACCCGCATGGCTTGCCGGATTCGCGGCAAGTGACCACGGCGCGGGATTTCGCGATCCTCGCCCGCGCGGTGATGCGCGATTATCCGCAGTATTACGGCTACTTCGGCCTGGAACAGACCGAACTTCGTGGCAAGCTCTATAGCAACCACAATCACCTTCTGAAAGAGCCGGGCTATGACGGCTTCAAGACCGGCTTTACCAACGCGGCCGGCTATAATCTTGTCGCTTCTGCGGTTCGCGACGGTCGGCGGCTGATCACCGTGGTGCTGGGCGGCTCCTCCGCCGCCTCTCGGGACGAGAATGTACAGACCCTGATGACCGCCGGCTTCGACGTGCTGCGCAAACGCGCCCTCGGCGAGCGAACCACCATTGCCCAGAACATCGCCGAGCCGGATGACGGCGGTCCAATACAACAATCGGTGGAACAAGGCGATGGCGGCCGGCCCGGCCTCAGCGCAGTGGTGGTCGATTCTCTACACGGCGCGCGGGACCAACTGGCCGAAGAAGAACACGAGAGCACCACATCCGCGCCGCCGCCGGGCCTGCGCGGCCGCGTCACGGCGCCTAGAGCGACGGCGAGCGTTGAAGAGCCCTGCGTCGCTGTCTCTCACAAGCATGGCCGCACAATCCGGCGCGCGGTCGCCTGCAAAGGGTCCCACGTGCAACTGGCCGCCGTCGATTGTGGGAAGAAGCGCGGCAGGGCCAAGACCGCCTGCGCGCGGGAAGAGACCAACTTGGCCAAGGCGACTCCGTCCAAAGGCCGGCATGGGCGCAAGGAGACGGTTGCGATCGCCAAGGCCTCCACGTCTAAAGCCAAGGCGCATCACGGCCGACACCACCCCGATAACGCTTAAGGCCGCCTGAGCAACGTCTCTCGCGCCGCGTTCAACTGCGCGGCGAGGCCGCTGGTGCCGCCGAGATCCGGATGGGCGCGCTGCATCAGGCGGCGATAGGCGGCTTCGATGGCGCCCTGATCCGCGCCAGCGTCGAGCCCGAGAATGCGCAACGCCTCGCCTTGGCTCATGGCTGACGGGCTTGTTTGAAGGTTCGCCTTCTGCGGTCGCCGCCGCGCCAAAACAGCGAGGACCAGTCCCAAGGCCGCGAGGGCTGCGCCTTCGACCTCCGCCCCTCTCACGATCAATGCGCCCGCGCCCAAGAACCCGATTAGGGCGAGAACCCCGACGCCCGGCCTCCACCGTCCTCTTACACGCCCGGCCAGTTGCCCTATGCGCCGCATGCCGGCGGCGCCGACCATCACGCCTGTGAGCAAAAGCGCGAGGATGAGAAGGACCATCATCCCCGTCTAAGGCCGCCTTCAGGCGGCGGCGTCAACCACCACGGGGCTCTCGCCGGCATAGGCGCCAAGACCCAGCGCCGACATGATCTGCCGAAGCTCCTGTCTTGCGGCCACGTGGGTCAGGGATACGGGCACCGGCCGCACCGTCGCCGAGAGGTCAGCCACCGTCAGTCCGAACGGAAAGAGCTCGCGATAGATCACCCGGTCGCGCAGCCCCGGCCCGGTGCGGAAACCCACCCGGCGACTCAGCGCCTGAATGCGCTCCTCCAGCCGCTTGCGATTACGCGCCTCGGTGGTGGCGAGGCGGTTGCGCAGCACCAGCCAGTCGATGGACCGGCGGGTTTCGGTCATCTTGGCCTTGCGCGACTCCCAGACCACCTCGGAATAAAGGCTGGGCTTGATCAGATCCAAGGTCACCGGATCCACCTGCCCCAGCATGTCAAAATCCACAAAGCTGTCGTTCAGCGGCGTGACGATCAGATCGGCGTTGGCGTGCGCCGCCCGCGACAGGGGCGTGTCAGCACCGGGCGTGTCGACGATCAGAAAATCGGCGCCGCCTTGCAGCGCTTCTGAACCCGCCGCTTCGAACCGCGCCACCGCGTCCGGCGCGGGCATGTTCAGAAGATCGCCGGCCTCCTCCACCAGCCATTGGCCCGGCATGGGCAGCGTCACCTTGGCCGAAGCGGACCACGTTCGCCGGTTGGAGAAGAAGTGCGCCGTGGAGAGCTGGCGAAGATCGAGGTCGATGGTCGCGACCTTCGCGCCCGCGTGCAGCAAGGCGGTGGCGAGGTGGATGGCGATGGTGGACTTGCCCGCCCCGCCCTTCTCGTTTCCCACCACGATGATGCGCGGCGTCAAAATCAAGTTCTGGGTTCTCAAGGTCTGGGTTGGGGACTTCATGCCGAACCTCCGCAGAAGCGATTCTCAGCTGGAGGCTACCACGCCCCAAGCTCGCGCAAACGACTGGCGAGCTCGATCGGGACCTGAGCGCCGCCATCTCCTGTGGACAGATCGACCGGCGTTTCTTCAAGCTTAAGATAGCGCCAGCCCTGGAACGGCCGTCTGGGCGCGGGAGACACGCGGACGATCTCCGGCGACAGCACAATCTCGCACCGCTTGGCCTGCCCCTCACCGACGGTCACAACATCAAGGATCATCTGGCGGCAGAGGATGCTTCCCTTGAACACACGGTAGAGCGAGCCGCCTCCGATCAGTTCCTCCGCTCGCTTGGGAGTCTGGCGCGTGTGCACGCGCCAGTCTGGGAGACCGGGGCGTGCTGCGTGCCAGGCCTGGAGTTCCTCAACGGTGTCGCAGCCGACGCAAAGCTTGATGAGGTGCAAGGACATGGCGGTGATCTAATCCGCCCATCCGGCGCCCGCCAGTAACGAGCGCGGAGCCAAAGCGTCACATCTCCGCCAACGCCAGCGTCATGAGGCCCGTCATCAGGACGGCGAACAGGAAAAGGGTCGAGCCCCACAGGAACACCGTCTTGATCCCGGCCGTCACCCGCCGCGACCCATAGGCGCCGCGCAGGATCATGTAGAGGTTCACCGGCGACCACAACGTGGCGATCCACAGCGCCCAATCGCGCACCGGATCGGGAATGAGCCAGGCGAGGGCGAAGATCAGGAACTCGAACGACAGGAACTGCATGGCCACAATCAAGTGGTCGTAGATGTAGAACTGCCGCCGCCTGACATAGACCAAGGCCAGCAGCCCGGCCAAGATCGGCAACAGCAGGATCGCCAGCCGGTGCGCCCAGGTGAACAGAACCATGGTGTAGTATTCTTTGTTCTCGAACGCTCGCTTCAGGTGATCATGAAGCCACCTGCCGGTCTGCGATTTGTCGACGTCCTTGTCGTTGTCCAAGTCCTTGGACACATTGTCGGGGCTGGACTGGCCAGACTGAGGGAGCCCGCCCAACGCCACACGCACGCCGGGTTTCGGCGGCGGAGGGGCGACGTGCGCTGCTCTTTCTTTGGCGAGGATCGCCTTGAGCTGCGAGGGCGAGGCGAAAACCACATTTGCCGTCCCGCCTTTTCCAGACAGACTGACCGTCTGATTTTGAACGGTCACCTTCTGCTTGTGCGACGTTGCGCCGTGAAGCAGGCTTTCCATCACGAACATGAAGATCAGCAGGCTGATCAGAAACAGCCGAAACGGCGGCACGTGCCTTTGTCGGCGGCCCTCCCGGTGGTCTCGCGCCAGCTTGCCCGGATTCAAGAACAGGGGCGGCAGCGTCTGACCGAGACGGCCGTCCAGGTGGGTGAAACCCTCGATCCCCTCCCACGCCAGATGCCAGATCGAGCGATGCTGGTCGTCGGTGGATTGGCCGCAGACATGGCAATAGAAACCTTGAAGCTCCGTGCCGCAGTTGGCGCAAAGAGATCCGGGCTGCGGTGCGTGTTTCGCCTTGCGCTTCAGAAGCGCGCCGATGGCGCCGACGCCAATGATCTCAAATTCCCGCGCCATGCTTCCCCCAAGGCGTGACTTAGAACAGACTTATTGCGCCCACAGCGGCTTGCGCTTGGCTAGGAACGATTGCACCCCATCCTGACCTTCCACACTTGTGCGGCGTTTGGCGATAGCGTCGGCGGTATATTGCAGCAGCGAATGGTCGATCGGGCGATCCGCCACCTCGTCCACCAGCCGTTTGGCGTCGGCGATGGCGCCGGGCGCGCAATCTTTCATCGCCGCGCCAAGCACCGCCACCAAGGGCCCGAACTGAGCCGCGTCGGCCACCACCTCCTGCACCAGTCCCCACTTCAAGGCGTCGGCGGCGGTGAAAACCCGGCCGGTGGCGAACAGAACCTTGGCGTTGCGGGGGCCGATGGCGCGGACCACGTAGGGGCTGATGGTGGCGGGGGTCAGGCCCAGGCGAACCTCGGAAAAAGCGAAGGTCGCGCCCTCCGTCGCCACCGCCAGATCACAGGCCGCGGCCAAACCCGCGCCGCCGCCATAGGCCGGACCATCCACCAAAGCGACGGTCAACTGCGGCAGGTCGTTGAGCTTCTTGAACATGGTGGCGAGGCGCAGGGCGTCCTCGCGGTTATCATCCTCAAGCCAATTCACGCTTTCCGCCATCCAGGTGAGATCGGCCCCCGCCGAGAACGCGCCGCCCTCGCCGCGCAGGAAAACCACCCGCACATGGTCGGCGCCGTGCAGGGTTTCAAAAGCTTCCGACAAGGCCACGATCATCTCCGGGCCGAAGGCGTTCTTGGTCCGGGGGCGGTTCAGGGTCACGATGACGATCCCGCTTTGGCTGGCGTCGATCACCACGGGCGAATCGTCGTCGCGCCCCGTGGTGACGAGTTCATCTGTGAAGGGGTGGGCGATGGGTTCGCTGGACACGAAGCCTCCTGATGACCGGAATGGTCCTGACATTCGCAACGCTTGGGACGGCGTGAGGCGCCGCGGCGATGCGGGAATGCTGCCGGCCATCGTTAGAGGGCTCGAACCGACTCGTCCAATAGGCTTAAGGTGCCCCATGCCCAAGCCGACCGCGCAGAGCGACGTCTTCTACGATCCGCAGGCGGAGAGCGCCATCGTGCGCCTGTTCCTGGGCGACCAGGCGTCTCCGGACGTGGCGTGGTTCTCCCTGCCTGGCGGGCGGACGCTCTATTCGTCGGGCGATCCGGCCGATACGCTCTACTTCCTGCGGGCCGGGCGGCTGGGGGTCACGTCCCCGAACCTGCTGATCCTGGCCGAG
>CAXTHJ010000098.1:0-8635 GCA_964243985.1 uncultured Caulobacteraceae bacterium | reverse complement strand
GGGGCGGGCAGGGGCTTTGGCACTTGTTCGCCGCCATCGTCATGATCCCGATGATGGTGATGTTCTTCATCTCCGCCCTGGCCGAGACCAACCGCCCGCCATTCGACCTGCCGGAAGCCGAAAGCGAGCTCGTGGCCGGGTATCAGGTGGAGTATTCCTCCACCCCCTACCTGCTGTTCATGATCGGCGAATACGCCAACATCGTCCTGATGTGCTGCCTGATCTCAGTCCTGTTCTTCGGCGGATGGTCGGCGCCCTGGCCGACGCCGTATCTGGCCCATGTGCCGCCGACGCTGGCCAGCTTCCACGGCCTTATCATCTTCTTCATCAAGATCGTGTTCTGGTTCTTCATGTTCGCCATGGTGAAGGCGATCGTACCCCGCTATCGCTACGACCAGCTGATGCGCCTCGGCTGGAAGGTGCTGCTGCCGACCTCGCTGGTCGGCGTGGTCGCCATCGCCGCGTGGCGCGTGTTCGGGCCGGGAAGCGGAGCTTAAGCCATGGCCTTCATGTCCCGCATCACCCAGGCCGCCCGCGGCGCCGCCATGATGGATTTCGGCGAGGCCTTCTTCCTCGCCATGCGCCAGATGTTCCGGCCCAAGGCCACCATCATGTATCCGTTCGAGAAGGGGCCGCTGTCGCCGCGTTTTCGGGGCGAACATGCGCTGCGCCGCTATCCCAACGGGGAGGAGCGGTGCATCGCCTGCAAGCTCTGCGAAGCCATCTGCCCCGCCCAGGCCATCACCATCGAGGCGGAGCCCCGCGCCGACGGATCGCGCCGCACGACGCGGTATGACATCGACATGGTGAAGTGTATCTACTGCGGCCTCTGCCAGGAGGCCTGCCCAGTGGACGCCATCGTCGAGGGTCCGAATTTCGAGTTCGCTGTCGAGACCCGCGAAGAGCTTTATTTCGACAAGGACCGCCTAATCGCCAACGGAGACCGTTGGGAGCGGGAGATCGCCAAGAATCTGGAGCTGGACGCGCCTTATCGGTAGCGGAAGGCGTGTTTTCGGCTGGCGGGCGGATTGCCAATCAGCCTAAAAGGGCCGCACCGGGAGCCGACGCTTCGGGCGGGGATAGAGGGACAAACACCGGCTCATGGACCTGACGGCCATCGCCTTTTACGTGCTGTCGGCCGTGAGCATCGGCTCGGCGCTGTGCGTCATCACGGCGCGCAATCCCGTGCACAGCGTCCTCTTCCTGATCCTGAGCTTCTTCACCGCCGCGGGCCTGTTCGTGCTGCTGGGCGCCGAGTTCCTCGCCATGCTCTTGGTGGTGGTCTACGTCGGCGCTGTCGCCGTCCTCTTCCTGTTCGTGGTGATGATGCTGGACGTGGATTTTGGGAGCCTTCGCACCGGGTTCGTGCGCTATCTGCCCATCGGCGGCGTGGTGGCGGCGGTGTTGCTGGCCGAGATGCTGCTGACCTCCAGCGCCGTGGCCGAGAAGGGCGCGGCTTCGGGCGCGCTGGCGCCGATGCAGGCGGGCGTCTCTAACGTGGAGACCATCGGCCGGGTGCTCTACACCGACTACATCTATTTCTTCCAGGCGGCGGGCATGGTGCTGCTGACCGCCATGATCGGGGCCATCGTGCTGACGCTGCGCCACAAGCCCGGCGTGAAGCGGCAGGTGATCGCCGACCAGACCGCCCGCACCACCGCCAAGGGTATGAAGATCTTGCAGCCCAAGACGGGTGAAGGGGTGGCGGAATGAGCGGAACCATCGGCCTTTCCCACTATCTGACGGTGGCGGCGATCCTCTTTACCATCGGCGTGTTCGGCATCTTCGTGAACCGGCGAAACATCATTGTCATCCTGATGGCGATCGAACTGATCCTTCTGGCTGTGAACATCAACCTTGTGGCGTTTTCCATCTATCTGCACGACGTTACTGGGCAGATCTTCGCCATGTTCGTCCTGACCGTGGCGGCGGCCGAGGCGGCGGTGGGCCTGGCCATCCTGGTCACCTTCTTCCGTAATCGCGGCGACATCGCCGTCGACGACGCCAGCATGATGAAGGGCTGACTTGACCCATCTCCTGCTCATCATCCTGGTTTTCGGTCCGCTGCTCTCGGCGGCTGTGGCGGGGCTGTCCGGCCGCCGCATCGGCGACACCGCCTCCATGGCGATCACCACAGGTCTGCTGTTCGTCTCCTGCGCCATCGCCTGGACCACCTTCATCGAGGTGATCTGGGGGAATTGGGGCCGCTTCACCATCGAGCTTTTGCCCTTCATCAACGTCGGCGATTTCCAGTCCGCCTGGTCGATTCGGGTGGACAGCCTGTCGGCGGTGATGCTGGTGGTGATCACCACGGTCTCCGCCCTGGTCCACCTCTATAGCTGGGGCTACATGGCGGACGATCCGTCGAAGCCCCGCTTCTTCGCCTATCTGTCGCTCTTCACCTTCGCCATGCTGATGCTGGTGACGGCCAACGATTTCATGCAGCTGTTCTTCGGCTGGGAGGGCGTGGGGCTGGCCAGCTACCTCCTGATCGGCTTCTGGTACTACAAGCCCACCGCCAACGCGGCGGCGATCAAGGCCTTCGTGGTCAACCGGGTGGGGGACTTCGGCTTCGCCCTAGGCATCATGACTGTGTTCTGGATGTTCCACACCATCCGCTTCCCCGACCTCTTCCCGATGATCGCGGCCAAGGCGGGGACCACCTGGCATTTTGCGGCGTGGGACTTTTCCGCCATCGATCTGGCCTGCGTGCTGCTCTTCATCGGCGCCATGGGCAAGTCGGCGCAGTTCTTCCTGCACACCTGGCTGCCGGACGCCATGGAGGGCCCGACGCCGGTTTCCGCCCTGATCCATGCCGCCACCATGGTGACGGCGGGCGTCTACATGGTCTGCCTGCTCTCGCCCCTGTTCGAGTATGCGCCAGTGGCGCGGAACCTAGTGATCCTGATCGGCGCGGTGACTTCGCTCTTCGCCGCCACCGTCGGCATGGCCCAGAACGACATCAAGCGGGTGATCGCCTATTCCACCTGTTCGCAGCTCGGCTACATGTTCTTCGCCGCCGGCGTCGGGGCCTATCAGTCCGCCATGTTCCACCTCTTCACCCACGCCTTCTTCAAGGCGCTGCTGTTCCTGGGCGCCGGCTCGGTGATCATGGGCATGCACCACGAGCAGGATATGCGGAAGATGGGCGGCATCTGGAAGCTGATGCCGTGGACCTTCGGGGTGATGATGATCGGCACCATCGCCATCACCGGCCTCGGCATTCCGGGTCTGGAGCTGGGTTTCGCGGGCTTCTACTCCAAGGATTCCATCCTCGGCGCCGCCTATGTAGCCGGGGCGCACAACGGGTTTGGCTACTTCGCCTACGTGGTCGGCGTGTTCGTCGCCGGCCTGACCTCATACTATTCCTGGCGGCTGATCTTCATGACTTTCAACGGCCATGCGCGCTGGGGCCACGACGCCCATCATGCTGACGATCATGCCTCATCCGCCCAGGCGGAGACCCACTCCGAACCAGACTCGAGTGACGGGCACGGCTCCCAAGGCGATCATGGGCACGACCACACCCCCCACGAAAGCCCGCTGGTCGTCATCGTGCCCCTGGCGCTGTTGTCGGTCGGCGCTATCTTCGCCGGCTGGTTCTTCTTCAAGGATTTCGTCGGTCCGCTGCGCGACACCTTCTGGCGCGGCGCCATCTTCGTCGGTCCCAGCAACCATGTGCTGGAGGGCGTGGAGGAAGCGCCCAAGTGGGTGGGCATCCTCCCCCTCGTGGCCGCCGTCGTTGGCCTGCTCATCGCCGCCTACGTCTATCTTCTAAAAGAAGGGCTTGGGGCGCGGCTCTACGCCAAGGCGGGACTGCTCTACACCTTCTTCTACAACAAGTGGTACTTTGACGAGATCTACGACTTCATCTTCGTCCGCGGCGCGCAGGGCCTGGGCGATCTCTTCTGGAAGGTCGGGGATCAGAAGATCATCGATGGCTTTGGTCCCAACGGCGTTTCCGCCGTGGCGGCGATGGCGGGGCGACGGCTCGGGAAGCTGCAGACCGGCTATCTCTACCACTACGCCTTCGTCATGCTGCTCGGCGTCGCGGGCCTCTTGACCTTCTTCCTCATGAGCGTGCGGGGAGGTGGCTGAGCCATGATCGGCATCCTCACCCTCACCACCTTCGCGCCGCTGGTGGGCGTTGCGGCGATCCTGATCCTCAAAGCCTTGGCCAAGCCCGAGCATTCGGAGGCGGTGAAGCGCAATTCCCGCTGGATCGCCCTCTGGACCACCCTGGCTACGCTGGCCCTTTCGGTGTTGCTGGTGGCCAATTTTGACTCCAGCAACCCGGGCTTCCAGTTTGTGGAGCATCTGCCCTGGTTCGCCGGCGCGGATTACCGGATGGGCGTGGACGGGATCAGCGTCCTGTTCGTGCTGCTGACCGCCTTCCTGATGCCGCTCTGCATCGCCGCCTCGTGGAAGTCGATCGACGAGCGGGTGGCGGAATACTTCATCGCCTTCCTCCTTTTGGAAGTCTTGATGATCGGCGTCTTCTGCGCCCTCGACCTGATCCTGTTCTACATCTTCTTCGAGGGCGGCCTGATTCCGATGTTCCTGATCATCGGCATCTGGGGCGGCAAGAACCGGTTCTATGCGGCCTACAAGTTCTTCCTCTATACGCTCCTCGGCAGCGTCCTGATGCTGGCGGCGATCCTGACCATGGCGTCGGTGGCGCACACCACCTCGATCCCGGAGCTGATGGTCTACAAGTTCGCGCCGGGGATGCAGATCTGGCTGTGGCTGGCCTTCTTCGCCTCCTTCGCGGTGAAGATGCCCATGTGGCCGGTGCATACCTGGCTGCCCGACGCGCACGTGGAGGCGCCCACCGCCGGTAGCGTGATCCTGGCCGGCATCCTTTTGAAGATGGGCGGTTACGGGTTCCTCCGCTTCTCCTTGCCGATGTTCCCCAGCGCCTCGGCCTATTTCACGCCGCTGATCTTCGCCATGAGCGTGATCGCCATCATCTACACCTCGCTGGTGGCGTTTCGGCAGACCGACATCAAGAAGTTGATCGCCTATTCGTCGGTGGCGCACATGGGCTTCGTCACCATGGGCATCTTCTCCGGCAACGTCTTGGGCGTGCAGGGTGCGGTGTTCCAGATGATCAGTCACGGCATCATCTCCGGCGCGCTGTTCCTCTGCGTGGGCGTGGTCTACGAGCGGATGCATACGCGGGAGATCGCCTTCTACGGCGGCCTCGTGAACCGCATGCCGTGGTATGCGGCGACCTTCCTCCTTTTCACCATGGGCAACGTCGGCCTGCCCGGCACCTCCGGCTTCGTCGGCGAGATCCTGACCATGACCGGGGTCTATGGCGCGACCTGGGGGTCAGGAACCTGGACCGCGCTCTTCGCCGCCAGCGGGGTGATCCTCTCGGCCGTCTACGCCCTGACCCTTTATCGCCGCGTGGTGTTCGGCACGATTGAGAACCCCAAGCTTTCGACCATCATGGACATGGACTGGCGCGAGGTGGCCATCTTCGTCCCCCTGATCGTCGGCGCTCTGGCGCTCGGCGTCTATCCCCACTTCGTGCTAGGCGTGACCGAGGCGTCGGTGACGCGGCTGGTGGATACGTGGCGACTGGCGGCGGGCGTATAGACATGACCTTGCCCTACGTCCTGCAGATATCCCTGCCTGAGCTCATTGTCGGCATCGGTGCCCTTGCGCTCCTGATCGTCGGCGCCTTCGCCGGACCAAAGGGCACGAGCCTGGTGTCGATCCTGGCCGGCCTGGTGCTGGTGGCGGGCGCCGCCGCCGCCGCGTTCAGCCCCCTCGGCGCCGCCTTCCACGGCGGGTTCGTGGAGGATCAGGCCTCCGTCTTCGCCAAGGTCGCCATCTACCTGATGAGCGCGGTGGCCATCATCCTCGGCGACCGCTGGCTGCACCGGCTGAAAAGCGGGCGGTTCGAGTTTCCGATCCTGATCCTCTTGGCGTCCCTCGGCATGGGCATGATGGTCTCCGCCGGCGACCTGATCTCCCTCTATGTGAGCGTCGAACTGCAATCCCTCGCCCTCTACGTCCTGACCGCGTTCCGTCGCGACGACGCAAAATCCTCCGAAGCCGGGCTGAAGTATTTCGTCCTCGGCGCCCTTTCCTCCGGCCTTCTGCTCTACGGCGCCTCCCTGATCTACGGCTTCGCCGGCTCGACCCGTTTTGCGGACATCGCCCACGCCGTTTCCGCCAGCCCCAGCACGGGGGTGATCTTCGGCATCGTCTTCCTGATCTGCGGTCTGGCCTTCAAGGTCTCCGCCGCGCCCTTCCACATGTGGACGCCGGACGTCTATGAGGGTGCGCCGACGCCGGTAGTGGCCTTCATCGCCGCCGGGCCCAAGCTTGCCGCCATGGTGCTCTTCGCCCGCGCCATGGTGCTGGGCTTTCCGGACGCGGTGGACCAGTGGCGCCAGGTGATCGTCGCCGTCGCCGCCATCTCCATGGGCGTCGGCGCCTTCGCCGGGCTGGCGCAGAAGAACCTGAAGCGCCTCCTGGCCTATTCCTCGATCCTGAATATCGGCTACGCCCTGATGGCGCTTAGCGCCGGGGCGCCGGGCGGGGTGCAGGCCATGCTGGTGTTCATGGTGCTCTACATGATCGACGTCACCGGCGTCTTCGCCTGCCTGACGGCGCTCAGCCGCGGCGGCAAGCCGATGGAGACCTTCGACGACATGGCGGGCCTCGCCAGGGAGCGGCCGGGCATCGCGCTGGCGCTCACCGCCTTCAGCTTCTCCCTGATGGGCATTCCGCCGTTTTCGGGCTTCTGGGCCAAGTTCTTCGCCTTCAAGGCGGCGCTGGCGGCGGGCCAGTGGCAGATCGCCGTCTTCGGCCTGGTCACCAGCGTGGTGGCCGCCTTCTATTACCTCTGCCTGGTCAAGACCATGTGGTTCGATCCGGCCCCGGGTCATACCGACGCGCCCGCGGCCGGCGCGCGCGCTATCGGCATCGCGGCGGCGCTGTTCTCATTCCCGGTGGTGATGCCCTTCCTCGCCCTGCTCGACCCTTGGGCCCGAGCGGCGGCGCAGGCCTTCGGCGTCGTGTGACCCTGGCCGCACCCGCCGCGCCGATCCCGATCCTCCGCTTCCCCATCTTGCGGTTTGAGGAGATCGACTCCACCAACGCCGAAGCCCGCCGCCGCGCCGAGGGCGGCGAGATCGGCCCGCTCTGGATCGCCGCTGCGCGCCAGACCGCAGGCCGGGGCAGGCGAGGGCGGGATTGGGAGACCGGCGCCGGCAACCTCGCCGCCACCCTGCTCCTGACCCTGCAAAAGCCCCCCGCCGAAGCGGCGCTGATCTCCTTCGTCACCGCCCTGGCCGTGGGCGATCTTGCGGCGGACTACGTGCCGCCGTCTCTGGTCAAGCTGAAGTGGCCTAACGACGTTATGGTGGCGGGGCGCAAGGTTTCAGGCGTCCTGATCGAATCGGGGCGGGCGGCGGGCGACCGCCTCTGGCTCGCCGTCGGCTGTGGCGTGAACCTGAAGACCCCGCCCGACGCCGCTGAGCGTCCGGCCACCGCCTTTGCGGAACATTTGAAGGGAGACATGCCCGCCCCGCCCACGCCGTCCGAAGCCCTTGAACGCCTAAGCCTCCGCTTTCAGCATTGGCTGGGCCTATGGGAGTGCAAGGGGACGGCCGCCGTGCTGGCCGCCTGGACCGAGCGCGCGCAAGGCCTGGGCGAGGCCTGCGTCGCCTGCTTGGATCAGGAGTCGGTGGAGGGCATCGCTGAGGGCCTCGATGCCGACGGCGCGCTTCGCCTGCGTTTGCCGGGCGGGACGATCCGGCGCATCACTGCCGGGGACGTCTTCTTCCCCTCTTCCGCTGAGGAGCCCGCCTGATGCTGTTGGCGATCGAACAGGGCAACACCAACACCCTCTTCGCCGTGCACGACGGCCGCGAGTGGGTGGCGCAGTGGCGCTCGGCCACCGATTCCAGCCGCACAGCGGATGAGTATGGGGTTTGGCTAAGCCAGCTTTTGACCATGCAGGCGCTGACGTTCGCCGACATAGACGCCTGCATCATCTCCAGTGTCGTGCCGCAGTCCCTGTTCAACCTCAGAAACCTCGCCCGCCGCTATCTGAAGGTCGAACCGCTGGTGATCGGCGAAAACGCCGTCCTTGGCATCGATGTGCGCATCGAAAAACCGTCTGAGGCCGGCGCTGACCGTCTCGTGAACACCATCGGCGCCTATATCGGCCATGGCGGCGACCTGATCGTGATCGACTCAGGCACCGCCACCACCTTCGACGTGGTGGGCCATGACGGCGCGTTTGAAGGCGGCGTGATCGCCCCCGGCATCAACCTCTCCATGCAGGCCTTGCACGACGCGGCGGCCAAGCTCCCCCGCGTGGCGATCAAGCGCCCGCAGCACGTGATCGGCCTAGATACCGTCGGCGCTATGCAGTCCGGCGTGTTCTGGGGCTACGTCGCCCTCATCGAGGGGCTGGTGGATCGCATCAAAGCCCAGTACGAGCGGCCCATGACCGTCATCGCCACCGGCGGCGTCGCCTCCCTGTTCGAGGGCGCGACCGCCAAGATCGACAAGTTCGATACCGACCTGACCCTAAAGGGGCTGCTGGAGATTCATCGGCGGAATCACTCTGCTCCTCTCCCCCCTGGAGGGGGAGAGGTCGGGAGAGGGG
>CAXTHJ010000097.1:0-8744 GCA_964243985.1 uncultured Caulobacteraceae bacterium | reverse complement strand
CCAGAAGGAGGATCGTGAAGCCCATCGACACGCCCAGCATGTGCGGGATCGACGCCTTCAGGCCGAAGTTGACCCCAGAGGTCATCAACATGGTGTTGTTGGGCCCAGGCGTGATGGACGCGGCGAAGGCGAACACCACTAGGGCGCAGAAGATTTCAGGGGTCATGCCGCTCATGAGTCCGTCTCAGGGTGGGCCGACATGGACGGATATAAGCCCCTCCACATCGGGAGGGGTTTCGGGAAGGGTCTTCTTTAGAGACCGAGGTTCCGGATCGCCTCCACGCGCCGTTGTGCACGCCAAGCTACAGCCTGGCGCGCGATTAGGGCGATATGGATTGCGGTCTGAACCATGCTGCAGCGCGTAACAGGTTTGGAGGAGCTTAGCTATAGGCTACCTGAAAGGCGGTGCAGGATCGCGGCGCTGCGCCTTGCATCCCTGCCGTCCTCGCGCGATATAGGAGGCGGAGACTGGCGGTGGGCGACGCCCTCGCCAACCCGGTCAGGTCCGAGAGGAAGCAGCCGTAACGAGTTCCGCTTCGGGTCGCCGTTCAGTCTCCACCTCGCAATCAATCCGCTCATCCCCGCGGAAGCGGGGACCCAGGGCTGTCCAGCGGAGCAAGCCGGTTCAAACCTAGGTCCCCGCTTCCGCGGGGATGAGCGGGTGAATGGTGGACATGCCGGACCCTGATCTCACGTTGGAAGACGAAGCGCCCGAGCGGGACGAAAACACCGCCGATATCTTCGGCGATGCGGCGGCCGCCTTTGCCTTTGCACCCACGGCCGCGAGCGAGTCCGCACCTTACACCGTCATCGCGCGGAAATACCGACCCAAGACGTTCGAGGACCTGATTGGCCAGGAGGCCATGGTCCGCACCTTGAAGAACGCTTTCTCCTCCGGCCGCATCGCCCACGCCTTTATGCTGACTGGCGTGCGCGGGGTTGGCAAGACCACCACCGCTCGCCTCCTCGCCCGCGCCCTCAACTATGAGAGCGACACGGTGCATCAGCCGAGCGTCGATCTGACGATCAAGGGCGTGCACTGCGACTCCATCATCGAGGGCCGCAACATCGACGTGCTGGAGATCGACGCGGCGACCCAATCCAAGGTCGAGGAGATGCGGAGCCTCCTGGAGACCACCCATCGGGTGCCTGCGGCGACGCGCTACAAGGTCTACGTCATCGACGAGGTGCACATGCTGTCGACGGCGGCGTTCAACGCGCTCCTGAAGACGCTAGAGGAGCCGCCGCCCCACGCCAAGTTCATCTTCGCCACCACCGAAATCCGCAAAGTGCCGGTGACCATCCTTTCCCGCTGCCAGCGCTTCGACCTCCGCCGGGTGGAGCCGGAGGTGATTATCAAGTGCCTGGAGGGCGTATGTCGCGCCGAGGGGGCGATGGTGGACCATGAAGGCCTCGCCCTGATCGCCCGCGCAGCGGAAGGCTCGGTGCGGGACGCCCAGAGCCTGCTCGATCAGGCCATCGTCCAGGCCGACCGGGTCCAGATCGTCACCGCCGCGGTGGTGCGCGACATGCTGGGCCTCGCCGACCGAGGCCAGACCATCGGCCTGTTCGAGCATCTGATGAAGGGCGCCACCGCCGAGGCCATTACCGCCTTCCGTACTCTTTACACCTTCGGCGCCGATCCCGTGGTGGTGATGTTGGACCTTCTGGAGCACGCCCACGGCGCGTCCCTCGCCAAGATGCTGGGGACGGACGCGCTGCATCTGCCCAGCGATCAGGCGGGGCGGCTGGCGGCCATCGGCGCCGGGGCCTCGGCGGGCACCCTCTCCCGCATTTGGTCCATGCTGTTGAAGGCCCACGATGATACGAGGAAGGCCCCCGATCCGGTCGCGGCGGTGGAGATGGCTCTGATCCGCCTTTGCTACGCCGCCGACCTGCCAGGGCCGGAGGAGGCCCTGAAGCGGCTGCAGTCCGGAGAAAGCCTCAGCGCGCCTTCCGGCGCACCGCCCGCGTCGGCTTCGCCAAATGGCGGCGGGGCGCGCGCGGCGTCCAGCGGCGGCGGCGCCAGTTACGCTTCGCCGCAGCCGAACCTCCGCCCCGCCCCGCAAACCGAGGCGCAGACAGTGCTGCAGTCTTTTGACGACGTGGTGAAGCTGATCGACGCCAAGCGCGACGTCGTGCTGAAGCTCGATGTGGACCGCTTCGTCAAGCTGGTGGATTTCAAGCCGGGCCAGATCACCTTCAACACAGCCGAGGGCGCGCCCGACAACCTCCGCCAACGGCTCGCCGGCCGGCTAAAGGAATGGACGGGCCGTCCCTGGATGATGGTAGTGGAGGGCGGCGCCCAAGGCGCAGAGACCCAATATGAGCGCGATCAGCGGGCGTCCGCCGCTTTCCGCGCTGAGATCGAAGCGCACCCCACTATTCAGGCCCTCATGTCCACATTCCCCGGCGCCGAGATCGTCAGCATTCGGCGGCCGCAGGTGGAGGCCGGCGCTGAGGCTGAGCCTGCGCCGGACGAGGGAGAGGAGGATTGAGCCTTCCGATTCAACCGACTTCCTACCTTTCCGCTCATCCCTGCGAAGGCGGGGAACCAGCTAAGTCAACTGCTCCGCCCAGTCCATCTGGGTCCCGCCTTCGCGGGGATGAGCAGAGGATTTAAAGGACATTTTTATGAAAGATCTCAGCGGACTGATGAAGCAGGCGCAGGGCATGCAGCAGAAGCTGCAGGACGCCCAAGCCAAGCTGGCCGAAACCGCCGTGGACGGGGTGGCCGGCTCCGGCCTCGTGTCGCTCACGCTGAAAGGGTCGGGTGAACTGGTGGCCGTGAAGATCGGCGAAGATATCTTCAAGGACGGCGACGCCGAAACGCTCTCCGACCTCATCCTCGTCGCCCACGCCGACGCCAAGGCCAAGCTCGACGCCGCTTCCCAAGCGCTGATGCAGCAGGCCATGGGGCCGCTGGCGGGGCTGGCCGGCGGCATTCCCGGCTTGAAGCTCTAGTGGCCGCATCCGCCGGGCCCGAGATCGAGCGGCTGATCTCGCTTCTCTCGAAGCTGCCGGGAATGGGGCCCCGCTCCGGCCGGCGCGCGGCGCTGGCGCTCTTGAAGAAGCGGGACCAGTTGCTTACCCCCCTGGCCCAGGCCATGGCGGAGGCGGCGGCCAAGGTGCGGCCCTGCACCGTCTGCGGGGCGCTGAATACGGCGGAGGTGTGCGCCATCTGCTCCGATGGAACGCGGGATCGGACCATGATCTGCGTGGTGGAGGAGGTGGGCGCCCTCTGGGCCATGGAGCGGGGCGGATCGTTCCGAGGGCGGTTCCATGTGCTGGGCGGCCTGCTTTCGGCGCTGGACGGAGTCGGGCCGGATAATCTGCGGGTGTCGGAGCTGGTGCAGCGGGCGGGGGACGGCTTGGTGCGCGAGGTGGTGCTGGCTCTCCCCGCCACCGTCGATGGCCAGACCACGGCGCACTATCTGTCGGAGCGGCTGCAGCCTACGGGCATCTCCGTCACCAGTTTGGCGCGGGGGGTTCCCGTGGGGGGTGAGCTGGACTGGCTCGACGACGGCACCATCGCCCAGGCGCTCCGCGCCCGGCGACCAGCCTAGCTACTTCCGCGAGATCACGCTGGCGATGCGTTGCGATGAGGGGCGGCCCGCGATCCCTTGATCCGGACAAACGGTGATTTTCACCACCTGCCCTCTGGCCGAGGCGGCGGCGCCCCTGCCGGCGTTGAACTCCACCTTGGCGAAGCGGGCGATCAGGACTTTTCCGGCCTTGCCCCGGGCTCCCACCTTGAGGAAGGCCTGGGAGGTCAGGATCGCCGCGTCGGCGAACACGGGCGCGGTGGCGGCGGTGACGTCCTGCGGTCCCTCGAACACCACAAGATGCTCGGCCATGTGGCTGGCGCGGGCGCTGGCTTGCACGAAGATGTTCCACAGCGCCTCGGGCCCGATGTCCAGCGCCATGCGGGGCGGCTGAGCCTGGCCCATGAAGGCGGCGGGCATCCCTTCGGGCTGGTCCTGGGTGAACACGGTCACGCCGCCGAGGCGGGTGGCGCGGACCACCGGCTCGTCCATGTCGTTTTTGTAGATGATGTCGCCGCGAGGCCCAGGGGTGGGGCGCAGGGCCCAGATCTCGCCGCTACCCTCGAATTTCAGGAAAGCCGGTTTGCCGGGCGCTACATCAAGGACGAAGCTGCCGCCGCCGTCCTCCACCTGATACCGGGCCACGGCCGGCGCCGCCGGAGCGGCGCGGGTCGTGCCGAACAGGAAGTCGCCGAGGCTGGAATGTTCCAGAGCGTCGGCGGGTCCGCCGAATCCGATTCCCGCCAGGGCCAAGGTCGCAACAGCAATAAGGCGAGCCGCACAGGCGTACATGTCCAACGTCATCGCCGTCGACTGGGGCGGTTTTTGGACAGCACCGCGGCGGAGATAAGCGTTGTGGCCCGCTAGTGCGTTGGCGCCACACCTCCATCATCACCCAAAAAAGCATTAGCGCGAGCGACTCGCAATATCGCCCTTGACATTTTTTGCGCTGCAGCGTACAAAAACAATATCCGGCGTCCCTGACGCTGTCGCCCTTGTGGGCGTTTCCTCCCTAGACTCAACGCCGCGCCTTGCAGAGGGCGCGGCTTTTTTCTTGGGCGTGAAAGCGATGCGCCGTTTCTGGAAAATTCTCCGGGGACGGGCGTCGCCTTGCCCTTTGCCTCAAATCGGGCGACCGTTGCTTTGGCCCATGCGCCGGCCTTCGGGGGAAGCGGTTCTCATGTTCGCAGCCTTGCCGCTCCTGGCCTTGCCGGTCTTGTTCTACAACTTTGTGGTAGCCTTCATGCTGCCGGGCGGGTTCGGCTCGGTAGAGGCCAACGACGCCATGACCCGGGTTCTGGTCTCAATTCCCATGACCTCCGGCGGGCATTGGGCGCTGACCTTGGGCGACCTGATGATCTTCGCCTCCCTGGTGATCCTGTTCATCGAGCTTTTGAAGTCCACCACCAGTCAGCGGATCGCCATCATCAACCACTCGCTGTCGATGATCCTCTTCATCGTCTGCCTAATCGAGTTTTTGCTCTCGCGCGCGTTTTCGACCTCGGCCTTCTTTCTGCTGTCGATGATGGTGCTGCTGGACGTCCTGGCCGGGTTCATTGTCACCATCGTCTCGTCCCGCCGACAGCTGGACATCAACGGTTAGGGCGCATTGCGCCTCACGTCAGGGCGGTGAAGATCAGCGCCACCACGAAAACGTCGATCGCGCGGAAGGTGAAGCGGGCGGCCATGGGATGCTCCGAACCAAGGGTCGCAGCAGCACAAGCAAGAAACGCGCCGGTCCAGGGGCTGCTCAGATCGCCTTCTTCATGAGCAGGCCGACGGGCGGTCGACGGTCGTGTTCACCGGAGTATTCCGCGTCGAGATAGGCGGAGCGAGCGGCGCCCAGCACCGGAGCGCCGCCGCGCAGACCCCGCCGTTGGCCGTCCTGTCCAAGAAGCTGAGCGGCGTAGGGATCGGAGGGCCTGAAGGCGCGACTGCTCCGCGATCCGCCTTGATCGCGCTGGCTCCGGTCCTGGTCGCGCGAGCCTTTGTCTTGAGGGGCGGCGGCGAGAACGGGAAGCAGGCGATCATGCGAAAAACGGGTCATTTCGGCGCACCTCCAGGCTCTGAATTAATCCCTTCGCAATGAAGGCGCCACCGCCGTTAACCTTCCGAAGAATTCAGCCCTTGGAGGACGCCAGCTTGTCGATCTGCGCCCGCATGACTTCGATCTGGCTCTTGAGGTCGGCAAGGTCGTCCCCCTTGGGCTCGCTGGCAGGAGGCGGCGGAGGCTCGGCCTCCCCATTGGCGCGAGCGGGGAAGCCCGGCGTGAACATCTTGATGGCCCGGTCGAACAGGGCGAGGTTCTGCTTCACCTGCTCATCGAAAAGGCCAAAGCCCGGCGTCGCGGCGAAGGTGCCCGCCATCTGCTCGCGCATCCGCTCGTGCTGCTTGGCGAAGCCGTCCAGCGACATTTCAAGATAGCTCGGCACGAAGGATTGCATCTGGTCGCCATAGAGCCGGATCAACTGGCGCAGGAACTGGATCGGCAGGAGGTTCTGGCCGGTGGCGGAATTCTCCGCCTCGAAGATGATCTGGGTCAGGACCGGGCGGGTGATGTCCTCTCCTGTCTTGGCGTCGTAGACCACGAAGTCGTCGCCAGATTTCACCAGCTCCGACAAGTCCTCCAGCGTGACATAGGAGGAGGAGCCGGTGTTATAGAGCCGCCGGTTCGCGTACTTCTTGATGACGATGCGGTCTTCCCCCTTGCCCTTGCGTTTTCCGGCCGCAATCTTTTCGGGATGGGGTTTGCCGCCGTCGGGCGGGGCGTCTTCGGCCAAAATCATTCCTCCGAGCTTCGGCTTGAGCGCCGATCTTTTGCAGCGCACGATAACGCCGAAATCCATTTAAACGCTAGTGGGCGCCTGCGGTAAGGGGCGCATGGCCAAAGCTTGGGCTTTATGCCAGTTTCCGCACCGCAAAAACTATAACGGACTTTGGAAACGTCATGCCCGCCGCCAACTCTGAGATCGTCATCGCCGCCGCCGTCAGAACCCCGGTGGGCGCCTTCAACGGCGCCCTTGCCAGCCTTCCGGCCCACGAACTCGGCGCCATCGCCATTCGAGCGGCGCTAAAGGCGGCGGGCATCGACGCCGCCGACGTTGATGAGGTGATCCTTGGCCAAGTGCTGCAGGCCGGCGCTGGTCAGGGTCCGGCGCGGCAAGCGGCGGTGAAGGCAGGTATCCCCGTGGAGAGCCCGGCCTGGTCCCTGAACCAGCTTTGCGGTTCCGGGCTTCGATCGGTGGCCCTAGGCTACCAGCAGATCGCGCAGGGCGACGCGGAGATCGTGGTCTGCGGCGGGCAGGAGAGCATGAGCCAGGCGCCTCACGCCCAGAACCTCCGCGCCGGTCAGAAGATGGGCGACCTGCAGCTCATCGACACCATGATCAAGGACGGCCTCTGGGACGCCTTCCATGGCTACCACATGGGCCAGACCGCCGAGAACATCGCGTCTCGCTGGCAGATCACACGCGAGGACCAGGATAGGTTCGCCGTCGCCTCTCAGAACAAGGCCGAAGCGGCGCAGAAGGCCGGCAGGTTCGACAGCCAGATCGTTCCCGTCACCATAAAGGGCCGCAAGGGCGATGTGGTGGTCGACAAGGACGAGTTCATCCGCCACGGCGCGACCTATGAAGCGATGGCCGCCTTGAAGCCTGTCTTCAACAAGGAGGGCTCGGTCACCGCCGCAAACGCTTCGGGCATCAACGACGGCGCCGCCGCCATCGTGCTCATGACCGCCGAGGAGGCCATGAAGCGGGGCATCGAGCCCCTGGCCCGCATCGTCTCCTGGGCCAACGCGGGCGTCGCGCCCGAGATCATGGGCACCGGCCCGATCCCGGCGTCGAAGAAGGCGTTGGAGAAGGCCGGCTGGACCGTTGGCGACCTGGATTTGATCGAATCCAACGAAGCTTTCGCCGCCCAGTCCCTTTGTGTGGTGAAGGAGCTCGGCCTCGACATCACCAAGGTGAACGTTAATGGCGGCGCCATCGCTATCGGCCACCCCATCGGCGCGTCCGGCGCCCGCATCCTCACCACCTTAGTCCACGAAATGAAGGCCTCGGGCGCTAAGAAGGGCCTTGCCACACTCTGCATCGGCGGCGGGATGGGGGTGGCCTTGTGTGTGGAGCGGGATTAAGCGGCGCCAGTCTCCAAATCGGCTGGGGCGTTAACAATACTCGGAGCCGGCGCTAGATCGGTTTGAACGAGGGAGAAACGGTATGGCGCGGGTAGCAATGGTGACCGGCGGCACGCGGGGCATCGGCCTCGCCATCGTCGAGCGTCTAAAACAGGACGGCTTCAAGGTGGCGGCGGGCTACGCCGGAAACGAAGCGGCCGCCAAAGCTTGCGCCCAGGACCACGGTGTGATGATCGTCAAGGGTAATGTGGGCGACTTCAAGGACTGCGAACGGGCGGTCAAAGAAGTAGAGGCCGAACTTGGTCCCATTGACGTCCTGGTCAACAACGCCGGCATCACTCGCGACGCCATGCTGCACAAGATGACGCCCGAACAGTGGAACGAGGTGATCTTCGTCAACCTCGCCTCCATCTTCAACATGAGCCGGCAGGTGATAGAGGGGATGCGGGAGCGCCGATACGGCCGCATCATCAACATCTCCTCCATCAACGGCCAGAAGGGCCAGATGGGCCAGACCAACTATTCCGCCGCCAAGGCCGGTGTGATCGGCTTCACCAAGGCGCTGGCGCAGGAGACCGCCACCAAGGGCATAACGGTTAACTGCGTGGCGCCGGGCTATATCGACACCGAGATGATGTCCGGGGTGCCCGCCAATGTGTTGGAAAAGATCGTCGCCACCATCCCGGTCGGTCGCCTCGGCCACGCCAGCGAGATCGCCGCCTGCGTCGCGTTTCTCGCCCGGGAGGACGCCAGCTTCACCACCGGCTCCACCGTGACGGTGAACGGCGGGCAGTACGGCGTAGGGTGATGGCCTAGTTTGCGATCTTGTAAGGCGGCGGCGATGGACGTGCGGGCGCTGACGGGTCAAGCTTACGGCGTCTCGCAACATGGGACCGACCTCATCCCGGAGAAACGCCACATGAATAAGCTGATCCTCGCCGCCGCCGCGCTCGCCATCGTCGCCGCGCCAGGCCTTTCCTTCGCCAAGAACTATGACTGCACTAAGGCCGGCAACGCCAACAAGGCCCAGTGCAAAGCGGCGGCGGCGAGGATCAGCTTATTCA
>CAXTHJ010000096.1:0-8754 GCA_964243985.1 uncultured Caulobacteraceae bacterium | reverse complement strand
TCGATGTCCCGCCGCATGGCCTCAACCTCCGCCTCGCGATAAATAAAATCGCCGGGGCGCGGGCGGATCATAGCGTAGACTGGAACCTCCACCTGTCGCGCCGACGCCATCAGTACCGGCGAGGGCGTCAGCCCTGAAAGCGCCAGGGCGGCGCAAAGCTCAATCCGATCCGCCCCGCCCCGCACCGCCGCCGCCAAGCCTTGCGGGCTGTCGACACAGACTTCCAGGAGCGGGCGTTTTTTCATCAAAGGGCCTGGATTGGGCGCACGCCGCACGCCGCGCTTGTTGTGAGGACAAAGCCTGTCTTTAGTGCAGGTTGCCGGATTTGAACCGAGGGGCCGTCATGATCAACCGTAGAACCTTCATTGAGGCTTCGGCTCTGGGATCCGCGGCGGCCCTCGCGGCGGGAGGCGCTGTGGCTGCGGAGACGGCGTCGGCGGCGGTGAAGCTCTCGCTTCCCTGCGTCATCTCCACTTGGGACTTCGGCGTTGTGGCCAATCAGGCGGCGTGGGCGATCCTCTCCAAAGGCGGCCGGGCGCTGGATGCGGTGGAGGCCGGCGCCCGCGTGCCGGAGGAGGATTTGAAGAACCACAGCGTCGGCCGCGCCGGCTATCCCGACCGCGACGGCCACGTGACGCTCGACGCTTCCATCATGGACGAGACCGGCGGCTGCGGCGCCGTGGCCGGCATGGAGCACATCGCCCATCCCATCTCGGTCGCTCGCGCGGTGATGGAAAAGACGCCCCACGTCCTGCTGGTGGGCGACGGCGCCACGCAGTTCGCGGTAGAGCAGGGCTTCACCTTCGAGAAGACGCTGCTGACGCCGCAATCCGAGATCGCCTGGCACGAGTGGCTGAAGACCGCCCGTTACAGCCCCGCCGCCAACAGCGAGGTCGGCACCTATGGCAAGGGCGCGGTGCTGGGCACGCCCGGCGGCAAGAACAACCATGACACCATCGGCATGCTGGCCGTCGACGCCAAGAGCGACATCTCCGGCGCCTGCACCACCTCGGGCATGGCGTGGAAGCTGCGCGGGCGGGTGGGGGACAGCCCGATCATCGGCGCGGGGCTCTATGTGGACAACGAGGTCGGCGGCGCCACCTCCACAGGCGTTGGCGAGGAGGTGATCCGCAACGTCGGCTCCTTCCTGGTGGTGGAGCTGATGCGCCAGGGCATGAGCCCGCAGGCGGCGTGCAAGGCGGCGGTGGCCCGCATCCTGAAGAAGAAGCCTCAGGCGAAGGATATCCAGGTCGGCTTTCTCGCCATCAACAAGATGGGCGAGGTGGGCGCCTGGGCGATCCAGCAGGGCTTCTCCTACGCCCTTTGCGACGCAGGCAAGCAGGATCGGCTGATCCCATCGCAGAGCTTCGTGTGATCGGACCTGGGTCCGATCAGTCCGCGAGCTTCCACCGCATAGCGTCGGCTGGCAGGATATGGTCGCGCCCGCTCCGCTCTTCCCGCAGCCAAAGCCTGCGTTCTTGCAAGGCGAGCACGCGATAGACGGGCAGGCCGCCTGCCTCGGCCGAGACCAGATCGCCCTCGGCGATGCCTTGCCGATCGATGAGATTCCAATGACGCGCCTGTTCCATCAACCTCTCCTGGGTCTTGGACTGCTCGTGGGCGACCCAGACCCAATGTGCGCCCGCGAGCGTGGCTGAAGACTGAGCGACGATTTCATCTGGCGTTCACCGCGCTTCCCCCAAACGCCGCGCTTTTCTATATGACGGGCTGACTTCCTGTATCCGGACACTCCATGCCGAGCCTCAACGACATTCGCGGCCAGTTTCTGAGCTACTTCGGCACGGCCGGGCATGAGGTGGTGCAGTCCGCCCCGCTGGTGCCGCAGAACGATCCGACCCTGCTGTTCGTCAACGCCGGCATGGTGCCGTTCAAGAACGTCTTCACCGGCGCTGAAAGGCGGGCCGAGCCGCGCGCCACCTCGTCCCAGAAGTGCGTGCGCGCCGGGGGCAAGCACAACGACCTCGACAATGTCGGCTACACGGCGCGCCACCACACCTTTTTTGAGATGCTGGGGAATTTCTCCTTCGGCGACTATTTCAAGGAGCGGGCGATCGAGCTGGCCTGGGGCCTGCTGACGAAGGATTTCGCCATTCCGAAGGAGAAACTGCTCGTCACCGTCTACCACGAGGACGACGACGCGGCGGCGCTCTGGCGCAAGATCGCGGGGCTCGGTGATGAGAAGATCATCCGCATCAGTACCTCCGATAACTTCTGGAGCATGGGCGACACCGGGCCGTGCGGGCCGTGCTCGGAAATCTTCTACGACCACGGCGCCAACATCCCCGGCGGGCCGCCTGGTTCGCCGGACGAGGACGGCGACCGCTGGATCGAGATCTGGAACCTGGTGTTCATGCAGTTCGAGCAGTTCGCGGACGGCGTGCGCGAACCCCTGCCCAAGCCGTCCATCGACACCGGCATGGGGCTGGAGCGGGTGACCGCCGTCCTGCAAGGCGTGCACGACAACTACGACATCGACCTCTTCAAGACCCTGATCGCCGCCTCGGTGGAGGCCACGGGCGTCAAGGCAGAGGGCGAGCATCAGCCCTCGCACCGGGTGATCGCCGACCATCTCCGCTCTTCGTCCTTCCTGGTGGCGGACGGGGTGTCGCCCTCCAACGAGGGCCGGGGCTACGTGCTTCGCCGTATCATGCGCCGGGCCATGCGGCACGCGCACCTGCTGGGCGCCGAGCAGCCGCTGCTGTGGCGGCTGGTCCCAACGTTGGTTTCGGAAATGGGCGACGCCTACCCGGAACTCCGCCGCGCCGAGGCGCTGATCACCGAGACCCTGCGCCAGGAGGAGGAGCGGTTCCGCCGCACCCTTGGCCGCGGCATGATCCTCCTCGATGAAGCCACCGCCACGCTAAAATCCGGCGACATGCTGGACGGGGAGACCGCCTTCAAGCTCTACGACACCTACGGCTTCCCCCTCGACCTGACCCAAGACGCCCTCCGGGCCAAGGACATCGGCGTGAACCTGGACGGCTTCGAGGCCGCCATGGCCAAGCAGAAGGCCATGGCGCGGGACGCCTGGGCCGGTTCGGGCGACAAGGCCGGCGGCGCCGAATGGATGAAGCTGCGCGAACGCCTCGGCCCGACCGAGTTCCTCGGCTACGACGCCTCCGAAGTCACCGGCACGGCTCTGGCCATCGTCAAGGCCGGCGCCGAGGTGGAGGACGCCGAGGCGGGCGAGACCGTGCAGGTGCTGTTTGACCGCACGCCCTTCTATGCGGAGAGCGGCGGGCAGGCGTCGGACGTCTCGGGCTTGGTGGAATGGGACGGCGGCGCGGCGGAGCTGATCACCCTCTCCAAGGAGGCGGGCGACCTCTTCGCCCACGCCTTGAAGATCACCGGCGGCGTGCTGAAGCCCGGGCAGCCGGTGCGGCTGGAACTCGATCTCGACCGCCGCGCCCGCACGCGCGCCAACCACTCCGCCGCCCACCTGGTGCACGCCGCGCTGAAGAACGTGCTCGGCGGCCACGTGGCGCAGAAGGGTCAGATGGTGGACGCCGAGCGGATGCGCTTCGACTATTCCCACGGCGGCCCGCTGACGGCGGACGAACTCGACCGGGTGGAGGCGGAGGTGAACGCGGTGATCCGCCAGAACCTCCCCGCCGAAACCAAGACCATGTCACCCGACGAAGCGATCGCGGAGGGCGCCATCGGCCTGTTCGGGGAAAAGTACGGCGACAGCGTGCGGGTGCTGACCCTCGGCCGGGCGCTCACCGGCAAGGGTGCCTATTCGGTGGAGCTCTGCGGCGGCACCCACGTGGCCCGCACGGGCGACATCGCCCTCTTCAAGATCGTGGCCGAGACCGGCATCGCCTCCGGCATCAGGCGTGTCGAGGCCCTAACTGGCGAGGCGGCGCGGCGCTATCTGCTGGATCAGGCGGGCGTAGCGACGGGCCTGGCCCAGGAGTTCAAGGTTCCGGTGGCGGAGGTCTCCGCCCGCGTGGAGGGCCTGATCGCCGACCGCAAGCGGCTGGAGCGGGAACTGGCCGAGGCCAAGAAGAAGCTGGCTCTTGGTGGTTCAGGGGGGGCGGCTCCGGCGGTGGAAGATATCGGCGGGATCAAGTTCATAGGCCGGGTGCTCGATGGCGTCGACGGCAAGGCGCTCCGCCCCATCATCGAGGAGCTGAAGAAGCAGGCCGAGGTGGTGGCGGTGGTGGGCGTGAGCGACGGCAAGGCGGCGGTGGCCGTCGCCTCCGCCCTCCCGGGCCGCTTCTCCAGCGCCGACCTCGTCAAAGCCGCCGTCATCGCCATGGGCGGCCAGGGCGGCGGCGGCCGTCCGGACTTCGCCCAAGGCGGCGCACCGGATGGAACGCAGGCGGAGGCGGGTGTGGCGGCTGTGAGGGCGGCGCTGGGCTGACCCATCCACTCCGCTCACCCCCGCGGGCGCGGAGACCCAGTTTTTGGCGACCGATGACTTGATTTAGAGAAAGTTGTCCTTCGATCCTGAGCGCGATTAACAAATTAGCCAGTCACAAGTGCGACCTTCCAAGCCATGCTGATGGCTCTCCTGCTTGCACATGCTTTTTCCGCACAACAAACAGCACGCCCATGCCCGAATACATCGGGGTGGGTGAACCATCACGTATGTAACGCGGCAGAGTTCAAGGCGGCCAATGCGGTTCTGCAAGCGACGTGGCGCAACAAACCAAACTCCGATAGCGATACACTTATCAAAGCTCTGGCAGCGTGCAGCGACTTGGATTGCGTTCGAAATGCCTATTCCGATGCGCTCGTTGAAACCCTGCCGCCGGCGCCGGGATGTGGTGGCCCTTACGCCCTACAGAACGAGACCCGGCTTAATGAGCTCGAAGTTGCGAAAAGCTGGGGTGGATGGACTTTGGTCTGCCTAGATATCACAAACGGACGAACAGATAATGATGGAGCCAATTTTGGCGAAACCATGATCATCGGTATGGCAAATAAGAGACCTAATGGAACCTACAGGCTGACGACTTCGCTGCCTCAATGCGAGATCGCGCTTCAAAAAGTTAGTTCTGTGGTTTGGCGAGTCCGCCAATCACCAAAGTGCTCTTTCGACGGCTCCGGAAGCCAAATTGCCGACGGTGTCTACAGGAAGGCGCACTGAGCCCAGTCCGCTCCCCACCTCAAGAGCACATTTACCGGCTCAAACCTGTGTCCGCGGGGAGAAGCGGAGTTGGGTTGGGATTAGTTCGAGGTGTTGCTGCTCGAACTTGTCGTCGTCGTGGTGCTCGTGCTGGTGAAGGTCTTCAGCGGCGCGTTGTGGTCGAGGTCGATGTCGGTGACTTTCCAGGTCATGAAGCCGCGCCTGAGGAGCTTGATGCGGGCCTCCGCGCCGGGCTTCAGCTTGTTGCCGATGGCGGCGTGGAATTGGTCGAGGTCGTTGTCGATGTAGTCCTGGCTGACGGTATAGGGCTCGCCGGGGTTGGCGGCGTCCGGCGCACGGCCGTGGTGGAAGGGATTGGCGTAGCTAGGCGGCTCGGCGGTCTTCAGCATTACCGCGATGCCCTCCGGCGTCACCAGGGTGTCGGCGGGCTTGCCTTGGAACAAGGGCGCAATGGCCATGCCGATGCGGTCCAGGATCGAATGGGGCTTGGTCTTTTCCGCATCGATGTTGGCCTGCAACGTCGCCGAAAGGCTCGGCGACAGGTTGGCGCGTACGGCCGGGAAGTCGATGAAGCCGGCGATGGCGTGGGCGTCGCCGCCCTTGGCCGCCTGCTCCAGCTGCCACACCGCGTAGTAGGGCGAGCCGTAGTAAGCGCCGACCACGATGACCGCGATCAACAGGACCAGCGACAGGAAGTTTCTCATTTCAGCCCTCTGGCAGCCCCGGGCCGCGTGCAATCCGGGCGGCGAGGCTTAAACGCGCAACGCCGCCGTAAGGTTGTCCGCCACCTTGTCCAGGAACCCTTCGGTGGTGAGCCAGCGCTGGTTTTCCCCGACCAGAAGCGCCAGGTCCTTGGTCATGAACCCGCTTTCTACCGTGTCTACGCACACCGTCTCCAGCGTTTTCGCGAAATGGGCGAGGTCCGGGTTGCCGTCGAGCTCGGCACGGTGGGTCAGGCCCCGCGTCCAGGCGAAGATGGAGGCGATAGAATTGGTGGAGGTGGCCTCGCCCCGCTGATGCTGGCGATAGTGGCGGGTGACGGTGCCGTGGGCGGCTTCCGCCTCCATGGTCTTGCCGTCGGGGGTGAGGAGAACCGAGGTCATCAGGCCGAGGGAGCCGTAGCCCTGGGCCACGATGTCGGACTGCACGTCGCCGTCGTAGTTTTTACAGGCCCAGACGTAGCCGCCTGACCACTTGAGCGCCGCCGCCACCATGTCGTCGATCAGGCGGTGCTCGTAGGTGAGCTTGGCGGCCTTGAACTTGTCGGCGTATTCGGCCTCGAACACCTCGGCGAAGATGTCCTTGAAGCGGCCGTCGTAGGCCTTCAGGATGGTGTTCTTGGTGGAGAGATAGACCGGATAGCCCCGCTGCAGGCCGTAGGCGAAGGAGGCGTGGGCGAAATCGCGGATCGAGTCGTCCAGGTTATACATGGCCATGGCGACGCCGGATCCGGGGGACTGGAACACCTCGTGCTCGATCACCGCGCCGTCCTCGCCCACGAACTTGATGGTCAGCGTGCCCTTGCCGGGAAAGCGGAAGTCGGTGGCGCGGTATTGGTCGCCAAAGGCGTGGCGGCCGACGATGATCGGCTGGGTCCAGCCGGGGACCAGGCGCGGCACGTTCCTGCAGATGATCGGCTCGCGGAAGATCACGCCGCCGAGGATGTTGCGGATGGTGCCGTTGGGCGACTTCCACATCTTCTTGAGGTTGAACTCCTTCACCCGCGCTTCGTCGGGCGTGATGGTGGCGCATTTCACGGCCACGCCGTGGCGCTTGGTGGCTTCGGCGGCGTCGATGGTCACCTTGTCGTCGGTGGCGTCCCGATGTTCCATGCCGAGGTCGTAGTAGTCGAGCTCCAGGTCCAGGAACGGAAAGATCAGCTTGTCCTTGATCCATTGCCAGATGATGCGGGTCATCTCGTCCCCGTCCATGTCGACGACGGGGTTGGCGACTTTGATCTTGGACATAGAGGGGCTCCGAAGCGCGTTTGGCGGCAGGCTATAGACGGTTGCGCGCGATGGGCAAAGCGGGTGAAACCCTCTTTATGAGCGAACTTCGGCCCCCCGCCGTCATTCTGGATAAGCCGCAACTGGCGGAGAACATCGGCGCGGTGGCGCGGGTGATGGCCAACTTCGGCCTGTCGGATTTGCGGCTGGTGGCGCCGAGGGATGGCTGGCCGCAAGAGCGGGCGTGGCCGAGTGCATCCGGCGCCGACTGGCCGCTGGACAACGCAAAGGTTTATCCCACGGTGGGAGAGGCGGTAGGCGACCTGCAGCTCCTCTACGCCACCACCGCCCGGCCGCGGGAGACGCAGCTTCCCGTGCTGACTGCGCGGGAGGCGGCAGGGAATTTGAACGCGGCGGCGGGGCAGGGGCTGAACGTCGGCCTCCTGTTCGGCGCCGAGCGGGCGGGGCTCGAGACCGCCGACCTGGCGCTCGCCAACGCCATCCTGACCATCCCGGTGGACCCGCGCTTCCACTCGTTGAACCTGGCCCAGGCGGTGGCGATCACAGCCTATGAGTGGCGGCTGACGGTGATGGACGTCGCGCCGACCAAGTTCCTTGGCGTGGCGGAGCCGGCGACGCAGGAGGCCATGATCGGCCTCTACGAGCAGATCGAGGACGAACTGGAGACCTCCGGCTTCTTCTTCCCGCCGGAGAACAAGCCTTCGATGGTGCGAAACCTCCGCGTGGCGCTGGGGCGGGCGCGGTTTACCGATCAGGAGGCGCGGACGTTTCGCGGTGTCATCACAGCCCTGGTGCGGGGTCGTGGGCGGACCTTGGCGCGACTCGCGAGTAAGGGTGACGAGCAATGAACCGCCGACTCCTCCTGCTGGGGTTGCTGGTCCTTTGCGCCGCCGGGCCGCCCCCCAAACCCGGTCCGCTCCAAACGGTGCAGGCCATCTACGCCGCCATCCCGCGTCCGGCGCCGCCAGACCTCATGTCCCGCGACCTCCGCCTCCTGATGCGGAAGGATCTGCTCCTACGGGACCGCAAGCTCGATTTCGAATGGCGCTCTGGCGGTCAGGAAGCCCCGGCAATCACCGAGTTTTATCCGCGCCTAGTTCGAGCGAAGGAGAATACAGCCACCGTTGAGGCGAGCTTCTTCAATCGCGGCGAACGGCGCTTTCGCCGCTTCTTCCTGATCCGCGAGGCGGGGCGCTGGGTGTTGGACGATGCGCTTCTGGTGCCGGAGAACGGCAAGCTCAGGGATATTCTGAACGGGAAGGGCTGAGGCGCGCCCAACTTTTGCACTGGGGGGATGAGGCGAATGCCGAGCTTGAGCGTTTACCACCCGACATAAGCTTTAGGAGCTCCCTATGAAAACCCTCGCCCTCTCGCTCATCATCGCCGCCTCCCTCGCAAGCGCCGCCCTCGCCGATCCGGTGCAAGCCACCAAGGACGCCGGCCGCGGCGTTGGCCATGCCGTCGCCCAGACCGGCCGTGCTACAGGCCATGCGGTCGCCAACGTGGGTCGCGAAGGTGGCCACGCCGTCGCCTCCACCGGTCGGGATATCGGCCATAGGGTGCATCACGTCTTCCACCGTCGCCACCATCATCACTACTATCACCACTAAGCTTGGCGGGGCGTGAGACGCGCGCCTCTGGTTGACTTCTTCGCCCCACCCCGCCATACAC
>CAXTHJ010000095.1:0-8810 GCA_964243985.1 uncultured Caulobacteraceae bacterium | reverse complement strand
GTCCCGCCGTCCCCGATAAAGCGCGACACTGTAGACCCAGGCGTAGAGGGAGGACACCGCATAGGGCACGGCGATGGTGCGCGCGATGTCAGGCGTACCCACCAGCCTGTGTGCGGCGACCAGCACCACGAGCACCACGGCGCAGGTGATCAGCGGCGGAACGATCGCGCCCGCCGGCCCGGCGATCCGCGCCGCCATCGCCTCCAGGCTGCGCTTCAGAAGGAGCGTGATGGTCCCCGACAGCGCCCCCTGCACCGCCCCGGCCGTCAGCATCCTGCCCGTCCCATAGCCATGATTGGCGAACGCCGCCCAGCCGCCCATGGCCAGCGCCGCCACGAAGACGTGAACCAGGGTCGAGCGGGCGAACTTGGCGGCGGCTCCGGCTTCGGTCATTCTCACTTTGCTAAGGTTGCGCGGGCAGGTTCCGACCATCATGTTTGCGCCGATTCACGACCAACTAATGAAGATCCCGCCCCCCCTGCTCTACGGGGCCGGCGCGGTGGTCGTGGCGCTGGCCCTGGCCTCGCTCGCCGGCGTCCTCCTCCCCCGGCTGAAGCCGAAGTCCGACTTCAAGAACCTTCAGCAGCGGGTCAATTCCTGGTGGGTGATGGTGCTGCTGGTGGGCGGCGCGCTGGTGCTAGGCTGGCAGGCGACCACGGTCTTGTTCGCGGGGATCTCCTTCCTGGCGCTTCGGGAGTTCCTGTCTCTCGCCCCGGCGCGGAAGGAAGACCGGCTGGTGATCGCCCTCACCTACCTGACCATTCCGGTCTCCTATACGTTCGTCTTCCTGCACCTCTACATGTTCTATCTGGTGTTCATCCCGGTGTGGGTGTTCCTGGCGACGCCCTTCATCATGGCCGTGATCGGACAGACGCGAGGCTATCTGACCTCCACCGCCGTGTTCCACTGGTCCACCGTCACCTGCGTCTACAACATCGGCTTCATCCCGCTCCTGATGCTGGTCCCGCGCTGGGATGCGCCGCAAGCCGGAGCGACGGGGCTGGTGTTCCTGCTGCTCGTGGCCACCGAGGCCAACGACATCTTCCAATACCTGACCGGCAAGCTCTTTGGCCGCCACAAGATCGTGCCCAAGGTCAGCCCCAACAAGACTTGGGAAGGCTTCATCGGCGGCTGGGTGCTGACCGCCGTCCTGATCGTGATCCTGGGGCCGATCTATACGCCGCTGACCGGCGTGGGCCTCTGGATCGTCGCCCTCTCCTTGCCCATCGCGGGGTTCGCGGGGGATGTGACCTTCTCCGCCATCAAGCGGGACATCGGGGTGAAGGACACCTCGGGCTTCATTCCGGGGCACGGCGGCGTGCTGGACCGGCTCGACAGCCTGACCTTCACCACCCCGCTCTATTTTCACCTGATCGCCCTGTTCGCCCTGAAGACCTATTGAGCCCGATGCGCAAACATCCGTTCGAGTGGCTGAGGCTGGCTATGATCGTGCTGGTGTTCCGGCCGATCGCGCGCGTGCTGACCGGGGCGGATGTGGTGGGGCGCGAGCACCTGCCGACCAAAGGCCCCGCCATCGTCGCCGCCAACCACAACAGCCACGTGGACACCTTCCTCCTGCTCTGCCTGTTTCCGGCCAGGACCCTGCGCTGCGTGCGCCCGGCGGCGGCGGCGGACTATTTCCTGGCCAATCCCCTGATCGCCTGGTTCTCCCGCCACATCATCGGCATCGTGCCGGTCTACCGGAACGCGGCGTGGTCGGGCGCAGACATCCTGGCCCCCATGCGGGAGGCGTTGCAGGACGGCGATATCCTGGTGCTCTTCCCCGAAGGCACGCGCGGCCCGGGCGGCGATCAGATGGGGCCGCTGAAGACCGGCATCGTCCGCCTTCTGGCCGAGCTGCCCGATACGCCCACGACGCCGATCTGGATCCAGGGCGCCGGCCGCGTGCTCCCCAAGGGCGAGACGGTCCCTGTGCCCATGACCTGCTGCGTGCATGTGGGAGAGTCGATCGGCTGGACCGGCGATCGAACGGTGTTTCTGGACAGGCTCAAGCAGGCGCTGGAGGGGCTGAAAGCCGCGGCGCCGCCGCTGCGGTGGCGATCAGAAGAGCCTGATAAACCTCAATAAAGTGGCCCGGCGCCGCTCGTTCAAGCGACGCCGGGCCATGCTGTACTCAACAAGGCTCCCGAAGGAGCCGTGCGCCTTAGTAGTAGCGCCAGCCGCCGTGCCAAGCATTGCGGTGCCACCAGTAGCGGTGACCGTCCCAATAACCGCGGCCGGGATAGAACACGCCGAGCGCCGGGCCGACGAACACCGGACCACCGTTGGGACGGCAGCCGCCATAGGGACCGCGATGGAAACCGGGGCCGCAGCCGCCGGCCGCATCAGCCGTAGAAACAGCCGCCAGAGCGGCGCCGACGGCGACCGCCGCCAATAAAGCCTTCTTGAACATTTGAGCCTCCTTCAATGGTGGATGTGCGGACTTCAGCACACACGAATTTTGGCGTCCCGCCCATGAACTAGGCCTGAACAACCCCTCGCGGGTGCTATGTGGCTTTAATTTAGCTTAACCGGCAACCTTCATTTCAAAGATAACCCGTTTTAAGCCTCGATCATCTCCCGCACCTTGTTGCCAAGGTCGGTCATGGCGAAGGGTTTGGTGATCACCTCCATGCCGGGGGCCAGAAGGCCGTTGCCGACGGCGGCGTTCTCGGCGTAGCCGGTGACGAACAGGACCTTCAGGTCCGGACGGCTGGCGCGGGCGGCGTCGGCCACCTGGCGCCCGTTCATACCGCCGGGCAGGCCCACGTCGGTGACCAGGAGATCGATGCGGGCGTCCGACTGCAGCACCTTCAGGCCAGTCGGCCCGTCTTCAGCCTCCCTGACGGCGAAACCCGCCTCTTGCAGCACCTCCACGATCAGCATCCGCACGGTGGGCTCGTCGTCGATCACCAGCACCGTCTCCCCCTGCCCGGCCTCCGGAAAATGCTGGGCGCACGCAGCCTCGGCGGTCTCCGCCTCTCCGATGAAGCGGGGCAGGTAGAGGCACATGGTGGTGCCTTTGCCGAGTTCGCTATAGATGCGAACCTGACCGCCCGACTGGCGCACGAAGCCGTGGATCATGGACAGGCCAAGGCCCGTCCCCTGGCCGAGGGGCTTGGTGGTGAAGAAGGGGTCGAACGCCCGATCCTTCACCTCCGCCGTCATGCCCTCCCCGGTGTCGGTGACGCAGATGGATAGATACTGGCCGGGGGGCAGCTCCCGCTCCTTGGCGGCGCGGTCGTCCAGCCACTTGTTGGCGGTCTCGATGGTGATGCGCCCGCCGTGGGGCATGGCGTCCCGCGCATTGATGGCGAGGTTCAGGAGCGCGCTTTCCAGCTGGGAGGCGTCCGCCCGCGTCAGCCACAGGCCCCCCGCGCCCACCACCTCCAGCACGATGGTTGGGCCGACCGTGCGCCGGATCAGCTCCTCCATGCCGCCAACGAGCTTGTTCACCTCGATCGGCTTGGGGTCCAGGGTCTGGCGGCGGGAGAAGGCCAGGAGCCGCTGGGTCAGGCTCGCCGCGCGCCGGGCCGAATCCTGCGCGGCGGATATATACCGCTCCACCCCGCCGAGCCGCCCCTCGGCCATGCGCTTGTCCACCAGTTCCAGGCTGCCGATGATGCCGGCCAGAAGGTTGTTGAAGTCGTGGGCGATGCCCCCGGTGAGCTGGCCCACCGCCTCCATCTTCTGCGACTGGCGCAAAGCTTCCTGCGCCTGGGCCAGCTCAGTTTGGGCGGCGACCTCCTCGGTGATATCCCGCCCGGTGCAGTAGATTGTGCCCTCGTCCGGAACGCCTACCCAGGAGATCCAGCGATAATCCCCGTCCTTGGTGCGGTAACGGTTGGGAAAGCGGATCGCCGGCTGGCCTTGCTGGATCAGCGCGAGGGCCGCCCGAGTGCGTTCGACATCGTCGGGATGGAGGAACTCGAAGATAGACGTGGAAGCGACCTCCGCCTCCGACCAGCCGAGAACCGCGGCCCAGGCGGGGTTCGACGTCTCGAAATAACCATCCGGGCTGAGCGCGCCCATCAGGTCCGGGCTCATCTGCCAGGTGAGGCCCCGCACCCGGGCGCGTTCGATCACCTGCCGCTCCAGATCGGCGTTCAGCGCCCGAAGCTCCGCCTCGCTCTCGCGCAGGGCGGCGGCGGAGCGGTGCGCCTTGGTGGCGTCATAGCCGCCGACGAAGATGCCGGTCACAGCGCCGCGCTCGTCCCGGATCGGCTCGTAGAGGAGATCGAGGTAGCTCAGGCCCTCCCTGCCGGTAAGCTTGATCGGCATGGCGTCGGAGGTATAGCGCTTGCCGGTGGCGTAAACCTGATCCAGCAGTTCATAGAAGCCCTGCCCCGCGAGTTCGGGAAACACCTCGCGCACCGTATGCCCCACATAGTCGCGCGGGCCGCCGATCTGGATATAGGCCTCGTTGACGTATTCGAACACATGGACGGGGCCGGACAGGACGCCGACGAAGCCGGGCATTTGGCTGAAAAGCTGCTGGCGGCGCTCCTGTTCGGCGGCGTTGCGGCGGTCGGCCAGCACCCGCTCGGTGGTCTCCACCACGATGGCGATCACGCCCGCCGGCTCCCCGCTCTCGTCTAGCACGGGCGAGTAGTCGAGGTTCATCCAGACCTGTTCCGGCCTGCCGTTGCGGTAGAGCGTCAGCTCCTGATCCTTATAGGCTAAAGTACCGCCGGCGAGGCCGACCTTCATGACGTTGTCGTTGAAGTCGGCGACCTCGGGCCAGCCCTCCCGCACCTTGCAGCCGAGAAGCTTTGGATGGCGGCCGCCCGCGAACACCGAATAGGCGTCGTTGTAGATCATGTAGCCGTCGGGTCCCCACAGCATGACCATGGGCACCGGCGAAAGAACGATCAAACCCGTTGCGGTCCTCAGGCTTTGCGGCCAGGCCTCGATCGGTCCGAGGGCGGTTGAGGACCAGTCGAACGCCTGGATCAGGGCCACGGCCTCGCCATCGCCTCTCAGGAACTTGGTCGCCGGCTTTACGGAAGCGTCTGACAGAGGCTCGTTCCCGGCTAAGGTACTGTTACGACGTAATATCTACCAGCGTCCGTAGCCGAAAAAAGTTTCACTTCAAAAGCAAACAAGTCGGCCAGTCGACATCGTAACCTGTGCATTGATATTTCATTGGACGATGCGCGACCCCTCCACGGATTCGGTCAGGAAGTGCCGGCCCTGCAGATCTTCGATCTCCACCACCCAGAGGTCGGGGTCGATGCGCCGGGCGCGCTCAGCATAGGCGTCCAGCGCGGCTTCATCGGCGCCAGGATGGGGCTGCATCCACACCCGTTCGCCGTCGGCGCGGGTGGCTTCGGCGTAGAGGCGCACCGTCTGCGCCCGCCGGTCCACCAGCTTGACCAGAACGGCGCCGGCCCGCGCATCGCCCTTCTTCACCACCATCGCAAAGGCGCCGCCCCGCTCCGCCCGCCGGATCAGGGCGCCGACCCAGATGTCTGTGGATAGGAGCATTAGCGCGCACCCCGAAAAAGGGCGGACGGTATTGTGAGAAGCGCGCGCGCTACGATCATGCTGCTAACCGAACCGAAACGGCCCGCCCTTAGGATGCGCGCCAAGCTCAGCATACGGAACCACCCGCAGATGACGACCCCTAAGGCGCCGCGCGCCTTTGCGCAGACCGCCGCCCGGATCATGGCGCTGGCCGCCCTCCCGCTCCTGGCGGCGTCCGGCGCCTGGGCCGATAGCGCCGCGTCCTTGCTCTACGAGCGCACCCTGATGGATCAGGCCGGCGCCCGCTGCCACCTGTTCAACCCCGACATCGCCGCCGCCCTCTCCGCCGCGAACCTGCAGGCCAGAGGCGCAACGCTCCGCAGCGGGCTCAAGGAGGCCGGCGTGCGCCAGATCGAGGCGCGGGCGTCCTTGAAGGCCTACGCCGTCCCCTGCACCTCTCCCGATCTCGCCACCGCCGCCGGCCGCGTTCGCAAGGCCTTCGACGGTTACGCCGCGCTACGGGACATGAGCTTCCCGGGCGCGCTCTCGTCGTGGGCGGCGGACCGCAAGCCCTGGCCTCTAGTGGCGAAGGGTAAGGTCGTACCGGGCCCCCGCTGGCGGCTGTCGCAGCAGGCCTCAGGCGGCATGGTGTTCGGCATGGCCGCCGGCGCGGGGCTTGTGGCCGTAAGCCCAAACGTCGGCGCGGACTATCCCTCCGCCGCCCGGCTGATCCTGCGCGATCCCGCCAAAGCCCAGGACGCCTTCATCGATCCGCGCCGCAGCGATCTCGCCGGCTGCATCCCGCCCCGCTGGCTGACGCAAGCCTTCCTGGCGAGCTCTATCGGCCCGGCGTCTGTGAGCCTGCTCCCTCCGGGAGTGCAGGGGGGCGTGATGGCGAGCTTCTCTCCCGACGCCGCCAAGGCCCTGGCCGCTCTCGATCCCCGGGAAGGCGCGACGGTGGAGCTGGTCTATCCCACGCGGACGGGCGAGCGGGTAGAGAGCGCCCTGATCGAAGTGGGCGATTTCGCCGCCGGAAGGGCGTTCCTGTTGGCTGGGCGGTAGCGTTCCTTCTCCCCTTGGGAGGAAGGATCAGCGCAATATCCGCACGCCGCCGTTGTTGGGGCGACTCGGGCCGCGGGGCGGCGGGTCGGTCGGCAGGGTGTCGCCGCGGGGCGCGAACAGGTTGAACACAGTCTGGCGAAGGCCGTGATGCTCCGCCGCCCGCGAATCCAGAGCGCCTAAATCGCCGATACTGGGCGAAGGCGCAACTTGGGGCGCAGGCTCGGGTTTAGGCTCCGGCTCCGGCGGCTCGGCCGCAAGGGTCGTCACGGATTCAACCGCTTCGACGGCGACGCCGGTCGGCGTTGGCTCAACAGGCTCGACAGGTGAAGCCTCTACGGGCGGAGCTCCCACCGCAGCCGCCGCAGCAGCAGCCTCTTCTACAAATTTGGCGTGTACGGGCTCAGGCTCAACCACCGGCGGAGCTTCTGGCGCAGCGTCAACCTTGGCGGTTTCAACCTCCGGAACCGGCTCCGTCGCAGCCGTCTCAGCCGTCGTCGCCAGCACCGGCATCCTGACCGTGGCCGCCGTGCCTTCGCCGAGGCGGCTTTCCAGGGTCAGCGCGCCTCCATGCAGCTTGGCGAACGCCTCCACCAGGGAGAGGCCGAGGCCCGTCCCCCGCGCCCGGTCATCGCCGGCGCCCGCCTGCTCGAACGGTTGGCCGAGGCGCTTCAGGTCCTCGGCGGCGATGCCCATGCCGGTGTCGGCCACCACGATCTCCAGTAGGCCGGACGCGGCGTGGGAACTCAGGATCACCGTGCCGTCCTTGGGCGTGAACTTCAGGGCGTTGGAGAGGAGGTTCAGGGCGATCTGCTTGATGGCCCGCTTGTCGGCGTCGATCATCAGGGGCTCTGGCGGCAAGACGGCGCGCAGCTTCACGCCCGCATCGTCCGCCTGCAGCCGCATCAGGCGCAACGCGGCGTTCAAGGCGTCACGCACGTCGAACACCTCGCGATAGAGGGTGTAGCGCTGGGCCTCGATCTTGGACATGTCGAGAACATCGTTGATGAGGTCCAAAAGATGCCCGCCGGATTCGTGGATCAGCTCGGCGTATTCGGCATATTTGGGGGGCAGTTCACCGAACATCTTGGCCCGCATCATGTCGGAAAAGCCCATGATGGCGTTCAGCGGCGTGCGCAGCTCATGGCTCATATTGGCCAGGAAACGGGCGCGGGCGGTGGCGTTGGCCTCCGCCTTGTCGCGGCCAATCTCGGCCTCTCGGCGGCCCTTTTCAGCGGCGGCGATGCGCTCCGCCACTTCGGTGGAGACGGCGCCGGCCGCCGCGCCCTCTAGGGCATCGGTCTTGGCGATGGCCGGGCCGATGGCCGGCATGGAGATGACACGCGCCGGCGGCGGGGCTTTGCGAAGGATGGCGGTGAGACCGCCCGTGCCGGTCCGCTGCAGGGTGGCGACGATGCGCTCGTCCGGCGCGGCGGCGGAGGAGAAGGTGGCCTGGGCGGAACCCTGATGCAGCGCCTCGTCGATGGCGGCTTCCAGCTTGGCCCGGTCGATGGGAGCGGCGGCGGCGGCGAGATCCACATGCAGGGCGTCCATGTCCAGCCCCGCCAGCGGCTGGCCGAACACCGCCTCGGTGCGGCCGTCGGGGCCCAGCGCCAGGGCCAGTTCGGGAAGATCGCCCATGAGGGATTGAAAGGCGGTCAGCTCGGCCTCCAGTTCCTCCTGCTCGTCCTCCGCTCTGCGGCGGGCCACCAGCAGGGCGCCGCCCGCCGCCGCAGCTGTGACGAGGAGGGCCAGGCCGGTAAGCCAGCTCCGCGCCGGCTCCGCGGGCAGGCCCGGCAGGAGATGGAGCGCGCCCACCAGAGCGCAGAACATAACGGCGGCGATGGCGAGTCCCGCCCCCGCACGCCACGGCCCGCCGATGGCCAGGCACGCCAGGACCGGCGTGATGCAGAGGATCGCCAAAGGCCCGCCGAGCCCGCCGGCGATGCAAGCGGCCAGCGCCGCGCCGAGCGACCACAGGACCAGGAGCGCAAACGCTTCCGCGCGCTTTGGCCGCCACGCCGCCCCGATAATCCCAGCAAGAGCCATGAAAACGAGTGCCAGCAAGACTTGGACCGGCAGCGTTCCCGTGGCCGCCAGAACCCCCGCCCCGACCACCGCCGCGCCCACCGCCCACAAGACGTGCCAGACCGCATCGTCCGCCATAGGCGCGCGCGCGGGCGTTTGCGGCCCGCGCGACTCGGCGATTTCCAGAGAAGCGTTCACCATCAGAGCCTAGCGGGCCGCACCTTAAGGCTCCAGCACATGCAAGCGTCGCGCGATTG
>CAXTHJ010000094.1:0-9155 GCA_964243985.1 uncultured Caulobacteraceae bacterium | reverse complement strand
CCCCAAACCCCTGGCCTCGCACATCCAGCCAGGCGCCGCCCTTGCCGGCGCCCGGCAGGGGGCTCGGGATATGGAAGGAGACGTCGAAGCCCCCGAGAGTCTGAGCGTCTCGCAGCGCCTGGCGCACCCGCGCCTGATGCTCCGGCGCGATGCGGGCGATCACTTCGGCGCCCGCCGCCACGCCGCCGCCGCCCCAGCCGAGCATGGCGCCCATGACGTCGGACATGAACAGGGTGTCGTCGTCCAGCCGCCATTCCCAAACGCCGCAGCGCGCCGCCTCCACCGCGAGGCGGAAGCGCCGCTCCGAATCGATCTGCGCGCGCATCACTTCGCTGGTCTGGCGGGTCTGGCGCACCAGGACCAGCATCAGGATCAGGCTGACGACGAGCGGCGCCACCAGCGAGAACAACCCTTCCAGCATGTGCAGCGGCTCGCTGAGGGGCTCGGGCGCGGCCAGGATTGCGGCGGGCGGATCGCCGGCGACAATCAGATACCGCTGCCCCGTCCGCCCGCCCGGCGCAGGGATGGCCGCATAGGACAGACGCGCGCCCGCCTCGCCCAAGGCGCCGCCCCAGCTTGAGGCGTGGAGCCTGTGCGCCGCTTTGGCCGCCCCCCGCCAGTCGGCGTTGGACGCCGCGCCCACCACCGCCTCGATGTCTTCGCCGCTGACGACTGCGCCGCCCTTGGCGGCGGGTTTGGCCACCTTCAGCGCCAGTTCGATGGCGCTCAGAGGCTCGTCGGGCGTCGCCGCAAGGTTGGCGCCCGCCGCAACAAGGCCTGCGTTCAACAGCGCGGTTCGACGGGCGTCGTTCACCGCCGCGGTCTGTGCCGGATCGTGAGCTGGACCGGTCTGGGTGACCCGCATCGCCGCCATCACCGTATAGGCGATCATCAGGATCAGAGAGGCGATAACGGCGAGGCGCAGGGCGACAGGCAGCGCCGGACTGTCGGTCGCTACAGCGCGCTTTGCAGCTCCTTCTTTTTCGGAGCGCCGTTTCGCGCGGCTGGCCAAAGCCGGCGCCTCCCCCTCAAGATCGGAACCCAAGCGGGTCTCTGTTCGAGACTCCCCAAAATGAATCTAAGCCGTAACGGCCGCCGCTGTCATCCCGCCGGATCGTGAAATGTTCGCTTTGGGCTGATTCAATCCGTCGCGGCTGGCGCCGCTTCGCCTACGGCCTTGGTCGCCAATTCCAGCACGTTCTTCGAGATGCCAGGGTGGTTGGCGATGCGTTGAAGCTCGTCTTTCATCATCGCGCCGAGGCCGGGCTCATACTGCCTCCACGCGCCGAAGGGCTCAATCAGCCGGGCGGCGGTCTGCGGGTTGAAGCCGTCCACCATCAAGATCTGGTCGGCCAGGAAGCGATAGCCGGCGCCGGACGGATCATGGAACCGCGCCGGATTGCCCGACGCGAAGGTCAGCACCAGCGACCGCAGACGGTTGGGGTTTTTTTGATCGAAGGCCGGGTGAGCGGTGAGACCCATGACGCGGCCAAGAGCGCCCTGGTCCGGCGCGCGGGCCTGCAGGGAGAACCATTTGTCGATCACCAAGGGCTCATGCTTCCACTGCTCGTAGAACGCCGCCAAAGCGGTCTCGAATGGCTCGCCGCCGAGCAGCATCAGGGCGTTCAGCCCCCCGATCATGTCGGTCATATTGGTGGCGCCCTGGAAGTGGCCTTTGGCGCGGGTGAAGGCGTCCGGCGTGGGTTCGGCGGTCAGAAGCTCCATGGCGGCGTTGCGAAGGGCGCGGCGGCCTGCGCTGGCGGCGTCGGGGCTGAAGGGGCTGTGGTCGTGGAGGCCGGTGTGCAGCCGGTAGAGCACGCCCTCCAGATGCGCCGCCAGTCGGGTGCGAAGCGCGTCCCGCGCCGCGTGGATCGCCGCCGGATCGACGGGCGTGACCGCCTGCGCCAGATCGGCCTCGCTCGGCAGCGCCAGCAGCAGCGCCTTGAACGCCTCGTCCGCCGCCTGATCGTCCAACGCCCGGCCGACGGCTTCGGCGTAGCGCTCCTCGCCCACCTCGTCCGGCGCGCCGGACCCGCGCTTCAGGATCAGGTCGCGCGCCAGGATCTGCCCCGCCTCCCAGCGGTTGAACGGGTCGGGATCGGAGGCCAGCAGCACGTAGGCGTCCTTCTCCGGCGCGTCTGAGGTGAGGACCACCGGCGCCGACAGGCCCCGCAGGGCCGAGATCACCGGCCGGGATGTGGCGGGCAGCCTGATGGTGCGCTCTGCGGTCTCCAGGACGATCAGCCGATCATCCCCTTGGGGGCGCCCGTCTTCATCGAGGAGGCCGAGATCAATGGTGATCGGCAGCGGTTTCTTATCCGGCTGGCCGGGGGTTGGCGCGGTCGATTGCTTCAGGGTGAGGAAGAGTTCGCCGGCGACGTCGTCATAAGTGCTGGAGAGGTGCAGGGCGGGCGTGCCAGCCTGTTCGTACCAGGTGAAGAACTGGGTGAGGTCTCGGCCGGACGTCTCGGCGAAACAAGCGATGAAGGCCTCGACCGTGGTCGCATGCCCGTCCCACCGCTCGAAATAGAGGTCCATGGCGGCCTTGAAGGCCTCGTCGCCGATCAGGCGCTTCAGCATGCGGATGATCTCCGCGCCCTTCTCGTAGATGGTGGCGGTGTAGAAGTTGTCGATCTTCATATAGCTCGACGGGCGCACCGGGTGGGCGAGGGGACCGGCGTCTTCGGAGAACTGGCGGGTGCGGAGGGTCTTCACTTCCTTGATCCGCTGCACCGCGTGGCCACGCATATCGGCGGAGAACTCCTGGTCGCGGAAGACGGTCAGACCTTCCTTCAGACAGAGCTGGAACCAGTCGCGGCAGGTGATGCGGTCGCCGGTCCAGTTGTGGAAATATTCGTGCGCCACCACGCCCTCGATCCGCTCGTAGTCGAGATCGGTGGCGGTCTCGGGATTGGCGAGTACGAGGGAAGAGTTAAAGATATTCAGCCCCTTGTTCTCCATCGCCCCCATGTTGAAGTCCCGCACGGCGACGATCATGAAGAGATCGAGATCGTACTCGCGGCCGAACACCTCTTCGTCCCAGGCCATGGAGCGCTTCAGGCTGTCCATGGCGTAGGCGGCGCGGGCGGCCTGGCCAGGATCGACGTAGATTTTCAGATCGACGGTGCGGCCACTGGAGGTGACGCGGCTGTCTTCCAAGACGTCCAGTTCGCCGGCAACTAGTGCGAAGAGATAGCAAGGCTTGGGGAAGGGGTCGTTCCAGACGGCGTAGTGGCGGCCGTCCGGCAGTTCGCCGCTATCCATCAGGTTGCCGTTGGAGAGAAGGCGCTGATAGCCGCGATCCGCCTCTATCCTGACGGTGTAGCGGGAGAGGACGTCCGGCCGATCGGGGAAATAGGTGATCTTGCGGAACCCTTCCGCCTCGCACTGGGTGCAGAACCGGCCGCCGGACATATAGAGGCCCTCCAGCGCCGTATTGCCCTGCGGGTCGATCTCGACCTCGGTCTGCAGGACGAACTGGGCGGGCGGTGCGGCGATGGTCAGATGCTCGTCAGTGACGGCGTACTCGGCGGGATCGAGCGCCCGCCCGTCGATGGCGATCGAGATCAGCTTCAGCCGCCCCCCGTCCAGAACCAGCGGCTCGATCTCAGCCCCGTTCCGCCGAACTATGAGCTTGGCCTTGACCCGCGTGGTTTTGGGCTGAAGGTCGAAGTCGAGCTCGACCGTGTCGATCAGGTAAGCGGGGGGCCGATAGTCGGCGAGGCGGATCGGCTGGGCTGTGTCTGTGCGCATGGCGGGGATGTAGTCCTCCTGCACCGCTGTCGCCAGCTAAGACGGCGATCAGACGCTGGCCAGCCGCTCTAAATCTTCTGCAGCTGGCGCACCATTCCAACCGTGCTTACCCGCCCATCCCAGTATTCGATCAGCACCTCGGCGTTCAGCGTGATCCAGTGCGTGACGGCCTTCATATCGGTCGACTGAAGCTTGCCGTGAATCAGCCGTGGCTCGGGCTTTATGGCGACCACGGCCGCGTTGTCCGCGTCCATCCGGTCTCCGGGAGTCATGCAGACCTTGATCCGCGCGTCGTGCTTAGCGTGACCTTTAACGCTGACCCAGATGGTCATCGGCAAGCCGGTGTCGCGTGGATAAAAGATCGCCATCTCGAAGAGTTCGTCCTCTCCGGCGTCACGCCATTCCAGGGGAGCTTCATCGGGAGCCATAGGTTGAGTATCGCGCAAACACACGATCTGGCCAGGGGGGGGAATCACGTTGGCCGTTCATGTTCCCCTTTGAGTCACCTTGACGCATTTCATCGAATCGTCAGGAGGCGTACGAATCGAAAATGTTGAGCCGAATCAGCTAAATCGCTATGGCTCCGCTTTACCCGCGGGCGACTCGCCCTATTCAGGTTAACCACGGCTTAAGAATAACGGCGTCTTAATCGAACCGCCCCAAGCGCTCGTCACACGGCGCAGCGCGGGATTCGATGAGAAGGCCTCCGGTCAGGACATGAAGCCCATGGCGATCAATCTCTCGGCGCCCCGCGCCACCGAACTGAAACCCCGCATCGTCGTTTTCGGCGTCGGAGGGGCCGGCGGCAACGCCGTGAACAATATGATCGAGGCGGGCCTCGAAGGCGTCGAGTTCGTCGTCGCCAACACCGATGCGCAACAGCTGCAGTTCTCCCGCACTGACCGGCGCATTCAGCTGGGCGTCACCACAACGCAAGGCCTCGGCGCCGGCGCCCATCCCGAAGTGGGCATGAGCGCGGCGGAGGAATCGATTCCCGAGATCTTCGAGCATCTCGAAGGCGCGCATATGGTGTTCATCACTGCCGGCATGGGCGGCGGCACCGGCACCGGCGCCGCGCCGATCATCGCCAAGGCGGCGCGGGAGCGGGGCATCCTGACGGTGGGCGTGGTCACCAAGCCGTTCCAGTTCGAGGGCCGCCACCGTATGCGCTTGGCGGATTCCGGCGTTAGCGAACTGCAACGCTATGTCGATACTCTGATCGTCATCCCTAATCAGAACCTGTTCCGTATCGCCAACGAGCGCACCACCTTCGCCGAAGCGTTCCAGATGGCCGACCAGGTGCTGCATTCGGGCGTGCGTTCCATCACCGACCTGATGGTGCTGCCGGGCCTGATCAACCTCGACTTCGCCGACGTCCGCACCGTCATGACCGAAATGGGCAAGGCGATGATGGGCACGGGCGAGGCGTCCGGCGAAGACCGCGCGCTGCAGGCCGCACACAACGCCATCCAAAACCCGCTGCTGGACGAAGTCTCGCTTCGCGGCGCCAAGGCCGTCTTGGTCAACGTCACCGGCGGGCCGGACATGACTCTGCTGGAAGTGGACGAGGCGGCCAACGCCATCTCCTCCGAGGTTGATCCGGAAGGCAACATCATCTTCGGCGCGGCGTTCGATCCGACGCTGGAAGGCAAGATCCGCGTCTCGGTGGTCGCCACCGGCATGGACGCCGGCGCTCAGGCCGCCATCGAGCCCGCCGTGGCCCGTCACCCTGTCACCCAGACCATGCATCGCGTGGTGACGCCTCAGCCGCAGGCGCAACCGGTCGCCGCCGCGCCAGCAGCTCAGCCCCAAACCCGATCTCTGCCGCTGGAGCCCGTCGCCGTCGCGCCGGCGCCAGAGCCTGTGATCGCCAAAGCGCCGGAACCCGTGTTCGCCGAGCCTGCGCCGCGCACCATCCGCATCGTCGATCCGGCGGCGGAAGACGGCGACGATCTCTACCTTGCCCCCCCGCCGCGCGAGCCGGTGATCGAGCAGCCCCGCATCTATACCCGCCCCGCCGTCACCGAGACCCGCCGCGCGCCTCCGAGCAATCCCCTGCCCGATCCTCGCGTGCCGGAGCAGAAGAAGGGCTGGATGAGCCTTTTCGGTGGACGCCCCCGCTATGATGCGCCGGCCGCCTACCCCGCATCCGTGCGCACCCAGGCCGGCGGACAAGCCGCAGCGCAGCAAATAGAGCCGGAACAGCAGGAGTCGCACGAGGATCTGGAGATCCCGTCCTTCCTGCGTCGCCTCGCCAACTAAGCGACGCATCAAACCGGTTACAAACGGCCCTTTTTTACCGGATCGGCGTTTTAGATGGAGCGCCGTTTGGCTGCTTCTGTCTCTTGAAATTGTGAATGGATTCAAAGGGCGGCGGTGGCGTCTTGGTCATGATCAGGGCGAAACAATCCGAAACAGCAGTTGTCTTGCGGCGTTGCAGCATAAGCCGCATGACCTCAAGATGCGAGAGAGGCGTCCGGTTGAGGCCGTCCGTCGCAGGGGACAGATCGTGGCGCATTTCGACGTGTGGCAACATACCTTAGCCGGGTCTGCGACGTGTGCAGGAATCGGCGTTCATGGCGGACAGCAGGCACGCGTCACGGTGAAGCCGGCATCGGTGGACACCGGCGTCGTCTTTGTCCGCACCGACATCACCGACCGTAACAATCGCGTCTCCGCTCTGGCCTCCGCCGTGGCCAAGACCCAGCTCAACACCGAGATCGCCAACGGCTCCGGCGTCACCGTCTCCACCATCGAGCATCTGATGGCCGCGCTCGCCGCGCTTCGCATCGATAACGTGCTGGTGGAGATCGACGGGCCCGAATGCCCGATCATGGACGGCTCCGCCCTGCCCTTCGTCCAGCTTCTGGATCGCGCCGGCCGGCGGGTACAGGACGCGCCGCGCCGCTTCATCGAGATCACCCAGCGGGTCGAGGTGAAGGTCGGTGACAAGATGGCGGCCCTGTCTCCCGCCGATGCGTTCGAGATGGACTTTGAGATCCGCTACGCCACCCCGGTGATCGGCGACCAGCGCGTTGCCCTGGAGATCACCGAGCATAGCTTCCGCCGGGAATTGGCCGCCGCCCGCACCTTCGGCTTCATGCACGAGGTGGAGCATCTTCAGGCCCAAGGCCTCGCCCTCGGCGCCTCCCTCGACAATGCGGTGGGGATCGAGAACGACGCCATCCTGAACCCCGAGGGCCTGCGCATGGAGCGGGAGTTCGTCAAGCACAAGGCGCTGGACGCGGTAGGCGATCTCTACACCCTCGGTGCGCCGATGATCGGTCGGTTTGAGACCGTGCGCGGCGGCCACGCCCTCAATAACCAGCTCTGCTGCGTGCTGTTGGCCACCCCCAACGCCTGGCGCATCCGCAGCTTCGCCCCGGAAATGGCCGAGGCGGTTTAATCGTTGGATCCACCCCTGCGGCGTCCCTGCCGTTGGCGTCCGGGTTCGCCTCGTGTAGAAGCGGCGCGGGGCGGCTTGCGGATCAGCATCCGCGATTTTCAAGGGACTAGCGTTTGTCGCCTTCTTTTCTTCGCGCACGATCAGCGCTTGTCCTGACCCTGACGGCTTTGGCGGCCCTGACCCTGTCGGCCTGCGCTGGACACAAGGCGCCTAAGAAAACCGATCTCGCCTATCAGGAACGCCCGGTGGAGCTGCTCTATTCCACCGGCGCCGACGCCCTCGACAAACATCAGTGGGGCGCCGCGATCCGCTATTTCGACGAGGTGGAGCGCCAGCATCCCTATTCGGAATGGGCCCGCCGCTCGATCCTGATGACCGCGTTCGCCCACTATGAGGCGCAGCAGTACGAGGACGCCATCGCCACCTCGGACCGCTTCATCACCCTCTATCCCGGCAATCCGTCCACCGCCTACGCCTTCTACCTGAAGGCGGTCTGCTACTTCGAAGAGATCAACGACGTGGGCCGGGACCAGGCGGCCACCGAACAGGCCCAGGCGGGCCTGCGCGAAGTGATCAAGCGGTATCCCACCTCCGAATTCGCCGTGGACGCCAAGGTAAAGCTCGATCTGGTGCGTGATCAGCTCGCCGGCAAGGAGATGGCCATCGGCCGATACTATCTGCGTCAGGGCAACCCGCTCTCCGCCATCGGCCGGTTCAAGACGGTGATCGACCGTTACCAGACCACTAGCCACACCCCCGAAGCGCTTTATCGCCTGGTCACCGCCTACCTGGCTCTTGGCCTCACCGACGAGGCCAAGCGGGACGGAGCGGTGCTCGGCTACAACTACCCCGGCGACCGCTGGTATTACGACGCCTACACCCTTTTGACCGCCAAGGGTCTGAAGCCGATGATCCCGCCCAAGGAAAAACGCCGGACCATTCTGAACCAGCTGGGTCACGGCTGACGCGGAGTTCGATTCGGCGTGCTAAAGTCGCGCCGATGCTGATCGGGCTGACCATCAAGGATGTAGTGCTGATCGAGGCGCTGGACCTCGACGTCGGCCCCGGCCTGACCGTGCTCACCGGCGAGACCGGAGCGGGCAAATCCATCGTGCTGGACGCCCTGGGTCTCGCCCTTGGCCAGCGTGCCGATGCAGGCTTGGTGCGGCGGGGCGCGGCTCAAGCCTTGGCCGGCGCCAGCTTCTCGCCTGCGCCCGATCATCCCGTCTGGGCGTTTCTGGAGGAGCGCGGGTTCGCCGCCGATCCATCAGAGCCCCTGATGCTGCGTCGCCAGCTTTCCGCCGACGGGCGTTCCCGAGCCTTCATCAACGACCAGCCCGCCAGCGTGGCGGTGATGCGCGAGGTGGGCGCCATGCTGATCGAGGTGCATGGCCAGCACGAGACCGTCGGCCTGCTCGATCCCCGCACCCACCGACCCCTGCTGGACGCTTACGGCGACGTCGCGCCAGCCGCTGCGGCGACCGCGGAGGCGTGGCGCACGTTCACCGCCGCACGCGACCGCGCCGCTGTCCTGCACGACCGGACAGCGAAGGTCGCCGCCGATACTGAGGAGCTTTCCGCCCGCCTGGCGGAACTCGACCGGCTTAACCCCCGGCAGGGTGAAGAAACCGCGTTGGCGGAGGAACGGGCGCTGCTCGGCGCCTCGGAAAAGGCGCTGGACGACATCACCACCGCGCGCGAGGCGCTGGGCGGCGACCGCCTCTCCAACACCCTGGCCCAGGCGTTCCGCGCGCTGGAGCGGGCGCGGGACCGGGCGGTGCAGGCCGGGGCGGGGGCGAACAACGCCGTATTAAAGCGCCTGACCCTCGCCGCTGACGCCGTGGACCGCACCCTCACCGAAGGAACCGAGGCTCTGGCTGCCATCGACGCCGCCGCCGAGGCCTTTGACTTCGAACCGGGCCGCCTCGACAAGGCGGAGGAGCGCCTGTTCGCCCTCCGCGCCGCCGCCAGGAAGCTCGGTGTCCCGGTGGACGAC
>CAXTHJ010000093.1:0-9294 GCA_964243985.1 uncultured Caulobacteraceae bacterium | reverse complement strand
GTCATCCTCCGAAATGATGCGGCGGATGGAGGCCAGGATTTCCTCCATCGTCGGTTCTTGCGCGGTAGGATCGGACATGTCGGGCCGTCTGCTGAGGTCGATAGTGCTCTACCCTACGTGCCTATGGAAGATCGCGCAATTTCCTTTGCAGCATCGGCCGTAAGCTTAGGTGTATCAGGGCTGCGGCGAATTGGGCGCGGGGTTGGTGGGCTGCTCGGTGGAGAGCGGCTGGTGCGCCGGAAGCGGATGATCGGCGGGAATCATGACGACGGCTCCCTCCATAGGCGTCTCGGTCTTGTCCGGCTTGTTCGGCGCGGGCCGATCCGCCGGCGCGCCGAAGGTATCCAGCTTCTCCACCAGGCTCTCCCACGGCACGGCGCCGATACGCTTGACCTTATTGAACGACCTGGCCGGATCGTAGAGATCGACGCCCTTCACCAGTGTGCGCGCCTCCAGCCGGCCCATGGCCTGAAGCAGATTGGCTTCTGCCACATATTCATCGTGGCGCGCCTGTACCAGGGAGAGCTCGGCGTCACGCAAATTCTCCTGCGTGATCAAGACATCGAGGGTGGTGCGAAGGCCAGCACGATACTCAGCCTGCGAGCCCTCGAACGCCACACGGGCGGCGCGCACCTGTTCCTCGTCTGAGCCGGTGTTGGCGTGGGAGGCGGCCATGGTGTTCCAGGCCTGGGAGACGCCCTGCACCACTTGGCGGCGCGCGGCTTCGATCCCCACGCGGTCGACGTTGTTCTGCTCCAGCGCCGAACGGATGTTGGAGGCGTTGAGGCCCCCGGTGAAGATCGGCTGGGTGAAGGTGGCCATAGCCGTGATCTGGCGATCGAAATCGCGGGTGTTCAGGGGATCGATCACGCCGCTGTAGCCGAGGCCTCCCTGCAGGGCGATGGTGGGGCGGTTCGCCGCGCGGGCCTGCGCCACCTTGGCGCGGGATGACTGTTCGGTGATCACCGCCCGTTTCAGGGTCGGGTTCTCCGCCTCCCCTGCGTCGAACGCCTGGTCCACCGTGGCCGGAACGCCGGGCAGGTCCGGCTCGGGCGCGAGATCGCCGGGGTTCTGGCCCACCGCGGCGGTGTATTCCGCGCGGCTGATCTGCAGCTGCGCCTGAGCGGAGGTCAGGAGGGCGCGGGCGGCGGCCAGCTGCGCCTCGGCCTGAGCGGTGTCCGTACGGGTGACTTGGCCCACCTGGAACTTGGTGTTGGTCTCGTCCAGCTGGCTGGCCAGCACGTCCACGTTGTTCCGGCGGATTTCGACGATCTGCTGATCCCGCCGCACGTCCTCGTAGGCCTGGATCACGCTTTGCAACACGCTTGATTCGGTGGAGCGCAGGCCCTCCCGGCCGGCCAGCACGCTGGCCTCCGCCGCCTGCACGCCAAATTCGGTGCGCCCGCCGGTATAGAGGGGCTGGGTGACGGTGATCTGCGCCCCGCCGGAGTTGGCGTCGAAGTGGCCGCTGCCCTGGCTGAGGACGAAGGCGCCAGAGGGCGTGGTCGCCGAGCCGCCTTCGGCGCCGAAATCCTCGCGCTCATACTCCGCGGAGCCGGAGGCGCTGGCCGTCGGCCGAAAGCCCGTGCGCGCAACCACATAGGTTTCGTCCAGCGCCCGCTGCTGCGCCCTTTGCCCCTGCAAGGTCGGGTTTGACTGGTAGGCCATGGCGATGGCGTCGGCCAAGGTCTCGGCGTGAGCGGATGCGTTAAGGCCGAAACCGGAAAGAACGGCGGCGCCGCTTACGGCGGCCAAGACTATGGATCGACGAGATATCGTCATTGAGGGTCCCCACGCCGCGACGCGACAGAGAGACCTTATGGCTGCGGCCCCAGGAGCCCGCTAGTTAAGCTTTGTTCACGCAAGGGCCTCAAGGCTGGGTCAGTTGGGTCGCGTCAAAAGGCGAAGCTCGGCGCCCGTTCATAGCCCGGCAGCATGGGCGGAGTGGAATCGAACACCTCGCGCTTGGCCACAAGGCCGTCGTCGCCGCAGACGTGCAGGAACGCCTTGCCCACGGGGCCCCGACGCTCCACAACGCCGAGCCGCCCGCCGGTGTCCAGCGCCTCGCGCCAGGTTTCCGGCGTCTGCGTCACCGCGCCTTCGCAGATGATGAGGTCGTAGGGACCGCCCGCCGGCGCGGTTTGCAGATCATCGCCGGCCTTAAGCTCGGTCACCACGAGGCCGATCTCGCGCATCACCGCCGCCGCATACGGCGCGGCGATGGCCAGGGCGCGCTCACCCGGCTGCGGCAGGACCGCCTGCAGCAGCTTGGCCACATCCCGCGGCTCCATCATGAACCAGCCGGGCGCATATTCCACCGGCGCCTCGGCGTAGGCCAGATAGCGCTTATCCGGCGGGCACAGCTTTTCCCGCTCCACCACGCGCATGGCGTCCTGAATGAACAAGTCGGTGACGTCGCTGGTGCGAACCTGGTTCTCCACCATGTTCAAGCGGGCCGCGCCCAGATCCAGCGTCATGCGTCATCGCTCCGCGAACAAACCCGCCGCTGTGGAAGGCGCTAAGATTTGGAGGCCTGGTCGAGAATCGAACTCGAGTACACGGATTTGCAGTCCGTTGCGTAACCACTCCGCCACCAGGCCGTCTTGGCGTCTTGCGACGCCGGTGAGCTAACAGAAGCCCCGCCGAGCGGCAAGGCGTCCGCCGTCGACTATACTCGGAACTCCTGATCGAACCCCTAATCTAGTGGAACATCGCCTTGGCTAGGGCGTGCTTGACCGGCAAAATCTCGATCTCCGCCGCCTTCAAGGCGTCCAGGGCGTGCTCCAGCATCTGCGGCGTCGCGCCGTAAGGGCTGGGATCGTCGCTGACGTCGTGGGTGAAGAAGATCAACCAGCCGTTCTGCGCCTTCGCCGCCTCGATCTGCGCCTCGATGTAGCCCGGCGTCCACCACCACTTTTCAATGCCCACGGCCTTCAGTTGCGACAGGTCCATCATCCCCTTGTTCACGCCCTTGCGGATGCCGCGGCTGGTGGGGAAACGCTGTCCGAACTGGTGCTTGGTGCGCGGCGATGCCTCTCCATAGGGATAGGCGAAACTGGACAGCACATAGTCGCCCAGCACGTCCTGCACGAAGGCGGCGTTGCGATCCACGTCGTCCATGAGCGGTTCTGTATCCACCGCCGGTCCCTTGTCGTGCGAGAAGGTATGGCAGCCGACCTCGTGTCCTGCGGCGACGATTTGCGGCAGATCGTGCTCATCGAAATAGCGCAGCCCGTCCTCGGTCCGGCCATTGAAGCCGCCGGACACGTAGTAGGTGGCGCGAACGTCCCGCTGAGCCAGAATGTCCCCGCCCCGCGTCCAAGCGGACTTGGGAAAATCGTCGAAGGTGATGCTGGCCACCGGCGCGGATAGGCGACTTCGCACCGGCTTCATGGGCAGGCGGTGCGTGATCTGGCGGTTCAGCTTTTCCATCAAGCTCATCACAAGTCCTCAGGCGGCCTTGGCGGCAGCCCTAACGGCAGCCTTGGTTGGAGGCGGGGCAAGTATGGCGACGATGTCCGATTCGGGGATGGGCTCGGCGACGAAGCGGCTCCAGACGCCGCGGTCGTTCGGCGCGAAACCCAAGGTCTCAAGCGTCTCCAGCGCCGCGCCGTTGCGGCCGGTGGGCGTATAGACGACGCGCATCACGGTCTCCCCGCGTTGCATCATCTCCGCGGCAAGCCAGGCGACGAAGGCCTGCTCCACCCGCTTCCTCTGCACCCGGCAACTCATAAAGAGCTCGCTCACCAGGCCCTGGGCGAAATCGACCACGACGAACCCGATCAAGCCATAGTCTCCGAATCGGTCGCTGCAGCGCAGACACAGACCCACCTCTCCAGTGGCGGAGGAGAGCAGCGCCTGCACCTCCTCCCGAGCATATTTGCGGCCGGTGAAGTTCAGCTGATTAGTGCGCTGGGACAGCTCGAACACCCGCTCCACATCCGCTGGCGACAGGGGATCGACCGAGAGTTTGATGTCGGAGGCGCGCAGGAAGCTGGCGTAATCGGCGCCCGCAGTTTCAAACGCCTGCGCCCGCTGCCCCTCCTCCTGGTAAAGCGCGCGGCGCTGGCGGCTCTCGCCCGTCACCGGCAGGTCGAACCAAGGGTGTGTCGCCAGCGCGGCCGCAGCGGTATGCGGCAGGGTGCGGACCATCGGATACGCCGCCTCCACCTCGCCTCGCTCGAACGGCTGGTCGTCAATAAAGACGAAGCTATCGAGGCCAAGGTTCAGCGTCTTCGCCAGCGCGGCGATCGACCCGCTCTTTGGATTCCAGTGAATTTGCGGATGCAGGAAATAGTGATCCAGGCCGAACGCCCGAAGCGCCGCGAGCGCTTCGGGTGCATTGTTCTTGCTGGCGACAGATTGCAGCACGCCGCGCTCATCCAGAACGCTAATGGCGGCGACCGCTTCGGGGCGCAGGCGGACGCCGTCCACGCCGTCCTCCGCCAGAACGCCGCTCCATAGGGTCTCGTCCAGGTCCCACACCACCACCTTGGCGGGCTTGACGGCGCCGGTTGGGTCGTCGGCGGCTGTCACTGCACGTTGGCGCAGGGTGACGAAATCGCAAAGGCCGAACACCACCTCCACGCCTTCCGCCTCCCCCACCGGCTCGATCTGTACGAGATAGGGCGCGGCAAGATCGACTTGAGCGGCGATCTCGGCGGCGGGAACCGTCAGGCGGCGGTAGTCCGGTCCCGCCTCGAACCGCGTTTGAAACAGCCGACCGCCGTGATCGCCGGCGTTGAGAATGGTGAGTGTGAATGGATGAGGTTTACCGTCAGAGGCCCAGACCTCTACGACAAAGGCGTCGGCCGCCAGCTCTGTCTCTCGCGTGGAGGCCGCTCGCTTGTGCATATTCCAGCGCCAAGCGAGGTGATGCTTTACCGCATAGGGCATGGCGGCCGAGGCGATCGCTCGTGAAGCCTGAGCGTCTCGCCAGTCCCGCCCGTCCGCGACCTTGACGGGCGCGACACGCGCCGGCCCCCGCCCTTCCAGCTTGCCCCACTTGCGAAACCGCACCCGTCGCAGCGCCAGATCGGCGGTCACTGGCTCGAACCCTGCTTCGAATCGGCGGCAGTTGAAATCAGATCGCGGCGTGAAGAAGGCGCAGTGGGCGTAGCAGGCGGGGTAGGCGCACTCTGAACAATGCTCGCCCCAAACGATTTGGCTGCGGCCTAAAAGCTCGGCGCGAAAAGTGGTAAACGCCTCAGCCACGTTTTGCGGCAGGCGCACATTGGCGGTGGTCGGCCGTTCCAGCAGAGTCTCAATCATCGCCAACTCCTCATCGGCAAACCCTACAGTAGCAGCGTTATTTTTGGATTGATTTACAACCCTTAGGCGGCGTTTTTAGAAGAAATTCTCTGTTAAGCTGCGGTTAACCTTAAAAAGCGGACCATGATCTGTCTCATTGGTCGAGACGCTCATCATCGCCAAACTTTACCGGCCCGGCTTCCGCCGGGCTTTTTATGACAGGCCGGCGCCTGTGACACGGGCCTCGCTTGCGCCATGGCGATACGGCCTGTATAGCCCCCGCTCTCTAAGTGAGCGCCTGATCCGCGGTAGCTCAGTGGTAGAGCAGCCGGCTGTTAACCGGCTGGTCGTAGGTTCGAATCCTACCCGCGGAGCCACTCCTTCCCTTGTTAATCTGGCGGACCGTTCGCCTCATCCGGTGCAGCGAAGTCCGGCAGAGCCCAGCCGCGGTGGAGCGCGCCGGCGCGCAGCGCAAAGCCGGCGGCCGCGCCAAACGCCCCCGCCCACGGCTCAGGCACGCCGATCAGGCGCAGCAGCACGAACAGTCCGGCGCCCACCACCGCGGCGGTGACATAGATTTCCTTCCTCAGGAGCACGCTGGGCTCCCCGGCAAGCACGTCGCGGACGATGCCGCCGAAGCTGGCCGACAGCACCCCCATCACCACCGCCACCAGCGGCGCGCAGCCGTAGCTGGCGGCCTTGCTGGCCCCCACCACCGCATAGGCGGCGAGGCCTATGGCGTCGAGCCAGAGCAGTGCGTCCATGCGCCAGGTCTTTACGCCCACCGCCCACACCGCCCCGGCGGCGGCGATGCAGACCGCGATGTAGCGCGCATCCGCCACCCAGAACACCGGCGCGCCGATCAGCAGATCCCGCAACGTGCCGCCGCCGATCCCCGTGACCGAGGCGAAAAAGGCGAAGGTGACGATGTCGTACTTTTTGCGCGCGGCCGCCAAGGCGCCGGTGACGGCGAACACCGCCACGCCCGCGTAGTCCAGCACGACGCGGAAGGCGGGATCGTGGAGCGGGATCAAAGGCAAGGCGACGGCCTACCAAGCCCCAGCGTTGGGCATGGAGACCCAGGGCTCGGCCGGCGCCAGAGCCGCGCCCTTCTGCAGAAGCTCGATGGAGATGCCGTCCGGCGAACGAACGAAGGCCATGCGCCCGTCCCGCGGCGGGCGGCTGATGACTACGCCCCCGTCCTGCAGGCGGCGGCAGGCGGCGTAGATGTCGTCCACCGCATAGGCCAGATGGCCGAAATTACGCCCGCCCTGATAGTCCTCCGGCGTCCAGTTGTAAGTCAGCTCTACCAGAGGCGCAGCGTCGGCCTTGGCGCGCGCCACATCATCCGGCGCGCAAAGAAAAACCAGGGTGAAGCGGCCCGCCTCGTTCTCCACCCGGCGCACTTCCTGGAGGCCAAGGCCGCCGCAATAGAAGGCCAGGGCGGCGTCGAGGTCCTTCACGCGGACCATGGTGTGCAGATACTGCATCGGGCGAGCTCCGAGGGTAGCGTTCTATAGGCCACGCCCTGAACGCGCGGCAAGCGTGAGAGGGCAAGCCCTCGCTGCACGAGGCGATGAGCGATTATAGCGCCGTGAAGACAAGTTCGGATTTGCGCCTCACGCGAAGCGCGCCATAGTTGCGGCGCCTCGCTTCGGGACCTCAATGCGCCGCACGCCCTCCAACAACACATTGTTCTATGGCGACAACCTCGACATCCTGCGGGACTACATCGAGGATGAGAGCGTCGACCTGATCTACCTCGACCCGCCGTTCAACTCCAACGCCAGCTACAATGTCCTATTCAAGTCGCCGACGGGCGAGCAGAGCGCGGCGCAGATTGAGGCGTTCGACGACACCTGGCACTGGAACCACTCGGCGGAGAAGGCCTTCGACGAGGTGGTGCAGAGCGGCAATTCAGATGCCGCCAACATGTTGTTGGCCATGCGATCGTTCCTCGGCACCAACGATATGATGGCCTATCTGGCGATGATGGCCGTGCGGCTGATCGAACTACACCGAGTGCTGAAGCCGACCGGCTCGCTCTATCTGCACTGCGATCCGACGGCGAGCCACTATTTGCGCATATTGCTTGATATAATTTTTGCCAAGGGCCAATTTAGAAACGAAATATATTGGTACTACTACAACAAAATGCACGATTCTAGGAAGAAACTCTTTCCAAGAGCAACAGATACGATTTTATTCTACGTTAAAGATATAGATTCTAACTTTTTCTTTCATCAGCTTAAGGAGCAACGCGGGACACCGTTCAAGCAGTTGGTGAGGAAGAAAGTTGGAGGCCGGATGGTCAATGCGCGCGACGAAGCCGGCCGTCTCATTTACCAGATTAAAGAAGATCGCACCTTAGATAATGTTTGGCGCATTCCAATGCTCCAACCTGCGTCTCCCGAACGTCTTGGCTATCCCACACAAAAGCCCGTTGCATTATTGGAACGCATCATCCAAGCCTCGTCAGAGGAAGGGTATTTGGTGCTCGATCCTTTCTGCGGCTGCGGCACCACCATCCATGCGGCGCAGAAGATGGGGCGGCGGTGGATCGGCATCGACGTCACCCACCTCGCCGTCGGCCTGATCCAGCGGCGGCTGACCGACGCCTTCCCGATGGCGCGCTACGACGTGGTGGGCGTGCCGAAGGACATCGGCGCCGCGCAGAAGCTGGCCGACGCCGACAAACACGAGTTCCAGAAATGGGCGCTCAGCCTCGTCGAAGCCCAGCCCTACAAGGGTGGGCGCAAGGGCGCGGACGGCGGCGTCGACGGCTACATCTTCTTCAAGCCCGACGGCAAGACCACCGAGAAGGCCATCGTCTCGGTGAAGGGCGGCGGCCACGTCTCCGATCCCATGGTCAAGGACCTGATCACCACCGTGGAGCACGAGAAGGCCAAGATGGGCGTCTTCATAACCCTCACCCCGCCCACTAAGCCGATGATCGTGCGCGCCGCCTCGGCCGGCTTCTACAAGACCGAATGGGGCGAGTATCCCAAGGTGCAGATCATCACCATTACAGACCTGTTCGAGGGCAAGAAACCCCACATGCCGTGGCTGGACGCCAACGCGTTCAAGAAGGCCAAGGTGGAAAGCGCGCCCACCGGTCAGGGAGAGCTTGAGGTCTAGTCACGCCTCCCGCGTCTGCTTTTTCCACAACGCCGCGTACTCCCCGTCACGCGCAATCAGGCCGATGTGAGGGCCACGTTCAACGATGCGGCCCGCGCGGATCACCAGGATCTCGTCGGCGTCGGCGACGGTGGAGAGGCGGTGGGCGACGATCAGGGTGGTTCGACCAGCCTTGGCGCGGCGAAGGGTGGCTTGGATCGCCGCCTCGGTCCGGCTGTCCAGGGCTGAGGTGGCTTCGTCCAGGATCAGCACGCGGGGATCGGCCAGGAGAGCCCGCGCTAGGCCGACCCGTTGGCGCTCGCCGCCGGAGAGCTTCAGCCCCCGCTCGCCGACCTTGGTGGCCATGCCGTCCGGCAGAGCGCGGATGAAGGAGCCAAGCTCGGCGGCCTCGGCGGCGGCCCAGACCTCGTCCTCCGACGCCTCCGGGCGGGCAAAGCCGATGTTGGCGTAAAGCGTATCGTTGAACAGGGCGACGTCTTGCGGCACCAGCGCCACGGCGCGCCGGAGCGAGCTTTGGGTGATGGCGCGCAGGTCCTGGCCGTCCAGCGTCACGCGGCCCTCCTGCGGGTCGATCAGGCGCATGGCGAGCTTGATCAGGGTGGATTTGCCGGCGCCCGAAGGCCCGACGATGGCGACGGTTGAGCCCGGCGCGGCGGTGAAGCTGACGTCTCTGAGGCCCTCCACCCGCGCGGAGTGGCGGAACGACACGCCCTCGAACCGCACCTCGCCGCCTCGGCCGTGGGGGCAAGGGGGCAGGTCAACCGCGTCCGGCGCATCGGCGATGTCCGGAACCTTGGCGGTCAGCGCCAGCATGGCCTCCATGTCGATGACCGACTGGCGGATTTCGCGATAGGCGAACCCGAGGATGTTAAGAGGCGCATAGAGGCCGGTCAGGATCAGGATGGC
>CAXTHJ010000092.1:0-9410 GCA_964243985.1 uncultured Caulobacteraceae bacterium | reverse complement strand
GCGCATGGCCCGCTGCACAAACCACGCGCTGGAGGTCCGCCGCACCCGCCTCTCCGCCGCCGCGCGGGGGTTGCCGAGACCGCAGGACATGCTCGGTCTGGCCAGCCAGCGCTTCGACCTTGCGGCCGGGCGGCTCGGCGCGGCGCTGGAGCGGAACGCTGCGGTCCACGAGCGCGATCTCGTCAGGATATCCTCCCGTCTATCCCCGGGCCTGCTGGATCGGCCACGGCAGTTGAAGGCGCAGCGCGTGGCCGAGTTCGGGGTTCGGCTGAAGGCGGCGGCGGACCGGCGCCTGGTCGAGCTGGCCGACCGGATCGCCCGCACCGACCAGCTCCGCCGCTCCTTCGACCCCAATGGCCCGCTGCAGCGCGGCTTCGCCCGAGTGCATCAGGCGGACGGCGCCCTCGTACGCTCGTCAGTGGCGCTAAAGGCGGGGGAGCCGGTCAAGCTGGTGTTCGCGGATGGAGACCGGGGGGCGGTCGTTGAGGGGGCGGCGGCGCCAGGAACGAAGCGCTCATTAAGACCGGCCGCAACTACCAGCTCGCAAGGAAACTTGTTCTAACCGGAAAGGCCACCTTTCCACCGGCCGTCTCCCACCCTAAACTAGGCTTATGAACGCGTTCGACCGCAATATCGACGGCCCGGCGGTGGTGCATTATGGCGACGGGGAGTTCGTGGTCATGAAGCCTGGCCGCTATGTGGTCTGCGCCGTCTCCGGCAGTAAGATCGCCATGGAGGCGCTGCGCTATTGGAGTCCGGAACTTCAAGAGGCCTACGCCGGCCCGAGCGAGGCGCTGAAGCGGTGGCAGGAGGCGCAAAAATCCACCTGACCCGCAGAGGGATGCTCGCGGCTGGCGCTGCGTTAGGCGCCGCGGCGACCCGCGCGTTCGCGGAGGCTTCAGCCCCCTTCGCCCACAGCGGCAAGCTGATGCAGGGCGGCGTGCTGATCGGCCTGACCGATCCGGGCGCTGAGATCGCAGTGGACGGCAAGCCTCAGGGCAAGGCCTCTTCTGACGGCCTGTTCGTGGTCGGCTTCGACCGGGACGCGCCGGCGACCGCCACCGTCGCCGTCTATAGGGGCGGCGCCTGGGCCGAACAAACGCTCGCCATCGCCCCCGTCGCCTACGACGTCCAGAAGATCGATGGTCTGCCGCAGCAGATGGTCACCGCCACAGATCCCGCCATCATCGCCCGCGAGAAGGCCGACCGCGAGTTGAAGGACAAGGCCTTCACCTCCCGCGCCAATATAGAGGATTTCAGGGGCGGCTTCATCCTACCCTTGGATCATCCGGTGAGGACCTCGCCTTTTGGCGTGCAACGGGTGCTGAACGGCGAGCCCAAGGCCCCGCATTACGGCGTCGACCTGGCCGCCCCCACCGGCACGCCGATCCATGCGCCGGCGCCGGGGCTTGTGGTGCTGGCCGAGCCGGACCTCTATCTTGACGGCGGCCTTACCCTGATCGACCATGGCCAGGGCTTGATCAGCATGTACCTTCACCAGTCCCGCATCGACGTGAAGGCGGGGGATCGGGTGACACAGCGCCAACCCATAGGGTTGGTCGGGATGAAAGGCCGGGCTACCGGGCCGCATCTGTGCTGGCGGATGAAGTGGCGGGACTGCAACCTTGACCCTAGCTTGATGATCGGCTCATCTGCACCTATCGGGTGAGTCCCGGTATATGGTTAGCGGTTGTAAGGGTTTGGCAACGCGTTTCATGCTTTCTACTAACCGAACGGGACGCAAGGCTTGGAAGAAGCCCCAAGCTAGGGAGATGGAATGTCAACAGGCTTTGATTCCCTTCGCGTTTTGCTGGTGGACGACAACCAACATATGCGCGCCATCGTCACCACGGTGCTTTCGGGCGTCGGCGTCAAGCACGTGCGCGAGACCCGCGACGGCTCCGAGGCGCTGGAGGCCCTTCGCGACTGGCCGGCCGATCTTGCCATCGTGGATTTCCAGATGTTTCCGCTGGATGGGGTGGAGTTCACCCGCATGGTCAGGAACGCGCCGGATTCCAAGAACCCCTACCTGCCCATCATCATGATGACGGGCCACTCGGAAAAATCCCGCGTGGTGGAAGCCCGCGACGCCGGCGTGACCGAATTCGTGGCCAAGCCCCTCACCGCCAAGGCCGTGCTCGACCGGATCCAGGCGGTGATCTATCACCCGCGCCCGTTCGTCCGCACCGCCGCCTATTTCGGCCCCGACCGCCGCCGCCGCGACGATCCCGCCTTCCCGGGTCCCTGGCTGCGCTCCTCCGACCAGGGCCGCGAAGCCAAGGCGCTCCCTGGCAAGGCGGAAGAACTGCAGTGGGACCAGGCTTAGGCTTTTAAGTCTTCGTCATCCGGCCTTCGCGTATTCGTCCCGCGGCCAGCGCTTGTGCACCCAGAACCACTCGGCCGGGCGACGGCGCACGCAGGCTTCCACGAAGGCGTTGATCTGGCGCACGCCCGCCTCCACGTCTCGCTCGCGATCGCCGGTCTTCACAAGGACAATGGGCTCGCCGATCACCACCCGAAAGCGCGCGCCGGGCAGCCGCTCCACCGACATGGGCTGCATCACCGCATCGAACCGCAGCGCGATGCGGGTGGAGGCGCCAGCCGTATGCACGATCCGCCCGAAGAAGGGTGAGGCGACGCCCTGGTTGAACTTCTGATCGTTCAGGAAGGTCACCGATTCGCCCTTTTGCAAGGTCTCGATCAGCTCCCTCGATCCGCCGCCGCCCTTGGGGGCGAACATCTTGACGCCATAGCGAGCGCGGGCGTCGATGATGCGCCGGTCAATGTAGGGGTTATTGGCCGCGCGATAGGTCACGCGCGCGGGCACTCCGGCGTCAACGATGGCGGCGGCCATTACCTCCCAGTTGGCGAAGTGGCCTGAGATCAGGATCGCCGGCTTGCCCGACTTAGCGATGGTTGTCAGGCGTTCGCGCCCTACCACCTCCACCCGGCCCCTGGCGGGAATGAGCTGATCGGTCATGGGAAACTCAAAGAAGGTGCGGCCGAGGTTGTCCCACTGGTCGCTCAGGAGCTTGGCGCGCGCGACGGGGGTCAGGTCCGGAAAGGCCAAGTCAATGTTGCGCTCGGCGATGCGCGCGGAGGGCGTCAGAGGCCCCAGCCAACGGAACACCCAACCGCCCAGCGCCGAGACCCACTCCACCGGGAACAAGCGCACCACCGCGCTCGTCACATCAAAGCCCAGCGCCTGAAGACGCCAGATCAGAGCGCGGGAAAACGACGGACGGGGATCAGACACGGTGTTGGATTAGGCTTGGCGGCGGCGCTTCGCAACGTTGGCGGCGCTTGACTTAAGGCGGAGCGGCGTTTGATGCGGCCCATTCTTTACCCGTGATGCGCAAAGGTCGCGTCAGGAGCCCCATGACCTCGAATAATTTGATCTAAGCCGCTTCCACCGCCGCCAGCTTGCGCCGGAACAGCCCCGCCGCACCGACCGCAGCGAAGCCCATCGGCGCGGCTTCTTGGGCGCCCAGGAGCAGCCAGCCATCGGGCGCCAGGGCGCGGATCAGGCGGTCCAAGGCTTTCAGCCTCAGCGCCGAATCGAAAGTCTCGACCACGTTGCGACAGAGGATCAGGTCGAACGGCGTCCCCACGCTGAACTCGTCCACCAGGTTCAGACGCCGCCAGCGCACCGCCTGACGCAGCCTTGAGGAGATACGCCAGGCGTCGTCCGCCGGCTCGAAATAATGCAGAAGGCGCCGGATGGGCAGGCCGCGCTGCACTTCGAAATGGGTGTAGAGCCCGCTTTCACCTTTCTCTAGGCCGGCGGTGGCGAGGTCGCTGGCGAAGATGTCGAGGTTCAGGGGCGTGGAGGCGGCGTCCGCCGCCATGGCCAGGGAGTAAGGCTCCTGCCCCGTGGCGCAACCCGCCGACCAAACCCGCACCGCACCGCCGCCCCGCGCCGCGGACAGGGTGGGCAGCACATTGTCCTGCAAGGCGCGGAATACCGCGCGGTCGCGGAAGAAGGCGGTCTCCTGAATCATCATGGCTTCGACCACGGCGCGCATCAGCCGGTCGTCGCCCCCGGTCTTGATCCGCTGCATCAGGTCGGCGGTGGACCCGACGCCTTCGCGGCGCGCTAGAGGGCTTAGGCGCGTTTCGGCGAAGAAGCCGCGCTCGCCGGTCAGCACCACGCCGGAGCGGGCGCGGACCAAGGCGCATAGGAATTCGAGGTCGGCAGGGCTCAAATCAAGCCCGCCTCGGCGAATTTCGCCTCGATGATCTCGCTGTCGAACGGCTTCATGATGTATTCGTCGGCGCCGCCGTCCAGCGCCTCGGCGATGCGATCCGGATGGGTTTCGGCCGAGCAGAATAGGACGATGGGCTGATCCCCGCCGGGCTCGGCGCGAAGGCGGCCCAGGAACTCCATCCCGTCCATCAGGGGCATGGTCCAGTCCAGAAGGATCGCCTCGGGCATGAAGGCGCGGCAGGCGGCCAAGGCCTCGACGCCGTCCACCGCCTCGGTGATCTCGAACGCGAATCCTTCGAGGATGCGGCGCGCCACCTTCCGCACCACGCGGTTATCGTCGACGACAAGGCAGGTCTTCACCGGGCCGATCCTTAGCATGGCCGGCGCAGGGGCCGGGCTAGGGTGTGGATCATCGACGATCGAGGTTAAGGAGGGGTTCGGGCGTAGGAATTTTTCGAGAGCTTTACGCCGCGGCAGGGCAGCGCGCCCGAAGGGTCACCTTCTCCTCCGCCACGTGGTGATCCACGCCGCCGCCGACCGCTTTCAGAAGGGCGTGAAGGTAGTAGGCCTGCACCCAATGGCCGCTGAGACCCTCCCCCTGCGGCTCCCCTTTCAGGCCCCGGACCACCTCGGGGCGGATGCGGGCGCGGGGGCCGGAGGCTTCCACCGACATCAGGATGTCCTCGCCCTGCCGGGACGCCGTCACGCGAGCAACGCCGCCGGTGGGGAGCGCGCTGGCGCCGATCTGGGCGAGGTTCAACAGCGCGCGGGCGCAGGGCTTGGAGACGCTCTCCAAAGAGACGCTCCAGTCGAGATTTGGCCTAACATGCTCGTAGATGCCGAGGGTGAGCTTTTCCAGTTCCCGTACGTCGAAGCTCTCGGCCGTGGAGGAGCCGCCGAACGCCACCCGGGTGAAGGCCAGGAGCGCCACCAGCTTCTTGGCGGAGGTCTCGATCAGCTTCATGGCGTCTTCGCGCATGTCCTGCGCCGTGGGGTCATCCAGCAAATCCACGCCGGAGACGATGGCGCTGGCCGGGCTGATGAAGTCGTGACACATGCGCCCCGCCAGGATCGCCGCCAGCTCCGCCCCGCCCACGGGCTCCGTGGCCGGCGCGGCTTCGGGGCCCGAGTCCAGGATGTTGGACCAGGTGAGGACGGAGGCGGGATCGGTCATCGCGGCGGGCTCATCTGGGGCGGTCATGCCAGAAACTCGCGCGATTGATGGGCGCTGAAAAGCTCTTTTTCCTTAACGCTCGAATGAGTCCTAGCTTCGTGGCAGGATTGGGAGATGATCGAAGCCTTCCTCGAACCCGGCGTCCTCGTGCGCCACCCCGCAAAGCCCGACTGGGGCGTCGGCCAGGTGCAGTCCATCGACGACTATCGCGCCACCGTCTCCTTCGAGGACGCCGGCAAGCGGGTGATCGATGTGCGGAACGTGACGCTGGACTATGTGGGGCCGGACCCGCGCGGAGATGGACGGGGGGCCTAACTGTCTCGCCCCTGATCGGCGTCGTACCCATGCCGGTCGGAGTAGAACGCCAGCCACATCAAGCCGCCGCCGAGCAGGAGCGTCAGCACCACCGCCAGGCCGAGCGCCACATAGCCGTGGACGCTCATGTGCGTGGCGCCGCCGATCTTGAACGCCACGAACACGCCGTAGCCCGACAGCAGGAGCAGAAGGCCCAGCACGGCCAGCAACAGCACGATGCCGATCGAAGGACGCTGGCCGCTCATGAAGACTCTCCGCTGACGCGGCCCACCCTACGCTGTCGCCAGCACGTCGGGGAGGGGAACTTGTCGGGTTCCGTGCCTGGATCGAATGCTCAAGCTTCAGGCAGCTTAACCGTGAGCCTAAAATTTGTGCGGCCGAACGCCGCGGTCCGGGTCGGGGCCCGGGCTTGGCCGTTGATTTACCTTGATATCCGGTCTCCAGATTGCAAAACACCGCCTGCGTGGTTCATCCGGGGACGGAGTCCCGCGCTGTGATCCAATCGCGCCGTACGGCGGCTTTAACGCCGCGCCGCGCTCATCCCGAGGGGATTCATGCCCGCATTCGATCCGCGCAACCTGCCGGCCCGCACCGCCAAAAGCCTCATGGGCGCAGCGGCTGTTATCGTCGCCGCAGGCGCAGGGATCGGGATCACCGCGCTGGTCGAACACAGGTCCTCCGAAGGTCCCAAGGCGCTCTCGGTCGCTGAGGCCAAGGCGCTGGAGCACCAGGCCCTGGCCGGCGCCGTCAAGCGCGCCGGCCTCGCCGCCCCCGTCTCCCTGTCGGTCAAGGTGCTGTCAGGCGAGACGCTGCAGGCGGCCGTGCAGCGCACCGGTGTCGCCGCCGAAGAGGCCAAGGCCGTGGTGGCCATGCTTGGGAGCGCGCTCGACACCGTCCACATCAAGGCCGGCATGGCCTTCCAGGCCGCCATCGCCCATCCCCGCGGCCAGCGCGGTCCTGCGCGGCTGATCGGCCTTTCCATGAAGACTGGCCCGGCTTCCACCATCACCCTGTCGCGCACCTTCGACGGCGCGCTGAAGCTGCGCGAGCTGGAGGAGAAGGTCTCCGACGAGACTACGGTGGCGGAGGGTCATATGCAGGGCTCGCTCTACGAGAGCGCGGTGAAGGCCGGCGCCGATAGCCGCCTGGTTACCGAAGCCGCCAAGCTGTTCAGTCACAAGATCGACTTCGCCCGCGAAATCCACCCCTCCGACCAGTTCAAGCTGGTGTTCGACCGCAAGGTGACCGAGAGCGGCCGCACCGTCTCCACCGGCGATCTGCTCTACGCCGAGGTCGCCGCCAAGGGCCAGACCACCCGCTTCTACCGCTTCGACAACGATGGCAAGACCGACTACTTCGACGAACTCGGCAAGAATATCAAAGGCTTCCTGCTGCGGACCCCAGTGGACAGCGTCCGCATCACCTCCGGCTTCGGCATGCGGATGCACCCGCTCTTGGGCTACACCCGCATGCACCAGGGCATCGATTTCGGCGCGCCGGTGGGCACCCCGGTCTATGCGGCCGGCACGGGCGTCGTGAAGGAGGTGCGCTGGGCCGGCGGCTATGGCCACTGGCTGAAGATCGAGCATCAGGGCGGCTGGTCCACCGGCTACGGCCACCTCTCGGCCTATGCGAACGGCCTGCGCGTGGGCCAAAAGGTGGCGCAGGGGCAGGTGGTCGCCTACGTCGGCTCCACCGGCATGTCCACCGGCCCGCACCTGCACTACGAGGTGATGAAGGGCGATGAGAAGCTGAACCCCATCAGCGCCAAGGTGCCGCAAGGCACCGCGCTTGGCGGCCGCGAACTCGCCGCCTTCAACACCCAGAAAGCGCACATCGACGCCCTCTTGAACCACGCCGCCGAAGAGAGCGTTGACCCCAGCCAGAACGCCAAGCTCGACCTTCGCGGCAAGGACGCGGGCACGATGCGCGGCATGCGGTAGACGGCCCCTCCTTTTATGCGCCGCCGAGGTGGCGGACGATAGCTTCAAGGTGACGGACGTCACACGTATATAAGGTTCCAACAAGGTCTTGGCGACTATGCCGCAATGGGATTTCCTGAATTCCTGGCGGAGAAGGCCAAGGCGTATCCGTCCCAGACGGTGATGATGAACGCCGAGGTGACAGACCTGATCGAGGAGGGTGGACGTGTCGTCGGCGTGGCCGGCCCGACGCCTGACGGTCCGCTTGAAATCCACGCCGACCTCGTGATCGGCTGCGACGGGCGCGCCTCAACCGTGCGGGCGAAGGCGGGGCTTCAGGTGCGGGACCTCGGCTCGCCCATCGACGTCCTGTGATCTCGCATGCCCAAGAGGCCGGGCGATCCGAAGACGGTGCTGGGTCGCCTCAGCCGACCCGAGAACCCGGCGTTTCCAAGCGTCTCGCTGGTGGATCCTCGGGCTTGGCTACGGCGCCCCGAGGATGACTAACGGACGTGATCACCACCGCGCCTCATGCCGATCCAGCAGCACGGTCTTATCCGACAGCCCCCAGGGCATAGCGTCGGCGGGCTTGGGCGGCGCGGAGACGCTGGCCGGCCAGCCGTCGGTGATCTCCTCGTAGCGGAGATCGAGGGCGCCGCTCCCCTTGGCGAGAAAGGTCAGGGTCACAGGCCCCGCCGGCGCCTCCCAGCGCAGCAGGGCCCAGCGGCCCGGAGCTGGCGCAAGTTCGGTCGGGCGTCCGTCGATGCGAACGTCGGCGATCGGCCGGGAGGGTTGCAGATAGAGGCGAAGCTCCCGCCCGCCGTTGTGAGGCGCGATGGTGAGGGTGACGGCTCGCCCGCCCAGCCCGGGCGCGCTGGCCTCGGTGAACGCAGGCCGCGTCAATGCGGCGGCCTTGGCCGGAGCAAGCCAGGGCCGGCCGAGGGCGGGCGCCAGGTCCTCGCGCCGGATCGGCCCAGGCCCCAGCGCGGCTTTGGACCACCCGTCCAGCCGCTCCAGGGTGCTGGCGCGCCATGCTTTCTCCGTCCCCGCGTCGTAGAGATAGAAGGCCTGCACCGGGCGGGGCGTCCGGGCTGTAGCGGGATCACGCACGGCGACGACCGCGAGGATCGCCACGCCCAGGATCGCGGCGCTGGCGGAGAGGGCGCGGCTGACCGGTCCCGACGCCCTGCTTAGCAACGGGTAGAGGGCGAAGGCGGCGAGGAAGGGCATAGCCGCCAAGGCTTCGGGCGCGAGGGCCGCCACGCCTGTGAACACCGGCGTCGCCAGATGCCCTGCCTGCGCCGTCACAATCAAGCCCGCGATCAGGGCCGCGCCGATGGATAGGCGCCCCTCGAACCGTCCGCGCCCGAACGACGCTGTCGCCGCCATGGCCAAGGCGCCGAGCGCGACCGGAATAATGAGGGCGATGGTGAAGGGCGGGCTCAAGGCCTGAAGGGCAAAGGTGAGGACCAGCCCCATCAGCATCACCCCAAACCACCCGCTCCAGGGCTTCAGCGGCCGACCCATTACTCCCGCCGCCAGAGCCGCCGCAAGGGCGCCGAGGACCAGGGCGAAGGGGTCGAAGCCGCCAAGGCTGCTGAGGAGCCCGACCACCAGGCAGGCGCCCCACGCTGTCCAGCGCCGCACCCCCGCGAACGCCGCACTCCAGATCAGCACCGCGACGCCCACGACCAGGAGCCCTGCCCCGGCGTAGAACCCGTTGAATTCCGCCAGAAGCTTGCGCCCTTGAACAAACGCGTCGCTGGCGCTCATCAGGTGGGCCGCTGTATGC
>CAXTHJ010000091.1:0-9510 GCA_964243985.1 uncultured Caulobacteraceae bacterium | reverse complement strand
AACGCCTCGGCTGGGGTCGGCACAGGCGGCATGGCCACAAAGCTCGCCGCCGCCTACAAACAGTGGATCGCCGGATCGCTTTCACCCCAGGGCGCGCTGGTGGTGGATGCGGGCGCCGCGGCGGCCCTGAGGAGCGGCAAGAGCCTCCTGCCCGCCGGGGTGCGCGGCGTGGAGGGGGGCTTTGACAAGGGCGACGCCGTCTTGATCAAGGATGCGGCGGGCCGCGCCATAGCCAAGGGCCTCGCGTCCTACGGGGCGAAGGACGCGGCGTTGATCCAGGGTTGGAAGTCGGACGCTATCGAGGCGGTGCTCGGCTATCGCGGCCGCAGCGTGCTGGTGCATCGGGATGATCTGGTCTTGATGGGCGAATAATCTCCGTCATTCTCGGACCTGCTACGTATCCCGAGGATGACTAATGTTTATCGCGGTAGCCCAGCGCCGCCGGCGAACAGGATTTCGCTCTCGGGCAGGTTCGGGGCAGCGCCCACCATCAGCGGCAGGCGGGCCCAGCGGCTCCCATAGGGTTTGCGGATAGACGTCGTATTCGGTCGCCTCGCCGCCATAGGCCATCTTGGTTTCAGGCGCTAAGGGCGGTTTTCCGAAATGGATAGGCCATCTGGCCGATGAAGGTCTCGGGCGCCTCAGGCGCGCCATAGGCGACGGGCTTTTCGCCCACCGGCATATGGAAGGTGCCAAACAGCACATCCCAGATCGGGAAGTTCGGGGCGTAGTTTCGCGAGAGGCTGCCCTCCACGATAGCGTGATGCCAGCGGTGGAACATCGGGCTCGACAGCACATAGCGGAATGGCCCGTAGGTCCAGTTCAGGTTGGCGTGCACCAGGGCCGCCATGCCGAAGTTGAACGGCGCCAGCGCGGCGAAGGCCGCCGGCGAAAATCCTAAAGCCAGCAGCAACGCGGTCGGGCCGCCGACGCCGAGGATGAAGTTCACCGGGTGATTGCGAAAGCCCGTCATCACGTCGATCTCCTGCGCCGAGTGATGCACGGCGTGGACGCGCCACATCAGGTCGCCGTGGAACCAGCGGTGCAGCCAGTACTGCAGGACGTCGTAGACCACCACCAGGACGGCGATCTGCCCCCAAAGGGGCCAGTCTCTCACCGCCCGCACCGCCGCCGGCGGCTGAACATGGCCGAAAATCCAGACGATAATCTGGTTGTAGACCAAAAGCCCGCCCAGGAAATAAATCGCGTCGATGATCAGATCGCGCCGGATCAGCGGCTGATCCGCCCGGTCGTGAAACAGGAAGGACAGCGCCCCGAACAGCGCGAAGACGGCGATTTCCACAAGGATCGAAAACAGCATGGGACGATCTTAAACCCGGAGCGGAAACATCGCGTTAAAGCCCGGGCCTCGCCGCCGCTTCGCGCCGCGCCTTCCACGCCATGGCTTTGACGAGTCGGGCTTTGAGAGGTGGGTGATCGAAGAAGAGGATGGATTCCAGCGCCGATGGATCGGCCTTGCCGTGGACCTCCGCGGCCAGAAGCCAGCGGCAAAGGGCGTCCGGATCGTTCGTCTGCGTCAGGGCGTAATCATCGGCGCGATAATTGATCCACTGGTCGAAGATATTGAAGATCGGCGTTCCGAACAGCATCAGGCTCCAGGCGATCAGACCTACCAACGGAAGCGCCCTCGCCACCACAACGGACGCTGAAGCCGCCCGCTCCGCCCTTAGAGCCACGCCCCGCCGCACGGTCGACGCCGCCCAAAAAAACGCCGCCGCGAACCCCGACCACAGCAGCGACAACGACCACAGATCCCTATGCCGATAATGACCGAGCAGATGGCCGATGGCGGCGTAGGCCTCAGGAGTCGGCGCAGCGAGGGCGGCCCGGCTGACGGCGGCGTGCGCGAACGGCCCCGCGCCCTCCATATCCACGTCGACGGGGTTGCCGCCCTTGAACACGTAAAGGATTTTGGCATCGAGCCCGCCCTTCTCCGCAAACCGCAGGATTGACGCGGCGGCGGGCCCGTTGGCGGCCACGTCACCGCGGGTTGCGGGCAGGAGCGTCAAAGGCGTGACCAGGACGGCGCCGAAGATGACGAACGCCGCCAGGATGGTCAGAACGACCCATCCCCGCCGGCCGCTCCATGTCACCACGGCGAAAACAAGCCATAGCCCGACGCCACCGACCAGACCCGCCAGAAATAGCTGCGAAACCGCACCCGTGACGCCGGGCGACGCCGCTGCGCCGACGGGCCAAAGATGGCCGGCCAACGCAGTAACGCCCATGGAAACCGCATCCAGCACAAGGGCGAACAGCCCGGCGCAGGCCAGCGATGTCCAACCGTCTCGCGGCGATATCGGCGCCAGCCGCGCTTGAACGCTCGGCAGCAATCGGCATCTCCAAAGGAGCAGAAGCGCTACGCCCACGAGGGCAGAAACGAACACGATCCGCCAATGGTCCGCTTCCCCGCGCGCATTCGCTAACGCCCGCGTCGCCGGGGCGATCCGGTCCAGGTAGGCTTGAGCGGCGGCGGGGGGATCGGCGGCGATGACGCGCCTCCTGAGCGGGGTCGCCCACCCTTAACCCGCCGCCGGTTCCCGAACGCTTAAGCCTGAAACAGCCGGGAAGCTCTAGGCGAGCTTGATCTCCCGCAGGCGCTGGTTGAGGTACGCTTCCGCCGTGATCGGTCCGGGGTAGCGGTTCGGTTGATCGGGCGTGATCGTGCTCGGCAAGGTCCTGATCTCGAAATCCGGCGCGAAGTGCAAGAAGAAGGGCATGGAGTAGCGCGCCACGCTCCGCCGCTCCGGCGCCGGATTGACCACCCGGTGGGTGGTGGAGGGCAGGACGTGGTTGGTCAGCCGCTGCAGCATGTCGCCGATGTTGCACACCACCGAACCGGCGGGCGGGTTCACGTCCAGCCAGTCGCCGCTCTTCTCCCGGATCTGCAACCCCGCCTCTTCGGCGCCGAGGAGCAGGGTGATGGTGTTGATGTCCTCATGCGCCCCGGCCCGCACGTTGGGTCCATCGAAGGAGGCGGGCGGATAGTGCAGGAGGCGCAGGACGCTGTTGCCGAGGTGCACGGTCTGCTCGAAATAGTCGTGCGGCAGCTCCAGGTGATGGGCGATGGCGCGCAGCAGCCGGTTCCCCAGGTGATCCAACGCGTCATAGAGGCCGCCAACGTATTTGCGGAACTCCGGGATTTCTGCTGGCCAGACATTGTCCGGCATGGATGAGCGGTAATGATGGCCGGTAGGAAGCTCCCGCCCCGTATGCCAGAACTCCTTCAGGTCGAAGTGCTCGGCGCCCTTGGCGGTTTCGACACCGAAGGGGGTATAGCCCCGCTGCCCGCCCGCGCCGGGAAGCTCGTATTTCAGCTTCTCTCCCTCGGGCAGGGCGAAGAAGGCCTTGGTGCAGGCCGCCGCGCCGTCCACCAGCGACTGATCCAGGTCGTGATCGGCCACCACCGCGAAACCGTAGCGCTCGAACGATGCGCCGAGATCACGGGCGAAACCCTCGAAGTTGCGGTCGTAAGCTTTGAAGGAAACGGGTTCAATGGTCACGGGCGGCTCCGTTGAACGATAGTTCTATCCCCTCCCCACCGCCGCCGCCACCGAAGCGAAGCCGTTGGCTTTCAGAAGCACCGCCAGGTCCCGCTTGATTCGCCCGATCAGTCCCGGCCCTTCATAAACCAAGGCCGAGTAGAGCTGCACCGCGTTCGCCCCCGCCCTGATCTTGGCATAAGCGTCCGCGCCGGACGCCACCCCGCCCGCCCCGATCAGCGTCATGGCGGGCGCCGCCTCGCGGAACCGGCGCAGCACGTCGGTGGACAGAATCAGAAGCGGCGCGCCGGAAAGGCCGCCGGTCTCACCCTTATCGGGTGACGTCAGCGTCTCCGGTCGCGAGAGGGTGGTGTTGGCGACGATGACGCCGTCGAATCCATGCCGCGTCACCGCCTCGGCGATGTCGGAAATCTCCCAGTCGTTCAAGTCGGGCGCTACCTTCAGGAACACCGGCGTCAAGTCAGCGCGCGCCTGCGCCAATCGGCCCAGCAGTTCGTCCAGGGCGTCCTTGGATTGCAGATTGCGCAGGCCCGGCGTGTTGGGGGAGGAGACATTGACGGTGAAGTAGTCGCAAAGGCCCGTCAGCCGCTTCAGCCCCGCCACATAGTCCGCCGCGCGATCCACCGCATCCTTGTTGGCGCCGAGGTTTGCCCCGACGACCCCCTGCCGCTTGCGCCCCGCCAGCCGCCCGGCGAACGCCTCCAGCCCCGTGTTGTTGAAGCCCATGCGGTTGATCACCGCCCGATCAGGCGTCAGGCGGAACAGGCGCGGACGCGGGTTGCCGGCCTGGGGTAGCGGCGTCACCGTCCCGCACTCCACAAAGCCGCACCCTGCGGCCAGCATGGCGTCCGGAACTTCGCCGTCCTTGTCAAACCCGGCGGCGAGGCCGAGGCAGTTGGGCAGGGCCAGCCCGGCGAGGGTCGTGGCGAGGATCGGATCGTTGGCTCTGCCGCGCGGCCCGAACCCCGCCTTCAGCCCCTTGATCGCCAGGCCGTGCGCGATCTCCGGATCGACCTGGCGCAACGCGACGGTGGCGAGATCGGCGAGGCTCACAAGACCAGCACGCCTGGATCGAGCGGGCCGGGATCGGGCCAGCCCTCGGCATTCAACGGCAGATCGCGCTCAGCCTCCACGTCGGCAGTTTTCAGTACGCCATAGAAGTGGGGAAACAGCTGTCCGCCCCTGGACGGCTCCCACTTGATCGCATCGCTGAGCTTTTCCGCATCCAGGGTCAGCAGCACGAGGTCCGTCTGCCCCTTGAAGTGCAGCCGCGCGGTCTCGCCCGCCTGCGTCGCGGTGGACAGGTGGATGTAGCCGTCGGACCGATCTAAGGCGCTACCCTCAAACACGCCTCTGGCCTTCGCCGCCATCCATTCGCTTCGCGACAGGATCTTGTAGACCTTGGTCATCGCCCTTGCTCACTCATCCAAGGAGCCGCCGCCGTGATCTCGGGGAAAGAACAGGGCCCGCGCCGTCACCCGCTCGCCGTCGAAATCGAACACCGACATGCCCGCCGTGGGGAAGCCGTCGCGCATTTTGGCCTCCAGCGCGGCGTCGCCCGTCTCCTCCACCAAGGCGGCGGTCAGGGCGTGCATTCCGGGGTTGTGCGCGACGATCATCACCGCCTGGGCGTCGGCCTTGCGGGCGGCGCGCAGGAGGTCGCGCTCGTCGGAATTGTAGAGTTCGGGCCGAACCTCGGCCGCGACGCCGGGGAAGGCGGGCTTGACCGCGGCCCAGGTCTCCTGCGCCCGCGCGGCCGAGGAGACCAGCACGAGATCAGGAACGAACCCGGCCTCGGCCAGCACCTTGCCCATCAGGTGCGAATCCTCGCATCCGCGCACGGTCAGCCGCCGGTCGAAATCCTCGCCGGACAGCGCGTGCCGCTCGGTCTTGCCGTGCCGGAACAGGATCAGTCGTTTCATGGGGAGACTGATCTACCTGCGCGCACACATCCTGTCATCCCGGCTCTTCGCTCCGCTACGGCGGGATGACAGCGTTGGACTAACCTTAATTGCGCTAAGCCCGCGCCAGGAAAGCCTGCACCTGCTCCACCGCGTCCAACAGTCCCATCCGCTGCAGCTCCACCCCCTCCGGCAAACCGGAAAAGAGCCGCGTCGGCGCGGCGGCGTCGAGCATCAGGAACACGCCCTTGTCATCCGCACGGCGGATCAGGCGGCCGAAGGCCTGCGCGATGCGGGCGCGGGCGATGGCGTCGTCGTAGCCCCGGCCGCCGAAGCGCTCCCGGCGGGTTTTGTGCAGGATATCCGGGCGCGGCCAGGGAATGCGGTCGAAGGCGAGGAGGCGGAGCGAGCGGCCCGGCACGTCCACTCCGTCCCGCACGGCGTCGGTGCCGAGCAGGCACGCGTCCTCCTCCGCCCGGAAGATGTCCACCAGGGCGCCGATCTCCAGCGGGTCCACGTGCTGGGCGTAGAGGGCGAGGCCGTTTTCGGCGAGCGGCGCGGCGGCCTTGTCGTAGACGGCGCGCAGGCGCTTGATGGCGGTGAAGAGGCCGAGCCCGCCGCCGCCCGCCGCCAGGAACAGCTCGCGCATAGCGGCAGCCACCTGGCGCGGGTCGTCGCGGGCGATGTCGGTGACCACGATGGCGCGGGCGTTGGCGGCGTAGTCGAACGGCGAAGCCAGCCGCAGCGTCTTCGGCATCTCGGGGAGGCGCGCCGCGCCGGTGCGCATCTCCGCCAGGGCGAAGGGGCTGTCGTGGGACATGTCGGCCAGGGTGGCGCTGGTCACCAGCACGCCGTGGGCCGGGCGCAGCACCACCGCTTCCAGCGGCTCGGTGGGATCGACCCAGTGGCGGCGATAAGCGGCGTCGGCGACGCGGCCCCCAAATCTTTCACTTGAGGGGGCGAACACCGCCTCGAACCAATCCACGTAAAGAGCGTCGTCCGCCTCGTCCTGCAAAGCCTGCAGCATGGCGCGCCAGGCCGGCAGCTGCATCCGCGCGCGGCGGTCGAGGCCCCGCAATGCCCCTTCGATCCTGGCCCGGTCGCCGGAGGCCAGCTCGTCCGCTTCGTCGTCCAGCAAATCTTCCAGCGCGCGGGAAAGGGCGAGGAGCGGCGCTTCGACGGCGGCCAAAGCACGGGCGGCGTCGACGGCGGCTTCCTTCACCGAATCGATGGTGGGGCGGGCGGCGCACTCCATGCCCCCGTCGGTCTTGGGGTCGGCGCGGGCTTTGAGCTGGACGAGAAGCGCCGCCAGGAAGCTCTCCACCGGGCCGTGCGGCTGGGGCGCGATGTCGTAGCCGTCCATGTCCGGCAGGGGGGAGATGCGGCCGGACCAGCCTTCGCTGGGGAGGGCGGCGGCGGCGCGCACCACGTCGCCGAGGGCGGCGTAGGCGGCGTCGTTGTCGGAGAGCAGGTCGCCCAGACGCTGTTCCAATCCCCGCCCGCGCCGCCGCCCTTCCGGACCCCGTATCCAGCGACGCAGCTCCGCCGTTTCCTGGCCCGACAGGCAGGCGGAGAAGGCGCTGTCGGCGGCGTCGAACAGGTGGTGGCCCTCGTCGAATACCACGCGTTTCAGGCTGGCGCTCTCACCGTCGGCCTTCTTGCCCCGCGCGGTGCGGGCGCCGTCGAAGGCGGCTTGGGTCAGCACCAGGGCGTGGTTGGCGATGACGATGTCGGCTTTGCGGGAGGCGCGGATCGCCTTTTCCACGAAGCAGGTGCGGTAGTGGGGACAGGCGGCGTGCACGCATTCCCCCCGCCGGTCGATCAGGTTGGCCGGCCCGGCCTGCGCCGCCGGGGAGATGGCGAACAGGTTCGGCAGCCAGGCAGGGAAATCGCCGCCGGTCATGTCGCCGTCGCGGGTAGCGCGCACCCAGCGGGCGGTGAGGCCGGCGCCGATCAGATCGCCCGCGCCCAGGCTGGCGCCCTGCGTCACGTCCTGGAGGTTCAACAGGCAGAGGTAGTTCTCACGCCCCTTCCGCACCACGGCCTTGCTCTTGCGGATTTCGGGATCGGGGAAGATGGCGTGGCTTTCCCGCTCGATCTGGCGTTGCAGGGCGCGGGTGTAGGTGGAGACCCACACCGCCGGCCCGTTCGCCTCGGCCCAGAGCGAGGCGGGCGCGAGATAGCCGAGGGTCTTGCCGACGCCGGTGCCCGCCTCCGCCAGCATCAGACGCGGCGCGCCCTCCCGCTCGCGCGCTTCGAAGGCGAAGGCGGTTTCGGCGGCGAAGGTGGCTTGGGTGGGGCGGGCTTCGTCGAGGCCGGCGCGGACTAGCAGTTCCGCCAAACGCTTTTGAGCAGCTTCCGGGCTGACAGGTTTGGAGCCGGGCTCGCCGAGCGGCGCGGACTCCTCCCATTCCGGCAGGCGAGACCAGACGTCGAGCCCCGCGCCGCGCCACGGTCGGCCTGGAGGCCTGGATCGGAGCGCCTGCAGCGCCAGCGGTCCCCACGCCCAGCCGACCTGGTGCAGCGTCTCGGCCAAAGCGAGCGCCTCCTTCCGCGAGGGCCGGGGGTGTTCCGCCAGTTCGGTCAGGAGGCTCTCGCACACTTCCCGCAGGGTCTTGGCCTGCGCTGCCGCGCCTTTGGGCTCCGGCAGGCCCAGCGCCCGCGCCAGCCCAACAGCCGACGGGGCGCAGAACTTGGCGGGGTGCACGAAGGCGAATAGCTCCAAGGCGTCGTGGATGTCCCGCGAGCGCGGCGGTGCGTTCAGTCCCAGCCGCCGGGCCGAGAGGCTGGCGTGGGCGACGATCACCGGGGACTTCTGCATCAGCTGCCGCGCGGCGCCGGGGGCGAGGTCCCGCTCGCCATAGTCCTCCGCCACGCCGGCGCGGGGGCCCGGAACCACGGCGAGAGCCGGGGGCAGGAGGACGGGCGTGGTCGGCGCCGTTTCGCTTGGCGCCTGGGCGATCACGGGACCTGAGTCGGCGGGCATAGGCTTATGTAGCGGCTATCGCCTGAAACGAAATAGGAACAGCTCTTCGCCGGCCCGCCTCGAAGCATTTGACGCAGCGGCGCCTTGGCCGCAGGGTCGAGCGTCACGATATGAGGCGCGGCGTCGGGGATGTCTGCGCCTTGGGAGATTGCGTCATGTCCGTCCGACTGGCTCTGCGCGCCGCGCCTGTTCTGGCTTTCGCCGCCCTGAGCCTTGCCGCCTTGAGCGTGAGCACCGGGTCGGCTCTAGCTCAGACACCGCAACCCCTGGGGTTCATTGGGCGATGGACGATGGTTCCGGCCAAGTCGCACTTCGCCGAGGACATCACCGGCCCTGCCCCCGCCGCCGCCGACGTGGACGTCACCAAAGACGACGGCGCGGTCTTTGCCTGGACCCTGGTGGAGCATGACGGGGCGGTGGTCGACGCCAGCGAGTTCGGCGACGCGCCATTGAGCGGCGCCACGTCCGCAATCGTCGTCGAGGGGGTGTTCGCGCCGGTGGTGCTGAAGCGGGCAGGGCCGCACGCCCTCGATCTCACCTCCACCCTCGGGGGCGGCGCCAAGCAGGCGATCCATATCCAGGTGCGGGAAACCGGTGTCCTGACCATAGACGAGACGCTGACCGCGCCCTCCGGAAAGACGGTGAACCAGCATCTAGAATTTGTCCGCCCGAAGGACTGACGGCGGGGTTTGTTTCCCCCTTCTTAACCGTATCTGTTCACCATTGGCGTCGACGTCCTTCACGATCGCCAACGCCCTGATGTTGAAAGCGCCCACCTTCGCCAGACGCCCTGCGGCCGCTACGGCCGGCGGCGCGCCTGCGGCCGTCTCCAGCGCAGTCAACCCTTTCGCCAATCCCGCCGTGGCGGCGGGGGCGGCGGCGCTGCTGTTCCTCGCAGCCGGCGCAATCTTGATCTCGGTTATCGGCGATCCGCACGCCGGCGCGCCCCAGGTTAAGATGTCGCTGGATCAGGGCGGCAAGCCCGCCTCGGTCGGCGCCGCCCTCAGAACCCGGCTTGGGCCCGATGGTCAGCCCCTGGCCCCCACCCTCGCCACTTTGCCGCCAGGACAGGACGTCGCGAAGCCCGGCGCGGCCGATC
>CAXTHJ010000090.1:0-9598 GCA_964243985.1 uncultured Caulobacteraceae bacterium | reverse complement strand
GGGCCAAGCCCGACAGCCCATCGCGCGCCCCCTCACCCCTGCACCCCTCTCCCCTCGAGGGAGAGGGGCCGCGTCAGGTTTTCCAAACGCGGCGAAGCGCGTAAGAGGCGCCCCATGCCGCTTTTCATCCACGACACCCTTCGCCGACAGAAGGTCGAGTTCACCCCCCGCGATCCGAAGCAGATCACCCTCTATGTCTGCGGCCCAACGGTCTACAATTACGCCCATATCGGCAATGCGCGGCCAGTGGTGGTGTTCGACGTGCTCTACCGCCTGCTGCAGCGGCTCTACCCCGACGCCGAGGTGATCTACGCGCGCAACTTCACCGACGTAGACGATCGCATCAACGCCGCCGCCATCGAACAGGGCGTCGACATCTCGGTCATCACCAACAAGTTCGCCGACGTCTATGAGGCGGATATGGCGGCGCTGAACGCCCTTCCGCCGACCCATTCGCCCCGCGCCACCGCCTATATGGCGCAGATGGCGAGCCTGATCGAACGGCTGCTGGCAGAGGGCGCAGCCTACGTCAGCGGCGGCGACGTGCTGTTCGACGTGCCGGCTTACGAGGCCAAAGGCGGTGATTATGGCGCCCTTTCGGGCCGCAGCCTGGACGATCTTCTGGCCGGGGCGCGGGTGGAGGTGGCGGAGAACAAGCGCAACGCCGCCGATTTCGTGCTTTGGAAACCCTCCAAGCCCGGAGAGCCGGAGTGGGATGGACCGAACGGCCTCAGCGGCCGTCCCGGCTGGCATATCGAATGCTCGGCCATGAGCGAGACCGTGCTGGGGCTGCCCATCGACATCCACGGCGGCGGCCACGACCTGATCTTCCCCCACCACACCAACGAGATCGCCCAGTCCTGCGCGGCGCATGGGGCGACGGACGCGGGGGCGTACGCCCGCTACTGGATGCACAACGGCTTCCTGGATTTCTCCGGCGAGAAGATGAGCAAGAGCCTCGGCAATGTAGTGCTCGTGCATGATCTGGTGAAGCAATATCCGGGGGAGGTGATCCGCTGGGCGCTGCTGTCAGGGCACTATCGGTCGCCGCTGGACTGGACGCCGGAGTTGCTGGAGCAGAGTCGACGGACTTTAGACCGACTTTATCAATTACTCAGGGATTCCAAATCGAAACTCAAGGATTTTGACTACCGTGCCGATGTCTGGGCACCTCAAGTCCAAAAGAAGGTGGATGAAATCTGCGCTCTGCTTGAGGACGACCTAAATACATCGAAAGCATTATCGCTTTTATTCGAGTTCGACGAAGCCGGGCTCCGACTGAGTATCTCTGACGAACTTGAGGGAATTTTGGGATCGAGCCATGAGTCTGACGCTCGCTATTTGATCGGAATCCACCGTGATCAACTGGTTGCCGCCGGCGAGATCCTCGGCGTCCTCCAACAAGACCCCGACGCCTGGTTCGAAGGCGGGGCGGACGAGGATCTGAAGGCAAAGGTCGAGGCGCTGATCGCCGAGCGCATCACCGCCCGCGCCGTCAAGGATTGGGCCGCCGCTGACCGCATCCGCGACGAGCTCAACGCCCTCAACATCGTGGTGATGGACAACCCCACCGGCGCCACCTGGCGGCTGAAGGACTGACCGCTCATCCCCGCTAAGGCGGGGACCCAACCAAGTCACCTACTCCGCTTTATTCTAACCGTTCAGCCCAGTCCTTCTGGGTCCCCGCCTTCGCGGGCATGAGCGGATGGAGGCAGGCGGCGCAAACGTTCGAGTGTCCAATCAGCCGATAACCCGCCGTTGACCAGCCCCGCCCGGCGCCCTAACCGCAGGTCATGTCCCCGACCTCCTTGAAAGGCCTGACCGCCGACGCCAACGCTGCCCGAAGCTGGCCGTTCGAACAGGCGCGCGCGCTTTTGGCTCGCGTGCTGCGCCTCCGCCTCTCCGACGCCGAGCGGGATTTCGCTGCGCCGCTGATCACCGAGGGCAAGGCGGAGGAGGCGGTCGCCGCCCTGCCCACGCTGCAGGCGTCCGTGGTGCTGGAGACCGGCTACGGCCCCTCGGGCCTGCCGCATGTGGGCACGTTTCAGGAGGTGGCGCGCACCACCATGGTGCGGACGGCGTTCCGCGCGCTCACGGGCGACGCCATTCCCACCCGCCTGATCTCGTTTTCTGACGACATGGACGGCCTGCGCAAGGCCGCGCCGAACCTGCCCAACCAAGCGATGCTGGCGGAGGATGTGGGCAAGCCGCTGACGGTGGTCCGCGACCCCTTCGGCACGCACGAGAGCTTCGGCGCGCACAACAACGCGCGGCTCAGGGCGTTCCTGGACGGCTTCGGGTTTGAATACGAGTTCGTCTCCTCCACCGACTGCTACAAATCCGGCCGGTTCGACGAGACCCTTTTGATCGCGCTGGCCCGCTTCGACGCCATCCAGAAGGTGATGCTGCCGACGCTTGGGGAGGAGCGCCGCGCCACCTATTCGCCCTTCCTGCCCATCAGCCCCACCACCGGCCGTGTTCTCCAAGTGCCGACGCTGGAGCGCTACCCGGATCGCGGCACGATCGTGTTTCAGGACGAGGACGGCACAAGGGTGGAGCAGCGCGTCACCGGCGGCCTCGCCAAGCTGCAATGGAAGCCTGACTGGGCCATGCGTTGGACCGCCCTCGGCGTCGATTACGAGATGAGCGGCAAGGACCTGATCGACAGCGTCAAGGCCTCGAACCAGATCTGCAAGGTCTTGGGAGGCGCGCCGCCTGAGGGGTTCAATTACGAACTTTTCTTGGACGAGACCGGCCAGAAGATTTCCAAGACCAAGGGCAACGGCCTGACCATGGAGGAGTGGCTGCGCTACGGCGCCGCCGAGAGCCTGGCCTACTATGTGTTCCAGAGCCCAAAGTCGGCCAAGAAGCTGCACTTCGACGTGATCCCCAAGGCCACTGACGAGTACCTTCAGCAGCTTGACGCCTATAACCGCCCTCCGGCGGAAGGCGCCGCGGCGCCGCGCCCGCTGGACAACCCGGTCTGGCACGTCCACGCCGCCGCGCCGCCGGCCAAGGGTCCGCCCATTACCTTCGGGCTGATGCTGAACCTGGTTTCGGCGTCCGGCGCCTCGGACAAGGATATTCTCTGGGGCTTCATCAGCCGCTACAGCCCCGGCGCGACGCCGCAGACCGAGCCCCTTTTGGACCGGCTCACCGCCTACGCCATCAACTACTACGAAGATTTCGTCCGTCCCAACAAACGCTACCGCGCGCCGAGCGAGCAGGAGCGGGCGGCCATCGAGGACCTGATCGCCCGCTTCAAGGCCCTGCCGCCGGTCTCCACCGACGGCGAACTGATCCAGGGCGAAGTCTACGCGGCGGGCAAGGCGGCGGGGTTCGAGCCGCTCCGCCTCTGGTTTCAGGCCCTTTACGAAGTGCTGCTCGGCCGATCCCAAGGCCCCCGCTTCGGTTCCTTCGCCGCCATCTTCGGCTTGGAACGCACCATCGCCCTGATGGAAAGCGCGCTTCAGGGCGACTTGCTCGCTGCAGCTTAGCTTTTTGCACAAGCTTTTTCTTAAGAGCTCGCCTGTGCAGCCCTAGAATTTAAGGCGCGTGAGGATTTCTCGGCGCGCGGCGATGAAATTTGTTGGCGCCCCGGCGTTCCGCATGAAAACCGCAACACCATCTGATGCAGATGGCGGACGGTCCGCCGATCAGAAGGGACTTTCTCATGGCCAAGCTCGCAGGCAAGATCGCGCTTATCTCCGGCGGCACCACTGGCATCGGCGCCGCCACCGCCAAGCTGTTTCAGGCGGAAGGCGCCACAGTGATCGTCACCGGCTCCAATCCTGAGACGCTGGACGCCGCTCGCGCCGCCCTGCCAGGTGTCGAAGTCATCGCTTCGGACGCCGGGGATACAGCCGCCGCCAAGGCCCTGGTGGACCAGGTGAAGGCTAAGCATGGCCGCATCGATGTCCTTTTCGTCAACGCCGGCATCGCTCGTTTCGCGCCGATAGAGGCGGTGGACGAGGCCTTCTTCGACGCCCAGTTCAACATCAATGTCCGCGGCGCCTACTTCCTCCTGAAGCACGCCGCGCCGGTGGTCTCCGACAAGGGATCGATCATCCTGACGGCGTCGGTGTCGGGCGTCAGCGGCGGCTCGGGCGGATTGACGGTTTACGGCGCCACAAAGGCGGCGCTGCGCTCCTTTGGCCGCACGTTCGCCGTCGAGTTGGCGCCCCGCGGCGTTCGCGTAAACACCATCAGCCCGGGTCCGATCGAAACGCCCATCTTCGGCAAGGTCAGCCTGACCGCCGATCAGATCAGCGCTTTTATGGACGGGTTAAAGGCGCAGATTCCCTTGGCTCGGGTTGGTCAGTCCGAGGAAGTCGCACGCGCGGCGCTCTATCTGGCGGTGGACGCCACCTACACCACGGGGGCGGAGCTGTTCGTGGACGGCGGGTTTGCGGATATCTGACCGTCATGAGGCGCGCGTCACTGGCTGGCCCAGAGGATGCGCGCCACCCAGGCCACGTCCTTACAGCACGCAGACCTGTTTGGAACGCGATGCACCGCTGCCCGCTATCTCCGCGAAGGAGAGCGATCATGGCAAATTCCAAGGGACGTGAAGAGAACGCCGCGCAGCCGCTCGGAGAACGGCACGGCACCGACTCCAAAGCGGCGACGAAGAAAACGGCTCAAGCCGAGCAGAAAAGCGCCGGCCCGGATGGACCGTCTGCCGCCGAGATCGGTAAGACGTTCAAGAAGTAAGAACCCATTCGCCGCAATGTCAGCTCGGGCCCTAAAAGCCAATTTCACTGGCTGGCCCAGAGGATGCGGGCCACCCAGGCCACCTCCTTGCGATCCAGCGCGCGACCGGGATATTCGGGGTTGAGGGAGAGAAGCTCCAGCCGTTTGGCGGAGACGCGCTCCACCTCCTTGGCCATCACCTCGCCCTCCGTGGTCTTGACCACCACCCGGTCGCCTCGGCGAGGTTCGGTGGTGGGCTGCACCAGGATGTGGTCGCCGGCGCGATAGACCGGCATCATGGAATCGCCGTTGACCTCCAGCGCATAGACGCCCTCGCCTTCGCCGGGCCCGTCGATCTCGTCCCACCCCTGGCCCACCGGGAAGCCGCCGTCGTCGAAGAAGCCGTGATCGCCGGCCTGGGCGAAGCCGAGCAGGGGTATGCCGCGCCGGCGCTTGCCGCCGCTGTCCTCCGCCATGGTGGCGAATTCACCAAAGCTGACGCCGGTGGCGGCTAAAACCTTGGCGATGCTTTCAGTGGACGGCCAGCGCAGGCGCGGCGGCGTTTCGCCGGACAGACGCTTGGAGCGATTGAAACTGGTGGGATCAAGGCCGCCCATCTTCGCCAAACCGGAGGGACTCGTATCGAGCCGCGCAGCCAGAGCGTCGATGGCGGACCAGATTTCAGCGTGTGACAGCATGACCGCTTCCCGCACACGGACTGGAATTAAGGCTAAACGCTAAAGATAGGAATATCAACCTATTTTTGCTTTTTCAGCGGAAATAAGTCTTAAAAAGATAAAAGGACCCACTTACCTCTGTTCTACCTCGGATAGGAGGATTAAACTGTTCTTCTTTGACGGGAGGTCCAGATGAAAAAGAAGCTACCGAAGGACCAGTCACGCGAGGCGACGCGCCAGTATATATTAGAGTTGCTTGACGAGGTGTCACGTATGGCGAGTGCGATTGGAGACCCCCTCTTATCGGCTGAAATCAAGGTCGCCGCCGAGATGGGCAGAGTTCATAAGTTATTGTAAACTATTGATAAGTGGATCGATAACGTGTTCCACTGATAGCGCTTATCCTCGGTTGCCCGATGAAAATCCACTTCGTAGTCAGCGAAGTGGCGGCTTATGATTTTAGCTTGGACCTTGCAGCGCCGGTCTGCTTGCGCTCATTGCCCCTCAACATGCGCCAACAGGTGCGTGCGTAAGGTCGGGTGGATGCAGATCAGCCATATTCAAGGCGCCGGAGCCGCCGCGTCGCCGGGCGACAGGCGCCTGCTGCCCCTGGTGATGTCGCTTTTCTTCGCCTTTGGCTTCTGCACCGTCCTGGTGGATACGCTGACGCCAAAGCTTCGGGCGATGTTCTCGCTCACCCATGCCGAAGCAAACCTGACGCAGTTCTGCTTCTTCATCGCCTACTTCATCGTCTCCATCCCGGCCGGATGGCTGCTCACCCGCATCGGCTATCTAAAGGGCGTGGTGCTTGGGTTGGTGGTGATGGCGGCGGGCTGCCTGATGTTCGTCCCGGCGGCGAAGATCGGCATCTATGCCGGCTTTCTCGTGGCGCTGTTCGTCCTCGCCAGCGGCGTCACCATCATACAGGTGGCGGCCAACCCCCTGGCGGCGGGGGTAGGCGATCCGAAGGGGGCGCACAGCCGGTTAACCCTGGCGCAGGCGTTCAACTCCTTAGCCACCATGATCGTGCCCTTCTTCGGCGCCTACTTTATCCTCTCCCACGGCCTGGCCAGCCCGGACCGGCACGCCGGCGCCGCCGCGCTCACCGCCTATCGCATCGCGGAGGCCAAGGTGGTGCAGGGGCCCTTCATCGGCATCGCCCTAGCCCTGGTCGCGCTGGCGGCGGTGTGCTGGGTGCTTCGGCGAGGCTCGCCGCCCACCGCGCCGCAGTCCCTGGGCGCCTTCTCTGACGTTCTGACCCACAGACGGCTGATGCTGGGGGCCGTGGCGATCTTCGCCTACGTGGGCGCCGAGGTGACCATCGGCAACAACATGGTCAACTACCTGATGCTGGACCAGACCTTGGGCGTTCCGGCGCAGACGGCGGGCTTTCTGGTCAGCCTGTACTGGGGCGGGGCCATGGTGGGGCGCTTCATCGGCGCCGCCGTTCTGCGGAAGGTCTCGGCCGCCCTGGTGCTGGTGGCCTGCGCCCTCTGCGCCGGGCTTCTCACCACCATTTCGGGGCTGTCGATGGGCCTGATCGCCGCGGTCACGATCCTCGCCGTCGGCCTGTTCAACTCCATCATGTTTCCCACCATCTTCACCCTGGCCATAGAGGATATCGGGGAGGAGACCCCCCAGGCGTCGGGCCTGCTCTGCCTCGCCATCGTCGGCGGGGCGGTGGTCCCGTTGTTGACGGGCCTTGCGGCGGATCGGTTCGGCCTGCCGCACGCCCTGCTGGTGCCGGTGATCTGTTATATAGGGATCATGACCTACGGCCTTCTGGCGCGTCTGAAAAAGATCGAGCCGATGCGTGACAGCGTCGTTGTCGGGAGCCTGTTTGAATGAACCCCGTAGCCCCAAAACGCCGGACCGCTCTTGCATGGGGCGCGGCCGCCTTCGCTCTCATCGTCCTGGCTGTCCCCGCCATGGCGCAGGACGCGGTGCAGACAGCGCCCCCGCCGCCAAGCACCGATCTCGGCAAGACGGTGCGGGTCGACCTGAACACCGGCGCGGGCGTCATCGTGCTGGAGCTCTACCCGGACAAGGCGCCCATCACCGTCGCCAACTTTCTGCGTTATGTGAAGGGCAAACGCTACGACGGGGTCGATCTCTACCGCGCCGTCCGCACCCCCGGCGCGCCGCAGACCGGCTTCATCCAGGGCGGGGTGCAGAACGATCCCAAGCGGGTGCTGCCGCCGATCAAGCTGGAGCCCACCTCCCAGACCGGCCTGCACCACAAGGAAGGGACCATCACCATGGCCCGGTTCGCCCCCAACTCCGCCACCTCCGACTTCGTCATCATGGTGGGCGACGCCGCCTACATGGACGCCAATCCCTCCGCGTCCAATGCGACAGGAGGAGGCGACAATCTGGGCTATGCGGCGTTCGGCCAAGTGGTGAGCGGCATGGACGTGGTGAAGGCCATCCTCGCCGCCCCGACCGGCGGCAAACCCCGCAATCCGGTAATGCAGGGCCAGATTCTCGCCCCGCCGATCCCGATTCTCTCAGCCCGTGTGGAACCCTGATCAAAGCCCCTGGACGTGACGTCCTTCTTTGTCGCGAACAACTCAGTGGCGCCATAAACCGCTGGCGCCTCGCTTAAGGCACGCCCCCAAAACACCACAGCAGGACCGCCTTCTGGGCGTGGATCCGGTTCTCCGCCTCGTCGAAGATCAGGGATTGCGGGCCATCGATTACGGCGTCGGTGACTTCTTCGCCGCGGTGGGCGGGGAGGCAGTGGAGAAACACCGCCTCTTTGGCCGCCAGGCGCATCACGCCTTCGTCCACCTGGAATGGCTCGAAGGCCATGATCCGCTGGTCGTGGTCCACATCGCCCATGGAGACCCAGGTGTCGGTGATGACGCAATGGGCGCCTGAAGCGGCGGCGCGGGGATCGTGGGTCAGCTCCACCTTGCCGAAGTTCCCCCCCCGCGCGAGGTCGATCAGGTCCGGGTGGTAATCTGGCGGCGTCGCCACGTTCAGGGTGAAGCCTAGCTTCCCCGCCGCGTGGATGAAGCTGGCGCAGACGTTGTTGCCGTCGCCGATCCAGGCGACGGTTTTGCCTTCGATGGGACCGCGATGCTCCTCGATGGTCATGATATCGGCCAAGACCTGACAAGGATGGCTCTTGTCGGTCAGGCCGTTGATCACCGGGATTGTGGCGTTCTGAGCCAGGCGTTCCACGTCGTCGTGCCGGTTGGCGCGGATCATGATGGCGTCAACCATTCGGGATAGCACGCGCGCGGTGTCCTCGATCGGTTCGCCCCGGCCCAGCTGCATGTCCGCCGCCGTGGCGATGATCGACGCGCCGCCGAGCTGGCGGATCGCCGCGTCGAAGGAGAAGCGGGTGCGCGTCGAGTTTTTCTCGAAGATCATCGCCAGGGTGCGGCCATCCAGCGGCGCGTCGGCGTCGGCCTTACCCTTGGGCCAGCCGAGGCGCGCGGCCTTGCGGCGGTGGGCTTCGTCCAGCAGGGCGCGAACGGTGGTTCCGTCCAGCCGCCAGAGATCCAGGAAGTGGCGCGGTTCGGTCTCCACCAGCTTTAAGAGGGGCGCGGTCATGCGTTCACCGCCTCGGGCGACGCCTGAGCCCCTTGGGCGGCGGCGCGGGCGGCCTCGCAGGTCGCTTCCAGCTTGGCGATGGCCTCGCGAGCTTCGTCCTGGGTCATCACCAGGGGCGGGAGCAGGCGGATGCAGTTGTCGCCGCCGCCCGCCACCAGCAGATGCTCATCCCGCGCCATCTCCATGAAGTCGCGGTTCTTGGGGATCAGCTTGACGCCGATTAGGAGGCCCTTGCCGCGCACGTCGGCGATCACGTCGGGGAAGCGGGCCTTCAGCCCTTCCAGCTGCTGGGTGAAATAGCCCGCCACGTCGCGGACATGCTGCAGCAGCTCCGGCTTCACCAGTTCACCGAGGGCCGCCAGCCCGACCGCCATGGCCAGGGGATTGCCGCCGTAGGTGGAGCCGTGAGCGCCGGGGACCATGCCCTTGGCGGCCTCGGCGGTGGCGAGGCAGGCGCCCACGGGGAAACCGCCGCCAAGCGCCTTGGCCAGGCACATGATGTCCGGCGCGCCACCTTCCGCCCACTCGTAGGCGAAGAGCTTGCCGGTGCGCCCGAGGCCGCACTGGATCTCGTCGTAGATCAGAAGCAGGCCGTGCTCGTCGCAAAGGGCGCGCAGGCCCCGCAGGCATTCGGTGGGCAGGCTCCGCGCGCCCCCTTCGCCCTGCAC
>CAXTHJ010000089.1:0-9775 GCA_964243985.1 uncultured Caulobacteraceae bacterium | reverse complement strand
CCGCTGGCCACCGCCGTCTGCACCGGGGTGAGATCGATGTAGCCGCGCGCTGTAAGGGCGCTGGCCAGCGGAGAAGGCAGATCGGGCAGAGACATGATGGACAGGAACCGGAAGGCGGCGAAACCAGAGCGCGCTGCGCCAAGGTCGCCAAGGGCATGCACTTAAGGCCGGGCGCCGCCTGCCACAACCCTTGGCTAGTCGTTGTAGGCGGCGTCCACCACCTTGCGGACGCAGGATCGCCCGACGGCGACCAGTTGCCTGCAGCGGTGGATGTCACCCATATTGGGCGCGTCGATGGAGACCTGATACTGGTCCTGCCCCGCCGTCACCCCGCCGACAGCCATCTTCCGCCCGGCGGGAAGGCTGAAGTTGCGCACGCCGCCGGATGCGAACTGGAGGCTGAAATAGCAGGTGCGGCCGGCGGGCGCGTCGCAGCCCCAAAGGGTGGACGTCTGCCCCTGCGCAGATGAGGCTATGGCTGTCACGGAGAGCGCCGCGATGGCGATGATGCAGGAATATCTACGCCGCTTTTCCATGCGTCCGCCCTATCTGCTTCGCCAAGCCCGCCAAGCGAGACGATTCCATCAAGCGCGCCCTGCGAACAGGATCAGATTGCCGTCCGGGTCCGCAACGATGAAGGTGCGCGCGCCCCAGGGCTCAGACCGCAAGGTTTGGCGGAAGGGCGCGCCCGCCGCCTGAAACTCAAGGAACAGAGGCTCGGCGTCGTCGAGCGTCAAGGTCGCCGCGAGGGGATGCGCGTTGCGCTCGCGAAAGCCGGCGTCGAACACCGGGCCGGCCACAAGCCTCAGGTTCAGCCGCGCGCCGCCCCGCGCCACCTGGGCGTAGAACGGCGGCGTTCCGTAGGAGAACGCCACCTCGAAGCCGAGCGTCTTCCCGTAGAACCGGGTCGCGACATCAATGTCCGCGACGAAGAGTTGCGGCTCCGCCGCCGATATGACGGGGGCCGGCAGGGATGCTCGAACAGTCTGCATGAGACGATGAGCCTAACCCGTTCCCCGCAAGGACGATAGCGGCCGAGACCGCAAATTAGCCCGCCAAGGCGAGGCGACCGGACGGCTTGGGGACGGCGTGGCCGAGGTCCTTGGCGGCTTCGATCCAGACGGCGATGGCGTCCTGCACATTGGCGGCGGCCTCGGCGGGGGTTTCGCCGTCGCTCATGCAGCCGGGCAGGTCGGGAACGCGCGCCAGGAACCCGCCGCCGTCTTCGGCGGAGAGCGGATCAATCACGATGGGATAGGCCGGAGGGGGCACTCTGTTCTCTCAGCGCGTCGATGAATTCGACAAGCTTTAGGCTATACGCTGTTTAGCTGCATCACGCTCATCCCGCGGACGCAGGACCCAAGTTTTACGCCGATGATACTCCGCTGGAGTAGTTAGCTGCCGGTCCTGCCCCACATGTCGATCAATCCAACCGAAATGGCGATCAATGCTAACGCGATGTAAAACCAGCACGTCCGCCTGATCGATTTCCATTCGACCTTACCAGATTTCAGCATCAATCCTGAAATGATAGCTACCGCCACTAATATAGGGCCATAGATAACCAGTTTCATCGAATGGTCTGGATTTCTGGGAAACCGGCTCAACAAGGAAAAAAGGCCAACCATTGTCACGCTTATGATAGCGAGCGTTACAATATTGTCAAAAATTTGCTTCCTTAAGTACCGCTCAGGCGCGCGCGCAGCTTTCAGCCGTTTCTGCTCAGCATTAAACAGTTCAACACTTTCACCCATAAACCGCGATTTTACAGAACCGGCTTACGGCGGCAATGGTCAAAAACCGCTTCAACTTTACTGGCCCCACCTGCGCACCCAAACCTGGGTCTCCGCATCCGCGGGGATGAGCAGAATGAGCAGCGTTAGCCGAACGTCTCCTCCAACTGCGCCAACCTCGCCGCCTGGTCGTCGGCGATCAGGGCGTTGATCATCTCGTCCAGGCCCTCCCCTTCGACGATCTTGGGCAGGTTGTAGAGCGTCAGGTTGATACGGTGGTCGCTGACCCGCCCCTGCGGATAGTTGTAGGTGCGGATGCGTTCGGAGCGGTCTCCCGAACCCACCTGGTCCTTGCGCGCCTGGGACCGTTCGGCGTCCAGGGCGTTGCGTTGCAGGTCATACAGTTTGGCCTTCAAATTCTTCATGGCCTTGGCGCGGTTCTGGTGCTGGGACTTTTCCGAGCTCGTCACCACCACGCCGGTGGGCAGGTGGGTGATGCGGACGGCCGAGTCGGTTTTGTTCACGTGCTGGCCCCCGGCGCCGGAGGAGCGGTAGGTGTCGATGCGGATATCGGCGTCGTTGATCTCGATCTCCACGTCCTCCACTTCCGGGAGCACGGCGACGGTGGCGGCTGAGGTGTGGATGCGGCCCTGGGTTTCGGTGGCGGGCACCCGCTGCACCCGGTGCACGCCGCTCTCGAACTTCAGCCGGCCGAACACCCCGTCGCCGGTGATGGAGGCGGTGATCTCCTTATAGCCGCCCATCTCGCCGTCGGAGACGTCGTCGATCTCCACCCGCCAGCCCTGCAGCGCCGCATAGCGTTGGTACATGCGGAAGAGATCGCCGGCGAAGAGGGCCGCTTCGTCCCCCCCCGTGCCGGCGCGCACTTCGAGGATGGCGGAGGCGTTCTCGTCCTTGTCCTTGGGCGCGAGCAGCAGAGCGACGGCGTGTTCCCGCTCGGGCAGGGCTTCGGACAGGGCGTTCAACTCGGCGCGGGCCAGGGCCGCCATCTCCGCATCGTCGGCGTCGGCCATCTCCTCCAACTCGGCTCGCTCAGCGCGGGCTTTGGAGAGCGCCTGCACCGCCTCCGCCACCGGCTTCAGCTCGGCGTACTCCTTGCCGAGCTTGACGATCTCCGTTCCGTCGCTGGCGGCGGACATGCGGGACTCCACCTCATGGAAGCGATCTAGCACCTGGTCGAGTTTGGCTTGGGGGAGTTGCATGGCGGCGGTAGCTAAGGCGCAAGCCCGGCGCACGCAAGAGAGGGCGGCGGTCAAGCACAGCCTCTAAACAATAGTCATTCTCGGGGGCCGCAAAGCGGCGACCCGAGAACCCAGCAGATCCAGCCGGTCCGCCGTCTGGGCCTCGGGCCCGCTACGCGTCCCGAGGATGACTTGAGTGGGTTAGACCTTAGAGCCCTCAAAATCGAAGGAGCCGAACGACCCCGCCTTCACCTTGCCCTTGATGCTGTCGCCCGACACCGAGCCGGCGAACTCCAGCGTCATCGGGAACGGGGTGGTGATGGCGTTGGACCAGGAGACGGTGTCGCCGTCCACCTTGCCGTCCTTGATAGCCTGGCTCTTGCCCTGCGCCGCCTGCATCCCCGTGAGCGTGGAGCCGTCGGCGGTCAGGTCGAGGGTGCTCTCCTGCTTGCCCATGGGGGAATTGACTATGATCTTCCAGGAACCGTCGACAGACATGGGTTTCTCCTTATCAAGAGCCGCACCTAATCAGAGGTTCTAGGTTCAGCCAAGGCTGACGCTGGCGTCACCTTGGCAAATTCCCGCGACGGCGGCCACGGTATAAGCGTGGATCAAGCCGTTTTCGCCGCCGGCTTGACGGCCAGCTTGTCCACCGCCGTCTGGCCTTGCGCCGGCGCGGTCTGGATCTGACCGTTGACATAGACGTCGAACGCGTTGGGATCGGCGATGTCGGCGGAGAGACCGGCGCCAATGGGCGCGCGGTAGGCTTCGCCGGGGGCCAGCTGGCGGGCAAAATAGACCGCGCCGCCGGAGCCGCGCACAATCAAGGCGGCGGCCTTGCGCGCTTGTAGCACCACGGCGGGGGTGGTGTCAGACGCGCCGTATACCGCGCCCTTGGGCACAAAGATGCCGGCGGTGGCGTAGCCGGTGGGACTCGCGGTCGCCGGCGCTGGGGCGGCTACGGCCTTGGTGGTCCCCTGCCCCTGAGCGCCGGAGGTGTCCATCCCCGGAGTGACGTAGGCTACCGGCGTGGTCTGGTCAGCGGGCGGTGGGGTGGCGGCGCCAAGGGAGATGGGGCCCTGGGGCGCCTTGGGCTCGGCCGCCTGCGCGCCGGACAAGGCCACCAGAGGCGCGGTGCGCTCGTCGCTGGACATGCTATGCTGGGTGACGTTCCAGAGCACGACGCCGGAGATCACCAAGCCAATCACGGCGAAGATCAGGGGATTGCGGCGGCGGGTCTCGTGCTTCACGCCGATGGGATTGCGGAGCGGCTCGGAGAAATCCGGTGTTTCTTTCTTGAAGCGGGCGGCGGCGGCGTCTCCGTCTATGCCTAGGGCCTGAGCGTAGGAGCGCACATAGCCGATGGCGAAGGGACGGGACGGCAGGGCAGACGTATCCGCCTCCTCGATGGCTTGCAGATAGGTCTTGCTGATGCGGGTGGTCTCGGCGAGCTTGCTCAGCGACAGCAGGCGGTGCTCGCGGACGGCGCGCAGATAGGCGCCAATCTTCTCATAGTCCGTCGGCGACGGGCCGACCCGCTCGCCCAGCGGATCCACCAACCGCAGGTTCATCACATAGCCTGTATCTAAAGGCGCCATGACTAAAACCGCCCCAAGTCGATCACGTTCCAAAAGGGCCCCCGCCCGCGTCAGCGCATCCGTAAAGATGTTCAGACTTCATTAACAGCGTGAATACCAGCAAAACTTAGATCAAACAACGCGTTAAAGTGCGACATTTAATTTACGCGCCAGTGTTTCAATCTCGTTTCGAACCGAACCGCCAGCGCCTTTCAAAAGCCCTGCCACGCCTTTTTTCGCCGCCTCGCGGTCGGTGGAGAGGATCATCCGCTTGACCGGGCCGATGCCCGCCGGCGGCATGGACAGGCGCTCAAATCCCAGCGCGATCAAGGCAAAGGCTTCCAACGGCCGCCCCGCCAATTCTCCGCACACGGACACAGGCGTGCCGGAGTCGGCGCAGGCGTCGTAGATGCTCTTCAGCGCGCGCAAGGCGGGCGGCGAGAGGGGATCGTATCGATCTGAGACGCGCGGATTGCCCCGGTCAGCCGCAAATAGATATTGCATCAGGTCATTGGTGCCGACGGAGACGAAATCCGTCATGGGCAAGAGCGCGTCCAGGTGCCAGATGAGGGAGGGCGCCTCGATCATCGCCCCCACGCGCAGCGGGTCCGGCGCCGCGCGGCCGCGCCGCCTCGCCCAGGCCACTTCCTGATCGACAAATTCGCGGGCTCTGCGGAACTCCTCCACGGTGGCGACCAGAGGGAACATGATCCGCAGCTCTCGCCCCTTGGCGGCGGCGATCAGGGCGCGAAGTTGCAGCCTCAGCAGGGCCGGGCGATCCAACCCCATGCGCACCGCCCGCCAGCCCAGCGCCGGGTTCTCCTCCCGGTCGGCCTGCAGATAAGGCACCACCTTATCGCCGCCGAGATCTAGGGTTCTGAACACCACCGACTTACCGCCGGCCACGTCCAGAACCTTCTCGTAGAGCTCGGTCTGGGCGGACAGGCGGGGCATCTGCTCGGCCACCATGAACTGAAATTCGGTGCGGAACAGGCCGATGCCCTCCGCACCCGTCTCCGGCATGTTCTCCAGATCGACGGCGAGACCAGCGTTCATGAAGAGCTTGATGCGGTCTCCGTCGCGGGTGATCGCCGGGGTGTCCTTCAGCTTGGTGAATTCCGCGCGGCGCTGGGCGCGCACGTCGGCGCGGGCGCGATAGCTGTCGATCATGTCCGCGCGGGGGCGCAGGAAGGCTTCCGCCTGTTCCCCATCGACGATTACCGGATCACCCTCGGAGACGCGGTCGCGCAGGCGCGGCAGGCGGCCGACGCAGGGGATGCCCAGGGCCTTGGCGACGATGGAGGCGTGGCTGGCCTGAGAGCCCTCTTCCAGCAACAAACCCCGCAGCTTGGTGCGGTCGTATTCCAAAAGTTCGGCCGGGCCGAGGTTGCGAGCAATCAGGATGGCGTCGTCGGGCAGCACGCGCTTGCCGGGGGTCTCACCCGCCAGGATGCGCAGCAGGCGGTCGGCCAGGTCCTCCAGATCGTGCAGCCGTTCGCGGATGTAGGGATCGCGCGCCTGGCTGAGGCGCGCCCGCTGTTCGGAGCGCACGCGCTCCACTGCCGCCTCAGCGGTCAGGCCAGAGCGCACCGCCTCCTCCAGCCCCCGGTTCCAGCCCCGGTCATTGGCGAACATGCGGTAGGTTTCCAGAACGTCCCGCGGCACGCCGACCAGGCTGTGGCCTTCCAGCATTTCGTCGATCTGATGTCGCAGCGCCTCCAGCGCCGCGTGCAGCCGCGTCTCCTCCACCGCCGCATCGTCGGCCAGGAGCTTCTCGGGGGCGACGGGCGCCTCGTGCAGCACGGCGACGCCAAACGCGAGGCCATCGGCGAAACGCTGCCCCTTCAGCCGCTCCGGCCGGTGGGGGGCCAGCTCGATGTCGTCCAGCTCTGCGAGACCAACGAGCTCGCCCGAGGCCACCATCTCGGCCAGCACCATGGAGATGGTCTGCAGGTCCTCGACCTCGTCCTCGCCATAAACGCGAGCCGTTCGGTTCTGCACCACCAGGGCGCCGATGGGCCGACCACCGCGCAGCAGCGGCACGCCGAGGAAGGCGTGAAACGGGTCTTCCCCCGTTTCCGGCCGATAGGAGAACTTGGGATGCAGAGGTGCGTCGGTGAGGTTCAAGGGTCGCCCCAGCCGCACGATCTCCGACACCAGCCCCTCGCCGGAGCGGAGGCGGGTGACGTGGACGGCGGCGGGATCGAGGCCCTCGGTGGCGAACAGCTCCATGTCGCCAGAAGCACGCCTCAGATAGATGGAGCAGACCTCCGCCACCATGGATTGGGCGATTACCCGCACCACCATGTCGAGGCGCTGCTGGGCGGGACCGCCACCGGCCATGGCCTCGCGAATCTGCCGAAGCAGACTGCGCGGACCCCGCACGGCCAGCACCCGATCCAGCGCCATCCACCCTCCAAAAACGCCGCGTCTGGCGCGAGAGATGTCGCGCGCTTTGGACGCGAGCCTACTTAGGCCGGATTACGAAATTCCGTAAGGGCGGGCCAGATTTCGCGTCGACCTTGGCCAACAACGCTCAAAACCGCGTCGAACCCGAATGACACGCCACAAATGTCCTCAATGTGTCGATCCTGGAACCATTCAGGAACGGTTCATCGACTGTTTGGCAGGCTCCGATCAAGCGTCTTGGGGACGCTTTGCAGATGCAGATTGGAGGGTTTCCCATGTTGAAGAAGACTTTGGTCGCCGCCGCCGCCCTTCTCGCCCTGGCCGGCGCCGGAACGTCCGCCAACGCCTACCCCTGGCACGGCGGCTGGGGCGGTTGGCACGGCGGAGGCTATGGCTGGCGCGGCGGCTACGGTTGGCGGGGCGGCTACTGGGGTCCAGGTTGGGGACCGCGTCCGGGCGTATTCGCCGCTGGGGTGCTCGGGGTCGCTATCGGCGCCAGCCTGGCCAATCCCTACTATGGCGCGCCTCCAGGCTACTATGCGGGACCCGGTTACTATGGCTACTACGGCGGATGCCGAGGGTACTGGCGCTGGGCCCCTGCCCTCGGCCGTTACGTCCGAGACGCGCGCTGCTACTAAGCTGAGACGAGCCAGGGTGTTTTCCGGACACCCTGGCGCCCTTCCGCCGGCGGCCGCGCGATGGCAGGATGGGCCGAATGGGAAGACAGCATGAACCCTCGGCTCACCTTACCATTGGCGGCCCTTCTCGCGCTCACCCTACCCGCCTCGGCCTTCGCCGCCGCCGACGGCCCGGCCTGCAAGCCGCCTGAGCCCCACCCGCCAATGACGGTGGAAATTCTGCGCAACCAGGGCGGAGATGCTACGCCGCAGGCGGCGGCGCTGGTCAACGCCCTCTTCGCCCACGACGACTGCCTCCACGCCGCCGCGTGGGGGCTACGAAGCGCAAGGGGCTCCATTCCCGCGGTCGCCCGACGAGTGATGGCGCAATGCCGCGCCACGCTCCAAGCCTATGAAGCGCTGGAACTTAAACTCGCCCACACCCCCGCCGACCTTGCCGAAGCCCGCAGCGATGGCCCGCGTAAGGAGCGAGGCATCGCGGAGACGTATGTGGATGATTACCGAGGGTGTGGACTGTAAAAAAACGGCGCTGACCGGGGTCACGGCGACGACCGCATGATCGCGCCCGTCATCATTCCCGCCTTGCTGCTGATCGCCCTCCACACGCCCGTGCCGGCCAGCCTGCCCGTCTGGGTGGTGGCCGATCCCAAGACCGTCTATTACGCCAAGTGCCATATCCGCACCTTTCACGCCCCCGCCAGTGAGCTGAATTTCGGGACGTACGGTTTCGTCAACACCTATGTGATCGACACCCACGGTCCCTTTCACGACCGCATCCCTTCACCCGACGCCCACTGCCTTTTCGGCAAGGTGAAGGGAGAAGGGCCCGCCACTCTGCACATCTTCAAGGACGGAGATCATGCGGTGACTGTGACCAAGATCAACCAGTGGATGCAGCTGACCGTCTGGTGAAACGTCTCTTGCCCAGCTTGCCTTAGGTGCCCAGGCGAGAAGGCTTCAATCCGCCGCCGGGAACACCAGGGCGGTGCGGAGGCCGGGGCCGCTGGCTTGGCCTTGTGCGTCGTTGAGGCTGCCGGGCCCTTCTGAGAGCTCCAGACGCCCGCCGTGCGCCTCCGCCACGGCGGTGACGAGGGGGAGGCCGAGGCCGGCGCCGGATTGGTGGCGGCTGCGCTCAAGACGGACGAAGCGTTGGATCACCCGCTCGCGGTCCGCCTCGGGCACGCCGGGGCCGGTGTCGGTGACGGAGAACTCGATCTCTCCGGAGGAACGCCTGCGGGTACGCAGCATCACCGCGCCGCCTTCCGGGGTGTATTTCACTGCATTGTCGAGGAGGTTGGCCAGGGCCTGGGCCATGAACTCGCGGTTGCCCTTGACCTTCAACCCCCGCCCAAGCTCCGACGAGAACGACACGCCCTTCTCCTCGCATAGAGGCTCGTAGAGTTCGGAAACGCTTTGTGCGAGATCCGAGGGGTCGAACAGCTCCGGGTCCGGCGCCTGGCCCGCCGCCTGCAGGCGCGAGATGGCGAGGACGGCGTTGAAGGTCTTCAAGACCTGATCGCTGTCGTCCAACGCCTGGGCCAAGGCGGCGGTGGGATCGGTCTTGCCGGCCTCCACCTCGATCATCGCCACCTCCAGCCTTGCCCGAAGCCGGGTCAGCGGCGAGCGGAGGTCGTGGGCTATGGCGTCGCCGGCGTGGCGCATGGAGCCCATCAGCCGCTCCACCCGGTCCAGCATGGCGTTCAATCCGGCAGCCAGTTCGTCGTATTCATCCCGCACGCCCTTGACCGGCGCGCGGGCGTGGAGGTCTCCGGCCGCCACCGCGCTCACCACCTCGTTCAGCCCCGTCATGCCGCGGGAGACGTTGCGGCTGACCACGATCCCGCCGGCGAGGCCGAGCACCACCACTAGGACCCCAGCGCCCCAGATCGCCTGCACGATCCGTAGCACGAAGAACTGGGCGTCGCTGATGTCCGACCCCACGAACAGGAGCTCGCCCGACGGCAGCTTGATCTGGCGCCCTCGCCCGTGGTGGCGCACCACCGCGCCGTCCGGGTCGGTCTGGGTCACATGGAAGCTGGTGCGGGCGTCGGGCGCGGTCTTGGGCGTCACCGGCGTCGCGCCAAGGTTGCCGGTTACGGGCGAGCCGTCGGATTTCATGAGAAGATAGAGGAACGGCCGCTCGCCCACCGACCGCTCGATCAGTTCCTGATTGAGCGCGTCGAGCCCGCCCCGCGCATAGACCGTCTGCAGGGAGA
>CAXTHJ010000088.1:0-10012 GCA_964243985.1 uncultured Caulobacteraceae bacterium | reverse complement strand
TCGCTGCGCCGACGCCGCTGTCGCCGCCGAGCCTTGGCCTGCCGGCGCCCGGCCTGGCGTTCACCGGGCTGGACACGGCCGGCCTGAGCGCCCCGCCGGCGATCACGCCCCTCCCCGTCGTCGGCGATCCGGCCCCCCTGTGCCGCGCTGAGTGCGCCAAGACCCGCGTGATCTGCGTCTCGACCGACGATCAGAGCTGCGATCAGACCTGGATCCAGTGCGTCTCCAGCTGTTCCAGTTCACGCCTTCGCTAGGGGGCGGACGAGCTTGCTGACAACGCGCATAATCGGCGTATTCTCCCTTCGGTAATAATAAAAATAACCGCCAAGGGAGGCGACTATGAAGGTACTGCTTGCGGGGGCCGCAGTCGCGGCCTTCACTCTTGCGTTCGGCGGCGCGGCGTCCGCCACCATGTGCACCAACGATTGCGATCATTCCTACAGCGTCTGCAACACCACGAACGGCGGCAGCGCCCAACAGATCTGCATGCCCAAGTGGATGCAGTGCAAAAAGGCCTGCACCACCCCCAACACCCCCGCCAACATCTCGACGCCGGCGGTGAAGCCTAAGCACTGACGGCGCGCTGGCGCGGCTCCGTCCGCGCCACCGATCCTGCTGATGTGAACGCCCTCCGCCTGGGCGTGCGGGCCTTGCCCAAAGGCCCGGATTAGGGGCACTTCACGCTGATGGCGTTCGTATCGACCCTCTTTGCGGCCAGCGCGTCCCGTGCTTGACGAGGGCGTCATCGCCCCTGGCGCCGGCAAGCGGGCGCAGACCAAGGCCGCCAACCGGCTGGCCATCCTGGACGCCGCCCGCGGCGTTTTCGGCGAGATGGGCTACGAGGCCGCCTCCGTCCGCGACGTGATCCGCAGGAGCGGGCTCTCGGTGGGCGCCTTCTATAATTACTACCGGTCCAAGGAGGAGGTGTTCCAGGCCCTGTGGGACGACGGCGCGCGCCGGTTTCGCCTGATCCTCCGCGCCGAATACCAGCGGACCAGGGATTTCGACGATTTCCTGCGCGTCGCCCTGTTCGCCTTCTTCAGCTTCCAGGTGAGCGAGCATGAGGCGTGGCGCGCCCGGCGGCTTTCCGGCGACAGCGTGCATCCGCACATCCGCATCGACACGCCGGAGATGAAGGCGGTGTTCGAGGAGGTGAAGGCCCTGATCGCCGACCGCATCGAACGGGGCGCGGCGCCCCGGGTGGACGCCGACTATCTGGCGGCCGCCTGCCTCGGCATCGCGCGGGAGCTGGCCGGGCGAATGCTGGCCCGCCGCCCGCCCGACGTGGCCGCCACCACCGACTTCGCTATCAAAATGATCAAAGGCGGGATTGGTGCGTTGCCCCATCTGGACCCTTAGCGGAGCGATACGATGGCCGGCCCTCCCCTGCAGCAACTGGTGACGAAGCTGGTGATGGGACTGCCCGCGCCGGTGCTGCGCGCCATGTCGGGCGGCGAGGCGGTGGAGGCCGATGGTCGTAAGCTCGACCCGCAATTCCAGATGATCGCCTACGCCGCCAAACGGGCGCCGGGCATGACCAAGTTCCCGGCGCCGATGGCTCGCGCCGCCGCCGCTCTGGCCTTCAAGAACGCCGCCGCTCCCATCGAGCCCGGCGTCGCGGTGGAGGACTTCGACATCCCCGCGCCCCACGGCGCCCTGCCGGCGCGGGCGTATCGCCCGGACAATCAGGACCCCAAGGCTCCGGTGTTCATCTACTTGCATATGGGCGGGGGCGTGATCGGCGACCTCGACACCGGCCACGCCTTCTGTTCGATCCTGGCCAAGGAGGCGCGCTGCGCGGTCGTCTCGGTGGATTACCGCCTGGCGCCCGAACACAAGTTTCCGGCTGGCCTTGACGACAGCCTGTTCGCCTACCGCTGGGCGCGGGACAACGCCGCCCGCTTCGGCGCCCCGACGGGCGTCGCGGCGGTCGGCGGCGATTCCATGGGCGGCAACTTCGCCGCCGTGATCGCCCAGGATTTGAAGGCGGCCGGCGAGCCCCAGCCCGTCCTCCAGCTCCTCATCTATCCCGCCACGGACATGATGTCCGAGACCCAATCCATGTCCACCTACGCCGACGCCTTTCCGCTGGATCGCGAGACCATGGGGTGGTTCATGGGGCACTATGCGGCGGAGGGCGTCGATCTTTCGGACGTGCGGCTGTCGCCCATGAAGGCGGAGGACCTGTCCGGCCTCGCGCCGGCCATCGTCGTCACCGCCGGGTTCGATCCCCTCTGCGACCAGGGGGAGATCTACGCCCACAAGCTACTAGAGGCGGGGGCGCCGGCTCTTTATCGCTGCTACGACGCTTTGGCCCATGGCTTCATCAGCTTCACCGGCGTGGTGCGGGCCGCCGACATCGCCGCCCGCGAGATCGCCGGCCTGGTGCGCCAGGGCTTCGACGGGAAACTCGCCGAATGCACCATGATGCAGGCGTTGACGCCGCCGCCATGACGGCGGCCTTACGAAAGGCGCTGGGCGTCCATAGCTGAATCCTGACGAGGCGAGGGCGAGGGCGGCGAGGCGTCTTTGCTGACGCTGGTCTGGGTCGGATAGGGGATGGTGATGCCCGCGGCGTCGAAGGCCTCCTTCACCTTGCGCAGCAGGTCGAACCGGGTGGTCCAGTAATCGTCGAGGCTGGTCCAGCAGCGCAGCTCCAGCGTCACCTGGCTGTCGGCCAACTCCGTCACCATGCACCAGGGCGCCGGGTCGGAGACGATGCGGGAGTCGGCGCGGGCGAGGCTCAAGATCGTCTCCAACGCCTTGTCGATCGGATCGCCGTAGTCGATGCCGAACTTCAGCTGGATGCGCCGGCGGGGGATGTCGGTATAGTTGATGATGACGTCGCTAAAGCCCTTGCCGTTGGGCACCACCACCTTCAGCCCGTTCACGTCCGTGAGCTCGGTGTTGAACAGGTCGAGCCGCTTCACCGTGCCCATCTGTCCCGCCATGGTCACCATATCACCCACCCGATAGGGGCGGAAGATCAGGATCATCACCCCCGCCGCCACATTGGACAAGGCGCCCTGTAGCGCGAGCCCGATCGCCAGGGACGCGGCGCCAAGGACGGTGATGATCGAGGTTGTCTCGAAGCCGAGGCGGTGGAGGATGGCGATCACCCCCACCATGACTACGCCGTAGCGGACCAGGGAGGAGACGAACCCCTGCAAGGTCTCGTCGTTGTGCACTCGCGGCAGGCGCTGCATCGCCGCCCGCGCCAGCCGCGACGCCCAGGTGGCCAGCCACAGGGTCACCACCAGGATCAGCAGGGCGATGGCGGCGTTGGTGGCGAAATCGCCGACGATGTCGCTGAGCTTGGCGAGGGCGATCTTCTTGCCGGTGAGGGTGTCGGTCACCGTGGTGGAGATCTGGTTCGGCAGTTTCGGGCTGAGCGGATCGGTCAGCGCCGTCTGGAGCAGGGTGTTGGAAGACATGGCTGGCGCTTCATACCGCGGAATAGGGCCTCGTCATGACGAGGCTGCGGCTTTTGCGGGGGCGTAGGGCAAAAGGCCAGATTTCCTGCATTTTCCTGCGGGGGTCCGGCCCGCGCGCATCTTAATCAAGGCGTCGGCGTTAGTCGGATTGACGACACAGCCTGTCATGAGGAGGTCCCGATGACCCGCAACAGTCTCTCCATTCATCTTGGCGGACGCCTCGCCGTCCTCTGCCTGGCTGTGGCCGCGTCCAGCGCCCTGGCTCAACCCATGTCGGCTCCAGCCGCCAGCGTCGCCGGACCCGTACCCGTCGCCCCCGGAACCACGCCCGCCGACATCGCGCCGGCGCCCGGCCTGCCCGGTCCGCAATCGGTGGACCCGGCCCCCGGCGCGGCCGGTCCCTACGCCGACCACTCCCAGCACGCCTTCTATGACGTGGACGCCCGCATCAACAAATACGAGCGGCGCGCCGCCGCCAACCTCAGCGGGATGCAAAAGAAAAGCGCCCTGTCCGAACTCGCTTCCATCAGGAGCGAGGAAAAGGCTCAGATCGCCCAGCATGGCGACCTTCTGGACTGGGCGCGAGAGAACCTGAACCACCGCCTGGATGTCCTGAAGCAGACCTATCCCGCCCTGGAAGGCTGACAAGCTCGGTCGAGCGTTAACGTCATTGAACTTTCATCGCCTCCCGGCGGAATTGTCGCCGCCGAGGAGTCGACAAGCCGATCATCTCAAGCGCAAATGCGCCTTCAGCGTAGCCTTGCCGGCGGCGCCAGGAGGGTCCGCCATGAGCATTTTCGATTCCTTGAAAGGCATGGCCATGCAGGAGCTGCAGGCGCAGGGCCCCAGCATGATTAACCAGATGCTGGCCAACACCCCGCTCGCCAGCGCCTCCGGCCTGATCGACCAGCTGGTGCAATCCGGCCTCGGCCCGCAGGTTGCAGCCATGCAGAACGGCGATACAAGCCAGACCATCAGCCCCGACCAGCTGAAAGGCGCCCTCGACAGCGGCCATGTGCAGCAGATGGCGGACCAGGCGGGGGTGCATCCGGACCAACTGCTCGGCCTCCTCTCCCAGCACCTGCCCTTCCTGGCGCAACAGGCGCAAACCCAGGGCTGACGCGGCGGCGCGGCGGGTGGCGGCTTCACCGCAGGCTCGATCTGTCATAAAAACTTTGCGGCAGGCCGCTTAGGAACGCCACGACCTCTCGACCGCAAAGGCGATCCGCGAGACCCATGCCCGCCGACCTCGCCGCCGCAGCGCCCGCGATCTTCAAAGTGCAAGGCGTTTCCAGGACCTATGGCGCGCGTAAGGCGCTGGATACGGTCGATCTGACGGTGATGAAGGGCGAGATGATCGCCCTGATCGGCCCCTCGGGTTCTGGCAAATCCACCCTGCTGCGCACCCTTACCGGTTTGGTGCGGATCGATGGCGGCGACGGCAAGGTGGAGGCGTTCGGCGCGCCGATGCAGAGCGGCGGCCACGTCACAGACAAGGTGCGGAAGATCCGCGCCCGCATCGGCTTCATCTTCCAGTCCTTCAACCTGGTGGGCCGCCTCAGCCTGTTCTCCAACGTGATGATCGGGGCCTTGGCCAAGCTCCCCGGCTGGCGCGGAACGCTCGGGGTCTGGCCGACGGCGGACAAGGCCCGCGCCATGGAGGCCCTGGCTCGCGTCGGCGTCGCCGACTACGCCGGCCAGCGCGCCAACACCCTCTCCGGCGGCCAGCAGCAGCGGGGCGCCATCGCCCGCACCCTGGTGCAGGGGGCCGAGGCGATCTTGGCCGACGAGCCGGTCGCCTCCCTCGATCCCGTCTCGGCGCGGAAGGTGATGGCGATCCTGCAGGACCTGAACCGCAACGACGGGCTGACGGTGATCGTCACCCTGCACCACGTGGAGTACGCCGTGCGCTACTGCCCCCGGGTCGTCGCGCTGAAGGCCGGCCGGATCGTCTACGACGGTCCGGCCAAGGGGCTGACGCACAGCCTCCTGATGGACATCTACGGTCCCGAATTCGAAGACATCATGCCGGAAGAGACCGCCCCATGACCGCTCGCCAATCCCTCCTCGCGCTCGCCGCCATCGCCGCCCTTGGCCTTGCCAGCTGCGGCAAGCCCGCGGCGACCGCCGGGGGCGAACCGCTCACCTTCTCCATCCTCTCGGCCGAGGATCAGGCGGCGTTCGGGCCCCTGTGGCAGCCGATGCTAGACGATCTTTCCAAGGCCATCGGCCGCCCGGTGCAGCCGCGCTTTTCTTCCAGCTATTCGCTGCTGGTGGAGGCCATGGCCGCCAACCAGTCGCAGATCGGCTGGTTCTCCGCCGAACCGGCGCTGGACGCCATCCAGCGCGCCGACGGTCAGGTGTTCGCCCGCACCGTCGATCTGGAGGGCCAAGACACCTACAATTCCGTGGTGATCGTCAAGAAGGGTTCGGGCGTCACGCTTGACAAGATCCTGGCCTGCGATCACCGCCTGAACTTCGGCATGGGCGATCCCAAATCAACCTCGGGCACGCTTGCGCCGATGACCTACCTGTTCATCCCGCACAAGGTCGATCCCAACACCTGCTTCAAGACCGTGCGCTCGGCCGCTCATTCCGCCAACCTGTTCGCCGTGGCCAACGGGGCGCTGGACGCCTCCACCAACAATTCGGTGGGCCTGGATTTCGCCCGCGTCGGCAATGACGCGGCCAAGCAGGCCTACGCCGCGCTACAGGTGGTCTGGACCTCCCCGCCCCTGCCGGAATCGGCGCTGGTCTATCGCAAGGACGTGGACCCGGCGATCCAGGCCAAGATCGCTGATTTCTTCCTGCACTACGGCCAGGGAACGGGGCCGGACGCGGACCGCCAGCGATCTATCATGAAGAAGCTGCACTATTCCGCCTTCCACAAGGCCGACGACAGCTATCTTGATCCGGTGCGCCAGATGCAGACCGTTGCGGGTCCCAAAGCCGGGGGATGAGCGCGCTTGCTCCGCCCACCCGGCCCCCCACGAGGCCTATGCTCGGGCGCCTGATCGACCTCGCCCTGTTCGGCGGGGTGTTGGTGCTGCTGGCGTTCAGTTTTCACGCGGTGGAGATGCGGCGCCTGCCGCTGGTGTTCACCAACTCCACTCGGATCGGCGCCTTCGCGGCCGGGTTCCTGAAGCCGGATTTCACCCAAGGCTGGCTGTTCGTCAGCGCCATGATCCTGACGCTGGAGATCGCCCTTTGGGGCACGGTCTTGGCCATCATGCTGGCCATTCCGCTGGGGCTTTTGGCGGCGAAGAACGTCAGCCCGGTGTGGGTGCAGCAGCCTGTGCGCCGCCTCCTGGACCTGATGCGGGCGGTGCCCGATCTGGTGATCGGCTACGTCTTTATCGTCGCGGTGGGGCTTGGCCCCTTCGCAGGGGTGATGGCGCTGGCCATCAACACCGGGGGCGTTCTGGCCAAGCTTTTCTCCGAAGCGGTGGAGGCGATCGATCCCCAGCCGGTGGAGGGCGTCCGCGCCGTCGGCGCCACGCGGTTGCAGGAGGTAGTGTGGGGGGTGCTGCCCCAGGTCGGGCCGCTCTGGACCTCCTATGCCCTCTACCGGTTCGAGAGCAACGCCCGCTCCGCCACCGTGCTCGGCCTGATCGGCGCCGGCGGCATCGGCCAGCTCCTGTTCGACAGCCTGAACAACTACGCCTACGGCCAGGTGGCGGCGATCATCGTGGTGATCGTGGTGGCGGTGAGCTTGATCGACCTGCTGTCGCAGGCTCTGCGGTCACGCTTGCTCTAAACGCATCCGTCACGCCGAAAACGGGAACTCGGCGTCATATTCAACAGAGAAGGACTCCAGCGTCACCACGCCGCCGACGTTGCCGAGCGGCTTGGCTTCCGCCTGCAGATAGACGCCTTCGCTAAGCGCCCGCTCGTTCCGGGGAATCATGCCCTCCAGTTGGATGCGGTGGCCGAGCACGCCCATGTTCATGCCGCCCATGGGCACCTCGAACACCGCGTCGTCCTTGAACACCCAGCTCTGGTCGATGGAGAGGGAGGAGAGCAAGACCACATAGCCATTGCCCGCCACCTGCAGGAAACCGGCGACGTCCAGGTTCGGGCCCTTGGCGCCGATCAGGCTGGCGAGGATTTCCGGCGAGATGAAGATGCGGCCGACGGTGGGCGAGATGCGCTCCGCCTTGAGGGATTTCTGCGTGTCGCGGCGGCGCTTGGTGGAGGCCTGCCCGGGCCAGATCTCCCGCTGGGCCGGAAGGCTGAGGTTGCCGAGTTTATCGTAGCGATAGCCGAGCTTGGCTGTGCTGATGGTGTCGCCGGCGGATATGCCTGGGGTGTCCTGACCGTGTTCGTCCACGTAGCCCAGCAGCACTTCCTTCTTCCACGCCTCGGCGTAGTTGCTGTCACCCCAGATCGAGCTCCATTGGGCCCACACCCGGTCCACGTTGGAATGGTGGAAGAAGAACAGGGGGTCGTTGGGCGAGGTGTTGAGGTTGGTCATGTCGCCGCCGACGAACAGGTGCACCATGTTGTGCCCGTACTGCTCGGCCGAGCCCATGTAGTTATCGAGGGGATCGCCCCGATTGGGCGCCCCGAAGAAGTAGTCGAAGCTGTCGGCGGGGCGGCCCAGGAAATCCGCGTCGCGATTGCCCACCTTCACCGAAAGGCCGATGTAGTCGCTGATCTTGCTCTCGGGGCCCGCGTCCCGATGCTTGTAATAGAAGGGCGTGGCCTTGTTGAAGAACAAGGGCGGGATGTGGTCGTCGCCCCAGTTCCAGTAGGGCATGGCGAAGGCCTCATGGCCCGAAACCCGCGCGATCACCCGCTCCAGATAGAAAAGCTCCAGCCGGTGCCAGGCCAGGAAGCGCCAGCTGTGATGGTGGCCCCAGCGCATATCGGCGTGGATGGCGATCTGGCGGTTCCAACCCAGCGGTCCGGGATCGGCTTTCATGCGCGGAATGGCGTCGCGCAGCGCCATCAGGTTGTCGTCGTGGGGCGAGAGGGTGTTCACGTCCCGCCGCACCCTCAGGCCATCGCTTTGCGCAGAGGCGGGGAGGGCCGGAAGCAAGGCGGCCGCGCCCAGCGCCTTGGCGGCGTCGCGACGCGTAAAATGAACCATCGGCCCCCTCGGCGCTCAAACAAAAAGTCGGCGGCGGGCGTCGCAATGCGGCCCGCCTCCACCCCCGCTCTGCAGAATGTGGGCCACGGATCAATTTTGCGAGTGAAAACGCTTAATTCGCGAATGCGGCATATAAGACTGGCCTATGCCCGAGATCGACGCATGAGCCACCATGACGAACGCCGCCGCCTGCCCCGCCGCCGCACCCGCCTCAGCGCGGCCGTCGTGCATGGGGCGGAGGAGATCATTGTGCCCTGCACGGTGCGGGATAAGAGCTCGACTGGCGCCCGCCTCCTGGTGCAGGCGGGGTCGGAGGTGCCGGACGCCTTCTACCTGATCGAACTGACCACGGGCGATCTGCATCAGGCCAAAGTGGTCTGGCGCGACGGCACTTTCGTCGGAATCACCTTCGCCGATAGCTGCAACGTGGCGGCGCCCAAGACGCCCGAGCAGAAGCGGTACGCCGAGTTGCGGGAGCGCCTCACAGCGAAAGGGGGGCGTTGAGCCCTTACTTCCGCGCGCTGTCGCCGCCGCCGGAGAGCGGCACCCAGTAGTCCTGCGGCGCGGGGCTGACCTGCGCCACCTGTTGCGGCGCAGGCGCCGCGGCGGGTGCGGCCTGCGCCGTCATCATCGGCTGGGAGACCCCCGACGCCTTGATCACGCACTGGGCGGTGTCCATCATGGCGTGCTGGCCGAGGCAGAAGATGTCCTCGTAGTGCGGACCCGCCACGGCGAGGCACTGGAACAGGTTGAGCTTCGCCATGTGCAGGCACTCGCCGCCCCGCTCTTCGGCCAGAAGCGGCGCCACCCGTTCGACGGAGCCTTCGCCCGCCTGGCCCAGCACCGCGAGAGCCGCCAAGGCCAGGCCGCGGCTCACCACCGGCGAAGACGCGCCGCCGTAGCCGCCCGCCTGGTCCTGCTCGGACAGGACCAGCTTCAGGAGCTTTTCCGTCTCGCCCCGCTCAGGCGACTGGCGGGTGCTGGAGAGGGACTTGGCGGAAGCCAGGCGCGCGGCGGGATTGGGCACATCGCCCTTGGACCACGCGGCGTGCTGCACGTCATAGGCCGACTGCTTCACCTTCGCGCCCGCGTCCATCAGCCGGTCGCCTTGGCGGCGAAGGGCGGCGCTGGCGCGGGCGGCGGCGGCGTCCGCTCCTTGGAAGGTGGCGGCGGCCTCTGGGCTGGCGATCAGCTGGCCGGCGATCTGCTCGGCGCGGCCGGGATCGCCCCCGCCGGCGGCGCGCACGCCCTCGATGAAGGCGGGCTCCTGCAGCGCCATGATGGCGGCGTAGGCGATGGCGCCTTCCTCGAACTGCTTGGCCTCGTAAGCCGCGCCGGTGCGGACCTCCTTGGCGACGCCCGCGCCGTCGGTGAAGGCGGCGCTGATGGCCGAAGCCTTCTTCATGTAGGCGAGGTAGGCGCTGGCCGATTCCACGATCTTGTGGGCCAGCGCCACGGACTTTGGCGCGCCGGGGGCGACTTGGGG
>CAXTHJ010000087.1:0-10054 GCA_964243985.1 uncultured Caulobacteraceae bacterium | reverse complement strand
CCGAACAGATACCGCACGCCGATGGTCAGCGAGCTGTCCTTGTAGTCGCCCTTGAACGTGCCGACGTCATAGATGGGGGCGCCCGAACCAGCGCCCGCATTGGCGGTCACCGAAGGCGCGCGCACACGGTCGGCCTCGGTGTAACGGTAGGTCAGGTCCACAGCCCAGTGTGGGCGCACGTCCCAGGTCAGGCCGGCGATGCCTTGATAGGCGAAGGCGGACTTGTCGTCGTCGAAGCTGGTGTTTTCGATCGGCGCATAGCCGGCCGGCACGCCGGAGAGCTGTCCATAAGCCTTGGTCTCCACGAAGGCGACGCCGGCGCCCGCCCCGATGAAGGGGTGTATCGCGAACGGGCCGGGCATCTTGAACTGGTTGAAGTCGTAGAGGGCGTTGAACATCAGCGTGGAGACGTTCAGATCGCCGTTGACGCCGCCACAGGTCGGGGCGGCGGCGGTGCGACCTACGCCGGGGGTGCAGAGGCCCTGGGGCTGGACCGCCGTTCCAGGACCGTGGACCGAGTTCAGATCGCCGGCGCGGTAGCCATATTCCAGTTCGAGACGGAGACCATCGGAGAAGGCGTAGCCGGCCTTGCCGAACGCCGCCCAGTTGTTGTCATCCGCGCCGAAACGCCAGGACGGGCGGATGCCGTCCGTGCCGGCGCGGGTGGATTCGCCCTTGAACGATTCTGGGAAGTGGTAGCCTCCGTCGCCGCCGACATACCATTGGCCACCTTGAAGCCATGTGTTGGGTTCGTACCAGGTCTGCGCCGAAGCCGCGCTAGAGGCCAACAGCGCGGCGGCGGCCGCGCCCAGCAAGAGTGTGGTTTTCATAAGAGTCCTCTGAGACGCCGAATTACAACCGCACAACGCGCAGCAGAGAAAAACGAGTGTGTCCTTTCGGCCACTTCGCCACAAACTTGACTTGGGGCGGCGGAACGGGGGTCGGGAGATGAGGAACGGGTAGAGAATTGCAAAACTCGTTCAAAAGCCCCAGAGCAAATGCACTTCCGAAGCGCGCGGTTTGAATCCCGCAATATATATATCAGATCATCCATCTAGGATTTACATCGGCAATCGTGCCGCACCGCGTTAGTGAGCACTATATTCAGTCTGTCGGATTGACCCATTTTTATGAAAAGATAAAATACGCGCAAAAAAGCGAAGCAACAATGAGCTTCGATCGGAGATCCATGAGAGGTGCGATCGAAAGAAAGCTCAGGAATTTGGGCGACCGGCTAACGGGCGGCGCCAACACTTTCCTACACTCCATTCGCCCTCCACTCCCGAAAAGATTTAAATACAAATATAGTGTTCTCGGTCTTGCGAGATGGGAAACCGTTAATATTGCTGAATGGATATCGTATTACCAGTATCTTGGCTTCGATCACATTTACTTATATTGTAATGATGATGATCCGGGCGATTTATATACTCAAATATCCCAGTACACGAGCGGCAAAGATCCTTTTGTCACCTTTGTTTATTATCCACACCAAGGCCATCAATGGTGGATGTGGATGGACTTTTTTAATCGCTTTAAGGACGAGACCGAGTGGATTGCGATCTTCGATATCGATGAGTTCTTAAATCTTCCTCGTCACAGATCAATCGATGATTTTATGTCAGATGGCCGTTCAAAGGCTGACTGTATCTATTTCTACTGGAGCTTTTTTGGCAATAACGGATACGAGGAACAAGCTCAAGGCAGCGTTATTCGGAACTATACGCGTCGACAGATCGGCATCGATAAGAACACGAAAACAATAACCAGGACATCTTGTATTGATCAAAGGCTACTAAGACATGAAATGCGTTTTGAGATCGGCTTCGTTTATCCCAATCACGGTTGGTCTTCTCTAACATCTAAGCCCATGCGTGCCTATGACGTGCTCGGAAATGATATGAGCGGTTATTTTATCGATTTTCCTAATTTATTCTGCAGCATATTTGAAGATAGTGACAATACAACTCGAGTTTATGAAACCGCTGTTCTGCATCATTATGCTTTTAAGGCCACGTCCGACTTCACTAGACGCGTAAAGCGGGGTTTGGGCGGCAGTCATGGGATACAAGCCATATGGCAAAAGCGATTTAAAAATAACGAACATTTAAATTTTCTTGCTGATATTAATGCGGTTGAAGATAGTTCGCTGAAACATCGATGGGAAGCGCACTTAGATCAGCAGTTAGCCCAGTCGCGCATATTCGAGCGTCCATCAGAACCTTTGTTATCATTTGAAAAGCCTGCCTTGCAGAGTTCTGTATGGCCTCCTGATCCGGAAGCTAATTTGGCTCTAGCTGCTTCCAAGGCCGTGAACGGCGTGTTCACAGGAGGACCCAACGTCCACACCGATTTCGAACAATCGCCGTGGTGGCGGGTTGATTTGAAACAAAGGTGTCAAGTCAGCGAAGTTCACATTTATAATCGCGTTGATGTTTCGACTTATATGGAGCGGCATCGATGGTTTTGGCTCGAAATCTCTGACGACGACATCTCATACCGAGCTGTCACTCATGCCGAGCTCGACGATGTCGTCTTTGGAGGAATCGACGGGAAGCCTTTCATCTGGCGTCCCGAAGGGCCGGTCACGGCACGTTATGTGAGGATAATTTTTCCTCATGTTCAAACGCTGAACCTCGATCAGGTTGAGGTGTACGGCGTGGCGGACGTATAGTCCGCACAACCGTCCGCCCCAGCGCTTACCGCGTGAACTTCTGGAACTTGATGCGTTTGGGGATCAGGCTGTCGGCGCCGAGACGGCGTTTCTTGTCTTCCTCGTAGGCTTCGAAGTTGCCTTCGAACCATTCCACGTGGCTGTCGCCCTCGAAGGCGAGGATGTGGGTGCAGAGGCGGTCGAGGAACCAGCGGTCGTGGCTGATCACCACGGCGCAGCCGGCGAAGTTTTCCAGCGCCTCTTCCAGGTTCTGCAGGGTCTCGATGTCGAGGTCGTTGGTGGGTTCGTCCAAGAGCATGACGTTGCCTCCGGTGGTCAGCGTCTTGGCCAAGTGGACGCGGTTGCGTTCGCCGCCGGACAGCAAGCCCACCTTCTTCTGCTGGTCGCCGCCGCGGAAGTTGAACGATCCGACGTAGGATCGCGTGTTGATCTCGCGATTGCCGACTTTCAGGACGTCGAGGCCCTGGGAAATCTCCTCCCAGACGTTCTTCTTGTCATCCAGGGCGTCGCGGCTCTGGTCCACGTAGGAGAGCTTCACCGTCTCGCCCAGCTTCACCGAGCCGGAGTCCGGCAGGATGGCGCCGGTGATCAGCTTGAACAGGGTCGATTTGCCGGCGCCGTTCGGCCCGATCACCCCGACGATGCCGTTAGGCGGCAGCTTGAACGACAGGCCTTTGAAGAGCACCTTGTCGCCGTATTCCTTCTCGAGGTTATCGACCTCGATCACCACGTTGCCGAGGCGAGGGCCCGGCGGAATCTGGATGGTGGCGAAGGTCTGAGCGGAGCGGGCGTTCTCGGATTCCCGCACCATCTCATCGTAGGCGGCGAGGCGGGCTTTGGACTTGGCCTGGCGGGCCTTGGCGCCGGAGCGGACCCATTCCAGCTCCCGCGTCATGGCGCGCTGGCGAGCTTCGGATTCCGACTGCTCCTGCACGATGCGCTTGGTCTTCTGCTCCAGCCAGCCGGAGTAGTTGCCTTCGTAGGGGACGCCCTTGCCTCGATCGAGCTCCAGCGTCCATTTGGTCACCTGATCCAGGAAGTAGCGGTCGTGGGTGACCAGGATCACGCAGCCAGGGAAGGCTTCCAGGTGGTGCTGCAGCCAGGCGACGCTCTCAGCGTCCAGGTGGTTGGTGGGTTCGTCCAAGAGCAGCATGTCGGGCTTGGACAGCAGCAGGCGGGCCAGCGCGATGCGGCGCTGTTCGCCGCCCGAAAGGTTCTCCACGCTCCAGTCGGCGGGGGGGCAGCGGAGCGCCTCCATGGCCTGCTCGATCTTCGAGTCGATGTCCCAGAGGTCGCGTGCGTCAATCACCTCCTGCAGGGCGTTCATCTGCTCCATCAGTTCGTCGGTATATTCTTCAGCCATCTGGGCGGCGATGGCGTTGTACTGGTCGAACACCTTCTTGTCGTCGCACTGGCTGATGACGTTGCCCCAGACGTCGAGCTGTTCGTCCAGGTGCGGCTCCTGAGCCAGATAGCCCATCTTGGTGCCCTCGGCGGCGCGCGCTTCGCCGACGAACTCGGGGTCGAGCCCGGCCATGATCTTCAGAAGGGTGGACTTGCCCGAACCATTGACGCCGACCACGCCGATCTTGGCGTCGGAATAGAAGGAGAGCCAGATGTTCTCGAACACCTTCTTGCCGCCGGCATAGGCCTTGGTCAGGCCCTGCATCTGGAAAATATACTGCTGCGCCATCGCGGGCGGCCTCGTCAGTCTGGAGCGTTGGGAGTTGGCGCGGGAGATAGCGGGCGGCGCGTTGAACCGCAAGGCAACCGGGATTAAAGCGTCGCAATGGCCGATAAAGATGAAGAGCAACCTCTGGACGACGATGAGGACCTAGCCTTTCTTCGTCTCGTGCAATCACAGTTGCACGAATGGCTGTCCGAAGAAGACTGCCGTGCTTTCGATGATTTGTTATCCGGGGTGGAAAATGGATGATCTGGAAAGTCAGCAACTGGACCTTCTGGACGGCGCAAAGGCTGACCGCATTCAAAAACGCCAGAGCGGCGTGATCCCGATACTGACCCCGCACATTTCCAGCCAGTACGGAGCAAGAAAAGCGATTGACGGTGGCGTTGGCGCCGCATTGATCTTTGCAGTTGGATACGGGTTCAGCCTGATCGCTGAACTTGCCCACACAAAGCCGCTTTACGAAGATCATCCGATCTTCAGCAACAACACGCATCTGTTGGCGATTGCAGACGGGACAATGCTGGCTGCGGCGCTAGGACTTGCCGCCTCTATTTGGTATCTGGAAGCGGATTGGACGACCTGGGCTCTTCTGTTTTGGTCTTTATTTGAGATCAGTTATGTTGGACCGCGCTGGATTTTGGACCATGTTTATCCAGGACGCCTTTTTTACTTTCCTTACCTGGCGTTTGTTGTGGCGCTGAATGCGTGGCTGGGCTCTCGCGCGCTTCATACAAAACTTCCGAAATTTAGCGGCATTTCGGACACCTGAAAGAACGGCGTCTTGTGCTGGGAGCCAAGGCTCGGCAAAGCTGAGCCATGATCCGTTTCCTTCTGCTCACAGCCATTATCGCCATGTCCTCCACCGCCGCCGCCACCGAGGAACTGCCGATCGCCCGGGTGTTCGCTGCGCCGGCCCTGAACGGCCCCGCGCCGCGTGGGGTGCAGATTTCGCCAGACGGGGCGCTGGTCACCTACTTGAAGCCCGAGCCAAACGACCAGACCACGTTCGACCTCTGGGCGCGTCCGGTGATCGGCGGGGCTGAGCGGAGGCTGATCGAGGGCGCCAAGGTCGAGCCCAAGGACGCGGTGCTCTCCGAAGCGGAAAAGAGCCGGCGCGAGCGCCAGCGCATCGCCGGCGACCACGGGGTGACGGACTATAAGTGGGACGAGGTCGGGGCGCAGATCCTGATCCCTGCCGCCGGCAACCTGTACCTGGCCGACGCCAAGACCGGCGCGGTGAAGAAGCTTGGCGACACCGGCGGCGGCGCCACCGACGCCAAGATCAGCCCCAAGGGCGGGTATGTCACTTACGTCCGCGACCAGAACCTGCACGTCCTGAACCTGGTTTCCGGCCGCGACACGGCGATCACCATCGAGGGCAAGGATACCCTTTCCTTCGGTCTGGCGGAGTTCGTCGCCCAGGAGGAGATGGATCGCCTCACCGGCTACTGGGTCTCGCCCGACGACCGCCTGATCGCCTTCACCCGCGTTAATGAGAGCCCGGTGGACATCGTGCCCCGCCTCGACATCGGGGCGGAGGGCGCGACGGTGGTCAGCCAACGCTATCCCCGCGCCGGGCGGCCGAACGCCATCGTCGAGCTCTATATCGCCCCCATCGGCGGCGGCGCGCGGGTGAAGGTCAATCTCGGCCCAAACGCCGACATCTACCTGGCGCGGGTGAAGTGGTCCAAGGACGGCAGGACCCTCTACGTGCAGCGGGAAAGCCGCGATCAGACCAAACTCGATCTCCTGGCCGTGGATCCCGCCACCGGCGCGGCGAAGGTGCTGATCACCGAAAGCCGCCAGCCCTGGATCAACCTCAACGAAGACCTGACGCCGCTGAAAAACGGCGACTTCATCTGGGGCTCCGAGCGCACCGGCTTCCACCACCTATACCTTTACAAGGCCGACGGCACGCTGGTCCGGGCGATCACCCAAGGCGAATGGCCGGTGGCGCCGAGCGGCGGATCGGGCCTGCATCCCTCCTCCGTCTCCGGCGTCGACGAGGCCAAGGGGCTGGTCTATTTCATCGGCTCGACGCAAGGGCCGCTGGAACGACATCTCTACGTCACGAGCTACCTGCACCCGGAGACGCCCAAGCAGATCACCACCGGCGACGGCTGGTGGAACGTCGATCTGGCCAAAGACAACAACAGCTTCGTCGGAACTCACAGCGATCCCAAGATGCCGGCGCAGACCGCCCTCTATTCCATTCGAGGCGAGCGGCTCAGCTGGATCGAGGAGAACGCGCTGAAGCCCGGTCACCCCTATTATCCGTATCTTGATCACAAGACCTATCCCGAGTTCGGAACGCTGAAGGCGGAAGACGGCGAGACGCTGCATTACGCCGTCACCAAACCCTATGGCTTCGATCCGAAGAAGCGCTACCCCGCCATCGTCAGCGTCTACGGCGGCCCCGGCGCGCAGACGGTCTCCAAACAATGGGCCGGCGGAACCGACCAGCTTCTGACCCAGGCGGGCTATGTGCTGTTCCGGCTGGACAACCGCGGCTCGCCCAACCGCGGGCTGAAGTTCGAGGGGGCGATTCACAAGGCCATGGGCGGGCCGGAGGTGAAGGATCAGCTGGTGGGCGAACGCTATCTGGCGTCCTTGCCCTACGTGGACCCCAAGCGGATCGGCGTGATGGGCTGGTCCTACGGCGGGTTCATGACCATCCGCCTTCTGACCGAGCCCGGCTCACCCTTTAAGGCGGGCGCGGCGGGCGGGCCGCCGTCGGACTGGCGCTTCTACGACACCCACTACACCGAGCGCTACATGGGCGATCCGCGCACCGACAGCGCGGCCTACGATGCGGCGGCGCTGCTCTCACGCCTGCCGGAACTGGCCAAGCCCGGTGCGCCGCGGCTCCTTCTGCTGCACGGCATGTCCGACGACAACGTGGTGTTCGAGAACTCCACTCGCATCATGGCGGCGTTGCAGGACCAGTCGGTGCCCTTCGACCTGATGCTCTACCCCGGCCAACGCCACGGCGTTCATACACCCACTAAGCAGGTGCAGCTTTGGGAGACCTACCTCGCCTTCTTCAAGCGGACGCTCGGCGGGCCGGAGTGAAACGTCGGGGCGTGACCCTCCTGATGGGCGCGGTGGTGGCGTTCGCCGGTGAGACGCAGGCGCAGCCGCCCCCGCCACCGCCCTACCCCGTCCGCGATCTGTCGATAACGGAGATCGACGCCCGTTTGGCCGCCCGCGAGGTGAGCGCCGAGGATCTCGTCATCGCCTATCGCGCCCGCATCGCCGCGCTGGATCGCGCCGGACCGCAACTGAACAGTGTCATCGCCCTGGCGCCGAGGGCCGATCTGACCGCCATCGCGGTCGAGAAAAAGCAAAACGCGGGTTTGCAGGGGCCCCTCGTCGGCATCCCGATCCTCATCAAGGACAATATCGAGGTCGCGGGCCCGATGCCCACCACCGCCGGCTCCCTCGCCCTGAAAGACAACGTCACCAACCGCGACGCGCCGCTCGTGGCTCGCCTTAGGACCGCCGGAGCGATCATCCTCGGCAAGACCAACCTGTCAGAATGGGCCAACATCCGCTCCGATCATTCGATCTCGGGCTGGAGCGCCGTCGGCGGCTTGGTGAAGAACCCCTACGCATTGGACCGCACCGCCTGCGGCTCCAGCGCTGGGTCCGGCGCGGCGATAGCGGCGGGGCTGGCGGCGGCGGCCATCGGCACGGAGACGGATGGCTCGATCACCTGCCCCGCCGCCATGAACGGACTTGTGGGACTGAAGCCCACCGTGGGTCTCGTGTCTCGGACCTACGTCGTGCCCATCTCATCCAGCCAGGACACGCCGGGCCCGATGACCCGAACGGTGATGGACGCCGCCATCGTCCTGACCGCCATCGCCGGCGCCGACCCGGCCGATCCCGCCACCAAGGATGCAGACGACCACAAGACAGACTATGCGGCCGCGCTCGCGGGCGCCAGCTTGAAGGGCAGACGCCTAGGCGTCCTGAAGTACCTCACCGGCTACGACGACGCCACGGACGCGGTGTTCGACAAGGCGGTGGAGGCGTTGAAGGCCCAGGGCGCCGAGGTGATCGAGGTCGCTGACTATCGCCCGCCCCCGTCGATCGGCGCCGACGAGCATCTGGTGCTGATGACCGAACTGAAGGCCACCTTGAACGCCTATCTGGCCTCGACCCCGCCCATGGTGAAGACGCGAACCCTGGCCGACCTGATCGCCTTCGACAAAGCCACGCCGCGCGAAACCGTCCTGTTCGGCGACGAGACCTTCGAGGCGGCCGAGGCTACGATGGGGCTGGATGATCCTGTGTACCTGAAGGCCAAGGCCGAGGCCAAAACCCTCTCCGGGCCGGAGGGGATCGACAAGCTCCTGGCCGATCACAAGCTCGACGCCCTGATCGCCCCGACCACCGCCGCGCCCTGGCGCATCGACGTGGTGGACGGCGATCACTTCTCCCACTCCGCCAGCAGCCTGCCCGCCGTGGCCGGTTATCCGCACCTCACCGTGCCGATGGGTTACATCAAGGGGTTGCCGGTGGGGTTGTCGTTGATCGGCCCGGCGTGGTCGGAAGCGACCTTGCTGCAGCTGGGTTACGCCTTTGAGCAGGCCACCCACGCGCGGGTCCCGCCGACGTTCGCCCCATCCATCGAAGGCAAACCGGAGGCGGCCGCGGCGTTTGCGCCGGCGCAGTAATCAACTCAGCCAAACGCCTGCTTAAGGATGAGCGCTAACCACTCCGCATCCAGCACGTCGAACGCCGCAGTCTCCGTAGCGTCCACGTCGAACACCGCGATAAGCGTCCCGTCCGGGCCGAACACCGGCAGGACGATCTCACTGCGAGAGCGGGCGTCGCAGGCGATGTGATCGGGAAAAGCCAACACGTCGTCGACGATCTGCACTTCCCCCGTCTCCGCCGCCTTGCCGCACACCCCCCGCCCAAAGGCGATGCGCAGGCACCCGAGCGTGCCTTGGTACGGCCCTACGACCAACTCTCGCGGCTTATGCGGGTCCACGACGTAGAAACCAGCCCAGAAAAAATGAGCAAAGCTGGACGCCAGCATGGACGCCACCGTCGCCATCCGCGCCACTCGGTTCGGCTCACCCTCCAACACAGCGGCGATCTCTTCGCCCGACTCGGCGTAACAGGCCGCTTTATCCGTGGGCAGACGGTCGGGGGCGAAGGTTTCAGCCAAGGGGTCTCGCCATGGTTCATGCGGGTTAACCCCGCGCCTTCACCACACATAGAGCCCTCGGCGCCATGCTCAAGCGGCTTGGGGGCGTAAAGCGTGACCACGGATCAAATCCAGCAAATGCGGGCGCTTCTGGCGGCGCAGCCGGCGATGGCGGAACCGCGCCCTCGGAAGCTCCTCGGCGGCAGGTTGAAGGGTCTTCTGTCGCCAAAGCCCGCGGCGTGGGCGCCCTTGGCGATCCCGGTCGAGCCGCAGAGCGACGTTTCGCTGCATGAGAGCACCCCGGAAGACGAGGCGCCGTTGCTGCTTTCGGAAGAGGACGCCCCGGCCGAGATCGCGCCGCCGCACAACCCCATACCGCCCGAACTGCTCTTGAGCGGTATCGCGCCCCGCCGCCCCGCGTTCGGCCAGCGCGCGGAGCCGGTGCTGGAGCTGGAGGAGCCGGCGCCCAGCGCAGCCCGGCGGCTGACCCTGCTCGGCGCCGACGGCGCGGCGGTGGGGGAGATCATCC
>CAXTHJ010000086.1:2004-10153 GCA_964243985.1 uncultured Caulobacteraceae bacterium | reverse complement strand
CGGCGCGGCGGCGGCGGGGAAGGCGGCGGCCAGGCGCGAGCCCAGGGCTTGCAGCACGAGGTCCGCGCCGGCGGGGCCGAGCGCCTCGTTCAGACGGCGCAGGCGCGCCAGGTCGGCGGCGACCAGGCGCACGCCGCCCGGGGATTTCAGTCGCTGCTCCACATGGGCGAGCAAGGCGGGGCGATCCAAAAGGCCGGTCAGGCCGTCGCGGCCGATCTCTACAAACCGCTCGGCCAGGGAGACCACGCCCGCCGCGCCGCCGTCCTCAAGCCAGGCGCCGCGCCAGAGGATGGCGAGTTCGCCGTCCATGTGCCGCAGCCTGATCTGTTGCGACACCTCCGCGCCCGGCGTCCCTGCAGAGAGAATCGCTTCAGCCTTGGCGCGATCGCAAGGGGCGACAAGGGTGTAAAGGGCGGCTGGCGCGCAGTCGGGAGACAGGGGCCCGAGGCCGAGGGCCTGCACGGCGCCGGAAAAATACAGGCGATCGGCCGCGGGATCCCAGCGCCAGGTGGCCAGCGCCGCCGCGCCGAGCGCCTTCAGCATCTCTGCTAAGGCGTCGCCAAATCCTGGCTGGTTCAGCCGCGTCATCCAATTTCCATCAAAGACGGGCCCTTAAAAGACGATGCGCGCCGACCTTGCGGTCAGTCCGCGCCCGGCTCGTCTTCAATCAGCCCAAACGTCAGATGATCTCGCCAATTCCCATTAATTTTCAAATAAGAGCGGGCGATTCCCTCGTAAGTGAAGCCGGCTTTCAGCAATAGGCGGCAAGATGGCTCGTTATCCGTGCAGCACGCCGCCTCCAAGCGGTGCAGGCCGAGGGTGACGAAGGCGAAGCGCGCCAGCGTCTTCAGCGCCGCCAGGGTATAGCCGCTCCGGGCGTAAGGCTCGCCCGCCCAATAGCCGATGGCCGCCGACTGGGCCACGCCGCGGGTGATGTTGCGAAGGTTGATCCCGCCCACCAGGGCGTCGTCCGACTTCCTCAGGATGAAGAAGGCGTGGCCAAGGCCGAGATCCCGATCCCGCGTATAGAGCGACAGCCGCCGCCGAAACGCCGCGCGGGTCAGATCGTCGGTGGGCCAGGTGGGCTCCCAAGGCTGCAGGAAGAGACGTGAGCCGGCGCGAAGCTTGGACCACTCCTGGAAGTCGCCCATGCGCGGCGCGCGCAGGCGAACCTCATCGCCGTCCACCACGGGACCGGTATCGGGGCTGATCCAATCGAGCACGGCCATCGCCGGCCTTCTTAGCCGATCCGGCGGGGGCGCGTCACCCGCTCTGTTATGGATGTGCATGGGGGCGGAAATGGCGCCATCACCGGAGGGTGCAATGTGTGCAATTCGCCGGCTGCCGGACCGATCGCCGCCAAGAACCGCCCGGGCGTCCCGCTCCAGATTGCACCATCATCCTGGGTACAATCGGTGCAATCTTCAGCTTGGGCATGGGTCGGCTATCCGGTCGTCGTGGCGGTCAACGCCTTGGATCATAAGCTCGTTTTGGACGAGGGGGATAAGTTTGGCCGCAGAGCGGATGTTCGCAATGACTGAGAAGGGTCGGGAGCGGCCCTTGCTCCGAAATGGCAGTTCGGACAGCATGCCACCATAGCGGTCTCGCTGCTTTGGCTATCGGGGGACGGCATCAAAGGCGGGAAACGATCAACCATGAAGACGTCGACCATGGTTGCTCTGGGAATATGGGTGCTCGTCGTTGGCGGGAACATAGTCCAGGCACAACTGCTTCCGCCGCGGACTTTCATGGATGCTCCCGGACTGCCTTGGCAGATCGTCTTCATGCCAGTCGTCGTCGTTGTCGGAGCCTTCTTCAGGCGCGGCCACCCCGCTGAATTCGTGATGGGGCGTTGGGTGGACGGTCGATTTGGTCAGGGCGTCTATCGTGAATTCATGGGCGCGCTTAGGCTCGAATTACTGTTAGCCGCCATGTGCCTCGGCATCATGCTCAGCGCCCTAGTGCGCGCCGTCTTCTTCAAGACGCCCGTCTTGCCGCCAACGATAATCGGCTTCTTCTCTAGCGGCGCCGTGGCGTTCTTGGTCGCCTATTACATCCGACGAGCGCGTGGGAACCCCACGCTAGTACGGTCAAGCATGGCTAAGCCGACACTGATGCAACGCTACTATCTGTTCCAGATTGCCTGAATGCGTTGGTTTGGTGTGGTCTTTGCGGGTGCCGCCATCCTCATAACGGCCAGCAACCTCCCGTGGCTCATCCGCTCAAGGGACCTGAAGTTGATAGCAACCAACGTCGGCGGCGGCGCAGGCTTCCTTTTGATTGGCCTCGCGCTGTATCTGATTGGAACTGCGGTGCAGCGCCGTTATCGCGCCCATACCGCTCAGCAGATTTACTAGCGGACTGTACCAACATCCGAGATGTGTGGAGAGCGGACTTCTCGCCCCGAAGGCTTCTTAGTAAGCTTTTGGTTGTACGCTACGCTAGAGCCGGAATAGGCAGCAGCTATAGCTCAAGACCCACAATAAGCTCGCGGCGAGTTAGCTTCACAACTTTTCCAAGTTCCTTGACCACCAGTCGGTGCTCGAGATCGTCGCCAAAGCATTCCAAAGCTCTATCATATGTCTCGCGGTCGGGATAATGCACGATGACCATCCACTCGTTAACATCTTGATCAGTTTGTACGTGGCCAACTTGATAGCCAACCCCATATTTCAGCAGCACTGATTTCATACGCCGCGACAGAGGTTTTACAGATTCCTTTGTTCCGCCCCGATACAGCGACACTGCCGAAATCGACACTCGAAACCTCACCCGCTGAACGCTGTACTGGATCAGATATAACCCTGGTCTGCAAGATAGGCGGCGCTCAGCGGTCCGACGAGGTCGCACTCCTGAGTTGCGCCAAGGTCAGGTTGGGGTCGTGAGCGGTCATCGCGGTTTAGCCGGAGACCTGCCGTTCGCCGCGCCCCTTGATTGGCGGTCTCCGCCCGAATGGCCTCAAAAGCCGGGCGCCCCCGCCCCCTCCCGCGTCGCCTTCAGCCCCGCGCGCGCCAAAGCGTCGGCCCGCTCGTTGAGCGGGTGGCCCGAATGCCCCTTGACCCAGCGCCAGGCGACGTCGTGGCGCGCGCGGGCGGCGTCGAGTTCGCGCCAGAGGTCCTCGTTCTTCACCGGCTTCTTGTCGGCGGTGCGCCAGCCCCGCGCCTTCCACCCTGCCAGCCATTCGGTGATCCCCTGACGGAGATACTGGCTGTCGGTGTGCAGCTCCACCTTGCAGGGGCGCTTCAGGGCCTCCAGGGCACGGATCGCCGCCATCATCTCCATGCGGTTGTTGGTGGTGAGGATCTCCCCGCCCATGATCTCCCGCTCATGCCCCCGGGACATCAGGATCGCGCCCCAGCCGCCAGGGCCCGGATTCCCGCTGCAGGCGCCGTCGGTATAGATGGTCACGTCAGGGGTCATGGGGTGTCGAACAGATCGAGGTGGCCGCCTGAGGCGCGGTGGAAGGCCAGCTTGCGCTCGTATTCGCCGGGGTTCTTCGGCTTGACCAGCGCGCCCTCGTCCGCCCGACCCCAGTCGATCAGGCGAGTCAGGAAGAACCGCATCGCCGCCCCATGCGCCAGGATCGGCAGGCCGGTCCGCTCTGCAGGGGAGAGGGGACGCAAGGTCTCGTAGCCGGCGACCAGCGCGCGGGCGGCGGTGATGTTGAACGACCCGTCCGGCTCGAAACACCAGGCATTCAGGCATACCGCAAGGTCGTAGGCGAGCGCGTCTTCGCAGGCGAAATAGAAGTCGATGGCGGCGGCGAACTTGCCGCCGTCAAAGAAGACGTTGTCGGGAAAAAGGTCGGCGTGAATGATCCCCGTGGGCAGGTCTCTCGGCCAGGAGAGGGCCAGCATGGCGAGGTCCTGCTCGATCTCCTGAGACAAACCCGCCCGCAGCCGCTCCGCCGCCGGGCGCTGATCGGCGAACAGGGCGCCCCAAGACGGTTGGCCAAGATCGTTGCGGCGATGGCCCTTGAAGCCGGCGGCGGCCAGGTGCAGGCGCGCCAGTCCTAGCCCGGCCTCTCGGCAATGGCCCACGCCCGGCCGCCGCACGGACAGACCGGAGAGGAAGCTCACCAGGGCGGCGGGCTTGCCGCGCAGGGTCTGCAGCGCCTTGCCGTGTAGATCGGGAACCGGGGTGGGGCAGGGGAAGTCCCTCGCCGCCAGATGCTGCATCAGGTCGATGAAAAACGGCAGCTCCTCCCCGCGCACCCGCCGCTCGTAAACCGTGAGGATAAACCTTCCGCGCTCGGTCTCCAGCAGGAAGTTGGAGTTCTCCACTCCCTCCGCGATGCCCTTGAACGACAAGGCGCGGCCAAGATCGTAGCCTTCTAAAAAGGCGTCCAGCTCCGCGTCGGTGATGTCGGTATAGACGGCCACGGCGCTTGATCGGGGAGCGCGGACGCAGGGTCAAGCTTTCACTTTGTTAGAACATCTGTTATAACGAGATGTGCTTTGCGAGGACGGTCGATGATCCAGATGAAAATCACCCAGATGGGCAACTCCCTGGCGGTGGCCCTGCCGAAAGAGGCCCTGGTCAAGCTGAACGTGGGCAAGGGAGATTACGTCTATCTGGTGGAAACGCCGGGGGGTGAGTTGAAGCTGACCGCCTTCAACGAAGAGGTCGCTGAGGAAGTGCGCCTGGGCGAGGCCTTCATGGATCGGTATCGAGACACCTTCCGCGCTCTTGCGAAATGACGGGCGGAGCGCCCCGCTGGATCAGCAAGGCGGGTGTCATCCTGCTTCACGACCGCAGCCTGGCGCTACACGGCGGGCTGGTCGGTTTGCGGGACGAGGGCTTGCTCGAATCCGCATTGGCCCGTCCGTTGAACCGCCATGCTTACGAAGCGGTGGAGGACATTGTGGATTTGGCGGCGACTTACGCCTTGGCTCTCTCCTCAAATCACCCCTTCATTGACGGGAACAAACGCACGGCGTTTCTGGCGATGGGCCTTTTCCTGGAGAAAAATGGCCAGCACCTGATCGCCGGGCAAGCCGACGCCACCCTCACGATGCTCAAGGTCGCCTCCGGCGAGATCGACATCGACGGCCTCACCGCCTGGCTCCGCGTCAATGTGCGGCCAGCCTAAGCTCGGCGCGGCGATGAGCCTCAAGCGTCCCGGCGGCGCCTTTCGTTGCGGGATGGGGCGGATGGCGTTAAACGTCTCCTTCAAAGCGCGCCGCGCCACCTCGCGACCCGCATAGTTCCGGATAACGTCCATGCGTCGCATCTTCTTCGCCAGCCTCGCCGTCCTGCTTCTGGGCGTCGCCTTGCCTGTCCGCGTTTACGCCGACTCCAAGTCCGACGAAGCGGATCAGCGCGCGCAGGCCGAGGCGGAGGCCGATAAGAAGAAGAAACAGAAGGAAAAGGACTGGGACACCACGCCCGCGCCCCTCCCGGCCGTGAACAACGCCGGGCCCTGTCCTTTTGTGAAGGTGCTTTACGACGCCGCCCGTTATGTGGAGCTGAAAAACCAGGAGCAGAAGTCCGGTGCGGTGGGCTGGACCGGAGAGATCCAGCGCGTGCGATCCGTCTGCACCTACAAGGGCGCCGAGCCGATCAAGCTACAGATGGCGGTGGATTTCGCCTTCGGGCGTGGACCGCAGGCGCTGGGTCTTAACAAGCAATACCGCTATTGGGTGGCGATCACCGCCCGCAATATCGCCGTCCTCGACAAGCAGTATTTTGACGTGGTGGGCGAGTTCAAGCCGGGCCAGGACCGCATAAACGTCTCCGACCGGCTTTCGAACATCACCATTCCCCGCGCCAACGCCAAGGTTTCCGGCTCCAACTTCGAGGTTTTGGTGGGCTTCGACGTGACGCCGGAGATGGCTGACTTCAACCGCCTCGGCAAACGCTTCCGCGAGAACGTGGGGACCACTTACCCGGCTAAGGGCGCCGCCGGAACGCAATGACCGATCTGCAAGGGCGGCTTGGCGAAGCGGTCCGGGCCGCCTTCGCCGCCGAAGGCTTGCCCGAAGACCTCGGGCGCGTGGGCGTTTCCGACCGCCCCGATCTGGCCGATTTCCAGTCCAACGGGGCCTTGGCGGCGGCCCAAATCTCTAGGACGGAGGGCGGCGCCAAAGCCAACCCGCGCGAGATCGCCGGGCGGGTGGCTGAGCGGCTGAAGGCTGACCCCAGCTTGGCCTCGGTGGAGATCGCCGGACCCGGGTTCATCAACCTGATCCTCAACGACGCCGCCCTGACCGAGCGGGCGCGGGCAATCGCCGGCGACGTGCGCCTCGGCGCCGAACGGGTGGCGGCGCCCCGCCGGGTGGTGGTGGACTACGCCGGGCCCAACGTGGCCAAGCCCATGCACGTGGGTCACCTTCGCGCCTCCATCATCGGCGAGGCGATCAAGCGCATCTTCCGCTTTCGCGGCGATCAGGTGTGGGGCGACGCCCACTTTGGCGACTGGGGCTTCCAGATGGGGCTGCTGATCGTGGCGGTTGGGGACGAGCAGCCGGGCTCGCCGTTCCTGGCGGACGGGGATGGGCCGTTTCCAGACGAGAGTCCTGTGTCGCTGGAGGACCTGGAGCGGCTCTATCCCCTCGCCGCTGCAACAGCCAAAGCTGACCTCGACTATCGCGACCGGGCGCGGAAGGCGACCGCCGAGCTGCAGAACGGCCGCCCCGGCTATCGAGCGCTTTGGCGGCGGTTCGTCGATGTCAGCCGCGTGTCCTTGGAGCGGGAATTTAGCGCCCTTGGCGTCGACTTCGATCTCTGGAAAGGTGAAAGCGACGCCAATCCCCTGATCGCGCAGATGGTGGCGGACCTCGAGGCCAAGCACCTCTTGGTGGACGACCAGGGCGCCCGGATCGTGCGGATCGCCAAGGACAGCGACAAGCGGGACCTCCCGCCGCTGCTGGTGATCTCGTCGGAGGGGTCGGCCATGTACGGCACCACCGACCTCGCCACCATCGTCGACCGCCGCCGGAGCCAGGACCCGGAGCTGATCCTCTACGTGGTGGACCAGCGCCAAGCGGACCATTTCGAGCAGGTTTTCCGCGCCGCCTATCTTGCGGGCTACGCGCCGGAGGGAACACTGGAGCACATCGGCTTCGGCACCATGAACGGGACGGACGGAAAGCCGTTCAAGACCCGCGAGGGCGGCGTGCTAAAGCTCAACGACCTGATCGTCATGGCGCGGGACAAGGCGCGGGAACGCCTGCACGAGGCGGGGCTGGGCGCGGAGCTTTCGCCCGAGGCGTTCGAGGCGACAGCGCACAAGGTGGCGGTGGCGGCGCTGAAGTTCGCCGACCTCTCCAACTATCGCGGCACCAGCTATGTGTTCGACCTCGACCGCTTCACCAGCTTCGAGGGCAAGACCGGGCCCTACCTGCTTTATCAGGCGGTGCGGATCAAATCCCTGCTCCGTAAGGCGGCGGAGACCGGCGCCGCGGCTGGCGAGATCACGGTGAGCGAACCGGCCGAGCGGGACCTCGTCCTCACCCTCGACGCGTTCGATCATGCGGTGAGGGAGGCCTATGACCGGCGCGCGCCAAACCTGATCGCCGAGCACGCTTACCGTCTGGCGCAGACCTTCTCACGATTCTACGCCACCTGCCCGGTATTGGCGGCGGAGAACGAGACGCAGAAAAAATCTCGCCTTGCTCTAGCCCAAACGACCCTGGCACAGCTGGAACAGGCGCTCGACCTTTTGGGGATCGAGACGCCTGACCGTATGTAGCTTTAAAGCCGAGCTCGGAGCCCTAGCTACAGGCGCCGGCCGCCCATTGGTACTTGTTCTGGTCAGCGTGCCAGACCCACTGGCCGCAGCCGTTGGCGGAGGCGCCGGTCGCGGACGGAGCGGGCGCGTAGCCTGAGCCGGTCGCCGGTGGCGCTGACGAAGCCGGCGGGCCGTAGGAGTCGTAATCGTCGCCGTAGTAATCGTAGGGGGCGTATCCGTAATAAGACGGATAATAGCCGTAGCCATAGCCGTAATACGGATAGTAGGCCGCGCCGAGCGCGAGGCCCAGGCCAAACGCGCCGAAGCCGTAGCCATAACCCCAACCGTAGCCGCGATAACCATAGCCGTAACCGCCCCAGCCGCCGTGATATCCACCCCAACCGCCGTGGTTGGGCGCAGAAGCCGCCACCTGCGTAGCGACGAACTAGCCGCCCCCGAGCCGCAAAGAGACCTTCG
>CAXTHJ010000086.1:0-1959 GCA_964243985.1 uncultured Caulobacteraceae bacterium | reverse complement strand
CCGTGCTAGCCCCCCCCAGCCCCGCCGCCATAACCGCCGCCGCCCGACCCGCCGCCGCCGTGAGAACCGCCGCTACCGCCGCCGCCGCCGTGGGTTTGCGCTGACGCCGCCAGCGGCGTAGCGATCAACGCGCCTGCCAGGAGCGCCATAGTGAGCGTCTTCATAAAAACCTCCGTTACTCGCCCCTTTTGTGCAATGTGCGTATCGAGCCGGTCGGACTCAAGAGGCCTTTGTTGAACGCGCCGATTGACTTGAAGTTTTGTCCCTGAACCTGTGATGAACAATTTATTATGATGCACAAATCCGCCCTTCTCGCCCTCTCCGTTTTCGCCCTTTCCGCTTCGACGTTGGCCGGCGCCGCGCACGCCCAGACGGCGCCGGACCTTTCCAGCCTGCACGACGCCCTGCATTTGACCGCCGCCCAGGAAGATGGATGGCGCGCCTATCGCTCCGCCATCACTCCCGATCCGCAGGCCGAAGCCCGCCATCGACAGGCCTCCATGCTTATGGCCACCTTGCCGACCCCGCGCCGCGTCGATCTGATCGATGCGGAGATGCAGGAAGACCTCGCCATGGTGCGCCGCCAAGGCGATGCGGTGAAAGCCTTCTACTCAGGGCTTACGCCCGACCAGCAGCGGACCTTCGACCGCCAGACCCTGCAAGGCCAGGGGCAGGGCGGGGACGGCGGAAACCTGCGTCAGCCGCAGAAGAACCAGCAGCTTCCGCCGCCCCGCTAAGAGGCTAATCCAGGATCACGATCCGAGGCGGGGGCTTTTGCAGGCTCTCGTCCTTCAGCCGTTCGGCCACCTGCGAAGCGATGGCGATGAAGGCCTTGGCTGACACGCTGTCTGGCGCTGAGGCGAGAATAGGGGTCCCCGCATCTCCGGCCTGGCGCAACGCTATGTCGATGGGAATCTCCCCCAGGAAGGGCGCGCCGATCTCCGCCGCCACGCCCTGGGCGCCGCCCCGGCCGAAGATCTCGATCGGTTCGCCGGTGGTGGGAGCGGGGAAATAGGCCATGTTCTCGATCACGCCGAGGATGGGCGTGGCGGTCTTCTGGAACATGGCGGCGCCGCGCCGGACGTCGATCAGCGCCACTTCTTGAGGCGTGGAGACGATCACCGCGCCGTCGAGCCGCACCTTCTGCGCCAGGGTCAGCTGCACGTCGCCGGTGCCGGGAGGCATGTCGATGACCAGGAGGTCCAGCGGCTCGTCCGCCGTGCCCCATGCCACGTCGTTCAGGAACTGGGTGATGGCGGAAGAGGCCATCGGCCCGCGCCAGATCATGGGCGAGCCTTCCTCAACCAAGAGGCCGATGGAAACCGCCTTCAACCCGAACGCCTCCAGCGGGACCAGCTTCTTGTCCGGTCCCATCTCCGGTTTGCCGGTGAGGCCGAGCATCCGGGGGACAGAGGGACCGTAGACGTCGGCGTCCATCAACCCCGTGCGGTAGCCGAGCATGGCGAAAGCGGCGGCGAGGTTCACCGCCACCGTGGACTTGCCCACACCGCCCTTGCCGGACGCCACGGCGATCACTTGGCGGACGTGAGCGGGCTTGAGGGCGGTCGGCGCCGCCGCGCGCGGCTTGACGCCGGGAGGCGTAGTGCTTGAAGGGGGCGCATCCGGGGTGGTGAGCACCACCTGCGCCTGGGTCACGCCAGCCAGAGAGGCCAGCGCCGCCTCGGCCGCCTCACGCACCGGGGCATAGACTTCCACATCCTCCGGGGCGACTTCCAGCATGAAGCCCGCACGACCGGGGCGGACGGCGAGACCATGCACAAGACCCGCAGCGACCAGGCCTTGGCCGGACTTCGGGTCGATCACCCCGTCCAGCACCTGAAGCACGGCGGCGCGGTGGGGGGTTGTAGGGGACGTCGGACTGGTCATAGGCCGCATATCTCGCCGGGCGTGCGCCGTAGCAAGCTCTTAAGGTCGTTTTGCTAGAAGACGCGCCATGTC
>CAXTHJ010000085.1:0-10408 GCA_964243985.1 uncultured Caulobacteraceae bacterium | reverse complement strand
GTTCGAGCGGGGGCTGGTGGAGGATGTCGATTCCCTTCTGGCCGGCTCCACGGTGGCGGAGGATGGACAGGTGGTGGCGCCCTTCCTCACCGACGCCCGCGCCACCCGCGCCTACTCCGGCAAATACTGGGAGGTGCTGGACCCGGCGAAGGGGCCGGGCATGAAGGAGGCGGTGCGCTCGCGCTCCCTCTGGGACGACGTCCTTACCGTGCCGCCCGCGGTGATCGACGGTCTGGCCAAGGCGCGCAATCAGACGCTCTTTTACGATACGGTTGGCCCTTTGAAGCAGCCCATCCACGCGGGCGCGCGGATGATCATCCTGCCCCATCGCCCTGGCCCTGTGGTGTTCGTGGTGGCCGAGGACAGGAGCCCGATCGATCGGGACATCCGCAAGTTCGAGATCACCACCGCCATCTTCCTGCTGATCCTCGGCGCCGGCCTCGTGGCCGCCGTGGTGATCCAGGTGCGGGTCGGCCTGACGCCCCTGTTCGTCATGGGCCGCGAGATCGCCGACGTGCGCCGGGGCAAGGCGCAGCGGCTGACCGGGCGCTATCCGTCCGAACTCTCCCCCCTCGCCACCGAAATGAACGCGCTCCTGGATCATAACCAGGAGGTGGTGGAGCGCCAGCGCACCCACGTCGGCAACCTCGCCCACGCCCTGAAAACACCGATCTCGGTGATGCTGGCGGAGGCGGAGGGCCATCCGGGACCCTTGTCGAATGTGGTGGCGCGGCAGGCCGAGGCCATGAAGGATCACGTCGACCATCACCTCCGACGCGCGCGGGCGGCGGCGCGGCTGCAGGGCTCGGGCGAGCACACGCCCGTCGCGCCGGTGCTGGACGAACTGGCGCGCACCCTGGAGCGCATCTTCCAGGATAAAGGGGTTCTGATCGAATGGGTCTGCGACCCCGCCTTGGCCTTCCTCGGCGAGCGGCAGGACCTGCAGGAGATGGCCGGCAACGTGCTGGAGAACGCCTGCAAATGGTGCCGCGAATTGGTGGCCGTGGAGGTCGTCGCTGAGGCGCCGGGCAAGCTTAAGCTTGTGGTGGAGGACGACGGCGCCGGGTTGAGGCCCGAGCAGCGCGCGGAGGTCCTGAAGCGCGGCGCGCGGCTGGACGAGAGCGCTCCCGGCTCCGGCCTCGGCCTCGCCATCGTGGACGAGTTGGCGCGGGCTTACGGCGGATCGCTGGCGTTGTCGGATTCGCCTCTGGGCGGGCTCCGCCTCACGCTGCATTTGCCGCAGGCGGATGGTTGACTTTGTTGGCGAAGGATTAACCAAACCGACCCAAATTCGGTAAACGGAAAACGCTCTCCAGGGACCAGGATCGCGCATGGGCTTGTCGACGGCTCAAATGGGCGCCGTTCAGCGATTGGTGCAGACGGCGCCGGATCCGTTGTTGACCCGCCTCAACGCCGCTCTGTCCGCCGCCCGTGTCGCCGACCCCGTCTTCGCCCCCGTGGCTGACCTCGCCCGCGCCGAGGCCGATGACCGCCGCGCCCGCGACATCGTGCTGGAGCCTTTGAAGCCCTTGGCGGACGCCGGCCTGTCGCCGCCTAAGCTGACGTTGCTGTCTCTTTCGGACCTTGCGCGCGTCTGGCGGCTGATCAAGGTGTTGGCGCCGGCCGACGCCGACGCAGCCGCCGCGATCGCCTTGAGCTTGCGGAACAACGATCCGCATCCACCGCTGTTCGACCAGCTCTGCCTTCTGGCTTCGGACGCTCTTAGGGAGGATCAGCCGCAAGGGCCCGCCGCGGCCTGGCCCGCGCCGGAACGGGCGCGCCTGGCCAGGCTCCTGACCCTGGCGCCGATCCTGCGCGCCATTCTGCCCAAGCTGACGGCCTGGGTGCGCAATCTCAACGGCGAGAACATGGCCGCCGTGCGCCTCGCGTTCAAAGACGCCACAGCCGCGGACGACGACGCGGGCCCGCTCCTGATGGACGCCTTGATGGTCCACCTGGGCGAGCCCAGCCAGGTGCTGCGCCTGATCTCGGCGGTGATGGATCGGCCCACCGACCGATATCTTGCCTCGTCCGAGCTGGCCGGCATAGGCGAACGGCTTTTGGACGACATCGATCGGCGCGTGCAGGGCGTGCGTAAGTTCAATCCGGAACGCGGTTATGAAGGCGGCGCTGGGGAAGCCGCCTCCGTCAACACCGCCACCGGCGCCATCCGCGAGTTCGAGCAGTGGCTGGCCCTCAATAAGGAAGGGCCCTGGGGGTCTCGGATCGCCGCCCAGAAGCTGGGTCTGGCCCAGGCCGCCGAATCGCGGATGCGCGAAACCGAACCGGCGGTGGCCGCCGCCTTGCCCCTGCAGGCGGGGCGGATGCTGGGCGGCCGCGCCCCGCGCGCCGGCCCTCGGGTGGATGATTTTCCCGATGAGACACTGGTGCGCCGGGCCGAGGGTTTGCTCTCCTTCCTGGACGAGACCCGCACCTCCGCCGCCAACGCCGGCTTCGGCGCCTTGCGCGCCAAGGTGATCGAGGCGCTCGATTTGCGCCTGGAGACCTATGTGCAGGACTTGGTGGAGCGCCTGCACGGCGACGAATGCGCCGACGGCGAATGGGTGCGCGCCTATCTGGAGGTCGCCGCCGACTTCTCCGGCATGGTCAAAGGCCCGCAGGCCGCCCAGATCGTCCGGCGGCGGGCGGCGGCGGCTTAATCGTTGATCCCAGAGGCGGCGCGGCGCCGAAGGGCGTCATGCCGCGATAATCCACCAGCGTGGCCGTCGCCGGGCCGTGGCGGGGCCGGCGCCCGGCGGAGAGGCGCATCATGTCCTCCACGAGCGCCGCCTGCTGTTCCAGATTGAGCGCGTCCCAGCGGGCGGGCAGGGCGTAGCGGTAGCCGGGAAGCGCTGGTCCATAGCCGCCGCTCAGCAGGACCTTGGCCCAGCTGGCGATGGCGCGGCGTGGCGCCGTCTGCATCTGCCAGACATGAACCAGTTCGTGGATCAGCCAGGCCTGGATCTCCGCGCCCTCCGCCGAGAAATCCGGCCGCACCGCGCCGGGCATGGTGATGACGGGACCGAGCGTCATCGCGAACCGCGTGGGCAGGCCGTGGAACCAGAGGCGGACGGGCTTCAGGTCGAGGGCCTCGCCAAACACCGAGCGCGCCAAGGCTGTTTCACCCAGTGTCAGCTTTCGCACCCTCAACCGAGGGACGGTCATTCCCGCTCCAGCTTCCCTTCAACGGCGCCCAGCGCATCGGCCAGCCGCATCTTGGCCGAGCCAGGCTTCAGGGGCTGTTGCTGGCTTTCGTGCGGCGCCCAGCCGGTGAGGCTGATGATCTCGAAGGTGGCGGGGATGCGGCCGTCGTGCAGAGCGAACCGCTCGGCGTAGATCTCGCTCATACGGACCAGCACGGCGCGGGTGAGGGGGCGGCGGTCGCGGTCAACCAGCACGTTGGTCTCGCCCATAGCCCGCAGATCCGCCATCAGCTTGATGGGGTGGTCGTATCGGACGGTCACCCGGTCGATGTCCGCCACCGGCAGGGCGAACCCGGCGCGCTGCAAGAGACCCGCGCCATCGATGGCGTCCGCGAAGGGGGAGACGCGAGGGCCTGCGCCGCCGTGGATGTCGATTTCCGCCTGCATAAGGGATTGACGCAGCTCCGTCAGCGTCTCGCCGCCGAACAGGGCGCCCAGGAACAGGCCGTCCGGCTTCAGCGCCTTGCGGATCTGGATCATCGCGCCGACAAGGTCGTTGGTCCAGTGCAGGTTCAGCAGCGAAACCACGAGGTCCAGGCTGGCGTCCGCGAAGGGAAGGCGCTCTTCGTCGGCGACGACGCGCAAGGCCGGCCGGCCTTTCAACAGGGCCGGGGAGGGATCGGCCTCGATTAACGTCCCGAGGCGCGCCGCCGCATCGCTCCCCGCCAGCGCCTGCGCGAACAGGCCAGTCCGCGCGCCGAGATCGACCGCCAGTGGAAAATGCCGCATGATGCTCGCTAAGCGGTCAGCCGCGTCTTCAGCGACGCGCCGCTTCAGGAAGTCGGCGGCAGGGTAAAGGCTGGACGCGCGGTCCAGGCGCTTTCGGTGCAGGGCGCGGTCGAACAGGAGGGGGGCGTTGGACATGCGGAGGCTTACGTCGTCCTTTGACGCCGACCTTGCAACCGCCTCCTTTCGCAGCCTCGCGCGCAACACCCGGCTCGCCATCGGTCACGCCATCGATCTCCTCCTGCCGCCGACCGCCTTGGACGAGGGGGAGCGCCCGCAGTCTCCTGGCCTGTCCGTCCGTGCCTGGGAGCGGATCGAGTTTCTGGAGGCGCCGGTCTGTGACGGGTGCGGCGCGCCGTTTCCCTATGATCTCGGCCTCGGCGCAAGGTGCGGCGTCTGCATGGCCGCGCCGCGCGCGTTCGCGCGGGCCAGGGCGGCGTGCCTTTACGACGAGCACTCCCGCGACCTGATCCTGAAACTGAAGCACGCCGATCGCACCGATCTGGCCCCGCTGTTGACCCGCTGGGTCGCGCGCGCCGCCGCCGATCTGGTCGAGACTTGCGATGTGATCGTCCCCGTGCCGCTGCACCGCTCACGCCTGTTCTCCCGCCGCTACAATCAGGCGGCGGAGATCGCCCGGCTGCTGGCCCGCTTGATGAGGCGCCGTTATCGACCGGACGCGCTGGTGCGGGCGCGGGACACCGGCACCCAGGGCGGCAAATCCAGCCGCGGCCGGCGCGTGAATGTCAAAGGCGCCTTCGCCGTGCCGCCCGGCCGCCGCAAACAGATCGAGGGCAAGCGGGTGCTCCTCATCGACGATGTCTTCACCACCGGCGCGACGGTCGAGGCGTGCGCCAAGGCGCTTTTGGCGGCGGGCGCCACCGCCGTCGATGTCGCAGTGATCGCCAGGGTGCGCGAAGCGGCGCATTTGACTATATGAGAGCGTCACAGCTTCGTCACGGACCCTTCCATGCCCCCCGTTGTCATCTACACCAAGCCGCTTTGCCCCTATTGCGCCCGCGCCATGACCCTCCTCTCCAAGAAGGGCGTCAAATACGAGGAGATCGAAGCGGCGTGGGACCCGGACAAGAAGAAACAGATGCTGGCCAAGTCGGGCGGCAAATCGACCTATCCGCAGATCTTCATCGGTGAGACCCACGTGGGCGGCTCCGACGATTTGGCGGCGCTCGACCAGAAGGGCGAATTGGATAAGCTGCTCGCCGCATGATCATGCCTCCCGACCTCGTCAGGGTCGCCCTGATCCAGACCCGCACGCCCGCCACCCACGAAGCGGCGCAGGCGCACGTCGAACCCCTGATCCGGCAGGCGGCGGCGGAGGGCGCGAGCTTCGTCGTCACGCCGGAGGGGACCAATGTGCTGCAGAAGGATCGCGCCAAGCTGCTGCCCATGCTGGCCAGCGTCGAGGACGATCCAGTGGTGCGAGGTCTCCGCGCGCTCGCCAAAGAGCTTAGGATCGAAATCCTGATCGGCTCGGCGCTGGTGAAGCGGGCGGACGGCCAGGCCGCAAACCGCGCCGTGCTGATCGATGTGAGCGGCGAGATCACCGCCACCTATGACAAGATCCATATGTTCGACGTCGATCTGCCCAACGGCGAGACCGCGCGGGAAAGCCGTACCTATACGCCGGGCGAAGCGGCGGTGGCGGCCGAGACGGCGTTCGGCAAGCTCGGCCTCACCATCTGCTATGACATGCGTTTCCCGCACCTCTACCGCGCCCTGGCCAAGGCCGGCGCGGAGGTGATCGCCGCCCCCGCCGCCTTCACCCGCCCCACCGGCGAGGCCCACTGGGAGATCCTGCTGCGGGCCCGCGCCATCGAGACCGGAGCCTTTGTGCTGGCGGCGGCGCAGGGCGGCTTTCACGAGGACGGACGCGGCACCTGGGGCCGCTCCATCGCCATCGCGCCGTGGGGCGAGGTGATCGGCAAGCTCGATCACGACGAGCCGGGGGTGCTGATCGCCGACCTCGATTTGGCGCAGGTGCATAAGGCGCGGAAGGCCATTCCCGCCCTTCGCAACGACCGCGCCTTCTCCAGCCCCCCATCGGGTTCTGGCGTCATGCAAGCCGCCGCCGAATGATCAAATACGCCTTGGCGTGCGACCATGCCCACCAGTTCGAAGGCTGGTTTGGCTCCTCCACTGATTACGACGATCAGTCCGCGCGGGGTCTTGTGGAATGCCCGATCTGCGGCTCCAGCGGGGTGAAGAAGCAGATCATGGCCCCGGCCGTGGCGGGCACGAAGAAGCGCGCCCTCTCCGTTCCCGATCCCAAGATGCGCGCCATGATGATGGAGGCGGTGGGCAAGGTGCGCCAGCACGTGGAGGCCAATTTCGACTACGTGGGGGATGCGTTCGCCAAGGAAGCCCGCGCCATCCACGACGGCACGTCGGAGGAGCGCGGCATCTATGGCGAAGCGACGCCCAAAGAGGTGAAGGCGCTGGTGGAGGACGGCGTCAAGATCGCGCCCCTGCCGCCCAAACCGCCGACGGACGACGAGCTGAACTGACCTGGCGCCCTACTTGACCCGCGTCCAGGTCTGGCTTTGGCAGAGCGGACCGAACACGCAGCCGGTTAGGGTCAAGGTATCGGGATCCACCAGCTTGATGGCGCCGTGATAGGTCTTGCCATCCTCGGGATTATAGACCGATCCGCCCTTCCATTCGGTGGGTCCGCCCTTGACGCCATAGAACACCGTCAGCCCTTTCAGCGGCCGGGTGCGCAGGCTCGCGTCGCTGTTGCGCTCGTCCTTGGCGTTCGGGTCGGCCTTGAGGGGGTCGGAGGTGACCACCTTGCCGCAAAGACCGCCATCGCATTCGCTGACCCTGACCACGCCGCCTGCATGGTGCGTACTCCAGTCTCCCACGGCGGCGGGTTCCGCATAGGCCGAGGCGGCGGCGAACATCGAGGCGGCGAGGGCGAAGGCGGCGGTCTTGGCGATCATGATCAGGCTTTCGGGTTTGGGCGCCGTTGTGCGCCTCAGGCGATGAACGCCAGCCACGCGTCTTCGTTCATCACCTGCAGCCCGAGTTCGGCGGCGAGCTTCAGTTTAGAGCCCGCGCCGGGACCCGCCACCACGATGTCGGTCTTCCTGGAAACGGAGGAGGCGACTTTGGCGCCCAGCCGCTCGGCCTGCGCCTTGGCTTCGTCGCGGGTCATCTTCTCCAGGGCGCCGGTGAACACCACCGTCTTTCCAGCCACCGGCGTATCGGTCTTGGGCCGTTCGGCGTCCCGCACGTTCAGTTGTTCGATCAGGTTTTGCACCATGCGGCGGTTGTGGTCCTCGCCGAAGTAATCCGCCGCCGCCTCGATCACGGCTCCGCCCACCTGATCCATGGCGTCCAGTTCGGCCTTGGCCTCCTCGTCGCCGGCGGCGATGGCGTCCATGGCCTTCAGGAAGGCGTCGGCCGAACCATAGCCCCGGGCGATGGTCAGCGCCGTGGTCTCGCCCACATGGCGGACGCCAAGGGAGAGGATGAAGCGCTCCAGCGCGATGGTGCGGCGGGCCTCGACGGCGGCGAAGAGGTTCTTGGTGGAAAGATCGCCCGCCCGCTCGCGGTCCTTCAGCTTTTTCAGGCTGGTCTTGTCGCGCTCTTCCAGCGTGAAGATGTCGGCGGGCTCCTTAATCAGCCCGTCCTCGTAGAAGGCCAGAAGCTGTTTTTCCCCCAGTCCCTCGATGTCGAAGGCCTTCCTGGAAACGAACAGTTTCAGGTGCTCGATCTTCTGGAACGGGCAGGCCAACTCGCCGGTGCAGCGCCGCACCACCGTCTCGGCGCCGCCGGCGGTGGTCTCGCGCACCAATGGCGTTTTGAGCGAACAGGCGCAGAGGGTGGGGAAATCATAGGGCTCCGGTCCCCGCGCTTCCGTCTCCACCACGCCGGCGATCTGCGGGATCACGTCGCCGGCGCGCTGTACGGTCACCGTATCGCCGATGCGCAGAGCCTTGCGGGCGATCTCGTCGGCGTTGTGGAGGGTGACGTTGGAGACGGTGACGCCGCCGACGAACACGGGCTTCAGCCGCGCCACCGGGGTGTGGGCGCCGGTGCGGCCCACTTGGATGTCAATGCCCTCCAGCACCGTCCTGGCTTGCTCCGGCGGGAATTTGTGGGCGATGGCCCAGCGGGGAATGCGGCCGACCGACCCCAGCCGCCCCTGCCAGTCCAGCCGGTCGACCTTGTAGACCACCCCGTCGATAGCATAGCCGAGCCCGGCGCGGCCCTTGGCGAACTTGGCGTAGACGGCGGCCAGGCCTTCCGCGTTCTCCACCCGGCGCGAGAGCGGGTTCACGCGAAAGCCCCAGGCCTCAAACGCGTCCAGCGCCGCCTTCTGCGTCTCAGCAAACGGGGCGCTGACGAGCCCCCAGGCGTAGGCGAAGAAGCGCAGCGGCCGCTTGGCGGTGATGGTCGGATCGATCTGGCGCAGCGATCCGGCGGCGGAATTGCGCGGGTTGACATAGGTGCGCTCGCCCTTGGCCTCGGCTTCCGCGTTCATGGCGGCGAAGGCGGCGGTCTCCATGTAGACCTCGCCCCGCACCTCGATCACGTCGGGCCAGCCGGCGCCGGCCAGCTTGTGCGGTATGTCCTTGATGGTGCGAAGGTTTGCGGTGATGTCCTCGCCCATCCGCCCGTCGCCGCGGGTCGAGCCCTGCACCAGGACGCCCTTCTCGTAGCGGAGGTTGGCGGACAGGCCGTCGATCTTGGGTTCGGCGGTGAAGGCAATGGCTTCGGCCGGATCGATGCGGAGGAACCGGCGAATGCGTGCGGCGAAATCGGCCACCTCCTCGTCGGTGAAAGCGTTGTCGAGCGACAGCATGGGGACCCCATGCGCCACCGGCGAGAACTGCTCGGATGGCGCCGCGCCCACCCGCCGCGACGGCGAATCCGGCCGCACCAGATCGGGAAAGCGCGCCTCGATAGCGAGGTTGCGGCGCTTCAGGGCGTCGTATTCCGCGTCGGTGAGGGTGGGGGCGTCCTCGCGGAAATAAAGCCGTTCCGCCTCCGCCATCGCCGCCGCCAGCCGCTCCAGCTCGGCGGCGGCGTCCCCTTCGGTGAGGTGGTCGATCTCGTCGGACTCGGGCATGGTGGCGGATCGTTGGCGGGAATGCCGGCCGAGATCAAGCGCCCAAGATCAAGCGTGGAGAGCGATGTGCAGAAGGAGCGGCTTCTAGCCTTCACCGACGGCGTGGTGGCGGTGATCATCACCATCATGGTGCTGGAGCTAAAGCCGCCGGAGGGGACCGACCTCACCGCCCTGGCCCGCCTCGCGCCCACCTTTCTCAGCTATGTGCTGAGCTTCATCTACGTGGCGATCTACTGGAACAACCACCATCACTTCTTCAGCCTGGTGGAGCATGTGGACGGCGCCATCCTGTGGGCCAACCTGCACCTGTTGTTCTGGCTGTCGCTGATCCCGTTCACCACCGCCTGGATGGGGGAGCATTACCGATCCGTGCTCCCCACCGCCGTCTTCGGCCTGTCCCTGCTCATGCCGGCGCTGGCGTGGTCCCTCATGCAGAGCGTCATCATCCACCGTCAGGGCCCCGGCTCCGCCCTGAAGGCGGCGGTCGGTTCGGACCTGAAGGGCAAGCTCTCCGTCTTTCTCTATATGGCGGGGATCGCCGCCGCCTTCTTCAACACCTATCTCGCCGACGCCTTCTATCTCGGCGTGGCGCTGATGTGGCTGATTCCGGACCGCCGGATCGAGCGGAAGGTCGCCGCTTAGCGCCGAGCCGCGTGATCGGCCTGCAGGATCGCCATGAGCGGATGCAGATACGATGGGCGACAGGGCTTAGGACAATACCGACAATCTTGAGCTGGCTGCGCCCGTCCCGCCCTTCGCGCTAGGCTTCCATCAACGCCCGCGCCGCGGCCCTGGCGGCGTCCGTGATCTCCGCGCCGGCGAGCATGCGGGCGATTTCCTCCTCGCGGGCTTTCAGACCCAAGGCCGCGATGGCGGTGGCGACGTTCTCGCCGCCGCCGCCGGATTTCGACACGCGCCAGTGGGTGTCGGCGCGGGCGGCGATCTGCGGGCTGTGGGTGACGAGGATCACCTGGCTGGCTCCCGCCAAGCGTTTAAGGCGCAGGCCCACCGCGTCCGCCACCGCGCCGCCGACGCCCTGGTCCACCTCGTCGAAGATCATGGTGGGGCCGTTGGCGTCGCCTCGCCCCGCTCCTCCTCTTGAAGCCAGCGCCGCCTTCAAGGCCAAGGCGAAGCGGGCCAGTTCGCCGCCCGAAGCGATGGCGCCGAGGCCGCCGAAGGGCGCGCCGGGGTTGGTGGACACCTGGAACTCGATCCTGTCGAGGCCCGCCGGGCCGGCGCGTTCGGGCGGCAGCGGCTCTACAGCGACGCGGAAGCGCGCCTTCTCCAGCTTCAGCGGCGCCAGTTCGGTCATCACCACCTGGGCGAGCCGTTCGCCTGACGTGGTGCGGGCGGCGGTGAGCGCGGCGGCGGCGGCGGCGTAGTC
>CAXTHJ010000084.1:0-11146 GCA_964243985.1 uncultured Caulobacteraceae bacterium | reverse complement strand
CCGCTGGCCCAGACGAAACCGAACCGCGCCCGTCCGCTGAGCCGCATCCAGCAATAGGGCGTGCAGATCGGCCCGATGAACCTGAAGGTAGGGAGCCCCCCAGCGGGCCACAGCCGCCGCGCCAAGCGCGCTGCGCAATAACAATCGTCCGCTGCGATGATCGCGCACCTCCACCCGATCCGGCGCGAAGCCAATGGCTGGAAGCTGCGCCGCCAGTCCCAATGAAAACAGGGCCCGCGTCCCATTGGGGCTGAGCTGAATCCCCGCCCCTGTCTCGCCGAACGCCGCCGCCTGCTCGACCACCGTGCTCTCGATCCCCATTCGCCCCAAAGCCAGCGCAAGGGTGAGGCCGCCGAGCCCTGCCCCGACAACGATCACATGCACGCCATCCCTCCGTTCACCTGCCGTTCAGGCTTGACCGCCGTGATTAGGTTTCGGACCATCGAGCCGAGCTCTGCGAACGGAAACGCCTTTCCGTGCGTTGGACTTAGAGAACTGCGGCGTATGTGGAAAGGGAACCTCCATTGGTGTTCGATCTGCAGCTTCGCCCCGACCGATCCTTTCGGCCGCTCGATTATCGGAAGCGCGCCTGGATTGATCCGGAGGCGAAAAAGAGCGGGTCGTCCCCTCACCTTTTGGACACCACCATGCTGTTCGCGCCGCGGTCCGGCGGGGTGAAGCGTTACCTAATGGCCAAGTGCGGCTGGTTTCACAGCCATCGTCCTGGCGTGCGCCACACCCTGGTGGTGCCGGGAGACGAGACGGCCCGCGCCGACGGTTGCCTCATGACCATCGCCGCCGCCAAGCTGCCCTTCGGCGACGGTTATCGCTGGCCCACCTCATCCAAGAAATGGGCGGACCAACTGGTGCGCCTGCGCCCCGACGTGATCGAGGCGGGCGATCCCTACGGCCCCGGTCACGCGGCGCTGGAGGCGGGGGAGCGGCTCGGAGCGCCGGTGGTGGGCTTTTGCCACTCCGATCCCGCCGCCCTGGCCGCGCTTCATCTGGGCGAGTGGGCCGAGCCGCCGGTGCGACGCCACTGGGCGCGCCTGTTCCGCCGCTTCGACAAGGAGGTGGCGCCCAGCCGCCATATCGCCGAGCGCCTAGCCTACGCCGGCGTGCCGCGGGTGACGGTGCAGCCCCTCGGCGTCGACACCGACCTGTTTCACCCCGCCAAGGCGGATCGCGACGGGGTGCGGCGACAGCTCGGCCTCTGCGCCAAGACAAGGCTTCTGGTCTTCGCGGGCCGCGCGGCGCGGGAGAAGAATATCGAGGTGTTGCTGGACGCCGCCGCCAAGCTCGGCCCCGATTATCACCTGATGCTGGTGGGCGCGGGCGCTCTCGCCCGGCCGCAGAGCAACGCCACCTTCCTGGATTTCGTGCGCGATCCCAGCGAGGTGGCCCGCCTTCTCGCCTCCGCCGACGCTTTCGTCCACGCCAACGACCGCGAGCCGTTTGGGCTGGTGGCCCTGGAAGCCATGGCGTGCGGCCTGCCCCTGGTGGGCGTGGCGTCGGGGGGAATCGGAGAGCTTGTGGACGAAGAGGTGGGTCAACTCGCTCCCCGCGCCACCCCCGCCGCGTTCGCCGACGCCATAGAGGGCCTGTTCGGACGGGACCTGCACGCCATCGGCCTTGCGGCGCGGCGGCGGGCGGTGACGCGGCACAGCTGGGACGCCACTTTCGAGGGCCTTTCCGCCATCTACGGCGAGCTTTGCGGCGAGCCGGCGCGGGTCTCCAACGTGGCGCCCCTTCGTCCGCAACTCCAGCTCGTGCCCTCTTTTTGAACCCGATCTTCGCGGGCCTTCCCACCACCGTGTTCGAGGAGATGTCCGGCCTCGCCCGCCAGCACGGCGCGGTCAATCTCGGTCAGGGCTTTCCCGATAGTCAGGGCCCGGACGATGTGCGCGCCAAGGCGGCGGACTTCATCCTGAACGGCCATAACCAGTATCCGCCGATGCTGGGCCTGCCGGAGCTCCGCACCGCGATTTCCGCCCACTACCGGCGCTTCCAGGCGCTCGACCTGAACCCCGACAGCCAGATCGTGGTCACCGCCGGCGCCACAGAAGCATTGGCCGCCTCGATCCTGGCCCTGATTTCGCCCGGGGAAGAGGTTGTGCTGTTCCAGCCGATGTTCGACGTCTATCTGCCGCTTGTGTTGCAGGCCGGCGGCGTGCCGCGGTTCGTGAGCCTCCAGCCTCCGGAATGGGCGTTGACGGAGGCGGCGCTGGCGGCGGTCTTCTCGCCCAGGACCAGGCTCGTGATCTTCAACTCGCCGCAGAACCCGGCGGCGGTAGTCTATGGGGTCGACCAACTGGAACTTCTGGCCGACTTTTGCCAGCGGTTCAACGTGATCGCCCTCTGTGACGAGGTGTGGGAGCATGTGGTGTTCGACGGCCGTCGCCACGTCCCGCTCTACGTCTTGCCTGGAATGGCCGAGCGGTGCGTGAAGATCGGTTCGGGCGGCAAGATCTTCTCCCTTACCGGCTGGAAGGTGGGCTGGGCCTGCGCGGCGCCTGAGATCGCCGCCGTGATCGCCAAGGCGCACCAGTTCATCACCTTCACCGTCGCCCCAGCGACGCAAGCCGCGGTGGCCTATGGCCTCGGCAAGGAAGACAGCTATTTCAAAGAGCTCCGCGCGAATTTCCAGCGCAGCCGCGACCGGCTGGCGTCGGGACTGGCGGAGGCCGGCTACACCGTCCTGCCGAGCCAGGGCACCTATTTCCTCAACATCGACCTTGCCGCCTCAGGAATAGCCCTAGACGACCGCACCTTTTGCCTTCGCGCGGTGAAAGAGGCGGGTGTCGCCGCCATTCCCGTCTCCGCCTTTTACGCCGAAAACCCCGTCACCCACATCGTGCGCCTCTGCCTCGCCAAAAAGGACGAGACGCTGGACGCGGGGGTGGAGCGGCTGGCGAAGGCGCGGCGATTGGGCTAGGATCAGCCCATGAACAAGCCCATTCTTCCTCACGCGATCCCCGTCGAGGATCAAGCGGCCTTTCATGCAGCTGTGCGCGGAGGGATCGACGCGGCCGACGCCGGACGGCTTACGCCGTTAGAGCTGGTAGCTGAGTGGTTGGCCTCGTGGGGAACCGAAGACGAGCCGCCTCCGCCTAAATGAGGGTTCGGATCACCGATCCGAACAAGACGGACCTCTCCAATATCCGGCTCTATCTGCAAAGCGAAAACCCGGCCGCCGCCCGCAAAATGGGGCGAAAGCTTCGTGACGCCTGTCTCAGCCTCGCTGACTTCCCCGGTCGCAATCGGGTCGGCGTCGTTCCCGGCACGCGCGAGAATGTCGCGGTTTGGCCCTATGTGATTGTCTATCGCGTCACCGAGACGGAGGTGCAAATCCTCCGCCTCTGGCATAATGCGCAAGATCGATCCTAGCTCGCCTTCCTAAGCCGCCGCCTTCATCTCCCCACGCACCGCGTGATCCGCGATCACGCTGGCCACCACGGCGCTGACTTTCTTCCCCGTCGGCAGGTGCAAAAACTCGTTCGGGCCGTGGGCGTTTGAGTGGGGCCCGAGGACGCCGGTGATGACGAACTGAGCGTTGGGGAATTTCTCGCCGAGCATGCCCATGAAGGGGATCGAGCCGCCCTCGCCCATCATGGCGACGCCGCGCTCGAACGCCGCCTGCGACGCCCGCTCCAGCGCGGCGGCGAGCCAGGGCGCCAGCTGCGGCGCATGCCAGCCGGTGGCGGCCTTGTCGCTCTCGAAGCGGACCTCGGCGCCGTAGGGCGGGTCCGCCTCCAGCGCCGTCTTCACCATCGCCCGCGCCTCTTCGCCATCCAGGGTCGGCGGCAGGCGTAGGCTCAGCTTCACGGTGGTGGAGGGGCGGAGCACGTTGCCGGCGTCCTGCGGGCTCGGCAGCCCCGCCATGCCGATGGTGGCCAAGGCGGGCCGCCAGGTGCGGTTCAGGATCAGCTCCACCAGATCGTCGGACACCGGCGTCATGCCGGGCACGAAGGGGAACTTGGCGTAGACGTCCTGGCCCAGGGACGTGGCGGCGATCTTGGCCTGTTCGATCCGTTCGGGCGGAACCTGGGCGTAGAGGCTTTCCAGCTTGATCTGGCCGGTGGCCTCGTCCTCGATGCGGGAGAGCAAGGACCGCAGGATCCGGAAGCTGGAGGGCACCACGCCGGACGCGTCGCCCGAATGCACCCCCTCCTCCAAGACCTTCACCGTCAGCGTCCCCGCCATCATGCCGCGAAGCGAGGTGGTGAGCCAAAGCTGGTCGTAGTTGCCGCAGCCGCTATCCAGGCACACGACCAGCGACGGATCGCCGATCCGCGCCGACAGGTGATCCACATAGAAGGGCAGGTCGTAGCTGCCGCTCTCCTCGCACGCCTCGATCAGGATCGCGCAGCGGGCGTGGGCGACGCCCTGCTCCTTCAAAGCGAGGAGCGCAGCGAGGGCGCCGAACATGGCGTAGCCGTCGTCCGCCCCGCCCCGGCCGTAGAGTTTGTCGTCCTTGATCACCGGAACCCAGGGGCCAAGATCGTCGGCCCAGCCGGTCATCTCCGGCTGTTTATCGAGGTGGCCGTAGAGGAGGACGGTGTCGTCCACCGTCCCCGGAACCTCGATGAAGATCACCGGCGTCCGGCCTTCCAAGCGCACCACCTCCAGCGTCGCGCCGGGAAGCCGCGGCAGGCGTTCGCGCGCCCAGGTTTCCAGCAGGGTGACCGCCTCCTCCATGTAGCCGTGCGCCTGCCACTCCGGATCGAAGGCGGGGGATTTGTTGGGGATGCGGATGTAATCCACCAGCGTCGGCGTGATCGCCTCGTCCCACAGCGTATTCACGAGGGTTTGGGCGCGGGGGGCATCGAACATGGGTGGGTCTCCTCGGGCCGGTTTAAACCTGCAGGCTGCCCCTTCCAACCCAGGTCAGTCTTTCTTGGCACGGCGGTCGAACCCGAGGATGTCTCCGTTGAGGATTGATCGAACGTCAAGGAATTGGCGCTAGTCTGGCCGTCAGTCTTTTTGGACGGGTGCGTGGCGAAAGCGTTATTCCATAAGCACCAGAAGGTGTGGGTCGAGGCGGTGGGCGCGTGGGCGACCGTGGAGAAGATCATTCCCATCTGGTCCAAGGGCTTCGATGAGCCGGTCAAGATCACATACGATGTGGGGCTCGGCCGCGAATTCCGCAGCGAGGAGCTTCGGGCCGAAGACGGCTCGGAAACCGCCCTCAACCCTATAGGCGGCGCCTGGCGGCTGCTGCGCGCCAAGAACAAATGGCAGGGCCCGGAAGAGACCGCCCATCACCCCTATCCCGGCACCTTCCCCGTGGTGGTGACGGATGTGAACGACTGGGGTGGCTGGCGCACCCCCGGCGCAGAATACGACCGCGATCCCTCCAAGATCGAGTGGCAGGCGCGGGTGATCGCCAATGCGCCGCAGCTTTTGCGGCTGGCCCAGGATTTGGCGGATTCCGTCGGCGAGGCGCCGGAGGACGCGCCTCCTGAACTCGTGCGCCTCGCCAAAGCGGCGGACGCCATCATCCAGGCGGTCTCTGAAGGCCCCATGCCGACGCAATAGGTGAGCTCGGTTGAATCTGCACCGCCGACCTGAAAGAACGCTCCCCATAAGGAGCGACGATGGCGGGCCTGAAGGACAAGCGCGGCTTTATCGACAAGGACCGGCTGGACCTCTCGGAGCGCCAGGCGGTGGAATACTGGATGAAGCGCTGGGGCGTGACGCGCGACCAACTCACCGCCGCCCACCGCAAGGCTGGGCGCATGGTGAAGGATATCGCTGCGGAGCTTGGGAAGAAGCGTTAGCGCTTACGAAAACGCGAGGCCTCTGCTTCTAGCTTGGAGACCCACCGTTCCGGCTTAGCGTCCTCGGCGTGGAACGGCAGTTCGCCCGCGACGCCGCGCACGGCCAGCCAAAGCTGCTGGTTGAAATGATCGAACATCTTGAGCGGTTTGCGCTTGTTGTCGGTGACGTCCCAGCCCGCCGCTTCGAACGCCGCGACCTGCTCACCGATCGGGCGACGCTCGATTCCATCCCAATCGACGGGCCGAGGCGTTTCCTCTGCTTCATCGGCGGTGAGGCCGAAGATCGCGCGCGAGCAATCGTCGATCTCCGGATACTCGGCGCGCGCTTCTGGTTCGCGATAAGCCGGTTTCATCACCGCCTTGTATTCCAGGTCGGAGACGCCGGGCAGGTCGATCAGGCGGCGAAGGGCGGGCGTTGAACTCATCCGCTCCTTTTGCCCTACAAGTTGGCGCGAAGCCATCCGGCGGCCCGGGAGATGACGCCGGCGTTGGGATCGACGGGCTCGCGCGCCTGGCTCTGGCGGGTCATGGTCAGGGCCTTGGCGGCCACCGCTTCGCGGGGCCCGAAGGCGGCGCGGTGCAGCACGCCCGCCGCAGCGCAGAAAGCGGGGCCGGAGGCGGCGTCGGCCAGGTGCGGCGCACGGCGGGGGCGGCCGAGACGGACCGGGCGATCGAACACCCGCACCGCCAGCTCCCGCACGCCGGTCAGCTCCGAGGCGCCGCCGGTCAAGACCACGCCGGCAGAGGCGTCGATGGGGCATCCGGAGGCTTTCAGGCGCTCGCGGAGCAGTTCGAGGGTTTCTTCCACACGGGGGGCGATCACGCCCTTCAGCAAGGAGCGCGGCGCGATCACCGGGCCGGCGCCCGGGTCGTCGCCCCGCGGCGGCGCTTCGATCATCTCGCGGTCTTCGTTGGAGGAGGCGATGGCGGAGCCGTGCACGGTCTTCACGCGCTCGGCGCCGGCGATGGTGGTGGAGAGACCGCGCGCGATGTCCGCCGTCACGTGATGCCCACCGACGGCGAGGCTATCCACGTGGAGCAAGCTCCCACCCGAGAACATGGCCACGGAGGTCGAACCGCCGCCCATGTCGATGCAGATGGCGCCGAGGTCCATCTCGTCCTCCTCCAGCGCCGCCAAAGCCGAGGCGAAGGGCGCGGCGACGATGCCTTCGAGGCTGAGGTGCGCCAGCTCCACGCAATGGCTGAGGGTGGCGAAGGCGGTCTCGCCCATGCTGACCACCAAGAGGTCGAGCCCCAGCACCCGGCCGAAGCCGCCGCGCGGATCGCGCAAACCCCGTTGCCCGTCCACGTTCCAGGCGATGGGCAGCATGTGGATTGGACGGCGACCGGGGAAGCGCACTTGCGCTAAGGCCATTTGAATCGCGCGGGACAGGTCGTGGTCGGTGATGGGTTTGGCGCCGAGCGAAACCTGCGCCGCCACCCGCTGGCTCATCAACTGCCCGCCCGCGGTGGTGAGCGTGACGCCGGAGACGTGGACGCCGGCCATGGTCTCAGCCCGCTCCACCGCTTGCGCGAGCGCTTGGGAAGCTTCTTCAACGTCGATGATCGCCCCGGCGCGAACGCCGCGGGACTTCACATGGGCGACGCCGGAAACTTCAATCATGCGGGTGTCGCGCTTGGCGCCGTCCCCCTTCATGATGAAGCAGCCGATCTTGGAGGCGCCGAGGTCCACCGCCGCGATCACGGGCGCACGGCCCAACGTCTTCAGCCCGTCGCGGATTTCCCGCCGATCATCCAGTCGTGACATAAGCCCCTCGTCTCTCTTTTCGTCGCCCAACCCGCGCCCGCGTTTTGCGGACGCCTACTTAAAAGTTCTAAAGGCCTGTCTTCGCAGGCTCCGTATTTGCCGCCGTTTGCACCGGCGCAGCCGCCGCCGGCGCGCTTTTCGGGCGCACGGCGATCATCTCAGGATCGCGCAGGTCGATCCGCTCGAACCCGCTCTCCAGAAGGTGTGATTTCTGCTCCAGCTGGTCGAACTGGATCAGGGCCGAATCCTCACGCGCCGCCGGAAGCTGGACGATGCCGCCGTCCTTCAGTCTGAGGTCCCAACGCCGCCCATCCACCCGTACCAGAGCCTCCAGCCGCCCCATCAGCGAGGGCCGGGCGGTGATCTCCGGCAGCAGGGCGGCGACGGCCTCGTTGGCGCCTTCGCCCACGATCAGCGGGAGGTCGGAGAAAAGGCCTGCGTCGGCCTCGGGGATGATCTGGCCGTCTTTGTCCACGACCTGGGTCTGCCCGCCATGCTGCCACACCGCCAAGCGCGGGCGCTCGGCTACGGAGATCACCACGGTGTCGGGTAGGAGGCGGATGACCTTGGCGGACTTGATCCAGCCCACCTGCTCCACATGCTCACGCACAGCATCCAGGTTTACGCCGAGGATGGGCTGACCCGCCGTCAGCCCCGCCGCCTGCAGCACATAAGGAGTTGAGAAGGGCGAGCCGCCCTGCACCGTCACCGTCGTCACCTTGAAACCCAGGCCGGCGAACTGGCGGTCGATCACGTCGCCGATGTGACCGCCCAACATGGCGAGACGGCCGCCGGTGAACACCGTCAGGAGAAGGACGAGGCAGAGCAAACCCATCGCCGCCCACAACGCCGCGCGGTGATCCAGCCCAATGGAGCCTGCGCCCTTCAACTTAGACGGCGCATAGGTCGCCTGCGCCGGGCCTTTTCGCCCACCGCCGCCCTTCCCCTTCGGCGCCGCGCGGATCACCGCTGGCATGACGCGTCTTCCACCATCCAGAGCACCAGCGCCTCGAAATTCACGCCCCTATGCGCCGCCTGCTCGGGGGCGAGCGAGGTGGGCGTCATGCCGGGCTGAGTGTTGACCTCCAGAAGAACCAGTTCGTCCTTAACGCCGTCATAACGGAAGTCCGATCGTGTAACCCCTCGGCAACCTAAAGCCGCGTGCGCCAGCTCGGCCATGCGCATGGCGGCGGTCGAAACCGCCTCTGGAATGTCGGCCGGAACGACATGGATGGAGCCGCCTTCGCCGTACTTGGCCTCGTAATCGTAAAAGCCGGATGCGGCTTGAATATCGGTCACCGCTAAGGCGCCCATGCCGCCCGCTGCCGGGTCCATCACCGCCACCGCCATCTCTTTTCCGGCGATATAGGGCTCGATCATCACCTCCTCGCCGAAGGTCCAAGCTTCCCCGGCCAGTTCCTGCGGCGGGCGATTGGCGCCTTCAAACACCAAGAAGACGCCGACGGAGGAGCCCTGGGCGTTTGGCTTCACCACATAGGGCGGCGGCATGACGTGATCGCGGGCGGCGACGTGTCGATCGTAGAGGCCGCCACCGGGCACGATGACCCCTGCCGCGGCCAACACCGCCTTGGCCTTGGCCTTGTCCATCGCCAGCGCGGAGGCCAGAACGCCGGAATGGGTGTAGGGAAAGGCCAGGGTCTCCAGGACGCCTTGCACGCAGCCGTCTTCGCCCCACGCGCCATGTAACGCATTGAACACCACGTCCGGCTGGGCTCTGACCAACGCCGAAGCGAGATCGCGTCCGGCGTCGATCCCCATCACCGTGCCGCCGAGCGCCTCCAGCGCCCTGGCGCAGGCTTTGCCGGACACCAGGCTCACCTCCCGCTCAGGCGACAGGCCGCCGAGCAGTACGGCGACGCGGCGACCTGCGAGGGGTGAGGGCATGGACGGCTCCGGTTCGGAGCCGCACCATGTCATCCGATGGTGGCTGGACGGTTAACGCCCGTAAACCATGGGATGATTTTACGGCCTTTAGTAGGGTTGCGCGTAGCCGTATTGCGGGGCGCATCCGCAGGGCTGCTGGGCATAGCCATAGCCGGGCTGGGGGTAGCCTTGCTGCGGGTAGACCGGCTGCGCATAAGCTGGCTGTTGATAGGCTACCGGGGCGTAACCCCCTTGATTGTAATAGCCGCCTTGGCCTGCGTAGCCTTGACCCTGATAAACTGGCTGGGGATAGGGCTGAGGCGGCGGCGCATAGGCCGCGCCCCTGTAGCCGCCGCAATCGCCGCCGATCCGCGCCGCGCCCCCGGCCCCGACGTTGATGCCAAGCACCGTCACACCGGCATGAGCGCCGGCGATGGTGAACCCCTCGCACCCACCGCCGCCATAGCCGGCGTAACCGTAGGCGCCGGAACCATAGGGCGGCGTGCCGTAATCCTGGGCGTGCGCGGCCCCTGCCGCCGCCGCCATGCTCAATCCGGCCGCCAGGGCCAAAATCCTGATCTTCATGTTACGCTCCCGCAGCCCGAGTTCAGGCCGATCCACATCGACAGCCCAACGCCCAAGCCGGCAGCAAGATGCAGCCATAGATGCAGAATTGAAAGGAAATTTCTTTAAGTTCAATATGTTCGCCGGATTGGTGAACTTATGACGCCGTAATTCGCGCGCCAGGGGTTACGGCGTGCGACCAGGCCGCCCGACTCGCTTGATCTCCCAGTTCAGCACCACCCCGAGCTTGTCGAGCACATCCGCCCGCACCGCCTCGCCGAGCCCTTCAAGATCGGCGGCGGTGGCTTCGCCGGTGTTGATCAGAAAGTTGGCGTGCTGGGGGGAGAACATGGCCTGGCCGTAGAGTTTGCCGCGCCATCCCGCCTCGTCCACCAGCTTCCAGGCGGATAATTTGTGGCCGTGAGCGTCTTCCGGGTTCTTGAAGGTGGAGCCGCCGGTCTTCTCGCGGATGGGCTGGGAGGCCTCACGACTGGCGGTGATCTCGGCCATGCGGGCGATACTAGATTGGGAATCGTCGCCCTCCCCTTGGAAAAGCGCGCCGGTGAAGATCAGGCCCCGCTCCTCGGCTGCCGCCGTGGACTTGCGATAGCTGAAGCCCATCTCGGCGTTGGACAGGATCACCCGCTCGCCCGCGCGGGTGACGGCGAAGGCCTCCACCAGCACATCCTTGGTCTCCGCGCCGTAGCAGCCCGCGTTCATCACGCAAGCGCCGCCGACGGTCCCCGGCACGCCGACGTAGAATTCAAGGTTGCCGATGCCCGAGTCGGCCGCCGTCCGCGCCACCTGGGCGTCCAGAGCCGCCGCGCCGGCGTAGAGCCTGTGGCCGTCCATGGCGCGGATGTCGGCGAAGGCGCGGCCAAGCCGGATCACCACCCCGTCGACCCCACCGTCCCGCACCAGGGTATTGGAGCCGACGCCGAGCGCCATCACCGGCACGGCGGGGTCAAGGGCCTTCAGGAACGCTTCCAGATCGGCCTTGTCCTGGGGCAGGAACAGGACGTCGGCCGGACCACCGACGCGGAGCCAGGTGTAGGGGGCCAGCGGCGCATCGAAGGCGATGCGGCCGGCGACGGGCGGCAGGCGGGCTCGCCAAGCCGATCCCCTCACCCTCCCCCGCCCCTCCGCGGCG
>CAXTHJ010000083.1:0-11192 GCA_964243985.1 uncultured Caulobacteraceae bacterium | reverse complement strand
GCGGGGGCGGTGATCATGTTCCTGGTGGCGCACACGGCGCTCGGCGACGTGATCCGCAAGCGCGCCAAGCCCGATGGCCTGATCGTCAAGGTGGAGGCGGGGGTGCACCGCCACGCCTTCTCCTACCTGCTGTTCCTGCGTCTGATGCCCGCGGCGCCGATCTGGCTGGTGAACGTCGCCGCCGCGTTCGTGCGCACGCCCCTGTGGGTCTATGCGACGGCGACCCTCCTCGGCATCGCGCCTTCCTGCTTCATCTATGCCTCTATCGGCGCGAGTTTGGACGCGATGTTCGCGGCGGGCGGAACGCCGCGCTTGGCGTCGCTGTTTCATCCCCAGGTATTCGCGGCCCTCTTCGCCCTGGCGGCGCTAGCGCTCCTGCCTCTTGCCTACCAGAAGTGGCGAAAACACCGTGGACGCCGCGCTGCGTTGCCGAACGCCCCAGCGTGAAGTAACCGAGGTCCACCCGCCGCCCGGCGGCGCGTTGCGGGAGAAGAGGTCGCATGGTCGACAGCCCCAACGGGCCTCGAACCAAGGAGATCGTCAAAGGCGCGGCCCACCCGGCGGCGTCCATCGCGCAGTCGCGTCGGTTCATCTGGCCGGGCGGGCTGTCGGCGCGGCTGCTGCTCCTCACCGCCCTGTTCGTGCTGGTCACCGAACTCTTCATCCTGCTGCCGTCGCTAGGCAGTTTCGAGGTGGGCTGGCTGACCGACCGGGTGCATTACGCCGAGGTGGCCTCCATGGCGGTGGAGGCGGCGCCGGCGGGAGTGGTGTCCAACCAGCTGTCCGACCGGCTTTTGAACGGCGCCGGCGTGGTCTCGGTGGCGGTGCAGAGCGAGGGGTCCCGCCGCCTTCTTTTGGCTGCGCCGCACATGAAGCAGCCGCCGACCCTGATCGACCTTCGCCAGCAGAACGTGGCCGACTTCCTGGCTGAGCCGTTTTGGGCGCTCGGTCCCGGCGCGCCGCCCATGCTGCGGGTGGTGGCGCGGCCGCAGTTTCGGAGCGGCGACTTCATCGAGATCGTGGCGCCTTCCGCGCCCTTGGCGGTCGCGTTGAAGACCTATCTGCTGCAGACGTTACTGATCTCGATCCTCGTGTCTTTGGTGGCGGGCATCGGCGTCTATCTCCTCCTCGCCGCCTTCCTGGTGCAGCCGATCCGGCGCATCACCATGGCCATGGAGCGGTTTCGCGCCCGGCCGGACGATCCCGCCGCGCGCCTGAAGGCCTCTGGCCGCCGGGACGAAATCGGTCGGGCCGAAGCGGAGCTGACCCGGATGCAGGAGGACCTCCTGACCGCGCTCCAGTCCCGCGCCCGCCTGGCGGCGCTCGGCGAAGCGGTGGCCAAGATCAACCACGACCTTCGCAACATGCTCACCAGCGCCCAGATGGCGTCCGACCGCCTCGCCACCTCGGGCGATCCCAAGGTGGCCCAGGCCATGCCGCGCCTGGAGCGGGCGCTGGACCGCGCCGTGCGCCTCGCCCAGGATGTGCTCGACTACGGCAAGAGCGACGAGCCGGCGCCGCAGATCGCGACGTTTCCGCTCGCCGCGGCGGCCGAAGGGGCGGGCGAGGACGCGGGACTGCCCTCAGGAGTCGTCGCCCTGAAGATTGACGCGCCGCGCCGCCTCAAGGTCTCCGCCGACCCGGACCAGCTTCATCGCATCCTGGTCAACCTTTTCCGCAACGCCCGTCAGGCGCTGGAGGCGGCGGAGCCCAGACGCCCCGGCGTCATCCGCCTCAGCGCTATCCCCGAGGGAGGTTTCATCCTGATCCGCATCGCCGACGACGGTCCCGGCCTGCCGGAGCGGGCGCAGGCGAACCTGTTCCAGCCCTTTATGGGCTCGGTTCGGCCCGGCGGCGCTGGGCTCGGCCTCGCCATCGCCCGCGATCTGGCGCGGGGGCACGGGGGCGATCTCGAACTCGAGCGATCGGGGGAGGATGGCGCGGTCTTCCTGCTGAAACTCCCCACCGAGGGCGCCGAAATCGGCCGAACCAACTGACATTTCGCCGCATTTCCGCTTTGCACCCTCAGGTTTGCACTGGCGCAAAGCGCAGCAAATCGCGATAGAGGATCGTTGGGCGCTTCGGACCGGCGTCAGGGGGAGTAAGATCAGGCATGACTCTGATCCAAGTCGTCGTGCTCGCGCTGATCCAGGGGGTGACGGAGCTTTTTCCGATCTCCAGCCTCGGCCATGCGGTCATCATCCCGGATTTGTTCAACTGGAACCTGGACCAGCAGGGAGAATGGTTCCTGCCCTTCCTGGTGGTGATGCACCTCGGCACCGCCATCGCCCTCCTGATCTATTTCTGGCGCGACTGGTCCGATTTTGGCTTGGCGGTGGTGTTAAATCGCGGCGCCCGTCCGGCGGAGGAGCGGCGGCTGTTCTGGCGGGTGGTGATCGCCACCATCCCGGCGGTGATCGTCGGCGCGGTGTTCGAGAAGATGCTGAAGCAGTTCGCTTTCGGCCTGCCTGGCGTCGCCTGCGTCTTTTTGATCGTCAACGGCGTGATCCTGTTCGCGGCCGAGCGGATGAAACGGCCCGAAACCAAAGCAATCGACGCCCTCACCTGGCTCGACGCCCTGGTGATCGGCATCTGGCAATGCCTCGCTCTGATCCCCGGCATCTCCCGCTCCGGCGTGACCATGGTGGGGGGCTTTCGCGCGGGGCTGAATCACAAGGACGCGGCGCGGTTCTCATTCCTCACCGCAACCCCGATCATCCTCGGCGCCACGGCGTTGGAAGCCCCTAAGCTTTTGAAGCACGGCGGCGGCGTGGCCGGTGCGGCCAAGGGTTTCGATCCTTCCAACATGCTGCACTTGGCTGTGCTGGCGGGAGTTCTTGCGGGGGTCGCGGCCTTCATAAGCCTTTGGGCCATCATGCGTTGGTTCAAGGGCCACGACATCAAGGCCTTCGACCCGTTCGCCTACTATTGCATGGGCGCGGGCGTTCTCTTTTTCATCGTGGATGTCTTCCTCTAGCCTCCGGCGATCGCGGCCTGAACCGCCAGCGCCTGCACCGTCTCCCGCACCTCATGGATTCTTAGCACGGCGCACCCCGCCCGAGCGCCCGCCAGCGCCGATGCCAGCGATCCGCCGAGCCGATCACCAGTCTCCGTCGCTGTAGGATCTATGGCGCGAATGAACCCCTTGCGGCTGACGCCGAGCAACACTGGAAATCCTGTCGCCACGAAGCGGTCGAGATGGGCGAGTAGGGCGAGATTGTGCGCCAGCGTCTTGCCGAAGCCGACGCCGGGATCGATCAGGATGTTGGCCCGCTGGACGCCTGCCGCCATCGCCGCCTCAGCGCGCCCTAGCAGGAAATCCGCCACTTCGGAGACTACGTCGTCGTAACGCGGCGCGGCCTGCATGGAGCGGGGGTCGCCCTGCATATGCGTAAGGACGACCGCGCAGCCGAGGTCCGCCGCGGCGGCGAGACTTTCCGGCGTATGGCGAAGAGCGGTCACGTCGTTCCAGATGGTCGCGCCGGCAGCCACCGCCGCACGGGCCACCGCAGGTTTCATGGTGTCGATGGAGAGGGTGACGTCGCTCTCGGCCCGGATCGCCTCAATCAGCGGCAGGACGCGGGCGCGTTCTTCGGTCTCGGACACCGGCTCGGCGCCGGGTCGGGTGGATTCCCCACCAATGTCGAGGATATCTGCGCCCTCGGCGATCAGCCGCAGGGCATGGAGCAACGCCGCTTCAGGGCTGAAGAACCGTCCGCCGTCGGAAAAACTGTCCGGCGTCGCATTGACGATCCCCATGACCTGGGGCGCGACCGACACCTCCAATGAGCCGGTTAAGAGCGGTTCAAGCCTTTGGGTCCGGCGCCTGCATGGCCGCCGTGACGGGGACCGCGGTCTCCGGCTCTACGTCCACATGGGTCAGCGGCACGGCGGCGGAGGGCAGGGACGGCGCCTGCACGTCGGCGTCCTCGCGCTTGGGCGGCACGCCTTTGAGAATGTCGATGATCTCTTCGCCGGAGAGGGTCTCGTACTCGATCATCGCCTTGGCGAGGGTGTGCAGGTCTTCGATCCGCTCGGTGAGGATGCGGCGGGCCTCGTCGAAGCCATGCTGCGTCAGCCGTTTGACCTCCTCGTCGATGATCTCGGAGGTGGCTTCGGAGACGGTCTGGCTCCTGGCGACGGAGTGGCCGAGGAACACCTCGTCCTGGTTTTCGCCGTATTCCACCACACCGAGCTTGTCGGAGAAGCCCCACTTGGTGACCATGGCGCGGGCCAGCTTGGTGGCCTGGCTGATGTCGGAGGAGGCGCCCGACGTCACGTGTTCCTTGCCGAAGATCAGCTCCTCCGCCACTCGGCCGCCGAACAGGATGGCCAGCCGCGAGGTCATCTGCTCGTAGCTCATGGAGAGTTTGTCGCGCTCCGGCAGCTGCATGACCATGCCGAGCGCCCGGCCGCGGGGGATGATGGTGGCCTTGTGCACCGGGTCGGTGTTGGGGACGTTGAGGGCGATGATCGCGTGGCCGCCTTCGTGATAGGCGGTCATCTTCTTCTCTTCCTCGGTCATGACCATGGACTTGCGCTCGGCGCCCATCATCACCTTGTCCTTGGCGTCCTCGAAGTCGCGCATGGTGACCATGCGGCGGTTCTTGCGGGCGGCGGTGAGCGCCGCTTCATTGACCAAGTTGGCCAGATCGGCGCCGGAGAAGCCGGGGGTGCCGCGGGCCACCGTCTTGGTCTCCACGTCGGCGGCGAGGGGCACGTTCTTCATGTGCACGCGCAGGATCTTCTCACGGCCGACGATATCGGGGTTCGGCACCACGATCTGACGGTCGAAACGGCCGGGCCGTAGCAGGGCGGGGTCCAGGACGTCCGGCCGGTTGGTGGCGGCCACCAGGATGATGTGCTCGGAGGCCTCGAACCCGTCCATCTCCACCAGAAGCTGGTTCAGGGTCTGCTCCCGCTCGTCGTTGCCGCCGCCGAGGCCGGCGCCGCGATGGCGACCCACGGCGTCGATTTCGTCGATGAAGATGATGCAGGGGGCGTTCTTCTTGGCCTGCTCGAACATGTCGCGCACGCGGCTGGCGCCGACGCCGACGAACATCTCCACGAAATCCGAACCGGAGATGGAGAAGAAGGGCACGCCCGCCTCGCCGGCCACGGCCCGGGCCAGCAGCGTCTTACCGGTGCCCGGAGGGCCGACCAGCAAGGCGCCCTTGGGAATCTTGCCGCCCAGGCGCTGGAACTTGCCCGGCTCCTTCAGGAAGTCGACGATTTCGGAAAGCTCTTCTTTGGCTTCGTCCACGCCGGCCACATCGTCGAACACCACCTTGTTCTTGTTCTCGGTGAGTAGCTTGGCCTTGGACTTGCCAAAGCCCATGGCGCCGCGGGCCCCGCCCTGCATCTGGCGCATGAAGAAAATCCACACCCCGGCCATCAGAAGCAGCGGCAGGAGGGAACCCAGAATCTGCATCCACAGGGGCGATTGCGAAGACTGCACGGCGATGTTCACGCCGTGGGACTCCATGCGCTTCAAAAGCTCGTCCTGGCTGCCGGGGGTGGTGACGGTGAACTTGCGCTCGGCCCCGTCCGTGGCGAGGACCGTCTCGCCCTTGATGTTGGCGCCCTTGATCTCGTTGTTGTCGATCTTGGCCAGAAGGGTGGAGTAGGTGATTTCCGAGACCGCCTGGGCGCCGCCCTTGGTCATGGGATTCATCATGCTGTAGAGCCCAAGCAACAGCAGGGCGATCACGCCAAAGACCGCAAGGTTCCGCAGATTGAACATATCGCCTTCTTCGCCCCGATGGTTGGAGGGCTATGCTAGAGCCAGAGCCTCAACATAGGATGACCAGCCGCTCCGCGCCATGCCGATAGGCGAGATGTCGCGTTCGTGAGTGATGAGACCGCTGGCCGCGGCGAAACGTCGGCTGCAAAGGGCGCGGGCGAAGGCCGGCCCGGCGCCGAACGGACGGGGCAGGGAGACGGTTTCGCCTTGGATGAGCGTGGGCAACGCGGGGCGGACCGAAGCTGGAATAGCTTTGAGGGCGGCGCGATCGGATTTTGACAGGCGGGTCGCCGAGCCGGCCAGTGGCTGAACCGCCATTTCGACGTCGGCGGTGATCTCGAACCTGCCGTCCCAGACCTTTGTCTCGCCGGCGCGGAGGAGCAGCGGCGCCGGGTCGGATCGGCGCAGGTCTCCGGGTTCGCGGCCGAAGGTTACGGCTACTGGGCCTGCCTCCAGCCTCGCGCCGTTCAGGGTGGCGATGAAAGCAGGCTCGCCTTGAAGCTTGGAGGCCAGGCGGTCCAGCTTGTCGCGGCGCGGTGGGGCGGAGGCGCCGGCCGCACAGGTGACGGCGATGGACAGGGCGCGGCGGGCGGTCTCAGGATCGAGGGTCGCAAGGGCCGATCGAGGCAGTGTGATGAGGCTATCCTCCGTATGCTCAATCTCGCTGGCGAGAACGGAGAGGCCATTGGACGCATCGAGGCGCGTCAGGACGGAATGTTCAGGCGCGGCGGCGAGGGCTTGGCGGATGCGGGCCCTGGCGAATCGGGGGTCGTCATTGGCGGGATCATTCAGCCAGTCTCGCCTTTGCGCCCTGAGCCAGTGGCGCAGCGCCGCTCGCCGGACGCCGAGCATGGGGCGGCAGAGGAAGATGTCCCGCCCCTCCGGCCAAATCGGCGAGGGCGACCAGTCGCGCAAGCGCCCGAGCGTTGGCGCCGCCCCCGCGCGCATGGCGTCGCCTTCCGCCACGTCGTCGGCATTGTGGGCGAGGAGGACGACGGCGGCGCCCACGTCCCGCGCAGCCTCGGCCAAAAGGCGGTGGCGGGCGGCTCTTGCGGCGGCGGGGAGGCCGGCGGCGGGTTTCTCCCCCGTCCAGGACAAGGCGCGCCACTCCACCCCGATCCGACGTGCGGCGGCGCCGGCGAAGGCGGTCCAGGCGGGGCTGTCGGCATTCAGGCCATGATCCACAGTGAGAGCCAGGAGGCGGCGCCCCCGCCGATCCGCCCACGCCTTCGCCACATACAGGAGGGCCATGGAGTCGCCGCCGCCGGAGAGGGCGATGGCGAGGGGCGCGGCGGTGAAGGTGTTCAGGCGGCGATCGAGCGCCGCATAGACGTCAGGAAAATCCGCCGAGAAAAAGTCCGTCAGGCGGGGCACTTGGCGGAGGCGGCGGTGGCGGCGGCGCGGGCTTTCACCGCCTTGGGCGCGGTCGCGCCGTAACGTCGGTCGAATTCGCCCAGCGCCGCGCAGGCCTGGTCCGTCCGGTTGGTGGAGGCCAGGGCGCGGGAGAGCTTCACCGTGGCGTCCGGGGCCCAGCCGGTCTTTGGCCAGTCCTTCAGGGCGCGAGCGTAGGCGGTGGTGGCGTCGCCGTAGTCGCTCCGCACATAATAGCTTTCGCCTAGCAGGTAGTAGGCCTCCCGGGCGTGGGCGCTGGCGCTATATTGTTGAAGATAGGCGTTGAGGGCGTCGCCGGCGCCTTGGTAATCGCCGCCGGCCAGCTGCGCCTTGGCCGCTTTGAAAGCCGATGCTTCGCTCGGGGGCGCCGCCCCTTCGGCCGGGGCGGCTTGTTCGGCTTGCGGCGGCGGGGCCTGGACTTCCGGCGGCGGCGGCGCGGAGGTCTTGCCGAGTTGGTCGGTGAGCGCCTTCACCTCGCCCCGGAGCTCGGTCTCCGCGTCGTGAGCGGCGGCGTTCTGGCGCTTGGCCTCCTCGATGTCGTGGGAGAGCACCTCCACCTGGCCCGAAAGGGTGCGGATGGTCTGCTCCAGCTGGTCGACCTTGCCTTGCAGAGATTCGACGGCGGGATCGGGCCCTTCCGGCTTGACGACGACGGGCTGGCCGGTGTCGCGGCCCTGGAAGACGATGGCGCGCATCTCGCGGACGTCCTTCTCGATCCGATCGAGCCGGCGATCCTCGGAAGATTGCGCAAAGGCGCTGCTTGCGAGGGCGGCCGCCAGAACCGAACCGCCGAGGGCGGCGGCGAACAGAGTGCGTCGAAAAGCAGTCATCCCGATCCTATTGCGGCGCGCCGGAGGTCAAGGCGGTGTGGCCGTTGCGGTTGTGGGACCAGGACTCCTCCCCCGTCCCCCCGTCCAGCGGCTTTTCCTTGCCGTAGGAGATGGTGGTGATGCGGCTGGGATCGACGCCGCGGGTGACGAGGTAGGCTTTCACCGCATCGGCGCGGCGGGCGCCGAGGGCGAAGTTGAACTCCCGCGTGCCCCGCTCGTCGCAGTTGCCTTCCACCCGTACGGCGACGCGGGAATAGCGGCCGAGCCACTGGGCCTGCTTGTCCAAGGTCTGGCGGCCGTCTTCGCGCACAGTGTATTGGTCGGTGTCGAAATAGACCCGGTCGCCGGCGTTGATGACGAAATCCTGCGTGGAGCCCGGAATGGGGCCTGAGGCCATCGATGGCGGCGTGCTCGGCCGGTAAGGCTCGGACGGCGGCGCATAGGGGGCGGTGGGCGTGGACGACACCGGCGCGGGGGCCGGCGGCTTGCTGGCGCAGGCGGCCACGGCGGCGACGCTGGCGATTATCAGGGCGGAACGGGTCAGCACACGGGGGGCGAGGGGGTGAAGCGGCATCGACGGTCTCCTAGCGCTTTTGGCCATCACCCCAATGATCGGGTTCAGCCAAGGTTCAAATCCCAATCTGCAAGAACCGCCTGAATGCGGCGCAAATGGGCCGAGTGCGACAAATCGTACCAGAAAACGCCCGACACGCCTACTTGAGCAGCGGCGACCAGGCGGGATCGGAGGCCGATGACGCATAGGGCACCGCGCGCTCGTTGCGGCCGGAGATATCCACCGAATAGAGCCGGGGACCGTGGCCGGACGCTTCTCGCGAGAACATGATCACCCGGCCGTTGGGGGCCCAGGTCGGGCCCTCATCCAGATAGCTGGTGGTCAGCACCCGCTCGTCAGACCCGTCCGGCCGCATGACGCAGATGTGGAAGCTGCCGCCTGTCTGCTTGGTGAAGGCGATGAAGTCGCCCTTGGGGCTCCAGACCGGATTGGTGTTCCTCCCGGCGCCAAACGAGATGCGATGCTGGCCCGACCCGTCCCCGTTCATGACATAGATCTGCGGCGCGCCGCCCCGGTCGGAATTGAACACCAGCCGCGAGCCGTCCGGCGAAAACGACGGCGAGGTGTCGATCGAGGGGTCGGAGGTCAGGCGAGATACGGCGCGGGAGCGAAGGTCCATCACGAATACGTCGGTGTTGCCGCCGCGGTCCACGGAGAAGGCCACCTTGGAGCCGTCCGGCGAAAAGCGCGGAGCGAACACCATGCCCGAGAAGGTGCCGAGGCTCTCCTGCCGCCCGGTCTCGATGTCGAACAGATAGACCCGCGCGGAATCGTTGCGCAGCGCCATGTAGGTGATCTGCTGGCTGGAGGAGGAGAAGCGCGGCGTCATGACGATGTAGTCGCCGCCGGTCAGGTAGCTGGGATTGGCGCCGTCCTGATCCATGATGGCCAGGCGTTTGACCCGGCTCACCTTGCTGCCGCTTTCGGCCACGAACACGATGCGGGTGTCGAAATAGCCGTCTTCGCCGGTCAGCTTCTTGTAGACCTGGTCGGAGATCTTGTGCGCCACGCGCCGCCAGTCCTCCGCCGTGGCGGTGAACTGCAGGCCTAAGAGCTGCTGCTGGTTGAACACGTCCCAGAGACGAAAATCCACCCGCAGCCGACCGTCCGCGTCCATCGTCACCTGACCGTTCACCAGCGCCTGGGCGTTGATGGCGCGCCAGTTCGCGAAGTTGGGCTGCACCTCCACGTTCAGATTGCGGTCGATGAAGCTGTTGGGATCGAGGGGTCGAAAGAAGCCTGATCGGTCAAGATTGGCGGAGATCACCTTGGCGATGTCCGCGCCGATGCCAGCGGTGCGGGCGTCCGTGCCATAAAGGGGCGCGACGGCGATCGGCAGGGGCTGCACGTCCCCGTGGTTGATATCCACCTCCACCGCCGCCGCTGCGGCGGGCGAGGCCAGGGCCAGGCCGCCAAAGGCGATGGCGGACAGGATGGCAAGGGCTTTGGCGGCGAGCGGCAGTGGAATGCGCATCAAAAATCCTTCTCTCACGCCTCCATACCCTGCTTCGCGATCCAGGCGAAGATTTGACCGGCGGTCCGCTATACGCTGTAAGCGTGGGCGAGGGGGAAATGCTCCGCATGAAGACGAAACTCGCCGCTCTGCTCCTTATCGCGACCGCATCACCCGGTTCGGCGTCGGCGGCGGAGTGGTATCGCCTGGGTATGTCGCCCAACAAAAGCTACATCGTCTATTCGGACGCCACGAGCATTGAGGTCGACAAGGCCGGGCTGAAGTCCGCGTGGTTCGACACCTATTACGCCAGCGCTAAGCTCGGACCCTTCGGCGCCGACTCGTCGCAGGACCACGACGAGTTCGACTGCGCCGCCCGCACCATGCGCGTCATCACCTCGATCTATTATCCGCCGGGGGGCGGACCGCCAAGGACCGGCCAGCCGGAAGCCGCCGGGGCGCCCATCGAACCGGGCACAGTGGGCGAGGCCAAGCTGATCTTCACCTGCGCCCCCGACCACGGCGGGCTGAAATCCTTCACCTTCACCGCCAAGTCGCCCGACCTGCGCACGGCCACCCGACTGGCGTTCGCGGAGGTTCGCGGCAAGCCGCTGCACCGGAAGATCAGGACGCATAAAGCGCCTTAAGAGCATTTTCCGCGAAAGTGTGTCCGGTTTTGCGGTCGAAAATGCTCTGAATATATGATGTAGAGGCTTTGTTATCCGATCAGGCCGGATCGGCGTGATCGGAAAAGGCTCTAGCGCTGGCAGGCCTGCTTGGCGTTGAACTTCAGGATGATGTCGTGGGGACCGTCGCGGGGGATTTCCGTGTAAGGCTCGCCCTGCTTCACCGCCGAGAGGGCGCGCTGGGCCGATGCTTCCACCACCCCGGCGCCGACCCCCGATCCCGCCTGGCTGACCAGGGTAGGCGAGCCGATCAGATCGCCCGTGGGAGAGAGCTTCATCTCCACCCGCACCTGCACGCCTGCGCCGCCTTCCACCTCGCAGTTGGGATTCCAGAGGCGGTTCAGCTTGGATTGCAGCGCGCTCATGGCGTCGCCTGAAAGGCCCTGGGCGCGCCCCACCGCCAGGCGGGCGAGCAGATCGGTCTCCGGCCGTGCTGCACCCTTGGGCGCATTGGACTTGGCGCCTTTGGGGGAGGCGGCCAGGGCGTAAAGGTCCAGCGGCGCCGATTTAGGGG
>CAXTHJ010000082.1:0-11687 GCA_964243985.1 uncultured Caulobacteraceae bacterium | reverse complement strand
GTTCCTCTACGGCATCGCGGCGGGGGGTGGGGCTTCAGCGTGGGGGATGCTCGGCGGCGGCGTTCTGGGCGTCATCCTCGGCGCGGGGCTGTCGCTTCTGATGTACCTCGGCCTCCTGGCCATTCCGGCCCACCGCCTGTTCGCCGCGACCACGGGCCTGATCACCCTTCTCGCCGCCGGCCTGGCATCCCAGGCGGCGGCCTTCCTGCAGCAGGCGGGCCTGATCACCGCCCTGCAGACGCCCCTTTGGGACACCTCCGCGATTTTGCCTGAAGGCTCCATGTTCGGCCGCCTGCTGAAGACCTTGATCGGCTACACCGACCAGCCCAACGGCTTGCAGTTGATCGCTTGGCTCGGCGTGGTGGCCATGATGCTGACCCTGATGCGGGCGGTGAACCGGACCGCCACTAGGCCTCAGGCGGCCCGCGGCGCGGTGCTTCCGGCGGAATAGCGCCTTCACCAGTTTGCCGGCGTTTTTTGCAGCAGCGTCACAAACCCACCCCGCCGCGGCCATATAGAGGTGTTGAGAGGCGTGCAGTCGCCCCTCTTCTCTGTCCTCCCAGGTTCGTATTGCCCCGCGTTCTCTCCCCTGACGACGTCTCCAGTTTCCGTGGCCGCCTGTGTCAGGCCGCCGAGCGCCTGTTCGCCGAACAGGGCGCCGAATCCGTGACCATGCGCCAGCTCGCCGCCGATCTCGGCTGCAGCCCCATGACCCCTTACCGCTACTTCAAGGACAAGGACGCCATCCTCGGCGCTGTGCGCACCGCCGCCTTCGACCGCTTCGCCGACGCTCTGGAGCAGGCTTATGCTGAAGGCGCGGCGCTGGACCCGGCGGCGCGGTCGGGGGCTGTAGGCCGCGCCTACGTCCGCTTCGCCCTGGCCGAGCCCCACGCCTACCGCCTGATGTTCGACCTGGCCCAGCCGGGCGAAGCGAGCGATCCTGAGCTGGTGCGCGCTTCGGCCCGCGCCCGCGCCACCATGACCGAGCACCTGCAGGGCAAACCCATGGCTGATCGGCTGACAGGCCAGGCGGCATTGGCGGGCCACATTCACTGGGCGGCGGTGCATGGAGTCCTGATGCTGCATTTGGCTGGCAAGCTCGGGCCCGGTGTCGAGGTCATGACCCTGATGGAGGCGATGCTGACCACCATCGGCCGGGGCGTGCAGCCCGCAGGCTAAGGTTGCCTTCCGCCGCTCCGGCGTGAAATGAGAGGCGATGAACGCCGCCTCCCCATACGATTTTCTCGGCCGCGTGCTGGCGATCGCCGGCTCGGACTCCGGCGGTGGGGCGGGGGTTCAGGCGGACATCAAAACGATCATGGCGCTTGGCGGGCACGCCTCCACCGCGATCACGGCCATCACCGTGCAGAACACCCTCGGCGTCCACGGCGTCTTCCCGATCCCGCCGGAGGTGATCGAAGCCCAGGCCCGCGCCGTCTTGGACGACATCGGCGCCGACGCCATCAAGACCGGGATGCTGGGTGATGCCCGAATCGTCGAGCTAGCCGGTCGCTTGATCGCCGAAGCCGGCGTTCCGGCGGTGGTCGATCCGGTGATGGCGGCCAAAGACGGCGCGTCGCTGCTCGACCCCTATGCCCTAGGCGCCGTAAGGGAGGCCCTGATCCCCCACGCGACCCTCTTCACTCCCAACGCACCGGAAGCCGCCGCCCTCACGGGCTTAACTGTCGAGACCACTGACGACCTTCGCCGCGCCGGCGAGGCCTTGCTGAAGCTCGGCTGCGACGCCGTCTTGATGAAGGGCGGTCACATCGCCGGATACCGCGTGATCGACCTCCTCCTGACCCCCGTGTCCGAAACTCGGTTCGAAAGCGGCCGCCTCGACACCCGCCACACCCATGGCACCGGCTGCACGCTGGCCAGCGCCTGCGCCGCAGGGCTGGCCCAGGGGATGGCTCTGGAGCACGCCGTCCGCCGCGCCCACGACTATGTGCAGCAGGCGATCCGCCGCGCGCCGGGCTTCGGCGCCGGTCACGGTCCGCTCGACCACGGCTGGCCCATGCGGGAGCCTCCGTGACGGAGGCGGAGCGCGAGGCGCGCCTGATCGAGCTGGTCCGCGCCAGCCCGACCCTGATGCGGGTGCTGACCTTGGCCCGCGACTTCGACCTGCCGGACTGGCTTTTGGTGGCCGGCTCGATCTACCAGACCGTCTGGAACAGCCTTACCGGGCGCGATCCGGACCATGGCGTCAAGGATTACGATCTCGTCTACTTCGATCCCGATCCGTCATGGGATGCGGAGGATGTGCAGATCAACCGCGCCGCCGCCTTCTTCCCCGCTCCTTTGGCTGAGATGGTGGAGGTGCGGAACCAAGGCCGCGTCCATCTGTGGTTCGAGGGCAAGTTTGGCCAGCCCTATGCCCCCCTCGCTTCCACAGCCGAAATGGTGGAGCGGTTTGTCTGTCCCGCCTTCTCGGTCGGCCTGCGCCTGCGCCCCGACGACAGCTTCGATCTCATCGCGCCATTCGGATTGGAGGATATGTTTGCCATGCGTCTTCGCCCCAATCCCAGGCGGCCCAGCAATCCCGAGGGCTTCCAGAAGGTTCTCGCCTCATGCCAAGCGCGCTGGCCGGAGATCACGGCGACGCGGGATTCCTAACGGTCACGCCCGTCCCTGAAGGACGAAGCGGCGAAGGCCGCCTGACGGCCCCGCGTCAGTCCTTCCAGACGCCGCCCTTGAAGTAGCCGACCAGAGCCTCGTGGTCGCCTCGCCGCAGCGACAGCGACCATCGGTCGAACACCAGGTCGAAGCCGTCGCACGGCAGGCCGGAAGCGAGGGAGACGATCAGCAGCTCGCCGTTCAGCTTCTCGGCGAAGCCCACGCCCATGTCGCCGTTGGTGAGGCGCAGCAGCGCGCCGCTGGGGAAAGGTTTCTTGGAGGCGGCCAGGAGGCGCAGCTTCTCGGCGCCCTCGCCGGGGGCGAACACCACATCGTCCTCCACTGTGGTCACCGGCCCGTCCAGGGCGCTGAGGCGCATGGTGCGAAACTCCATCGTGTCGGTGCGGCCAAGGCTGAACGTCAGCACCAGGCCGTTGGGCTCGCCGATGGCGGTCAGCATGCAGAGCCTCGGCCCGCCCGACGATCCGGCCATGAACCAGCGCCCCGGCTTCAAAGTCTTGGCGGTCAAAATCCGGGGAAAGGCCGAGAACTGGACCGGCATGGGCCTGGATCAGCCGAGCGGCGAGAGGCGGTTGACGTGACCCATCTTGCGGCCGGGGCCCGAAGAGGGGTTTGCGGCGTCGCGCTTGCCATAGAGCCACAGCCGCGCCCTGGGGTCGGCCGCCAGCGCCGCCCATTCGTGGGCCTCATCGCCCAGGAGGTTGGTCATCTCTACCCGCGCCAGAGGTTTTGTGGGGCCAAGCGGCCAGCCGGCGATGGCGCGGATATGCTGCTCGAACTGATCCACCTCGCAGCCGTCCGCCGTCCAGTGGCCGGTGTTGTGGACCCGCGGCGCGAACTCGTTGACCAGCAGGGTTCCGTCCGCAAACTCAAACAGCTCCACCCCGATCACGCCCACATAGCCCAGCGCCTCGAGTAGCGTGAAAGCGATGCGTTCGGCTTCGGCGCGAATGGCGGGGGACACATCGGCGGGCGCGACGGAGCGGCGCAGCACCCCCCGCTCGTGCTGGTTCTCCGCCAGGGGATAGGCGACCACGGCGCCGTCCCGTCCCCGCGCGGCGATGATGGAAATCTCCCGCACAAAGCTGGCCTTGGCCTCCAGGATGGCCGGCTTCCCGCCGATGCGGACAAAGGCCTGGTCCTCGTCCACCGCGTTGGTGACCCAGGCCTGACCCTTGCCGTCATAGCCCTCGCGGCGTGTCTTGAGGAGGGCCGGCGCGCCCAAGGTCTGCAGGGCGTGGGGCAGGTCGGCGGCGGAGTCGATCGCGACGAACGGCACGGTGGGCAGGCCATGGGCGTTCAGGAAGGTCTTCTCCGTCACCCGATCCTGCGAGATGGCCAGGGCGCGGCCCGGCGGAGAGACCTGAAATCCGTCCGCTTCCAAGGCCGCGATGGCCGCCCCCGGCACGTTCTCGAACTCGAAGGTGATCAGGTCCGACAGGTCAGCCAAGGCCCGCAGCGCCGCCGGATCGCCGTAGCCGCCGACGACCTCGCGCGCCGATACCCGCCCGGCGGGCGAACCAGCCTCTCGCGCCAGCACCGCCACGTCGAACCCCAGCCGCGCCGCCGCCAGCGCCAGCATCCGTCCGAGCTGTCCGCCGCCGACGATGCCGATGGTGGAGCCGGGGGGCAGGGGAAAGCGCGATGTCGTCATAGGGCAAGGGTCATCGGGATCAGGCCGGATTTTCCGTCTCGTCCGCCACCGTCTCGTCCACTGCGGCGGTCTGCGCCAGGCGGAAGGCGGACAGGCGAAGGGCCAGGGCGGGGTCGGACAGGGCCAGGATCTGCGCCGCCAGGATGCCGGCGTTCTTAGCCCCGGCCTTGCCGATGGCCAGCGTCCCCACCGGAATCCCCCCCGGCATCTGCACGATGGAGAGCAGGGAATCCATGCCTGACAAGGCCTTGGATTTCACCGGCACGCCCAGCACCGGCAGGTCCGTCAAGGACGCCACCATGCCCGGCAGGTGCGCCGCGCCCCCCGCGCCGGCGATGATTACCTTGTAACCCGCGCTTTTGGCGCCCTTGGCGAAGCTGGCCATGCGGTCCGGCGTGCGGTGGGCGGAGACTACCTTGGCGGTCCAGGGGACCTCCAGGCCGTCCAGCGCGTCGGCGGCGTATTGCATCGTCGGCCAGTCCGAGCGGCTGCCCATGATGATGGCGACCGTGGCGTGAGATTGGTGGGCGGCGGGCGTTCCGGTATCCAAAGGCTTCCCCTGCGGCCGCCCGGCTCGAATACCGGGCCAGGTGCGGAAAGCGCGGCACTATAGGGATGAACTTTGCGCCCGCAACCAATGGCGTTACCCTGTGCGCCATGAGCCCACCCGCCGGACAAGACCTCCTCGCCGCCGACGATCCGGTGGACGTCTATGTGACCCCCGCTGCTGCGGGAGGTTTGACCGGCGACGCGGCGGTGATCGCCCGGCTGAAGGCCGAGTTGTCGGCCACGCAGGCCCGGCTGGCGGAGGTCGAGCTTCTGGCCGACCGGGATCCCCTGGCGCCTGTGCTGAACCGGCGGGCCTTTCTGCGGGAGCTGCATCGCACAGTGGCTTATTGCCAGCGCTACGGCGCCGAAGCGTCCCTCGTCTTCTTCGATCTCGACGGATTCAAGGCGGTGAACGACACCTATGGCCATGCGGCAGGGGATGCGGCGCTTCGGGTGGTGGCGGCGACGCTGGCCGCCCATGTGCGAGAATCCGACCTGGTAGGCCGCCTCGGGGGCGACGAGTTCGGCGTCATCCTGGCTCAGGCCGACCGGGAAGCGGCGGAGATCAAAGCCACCTCCCTAGTGGAAGAGCTGGAAAAGGCGCCGGTGATTTTCGAGGGCCGCGCCATTCGCATCGGCGCCTCCTTCGGAATCCGCCCGTTCGAGAAGGGCCTCGACGCCGCACAGATGATGGCCGAGGCTGACGCGGCGATGTTTCTGCGCAAGGGCGAAAGGCGGCGGAGCGGGCCTAAGTAGGCGCCTCAGGCGATAATATCCGGCGTCAGCTGATCCTCCAACCGGGCGATCATGTCCTTCAGGAGGAGCTTTTTCTTTTTCAGGCGAGCGATCTGAATCTGATCGGGCAGGGGCTTGGCGTTCAGCGCGTCCACCGAGGCGTCCAGGTCCATGTGCTCCACCTTCAGCTCCGCCAGCCGGGTGCGGAGCGAATGGTCGTGAGCCTCCTGGGGCGTTTCATCGTCGTTCATGCCGATCCCCATCTGCGGGATAGATAGCAGGGTCCGAGCCGCCGTAAAGCGCCGGCGAGGCCATCACGCAGGCGTGAGACGCCATCACACCCCCTCACACGAGCGTTACCTGACAAACCTGTAGGCGGGTGTTCTACTCGGCCCGTCAGCTTAATGGAGTCTCCACATGGCCATCGAAGCTCGTATCCGTGAACTCGGCGCCCGCCACCAAAATCTGGAACGGGTCATCAACGACGAAGTGAAACGTCCTTCCGCCGATTCCCTGCGATTGCACGATCTGAAACGAAAAAAGCTGCGTCTGAAAGAAGAGATGGACGTGCTGCGGGGCGCCCGCGCCCTCTGATCGCACGCGACGCACCGGCCTGATTTGGTGGATCAGTCCGACTCGGTCTCTTCGTCGAACACCTTATTGTCATCCCGATCGACCAGGCCGGCCTCTTGGGCCGGTCTGAGCGTGGGGCCTTCGGGCGCGGCAAGGCCCTTCTTGGCGTCGGCCTTGGCCTTCTTGTCCGCCGCCGTGAAGATCAGGGCGTCCAGTTCCAGCTGGCCGACGAGGCCGAGGGACACTGGATCCACCGGCTTGATGTTGGCCTTGTTCCAGTGTTGGCCTGAACGTACCATCTCAATGGTGGCCTTGGTGGTGCCGAGCAGCTTGGAAAGCTGGGCGTCGGTTACTTCCGGGTGATTGCGCACGAACCAGGCGATGGCGTCCGGCCGGTCCTGGCGGCGCGACACCGGTGTATACTTCGGCGCCTTCTTCATCGGCTTCAGCAATTCGGCGTGGCGGGACGCCTGGGCGTGCAGCTTGTATTTCGGATCCGCGGCGGCCTTGTCCAGCTCCTCGCGGGTAAGCTGGCCGTTGCCGATCGGGTCGGCGCCGCGGATGTCGCGCGCTACTTCGCCGTCGGCGATGCCGTTCACTTCAAGCGGGTGCAGGCCACAGAATTCGGCGATCTGCTCGAAGGTCAGCGAGGTGTGCTCCACCAGCCAGACGGCGGTCGCCTTGGGGTAAAGAATTTCAGTCATGGTCTTAAATCCAAGCGATTGGCGGGGGCGCAAGCCGAGCCCCAGATACGACGGCGCCCGACCTTTCGGCCGGGCGGTTTGAACATGTCATATAGTAGAGCGCGCCGGATTGGGAAGTTTTTTACGCAATGACGTGAAATTGACGCGCCCAATGTTCATTCCAAATTGCTGTCATCCCGGCCGCACCCCGGACTTGATCCGGGGGCAGAGCCGGGAACCCGCAGTATGGTGGGAGGCGGGCGCTCGGAGACGAACCGGCGGACGGTGTCGAGAGCAACCTTTACCGGTCCTTGGCGAGCAGCGGCGTCGCAGCCAAGTGTTCGGCCAGGAACCAGACTTGCATCTCGCCGGTCCGGACCAGGTCGGAGATCAACAGATCGTTGGTGCCTTCGTCGCCCATCTCGCTGGCGGCGTCGGCGGCTTCGCGGGCGTAGCCCAGGATCAGCTTGTGGGCTTCCAGGAGGCGGCTGATCTGGGTCGGCACGTCCTCGCGGCCCTTTGGCGGACGAGGGACGCGGGTGGCCTCGGCCACATCGTGGGCCATGGCCAGGCTGATGCCGCCGAGTGTCATGATCCGTTCGGCTATGGTGTCCACCAGGGTGGCCTGCTCCTCAAAATGCTTATCGAGTAGAAGGTGGAGGGAATAGAAGGTGGCGCCCGATACCTGCCAGTGATGCTTCTTATAGAGATCGCGGATAGTAATAGTGTCGGCCAGGACCTGGTTCAGGGCGGCGACGCTTTGCGATCGGGCGTTGTTTTCCAAAGCCAGCGGCAGGTCCTTCAGCGTGCCATAGGGCTGGATTTCGTTGGGGGCGATCTTGTAGTCGGGCTGGGCCACGTCCACGGTTTTTTTCTTGCTGGCGTTCTTGGCCATGATGGGTCTCCAGATCTTTCGTCAGGCGCGCGGCGCCAGGGCGGCGCGGACCTCATCTAGGGCGGCGAGCTTGGCGCTGAAAGGGGCCCAGTCGTCCCCATCGGCGATGGCGGCCCAGATCGCCTCGATTTCCTCGTAGAGCAGCTCCTGCGGTTCGGCCTTCTGGAAATAGGGCGCGGCGAGGCGGTCCGGCCGCTCCGGCGTGAAGCTTTCCAGTTGGCGGCGAAAGTCGGTGAAGGCTTCGGCCCTATAGAGCGCGGCTCTTGGGCCGGCTAAGGCGCGCGCCTGCGACGCCGCGCCGCCGAACCAGTCGAAGAAGAAGGGCTCCCAGCGGAGTTGGTCGCCGCCCTCGGCCAAGGCGCGGAAAGCTGCGCGGACCAGTTCGACGTCTGCGTCGGGGCTTTGCGGCTCCAGGCCCAAGCGATCCAGGATGGCGGCGGCCAGTTCCCGGTGATAGGCGGCGGCGAAGCCGTTCAGCGCCTCGATCAGGTCCGCCTGCTCGGCGACCAGCACCAGGCAGCCGGCGAGCTGCTGCAAGTTCCAGAACACCGCTTCCGGCTGGCGACCGAAGGCGTAGAGGCCGCTGTGATCGAAATAGGCGGCGGTGAAGTTGGGATCGTTCTTGGGCAGGAAGCGGTAGGGGCCGTAGTCGAAGCTCTCGCCGTTGATGTTCATGTTGTCGGTGTTCAAGACCCCATGCACAAACCCCGCCGCCATCCAGCGGGCCACCAGCCGCGCCGTCTTGGCGATCACGGCGTTAAGGAGGGCGGTGGCGCGGGCTGCGCCGTCCGTCTCGGCGAGGTCGGAGTAATAATTCTCCACCACGTGGTCGATCAGCTGCGTGATCAGGTCCGCGCGGTTGAAGTAGGCGTGGCGCTGGAACGTGCCGAAGCGGATGTGGCTGTGCGAAAGCCGCGTCAGCACCGCCGAGCGGGTGGGGGACGGCTCGTCACCGCGCATTAAGGCCTCGCCCGTCTCGATCAGGGAGAAGCTTTTGGAGGTGGGAACGCCCTGCGCCTCCAGCATGGCGGTGGCCAGGACCTCGCGCACCCCGCCCTTCAGCGTCAGGCGGCCGTCGGCGGTGCGGGACCAGGGCGTCTGGCCGGAGCCCTTGGCGCCGAGGTCGAGCAGGCGTCCTTCGGTGTCCCGAAGCTGGGCGTAGAGGAAGCCCCGCCCGTCGCCGAGATCCGGGTTGTAGGTGCGGAACTGGTGGCCGTGGTAGCGCAGCGCCAGCGGCTGCGGCTGGTTGTCCGGGAGCGGCTCGAACCGCGTGAAGGCGGTGCGCCATTCCTCGTCCGTCAGCGTATCGAGCCCGACCTTGGGCGCCCAGCGGTCGTTGCGGTAGCGCAGGATTGTTTGCGGGAAGTTCGCCGGGGCTACAGGATCGGCAAACTCGGGGCCGAGCCGCATGTACCGCGGATCGGAGCGATAGGCGGGAGAGACAGGCATGGGCTTTACATGGCCTCGCCGCCCCGCGTTGTCATCCCGGAAAGCTCGCAGAGCTTATCCGGGACCCTTACCGCGAAGCGTCGCGCCGGCTCAGTCCTGGCTCTCCGTTCCGCTACGGCCGGTTGACAGGTAGAATTACTCCGCCGCCACCGCGCTGTAACCCAGCAGCGCCTTCACTTCCAAAAACTCGGTGAAGCCGAAGTCGCCCCATTCGCGGCCGTTGCCGCTCATCTTGTAGCCGCCGAAGGGAGCCATCATGTCGCCCCCGCCGCCGTTGATGGAGACTTGGCCGGCGCGAAGCTGAGAAGCCACTTCGCGCACCTTGGCTAGGTCCGTACCGGAGACATAGGCGGCGAGGCCGTACTCGGTGTCGTTGCCGACCTTCACCGCCTCATCGACGCTCTCGTAGCCGAGGATTGACAGCACTGGGCCGAAGATCTCCTCCTTAGCGATGGTCATTCCGCTGGTGACGTTGGCGAAGACGGTGGGCTTGACGAAGTAGCCCTTCTCGATCCCCTCCGGACGGTCGGGGCCGCCGGTGACGAGGGTCGCGCCTTCCTCTACGCCCTTCTTGATCAGCGCCTGGATCTTGTTCCACTGCACTTCGGAGACCACGGGACCCATCTGGGCGTTGCCCTTGGGGTCGCCGACGGTGATCTTCTCGGCGGCTTCCTTGGCGATGGCGATCACCTCGTCCATGCGCTGAGCAGGGACCAGCATCCGGGTCGGGGCGTTGCAGGACTGGCCTGTGTTGTTCATCACGTGCTTCACCCCACCGCCAACGGCGGTTTGGAAGTCGGCGTCGTCGAGGATGATGTTGGGAGACTTGCCGCCGAGCTCCTGTGCTACCCGCTTGACGGTGGGGGCGGCGTTCTTGGCCACCTCGATACCGGCGCGAGTCGAGCCGGTGAAAGACACCATGTCGATCTCGGGGTGGGAGGAGAGGGCGGCGCCGACGCTCGGCCCATCGCCGTTGATCAGGTTGAACACGCCGGCCGGCACGCCGGCCGCATGCAAGACCTCGGTCCAGATGTAGGCCGAGAAGGGCGCGATCTCCGACGGCTTCAGGATCATGGTGCAGCCGGTGGCGATGGCCGGCGCCACCTTGCAGGCGATCTGGTTGATCGGCCAGTTCCAGGGGGTGATCAGGCCGCAGACGCCGATGGGCTCCCTGACGATGCGGGTTGGGCCCCGATCCTCCTCGAACTTGAAGGCTTTGAGCACCGCAATAGCGGTCTTCAGGTGGCCGATGCCGATGGGAACCTGGGCGCGCTGGGCCAAGGAAGCGGGGGCGCCCATCTCCTCGGTGATAGCGTCGGCCATGTCGCCGAAGCGCTTCTGGTATTCCGCTGTGATCCGTTCCAGGAGGTCGATGCGCTCCTCGCGGCTGGTTTGCGAGAAGGTCGCGAACGCCTTGCGGGCGGCCTTGGCGGCCACGTCCACGTCGGCGGCCGAGCCCATGGAGATGCGGCCGGCTACCTCCTCGTTGGCGGGGTTGATCACGTCCAGGGTCTTGGGTGTGATGGGATCGACCCAGGCGCCGTCAATGTAGAATTTCAGATAATCGCGCATTTTGCGTCTCCCTGGCGAGTCATCGGCGGCGCGATCTATAGGCGCCGCGCTCTGGCCGCGAAGGCGACCGCTCGACCTCTATGTTAGTGATCGGCGATCACTGATGAAAGGGCGAAAGGGGAAGTCTGGCTTCACCCCTTCGCGAGATCACGGTCGGCCTACCCTTTTGTGTCCTCCACCAGCTTGCCGATGGCGTCCAGGTAGCGAACGAAGGCGGTGGTTCCAGCGGGGGTGAGGGTGAGGCGGGTCAGGGGCTTTCGGCCCGCGAAACTCTTCTCCACCGCCACGTAGCCTGCATCCTCCAGCTTGCGCATATGGACCGAGAGGTTGCCGTCGGTGGTCTGCAGCCGGCGCTTGATCTCGTTGAAATCAGCGGTCTGGGCGCTGGAGAGATAGGCCATCACGCCCAGCCGCACCCGGCCGTGGATCACATCGTCGATCTCGTCGATGTCGAACCCGTCCATGGCTCAGGCCTCCCTGCGCGCTTCCTGCCGCATCAGGATGAACCCCGGCAGGGCGGCGAGGAGCAGGAGAGCGGCCGCGTAGATCAGGTACTGGACCGGCTCCTTGATGAAGTAGGCGCAGACGATGCAGCCCAGGAACGATCCGCCGGCCGTCAGGCGGGTCCAGCCCTTGCCTGAGATCGCCGCCGCCACCGTCCACGCCGCGCCATAAAGCGCCAGGATGATCGACGGCGCGAAAAAGATCAGGTCGCTGCTCTGCAGCCGCCAGGACGCCACCGCGATGGCTGCGAAGAGGACGAAGATGGCCCAGCCGACGCCCATCCAGCCGGTCCCGCTGGCGCGGCCGACCCCTGCCGCGCCGCCCCCCGCCGCGAGCAGCGGGTACACCGGACCAAGGTAGTACGGCTTGGCGCGCAGGCCTAGCAGCAACAACGCCGTCGTCCCGGCGATCCAGAGTCCCGCGCGTGCGCCTGCTG
>CAXTHJ010000081.1:0-11728 GCA_964243985.1 uncultured Caulobacteraceae bacterium | reverse complement strand
GTCGAAGTGAGTGCGCCCGCCGGCCACACCATCGGCGACGAGTGGACCTGGAAGGACCTCCTCTCCTCCATCGATGATCCGCCCATGGACGACGAAGTCCTGGCCGAACGGCTGATCTCTGAGATCGAAGCCCTGGGCCTGGACGCCCCGGCGCTCCTGCCCTTATCCCGCATCGACGAGCTGGCGGTGGTGATGCAGGCTGGGGATGTGGCCGGGGCGCGGGACGTGGTGCGAAACCTCGCCCCCTCCGCCGTGCGCCGCCTGTCCCGCCGGGTGCTCACCGACAAGGTGCTGCGGGCCCATGCCGACCGCTATCTGCAGCGGTACGAGGACTTGCTGGCCGACAGCGCCAAGCGGGATCGGGATGGCTTCGTCACCGCCACCCTCCTGGGCTCCGACCCCGGCCGCGCCTTCCTCCTGTTCAACGCGGCGGTCGGCGAGCTGCATTGAGACGGCTAGAGGTTTGCGATGAACGCTGGCCGCTGGCCAACGCCTTCGTCATCGCCAGAGGGTCCAAAACCGAAGCCCATGTGGTGGTCGCAACCATTAGCGACGGCGAGGCCGTCGGGCGCGGCGAGGCCGTCCCCTACGCCCGGTATGGCGAGAGCATCGACAGCGTCCTACAGGAGATCGAGAGCGTTCGGGGGGCTGTCGAAGGCGGCGCGGATCGGGCCGCCCTGCAGACGCTTCTGCCCGCCGGCGCAGCGCGGAACGCCGTGGACTGCGCCTTGTGGGGCCTGGAGGCCAAGCAGGCCGGCGCCCCGGTCTGGCGCTTGGCAGGCTTATCCAACCCGGGCCCGGTGGAGACCGCCTTCACCCTCAGCCTCGGCTCGGCGGAGAACATGGGGGAGGCGGCCCGGACCGCCGCGCACCGCCCGCTGCTCAAACTGAAGATCGGCGGGGCGGACGATCTGGATCGGGTGGAAGCGGTGCGCCGCGCCGCGCCCCATCCCCGCCTGATCGTGGACGCCAATGAGGGGTTGGATTTCCAGACCTTCGTCCGCCTGGCGCCGGAGTTCGCCCGCCTCGGCGTCAAACTGATCGAACAGCCGCTGAAGGCCGGCGAGGACGCAGCGCTGGAAAGTTACGACAGCCCTGTCCTCCTCTGCGCCGACGAGTCGATCCACACCCGCGCCGAACTGGCCGCCTGCGCCCGCCGCTATGGCGCAGTGAACATCAAGCTCGACAAGGCCGGCGGCCTCACCGAAGCCTTGGCCTTAAAGGCTGAGGCGGAGGCCTTGGGGCTGAAGATCATGGCCGGCTGCATGGTGGCGACCTCCCTGGCCATGGCGCCGGCGCTGTTGATCGCGCAGGGGGCGGGGGTGGTGGACTTGGACGGCCCCTTATTGCTGGCCAAGGACCGCGAGCCCGGCCTCGTCATCGACGGTTCGATCATCCAGCCGCCGTCGCCGGCCCTCTGGGGCTGATCCTCGCCCTCAGAAGAGGGGCGTGTCGCGCCCTCCGCTTATTTAATGCGACCGCGGACAAGCGCCGGCCAGGCTTCCGTCGTCACCCCCCGGCACTCGGGCATGTAGTCGATCTCGATGGGCTGGAACGCCTTGCCGTCCCACACGAACTTGTCGAGCCGGCCACAGTCGCCGATCCCCCGCGCCTTCTCGAAGGCCGAGAGGGTCATGGTCTTGGGATCGAAATCGGCGTTCAGAAGGCTGAAAGGCGGATCGCCGGCGGCGGGTTCCGGCGTGTCGATGGTGGCGATGAAGGGGATCGGCGCCGGACGCACGCTCCCGCCTTTCAAGTCAGACAGGAAGAAATAGCTGTCGAGGTTATAAGCGCCGGTGATGCAGGGGACCGACCAGAGCATTAAGTCCGGCCCGAGCCGCCACGCCGCCTGCGCATCCTTCTGGCTCAGCGCTTCTTTCTGGCACTCCGACAGTTCGGCGCGCGCCAGCACCGCCTTGGGGAACGCCACCGGCTTGACCTCCACCACCGACCCCTTGAGCGCCGGGGCATAGGCCGGCAAAGGCGGCGGGAGAGGCAGAGCGGACGCGGGTTTGGCGCCCTTCCTGGTCAGGGCCGTCACCGAGCCGAGCCGCCCTTGACGGTCGTCCATCCACACAAGCGCCGCCGCCGCGCCGGAGAGGGACAGGGGCACCGTGGTCTTGCCGATGGAGAGCTGCAACGCCTTGGCGTCGCTAGTCCCCACCCGCACCAGGGCGGCGATTAGGGCCGGGTCTTTAGATGTGGCGGCGATGGACTCGTCGTCCCACCGCCCAGCCACGTCGGCGTCGAACCCGGGGGCGTGTAGATGCACCGGGCCGGAGGGAATGCGCGCATCCGAATAGAGCGCCAGTTTCAGCACCGGAGCGGCGCCCGGATCGCCGCTGCGGGTGATCGACAGATAGGCGCGGCCGTCCGCATCGTCCGGCGCCAGCGCCATGAGGGTGCAGGTCTGCACATTGTCGCAGACCCCGATCCAGTCCTTGTGATCGAACAGGTTGGCGGGCGGCTTGGCCAGGGCCGATCCTGCGCCCGCCATCGCGGTGATGGCAGTAAGGGCGAAGAAGGGGCAAAGCGCGGCGCGGATCACGGTCATGCTCTTTTGTAACAGCGCTTCGCCTTCGGGCGCCAGAAGCAGAGGGCGCAGGTGCAATCAAATCCGCGCGGGCTTAAGCTGGGCGCCACACGCATTCGGCAAGGGGAAGACGATGATCGAGACGGCGCGATGGTGGCTGGCCCTGGCGGCGTTGAACGGCTTGATGGGGGTGGCGGCGGGCGCGTTCGGCGCTCATGCTGTCAGCGATCCGCAGGTGAAGGCATGGCTGCAAACCGGGGTGCAATATCAGATCGCCCACGCGGTGGCGGGGCTGGCCTGCTTCTCGCTGCTCCGCACCGAGGTCGGGCCGGCGGCGTGGGCGGGGTGGTTGTTCGGCCTCGGCGGATTGGTGTTCGGCGGCTCGCTCTATCTGATGGCCCTGACCGGTACGCGGGTGCTGGGCGGGGTGACGCCTATCGGCGGCGTCCTTCTCATCCTCGGCTGGGCTGCGCTGCTCTGGGGCGCGCTGGCGGGGATGGCGGTCAGCTCGCGCTAAATCCCTCAATTGTCATCCCGGCCGCAGCGCGGCGTAGAGCCAGGACCCAGTCACGGTTGAGCTTAAAGTGCTGGGGCCCGATAAGCGCTGCGCGCTTTCCGGGATAACAGGGAGCGCTAAGCCGCCATCTCTCCATACGCCGCCACCGCCTCGGTCCCCAGCATGGCGGCTTTCCGCGCCAATCCCCAGTGATACCCCGTCAGCCGGCCGTCCTTAGCGATGGCGCGGTGGCAGGGGATCAGGAGGCTAATGGGATTGGCGCCGATGGCCGCCCCCGCGGCGCGGAAGGCGCCCGGCGATCCGGCCCAGGCGGCGACCTGGCCGTAGGTGGCGGTCCGGCCGGCGGGGATGCGCAAGAGCGCCTTCCACACCTGCACCTGGAACGGCGGACCCATCAACACGATCGGAACCTCCACCCCTTCGCCGCCGAACACCTTGGCGGCGGTGGACGCGGCGCGGGCGTCGTCGCGGGACCAGAGGGCGGCGGGCCAGCGGCGGCGCATGTCCTCGAACGCCGCCTCATCCTCCCCCGGTTCGGCGAAGGCGAGCCCGCAAAGGCCGCGGGGTGTTTCCACAAAGAGGCCGTTTCCGAACGGTGTGGGGGCCAAACCCCAGCTTAGATCGACCCCTTCGCCGCGACGGCGGGCTTCGCCGGGCGTCAGCGCCTCTTGGGCGATGAACAGGTCGTGCAGGCGGGAGGGGCCGGATAGGCCTGTGTCCAGCGCGGCGCCCAGAACGCTCTCCCCGTCCGCCAGCGCCGAGCGGGCCTCCGCATGGGCGATGGCGGCCATGAAGGTCTTGGGGCTGACCCCGGCCCAACGGGTGAAGATGCGCTGGAAATGGAAGGGCGAGAGGCCGACGGCGGCGGCGGCCTCGTCCAGCGACGGGCGGCTGCGCCAGCGGATGGCCAGCCAGTCCAGGGCCTCGGCCATGCGGTGGTAGTCGGCCGACTGCGCGGCGAGGGGTTCGGATGCGGTCATCATGGGTGGAAGATAGCGCGCGCGAAGGCCCTCCGCCGCCCGATTATTGCGGTCTTTGGGCGAATACAGCGGCGGCGCCGACGGGAAGGTTCAACAGGCCGTTTTTGCATCGGCCGCCGAGGGGAAACGCTTCGACCCAGCCGGGCTCCAGGGGCGCGTCGACTGCCTCGTCGCCCAGGTTGAAGACGAAGCGCAGCGTTTCCGTGCCGTCCCGCCGCTCGAAGCCCAGGAGCTCGCCGGGCAAGTCCAGAAACCGGATGTCGCCGGTCTTCAGCGCCGGGTGTTCGCGCCGGAACGCCAGCCAGCGGCGGACGAAGGCCAGCATGGAGTCCGGGTCCGCCTCCTGCCGGTCCACCGCCAGAGGGCGCTGCGCGGCGTCGATGGGGAGCCAAGGTTCACCGGTGGTGAATCCCGCGCCAGCCTCGTCCGCTGTCCAGGGCATGGGGGTGCGGCAGCCGTCGCGGCCCTTGTAGGCGGGCCAGAAGGCGACGCCGTCGGGGTCGCGCAGGGCCTCGAACGGCACGTCGGTTTGCGGCAGGCCCAGCTCCTCGCCCTGATAAATGAAGGCCGTCCCGCGCAGGGACGTGAGCAGCGCGAACAGGGTCTTGGCGAAGAGCGGCATGGGCTTGCCGGCGCCCCAGCGGGAGGCGACTCGCTCGAAATCATGGTTGGAGAAGGCCCAGGAGGGCCAGGCCTCCGGCGCCCGCTTTAGCAAATCCTCCACGCCCTCGCGGATGATCCTGGCGCTGAACGCCTTGGCGAGGAAGCGGAAGGCGTAGGCGGTATGGAAGCGGTCGTCCCCCGCCGTGTAGTCGGCGATGGCGCCTTCCGGGTCGTCCGACGCCAGTTCCGCCAGCATGAACCGGCCGGGCGTCTCGTCCACCAGAGCACGGAGGCGCGCGGCGAACGGAAAGGTTTCCGGCTGGTCGCGGTCGTGGATGTGGCGCTGCATGAAGTAGGGGCGGACGGCCCGCGTCGCGCCGGACGGCGGGTTGTCGCGGAGCTGCCGGTCGTGAGTATAGCAGTTGGCGACGTCGAGGCGGAACCCGTCTACGCCGCGGCCCAGCCAAAACCGCGCCACGTCCAGGACGGCGTCCTGCACCGCGGGGTTATGCAGGTTCAGGTCCGGCTGGCTGGGGAGGAAGTTGTGCAGGTAATACTGCCGCCGCCGACTGTCCCACTCCCACATGCCGCCGCCGAACGCCGCCAGCCAGTTGCTGGGGGGCGAACCGTCCGGCTTGGGATCGGCCCAGACGTACCAGTCGGCCTTGGCATTGGTGCGGTCGGCGCGGCTTTCCGCGAACCAGGCGTGGTCGACGGAGGTGTGGGAATAGACCTGATCGACGATGATCATCAGCCCCAGCCGATGGCATTCCGCCACCACCGCGTCGAAGTCGGCCAGCGTACCGAACAGGGGGGCGATGGCGGTGTAATCGGCGATGTCGTAGCCGTAGTCCCGCATGGGGGAGGCGAACACCGGCGAGAGCCAGATGCCGTCGACGCCCAGCGACGCCACGTAAGGCAGGCGGCTCAGAACGCCCGGCAGGTCGCCGACGCCGTCGCCGTCCGTATCCTGAAAGCTGCGCGGATAGATCTGGTAGAAGACCGCGCCGCGCCAGAGTTCAGGGTTTGTAGATTGCATAATCAACAATGACGTGAACAGAGCGGATGGGCCATATCCGAAGCGTCGCCATTATTGACCTTGACCGACTTTCGCAGTTCCGTCTCATTTTTAGAGAACAAGGGGAGGTTGAATTGCGATTGGTGGCAATTGCGGCAGCGGCTTTTTTTGCGGCTAGTATGGGTGCTCAAGCAGCATCAAATCATCCCGCAAGTCAGAAAATTGGACTCAGCCCTCATAATATTCCCGAGGCCGGCACTCTGCAGGCGACAGATTTGATCGCCATTGCAAAATTAGGTTCAAAAGGGGCCGAAGATAAATTCAGTGATAATCAAACTCTAAAATATGTTGGACGGGATTTCGTCATCACCGTTACCAATAGTGACATCTCATCTTCTTACGATAGGGATTCACATAAACTCACCCTCACAGCAGGTGGTTACGCTGATGGATGGGAACTTGGTCGAAGCATCAAAACCAGTCACTATTCAGGCCAAAACGGCTTTGGGGCGCGAGCATTGGTTGAAAAGCGAAAAGGCGATGTTTGGGGTGTAGAGATACCCGGCCCGTCTTATTCTCGAAAGCCCATTACATATTCAACCGAGCTTGAAGGGGATGCCGCGCGTGCATTTAGCAAAATCGCTTGTCTTCGCGTTTCCGGCAAGGTCAAAAAATCGGATGGAGTCTACGCTGTCGATGGCTCAGCGGTAAGCAAACACAGCATAATCGCTGATGCGACTGTTTCGGAACCGACTGATGTTTGGATAACTCAGTGGTTTGTCGCGATCGAAATCGAGAAGACCGAGTGGATCAACTGTCGGACGACCGCTCTCCTGCCCCAATCATAGCCTAGCGTCAGATCGCCGGGGCTTGCTACTTCCCACCTTTCGCAAACCCATCCCAGCACGCATCGTAATCCCCCTGCAGCGCCGGGCTTGCCATCGCCCAGGCGGTAGGCCGGAAGACGAACCGGCTCTCGAACATGAAGGCGAGGGTGTTCTCGATCTTGTGCGGCTTCAGCTCGGCGGCGCTGGCGCCGGCGTGGCTGGCGACGTCGGGGCCGTGGGCGCTCATGCAGTTATGCAGGCTCATGCCGCCCGGCGCGAAGCCGCCCGCCTTGGCGTCGTAGGCGCCAGTGACGAGGCCCATGAATTCGCTCATCACGTTGCGATGGAACCAGGGCGGGCGGAAGGTGTGTTCGGCCACCATCCAGCGGGGCGGGAAGATGACGAAGTCGGCGTTGGCGGTCCCCGGCGTGTCGGACGGCGAGGTCAGCACCGTGAAGATCGACGGATCGGGATGGTCGAAGCTGACGGTGTTGATGGTGTTGAAAAGGCTCAGGTCGTACTTGTAGGGCGCGAGGTCGCCGTGCCAGGCGACCACGTCCAGCGGCGAGCGGTCGAGCGTGGTGGACCAGAGCGCGCCCTGGAACTTCTGGATCACCTCGGTGGGATCGTCCACATCCTCGAACGCGGCGACGGGGGTCAGGAAATCGCGAGGATTGGCGAGGCCGTTGGAGCCGATGGGGCCGAGTTCCGGCAGGCGGAACAGGGCGCCGTAGTTTTCGCAGACGTAGCCCCGCGCCGCCCCGTCCAGCAATTCAACGCGGAACTTCACCCCGCGCGGGATCACGCCCATCTCGCCGGGGCTGAGCTCCAGCACGCCGAGTTCGGTGAAGATCGACAGGCGGCCGTGCTGCGGCACGAGCAGCAACTCCCCGTCAGCATTGTAGAACACCCGGCCCTGCATCGACCGGTTGGCGAGGTAGAGGTGGACGCCGATCCCCTCGCTCAATGCTGCATCGCCGTTGCCGGCCACGGTGACCAGCCCCTCCACGAAGTCGCGCTGCGCCTCATCGTTCTCGATCGGGTCCCAGCGCAGGCGGTTGGGGTTGGCGGGCGTCTCGGTGAACGGTGCGGAGCGGATCAGCCCCTGGGGGTGCGGCCGATAGGGCGGGTGTCCGGCGCTCGGGCGGAGGCGATAGAGCCAGCTTCGGCGGTTCTCGGCGCGGGGGGCGGTGAAGGCCGTGCCCGACAGCTGTTCGGCGTAGAGGCCAAGCGGCGGGCGCTGGGGCGAATTCTGGCCGATCGGCAGGGCGCCGGGCACGGCTTCGGTGGAACTATGATTGCCAAACCCCGTCATATAGAGCGTTTTTGCTGCATTGCGGTGATCTTTGGACACAGCATCCATATTTGGCGCCTTCATTTAGCTCTTCCCGGCCGGTTTTTACGCATCGCTAACGATAGCATCCGCACAGACGGGGAGTTCGTCGCGTGGAGTTCATTTTGTCGCAATTTCGACCCTATCCCTGCGGCCTTGTTGCGGCGATTGATGCGCGATGACCAGCCTAACTGAAGAAATCGAGCCTTCACGCGTGGAATTGACGGTGCGGGGGGTGATCCTCGGCATCCTCATCACCCTCGTCTTCACCGCCGCCAACGTCTACCTCGGCCTCAAGACCGGAACGACCATCGCCTCCTCGATCCCGGCCGCCGTTATCTCCATGGCGGTGCTGCGGATGTTCAAAGGCTCCACCATCTGGGAGAATAACATCGTGCAGACGGTCGCTTCGGCGGCGGGCACCTTGTCCTCCATCATCTTCGTCCTGCCGACCCTGGTGATGGTGGGCTGGTGGACGGGGTTCAACTTCTGGCAGTCGTTCGGCATCTGCGTGGTCGGCGGAGTGCTCGGAGTCATGTACACCATTCCGCTTCGCCGGGCCCTGGTGACCGGCTCTGATCTGCCCTATCCCGAGGGCGTCGCCGCCGCCGAAGTCTTGAAGGTCGGGGCCGGTTCGCGGAAAGATCAGGCTGATACAGGCGGCGAGGCGGGTCTTTTGACCATCATCGTCGGTTCGATCGCCTCCGCGTTCGTCGCCGCCTTGGTGGCCGCCAAGCTTTTCGCCAGCGAGATCGGCTACTATTTCAGGCCTACTGCGACCACCGCCACGGGATTCGGCGGGACGCTGTCCCTGGCGCTCTTGGGCGCAGGGCACCTGATGGGGATCGCCGTAGGCATCGCCTTTGCGGTCGGCACTTTGATCACCTGGGGCGTGGCGGCGCCGATCCTGTCCGCCCTGCATCCGGCAGTCGGGTCGGCCAGGGACGTGGCGGACGCCATATGGCACACCAAGGTGCGTTTCATCGGTGCTGGCGTCATCGCCATCGCCGCGGTCTGGACCTTGGGGCGGCTCGCGGTGCCAGTCTGGGGTGGGTTGATGTCGGCCATCCGCGCTTCGATCCGCACTAGCCAGGGGGAATACGAAAGCCTGCCCCGCACGGAGCGGGATCTGCCCATCTGGATCGTCGGCGTCATCTGCCTGATCTGCATAATGCCCATGACGGGCCTCTTGCAAAGCTTCATGGTAGGCACGCCTTTGGCGCCCCTGATGCTTCAGCTGACCATGGGATCGATCCTCTACATCACCGTGGTCGGATTTTTGGTGGCCGCGGTGTGCGGCTACATGGCGGGGCTGATCGGTTCCTCCAACAGCCCTGTGTCGGGCCTGGCGATCCTGGCCGTCTTGGGCGCGGCTCTCCTTCTGGTGCTCTTGGCCAAGATCACGGTCGGCAAAACAGGCGAACAGGCGCTGGTGGCCTTCGCCCTCTTCGTCACCTCGATCCTGATCACGGTCGCCACCATCGCCAACGACAACCTGCAAGATTTGAAGACCGGCCAGCTGGTGGACGCTACGCCGTGGCGCCAGCAGGTGGCGCTCTTGATCGGCGTCGTCGCCGGCGCGCTGGTGATCCCGCCGATCCTGGACCTTTTGAACCACGCGTTCGGCTTCGCCGGCGCGCTGCACAACCATGCTATCGCCCACACGCCCCTGCCGGCGCCGCAGGCCAACCTGATCGCTGCCCTAGCCAAAGGCGTGATCGAAGGGCAGCTCGATTGGGGTCTGATCGGCGTCGGCGGGCTTCTGGGCGCGGCGCTGATCGGCGTCGACGAGCTGCTTCGCCTGACCAAGCGCTACAGCCTGCCGCCGCTTGGCGTCGGCATCGCCATCTATCTGCCCAGCGAGGTGACCATTCCGATCATCATCGGCGCCTTCCTCGGCTGGGCTTACGACAAGTGGGTGGGCAGGGCGTCCAACCCGGCCCGCGAAACGGCCAAGCGCATGGGCATCCTGATGGCGTCGGGACTGATCGTGGGCGAGAGCCTGTTCAACGTCGCGCTGGCCGGCCTGATCGTCGGCACCAACAAGGGCGAGCCTCTGGCGCTGGTGGGCGACGCGTTCGCCCACAGCGGGATGGTGCTGGGGCTGGCGGGCTCGGCGATCGTGGTGCTGGGCCTCTACGCCTTCTCCGCCATCGTCGCCAGGAACAGCGATACGGCAAAGGTGTGATCGACGGGCGGGGCGACAGCGTTTAAGAGGCGCTTCCTCCTCCCTCCTTCTGCGATGCCTGCGTCATGACCGATCCAATCCGCGCCTCTGTCGGCGCCTCGACGCGGGCCATCGTCATCTTTGGCGCGACGGGGGACCTGGCTCTCCGGATGCTGTTCCCCTCGCTCTATTTCCTCGAGAGCGAGAGTCTTCTGCCGGCGAACCTGCTGGTGGTGGGCTCGGCGCGGACCGAGTTCGACGACGCCGCCTTCGCCGCCCGGATCGAGGAGGACGTGAAGCTCCGCGCCGGGTCCGATTTCGATCCGGCGGTCTGGGCCCGCTTCAGGACCCGGATGCGCTACGCCGCCATCGACGCTGCGGACGGGGCGAGCTTCGCCGGCCTGGCGGCGATCCTGGACGGCGTGGGCGAGACGGTGTTCTATCTCTCCACCTCCCCCTCCATCTACGGCTCCATCTGCGCCAATCTGAAGGCCACCGGGCTGGCGCACGAGAACACCCGCATCGTGGTGGAAAAACCGATCGGGCGGGACCTCGCCTCCTGCCGGGTCATCAACGACCAGCTCTCGGAAGCTTTCTCGGAAGACCGCATCTTCCGCATCGACCACTACCTCGGCAAGGAGGCGGTGCAGAACCTGATCGCGCTCCGCTTCGCCAACACCTTCTTCGAGCCCCTGTGGAACCACGTCTCCATCGAGCAGGTGCAGATCACCATCGCCGAGACGGTGGGGGTTGAGGGACGCTGGTCCTACTACGATGAGTACGGCGCCGTGCGGGATATGGTGCAGAACCACCTGCTGCAGCTCCTCTGTCTCGTGGCCATGGAGCCGCCGGCCAATATGGAGCCGGATTCGGTGCGCAACGAGAAGGTGAAGGTGCTGCGGTCCCTTCGCCCCATCGGCGGCCCCGATCTCGACAAACGCACCGTGCGCGGCCAGTACGCCAAAGGCGTCGGCGATGGGCAAGTCGCCCCCGGCTATACAGACGAGGCGGGCGGCGAGCCCAGCAAGACCGAGACCTTCGTCGCCATTCAGGCCAATATCGACAACTGGCGTTGGGCCGGCGTGCCCTTCTATCTCCGCACCGGCAAGCGGCTCCCCTCCCGCGAGAGCGAGATCGTGATCCAGTTCCGCGAGGTCCCCCACTCCATCTTCGCCGGCGTCGAGCTGAAGGCCAACCGCCTCACCATCCGCCTGCAGCCGGAGGAGGAGATCGGGCTCCTGCTCATGAACAAGACCCCGAGCCTTGAGGGGCTGGAGCTGCGTCCCCTCGGTCTCAACCTCTCCCTCGACACCGCGTTCGGCGGCCAATCCAAGCGGCGGCGCATCGCCTATGAGCGGCTGCTGCTGGAGGCCCTGAACAACAACTCCACCCTGTTCGTGCGGCGGGACGAGAGCGAAGCGGCCTGGACCTGGATCGACGGCATCGCCGAGGCCTGGCGACGCTCGGGCTCCGGCCCAACCGCCTACGCCGCGGGGAGCTGGGGCCCCGCCGGCGCCTTCGCCCTGACCGAACGCAACGGCCACTCCTGGTTCGAATAGGTCGGGGTTCGATTGAGCGATCCCGCGGGCTGGATGGTGGGCGTGCTGATCCTGCTGGAGGACGAGCCGCAGCCGATCCGCCACTACTACGCCGTGGCGCGAGGGGATCGGGCGGTGGCCGAATGGATCGCCTCCGACCACGCCCTCACCGTCGGCCGAATCGCCACCAGCCCGCAAGGAGGGTTCGAGCC
>CAXTHJ010000080.1:0-11900 GCA_964243985.1 uncultured Caulobacteraceae bacterium | reverse complement strand
GATCTACACTGCACTGATCGCGGCGGCGTTCCTGGCGCTCGGCGTCTTCCTCGGCATGCGGGCGTTCGCCGCCCCAAAGCCTGCGCCGTTCGACGGCAATCCAAAAGCGGTCGCCGCGCTCGGCATCAGCCCGCGTGAGCTCGTCGTGCTGAAGGAGCTGGCCGCCGGCCGCTCCAACAAGGAGATCGCCCGCAGGCTGGGCGTTTCGCCTAACACGGTAAAGACCCACCTCGCCCGCCTTTACGATAAGCTGGATGCCGAGAGGCGCACCGATGCCGTCCAACGCGCGCGAGAACTCGGGATCATCGGCTGATACGTGGCTTAAGCGGATGACTGCGGCCAAATCACCCATTTGGGCGATGGATTTTCCTTGTTGCGTCAGGCTCGATCGAGCTCCAACCTGACGAACGGGGAGGCCTGAAATGCTTCGATACATCCTGATCTATGGCGTCATCGCCGGCTTGGTCGTCGGCGTGCCACTGTCGGTCATGACGCTTGCGATGAGCGGCCACGCGATGATGAACTACGGCATGCTGATCGGCTATTTGACCATGCTGATCGCCCTCAGCGCGGTGTTCCTCGCCATCAAACGCCACCGCGATATCGACCTGGGCGGCGTGATCAAGTTCTGGCCGGCCTTGGCGCTGGGGCTTGGCGTCAGCGTCGTCGCGGGTGTGATCTATGTGGTGGCATGGGAGGTTTCCTGCGCCGTCGCCCACGCCGACTTTGCCGGCTCTTACGCCAAAGCCATGATCGCCCAGCAGGCGGCGAAAGGCGTCTCGGGCGCGGCGCTGGAGCGGTTCAGGACCGAGATGGAGCAGTTCAAGGTCCAGTACGCCAACCCCCTCTATCGGCGGCCGATGACGTTCGCCGAGATTTTCCCGGTGGGAGTGATCGTCTCGCTGGTCTCAGCTGGGCTGCTTCGCAACAGCCGCTTCATGCCGTCGCGTTAAGTGAAACACTGAAGAAGACTTCATAGGAGAATGTCATGACTGTATCCGGTATTGGCGGTGTGTTCTTTCGCGCCCAAAACCCTGATGTGCTGCTCCAATGGTATCGAACGCACTTCGGCGTGACGATGGAGGGTTATGAACCTTGGCAGCAAGCGGCCGGTCCAACGGTGTTCATGCCCTTCGCCAGCAACACCGATCATTGGCCAGACGGCAAGCAGTGGATGATCAACTTCCGCGTGACGGACTTGGACGCGCTTTTATCCAAGCTTCGGCAGGCGGACATAGAGATAAAAACTGACCCAAACTGGGACACCCCTGAGACGGGCCGTTTCGCCCGCATCCAAGATCCGGAAGGCAATCCGATCGAGTTGTGGGAGCCGCCAGTCGAATAGGTCCGCAACGGATCGAAGTGCGCCCGCTTAGGTTGCCTTATAGAGGCCGGCTATTCTCGGCGGAGCAGCTTGTCAGTGATCAGCGTCCCGATCATCCCCGCCTGGAACGTGGCCTTCAGCGCCTTGGGATCGTATTCCGGCCGCTGCACCCATTGCATGAAGCTCAGCCCCTGCGGTTCGCCCTCCGCGAAATAGCGCTCGAAGGTGTAGTCCAGCACCCCGGTCTTGCCCTGCTTCACGTGCAGGGTGCGCAGCGACAGCTCGCGCGCCACCGCCTCCCGCAGGGGCAAGCCCAAGCGGAAATGGGCATAAAGCACGCTCATCACCCCCGCCCGGTCCGCTCCGGACTTGCAGTGCATCACCGCCGGATACTGCACCGTCTCGAACAGCACCTTGGCGCCCTCCACCTGCGCCCGGGTCGGCGCCTCGCGGGAGGAGACGGCGAAGTCGATCAGCGTCAGGCCGAGCCGGGCGCAGGCGTCCTTTTCCAGAAGATAAAAGCTGGTCGGGTAGCCGCCGCCGCGCAGGTTGATCACCGTCTTCACCCCAAGATCGCGCCAGCGCTTCAGCTGGAACGGCCAGGGTTGGTTGGTGCGGATCAGGTCGGGGCTGACCCAGTGGGCGTTCTGGAACCCTAGACGCAGCCAGGCGTGATCGGCCCAGAGGTAGTTTAGATAGGCCTTGATCCGGCCGCGCGGCGTGGTGAGATCGAAGGTAGGCAACAGGCGGATCCAGGCGCGCGCCGCTTTACGTCGGCCTGCGTTAGGTAGGCGGGTTCGGCGCAGAACGCAAAAGCACCGGAAATCCCATGGGCCTTATGCGACAGAGTGCGACTTATCGGGCACGGCCCGCGCCGAAGATTTCGCTCAACTTGACACCCCCGCCGCAAAGGCCGACCTCCCGCCCATGACCGCCGCGCCGGACAATCCAAAACCGCCGTCAAGCTTGTTGCTCTCGCTTCGCCTGTTTCGCGATTACCTAGCCCCCCGCCGGGGCCTGCTCGCCCTGTCGATCCTCTGCGCCATAGTCGGCGCCATCATGACCGCCACCCTCGGCGCCCTCATGAACCCGGTGATCAAGCGGGTGTTCGAGCAGAAGCGGTTCGACAGCCTGTTGCTGATCACCGGCGTCATCGTCCTTTGCGGCGTGGTGCGGGGGATCGCCCAGGTCAGCCAGTCGGTGATCGTCAACCGCATCGGCCACCGCATGGTGGGAGACATCCAAGTCGGTCTGTTTGGTAAGCTCCTGCACGCCGATCTGGCGCGGCTGCGCGACAGCCATTCCGGCTCCTACCTCTCCTCCGTGCTTTACGACGCCACCCTGATCCGGGAGGCCGCCACGACCGGTGTCGTGAACTACACCCAGCAAGGCTTGACGGTGGTGTTCTGCGTCATCGGCATGTTGTTCCAGGACCCTTACCTGACCGTCGTCGTGCTGGTGGCCGCCCCCATAGCCTCGATAATCATGCGCCGCTTCTCTAAGCGCACGCGCAAGGCGGCGAAGGGGGCGATGAACGAAACCTCCGCCCTCTCCACCGCCGTGATGGAGAGCCTGGATGGCATCAAAATCGTCAAGATCGACAACCGCGAAGCGTTCGAGCAAGCCCGAGTCGCCGCCGTGATCGAGCGTCGGCAGAAACACATCATCAAGGGCGCCAACGCCCGCGCCGCCGCCGCGCCGGTGACCGAGACCCTGACCATCTTCATCACCGCCGCGGTGATCTTCTACGCCGGCTGGCGCGCAACCCAGCATCAGATGACCATCGGCCAGTTGTTCGCCTTCCTCGTTCTTCTGGGCGCCGCGTCACAGTCCCTTCGCCAAGTGGCCAATCTGCAGACCGTGTTCGCCGAAGGCCTGACGGCGGCGGGTCGCCTGTTTCAGGCGCTGGACGTCAAGGCCGAGGTCGGCGAGGCGCCGGGCGCCAAGCCGCTTGCGCTCACCGAGGCCACAGTGCGGTTCGAGACCGTCTGTTTCGGCTATGCGCCAAACAGCCCAGCACTAATCGACGTGGCGCTGGAGGTGAAGCGGGGCGAGACGGTGGCCCTCGTCGGTCCCTCCGGCGGCGGCAAGAGCACCATCCTGAACCTGATCCCCCGCTTTTACGACGTGACCTCCGGCGCCGTGACCATCGACGGGCAGGACGTGCGGGGGCTGACCCTCGCGTCGCTCCGCCACCAGATCGCCCTGGTGACGCAGGAGCCCTTCCTGTTCGACGACAGCATCCGCGCCAACATCGCCTACGCCCGTCCGGACGCGACGCTGGAGGAGGTGGAGGCCGCCGCCCGCGCCGCCGACGCCCACGACTTCATCCTGAACCTGCCGAACGGCTACGACACCTCCGCCGGGGAAGCGGGAACTCGGCTTTCTGGCGGCCAGCGCCAGCGCATCTCCATCGCCCGGGCCTTCCTGAAAAATGCGCCGATCCTGCTGCTCGACGAGGCCACCTCGGCGCTGGATACCGACAGCGAGCAGAAGGTGCAGGCGGCGCTGGAGCGGCTGATGGCCGGGCGCGCCACCCTACTGATCGCTCACCGCCTGTCCACCGTTCGCAACGCCGACCGCATCTACGTGATCGACGGTGGGCGGGTGGTGGAAGAGGGCACGCACCGCACCCTCACCGCCAGGCGCGGCCTCTACGCCCGTCTGGCGCAGGCGCAGAACCTGGACCCGGAGCCGGACATGTCTGGCGCGTCAAAAATGCCCTCCCCGCTCATCCCCGCGGAAGCGGGGACCCAGGGTTGAACCGTCGCACGACGGCGGACATGCACATTTCCAATAGTCCCCGCACCTGCAAGAGCCTGGGTCCCCGCTTCCACGGGGATGAGCGATGTTTGGTATGTTAAAGCGCCTGTTCCGCTCGCCGGTGGTACAGGCGACGCTCGCCTACCTCTTCGCCGCCTATTTGAAGGTCGCCCTCTCCACCATCCGCTGGCGGCAGGAGAACCTTCCGGTCGCGGAACGGGTGTGGGACGCCAAGGGCGGGGTGCTGGTCTGCTTCTGGCATAGCCGCATCGCCCTCTCTCCCGCCTGCTGGCCGCTGGATCGGGCGCAGGCGCCCCGCGCCTTGATTTCCCTCTCGCCGGACGGGCAGTTCATCGCCGGGGCGGTGGCGCGGCTGGGCTTTCCCGCCATCCGCGGCTCCTCGGCCAAGAAGAGCGATCCGGCCAAGGCCAAGGGTGGCGCGGGCGCTTTCCGGGACGTGCTGCGCTGGGTCGCCAGGGGCGGAGGCGTGGCGATCACGCCGGATGGACCGCGCGGCCCGGCGGAGCAGATGGCGGAGGGAACGCCACTGCTCGCCAAGGCGTCCGGCGCCCCGGTGCTGTTCGTCGGGCTGGCGTCCAAGCCCTGCCTATACCTGAAGAGCTGGGATGCGGCGGTCGTGCCCCTGCCGTTCACGCGGGGCGCTATCGTTTGGGATGGCGTTGAGACGGTGGCGCGGGGCGCAGACGAGGCGGCGCTGAACGCCGACTGGGCCGCGCGCATGTCCGCCGCCACCCGCCGGGCTGAGACGATGCTGGCGTGAGGCCATTCAGCCTTCAGCTCTACCGCTTTGTTACAGGCCTGCTGTCGCCCCTTGCGCCGAGCTTGCTCCGCGCCCGCGCCCGTCAAGGCAAGGAAGACCCTGCACGGCTCCCCGAACGGCTCGGGCATTCCAGTTCGCCGCGCCCGGAAGGTCCGCTGATCTGGCTGCACGGCGCCAGCGTTGGGGAGAGCCTGTCCCTCCTGCCGCTGATCGAGGCCCTGCGCGCTCGTCGCCCAATCCTCACCGTTCTCGTCACCTCAGGCACCGTCACATCGGCGGCGTTGATGGCCAAGCGCGCGCCGCCCGGCGTGATCCACCAGTATGCGCCCATCGATACGCGGGGCGCCGCTGCGCGCTTTCTCGACCATTGGACCCCCATCGTGGTGGTTTTCGTTGAAAGCGAAGTCTGGCCGAACCTGATGCTTGCAGCCCAGGCCAAGGGCGCCCGCCTCGCCCTCCTCTCCGCCCGCCTGTCAGACGCCAGTTTGAAGGGCTGGGGCCGCCTGCCCGCCGCCGCCAACGCCGTCTTCGCCGCCTTCGACCTGGTGATGGCGCAGGACGAGGCGACGGCCGGCGCCCTGCAGCGCCTCGGCGCGCGAGACGATGGGCGGCTCAATCTCAAGCGCCTCGGGGCGCCGCCGCCGGTGAACGTCGAAACTCTCGCCGCTCTTCGCACGGCCACCACCGGCCGCCCTGTCCTGCTCGCCGCCTCCACCCACCTCGGCGAGGACGAGATGGTGCTGGAGGCGTTCGCCACCTTTAAGGCCGACACCCTGCTGGTAATCGTCCCCCGCCATCCCGCCCGCGCCGCAGATATCGCCGCCCTCGTCCATTCTGCGGGGCTGACCGTAGGGCTACGCAGCCAAGGCGACGTCTTGGGGGCGGCGAGCGTCTACATCGCCGATACCCTGGGTGAACTCGGCCTGTGGTTCAGCCTGGCGAACGCGGCCTTCATCGGCGGCAGCCTCTTGCCCGGCCCAGGCGGTCACAACCCCGTGGAGGCGGCGCAGCTCGATTGCCCCATCATTGCGGGTCCCCATCTCGATAACTGGCGGGAGGTCTACACCGACCTGCTGAAGGCGGAGGCCGTGATCCTGGTCAAGGATGCGGCGGCTCTTGCGGCAGCGTTCGCCGAGACGCTCCACAAACCCGCGATCGCCCAAGCCCGCGCCGGTCGGGCGCGCCATGTGGTCGCGCAGGACCAAGGGGCGTTGGACCAAGCGGCGGAGGCCCTGTTAAGCTTCATCCCATGACGCGCTCCACGCCCCGCTGGTGGTATGAGGAGGACGGGGGTTCCGCCGGGATCACCCGCGCCCTCCTGACGCCGGTCTCGTGGCTTTGGGCGTTTGTCACCGCAGAAAAGATCAAGCGCACCGCGCCGTTCGACCCCGGTGTTCCGGTGATCTGCGTCGGCAACCTCACCCTTGGCGGCACGGGCAAGACACCGGTGGTGCGCGCCCTCCTGAAGACCCTGCGCGAACAGGGCATGGCTGCCGAAGGGCTGTCGAGAGGCTACGGTGGCCGGCTTTTTGGGCCGGTGAAGGTCGATCCCCTCAAGCACGCGGCGCGCGACGTGGGCGACGAGCCCCTGATGCTGGCCGCCACTGCGCCGTTCTGGGTGGCGCGGGACCGAGTCGCCGGGGCGATGGCGGCGCGGCAGGCGGGGGCCGAAGTGCTGGTGCTGGACGACGGACACCAGAACCCCCGCCTGAAGAAGACCCTCTCCCTGATCGTGGTGGACGGCGAGACGCGAGGGAACGAGTGGCCGTTCGGGGACGGCTCGGTCTTCCCCGCCGGGCCGATGCGGGAGCCCCTTGCGGCAGGGCTGGCGCGCGCCGATGGGGTGATCCTGATGACGCCCGCCGATCTGGAGGCGCCGGATCCGCGCCTGATGCGCCTGTTCGATCCTCTGCCCGTGTTGATCGCGCGCCTGACGCCGGACGGGCCGCCGCCGGCGGGGCCGCAGCTCGGTTTCGCCGGGGTGGGCAAGCCGTGGAAGGTGGAGCGCGCCCTGGTCGCGGCAGGCTGTGATCTGGTGGACTTCGCGCCCTACCCCGACCACACCCCCTACAGCGCCGCCGACATGGGCTTCCTTTCCACCCGCGCCGCGACGCTGAAGGCCGGGCTTGTCACCACGGAGAAGGACTGGGTGCGGCTCTCGCCCGAATGGCGCGCGCGGGTGAAACCCTGGCCGGTGACCGCGAAGTTCGAGGACGAAGCGGCGCTTCAGGCATTGCTGAGTCGCGCCGTCAGGCCCCCGCCTTCCTAGCGAACGACAGCGCCGCGTCGCCCAGCACCGGCACCCGCGCGGCCATGACCTGGGCGTTGGCGCTGGACGCGGTGCCGTCGCGCACGCGGCCGGCGATGCCCTGGCAGATCGCGCCGAGACGGAACAAATTGTAGGCGAAATACCAGTCCAGGGCCGGCAGACCCTCGGTGCGGCCGGTGAGGTCGCAATAGCGCGCCACCACCGCCTCGATGGTAGGGATGCCCAGGGCCGGCAGATCAAGGCCAATGAGACCGCCGCGCTCACTGTTCGGCATCACCCAGGACATCAGGAAATAGGTGAAGTCGGCCAAGGGATTGCCGAGGGTGGAGAGCTCCCAATCCAGCACGGCGATAATGCGCGGCTCGGTGGGGTGGAGGGCCATGTTGTCCAGCCGATAGTCGCCGTGGACGATGGAGGTCTGATCGTCCGCCGGCAGGCTCTGCGGCAACCAATCCATAAGCCGGTCCATGGAGGGGACGGATTGGGTCTCCGAGGCGCGGTACTGCCTGGTCCAACGGTCGATCTGGCGGCCGAAGTAGTTGCCGGGCTTGCCGTAGTCCGAAAGGCCGATCAAGGCGTAATCGGTGTTATGCAGATCGGCGAGCGTCTTGATCTCCGCATCGAAGATAGCGGCCCGCTCGGCGGGGGCGCAGCTCGGCAGAGATAAGTCCCAGAGGATGCGACCCTCCACCATGTCCATCACGTAGAAGATCGTGCCGATCACCTCCGGATCCATACAGAGGCCGTAGGTCCGGGCGACGGGGAACTCCGTCGTGCCGAGGGCGGAGATGACCTTGAACTCCCGGTCCACCGCGTGAGCGGAAGGAAGCAGCTTGCCGGGGGGTTTGCGGCGAAGCACGTACCTCTTGTTCGGCGTGATGAGCTGATAGGTGGGATTGGACTGACCGCCCTTGAACTGGCGCACTTCCATTGGACCTTCGTAGCCGGCGACCTTGGCCTTCATCCACGCCGCGAGCGCCGCCTCGTCGAACTTGTGGGTTTCCTCTACCGGCTTGGTGCCGGAGTTGAGGTCCTGGGCGCTGACTTGGGCGGTAGTCGCGGTGTCCGCCATGATTTCCTCAATCCATCTTTTCTGTTGGGCTTCTTGGTCTTGCTGGGGCGGGCATACCCGTCTTTCGAGACGATGGAAACGATTGAAGCTTGTGATCCTCGGGTCGCCGCCTTTCGGCGATGCCCGAGAATGACTAGCGTTGTGGCAGCGCCCGCCAGCCGATGTCGGTGCGATGGAAGCCCTCCGGCCAGTTGATCTTGGCGATGGCCGCGTAGGCTCTGGCGCGGGCGTCCTGCAAGGTGGCGCCTCGCGCGCAGATGTTCAGCACCCGGCCTCCCGCAGCGATCAGGGCGCCGTCCGCTCGGCGCGCCGTACCGGCATGAAAAACCACCACACCCTCGCCGAAATCGGCCTCCGCGCCCTGGATCACAGATCCTTTCTCTGGTGCGTCAGGATACCCCTTCGCCGCCAGAACGACGCAGATCACCGCCTCATCTCGCCACTCGGGCTGCGGTATCGCCGAGAGCCCGCCCGTCGCCGCCGCGTGAAGGTAAGGCAGAACGTCGCTGGCAAGGCGCAGCATCAGGATCTGGCATTCAGGGTCGCCGAAGCGGGCGTTGTATTCCACCAGGCGCGAGGCGCCGTGCTCGATCATCAGCCCGGCGTAGAGCACTCCGCGGTAGGGCGCGCCCTCCGCCGCCATACCGCGCACGGTGGGTTCGATCATGCTGGATCGGGCCGCATCCGCCACCGCTTCGGAGAGGATCGGCGCGGGCGCAAAAGCGCCCATGCCGCCTGTGTTGGGTCCCTCATCCCCGTCGTAGGCGCGCTTGTAATCCTGGGCGCCGCCGAACAGCATCGCCGTCTCGCCGTCGCAAAGGGCGAACAGCGACGCCTCCTCGCCGGCCATGAAGTCTTCGATCACCACCCGCGCGCCGGCCGCACCGAACCGCCCGCCGAGCATGTGGTCGATAGCGGCGTCGGCGTCGGCGCGGTCCCCAGCGATCACCACGCCCTTGCCGGCGGCGAGGCCATCGGCCTTAATCACATAGGGCGGCGAGAATTGCGCCAGCGCCGCGCTGGCCTCGGCGGCGTCTTCGAAGGTCAGGTGTCGGGCGGTGGGCAGGCCATGCCGCTCGGCGAAGGCCTTGGAGAAGGCTTTGGAGGTTTCAAGCTGGGCGGCGGCCTTTGTGGGACCGAAACAAGGGATGCCCGCCTCCGCGAGCCGGTCGGCGATGCCGACCTCCAGCGCCGCCTCGGGGCCCACGACGACAAGGTCTGCGGCGATTTCCCTAGCCAGGGCGACCAGCCCCTCCACGTCCGTCGTCGCTACCGCCCGCGTCTCGCAAACGGCCGCGATGCCCGGATTGCCCGGCGCGGCGACGAGGCGGGTCAGGCGCGGCGATTGAGCGATCTTCCAGGCCAGGGCGTGTTCGCGCCCGCCGGAGCCGATGAGCAGGACGTTCATGCCGCGCCTGTGCGACGCCGCCGCCAATGCGTCAAGGGCGACGCTTGGCGCAGGACGGCGACGTCTCCACATAGAAGCCATGCCGCCCTTCGTCCATCACCCGCACTACCGCGCCTCGCTGGAGGCTGGCCACAGCTTTCCCATCAACAAGTTCCACCGCCTGGCGGAGATCCTCGCCTCGGAAGGGCTGGTCGGCCCTGAGGGGTTCCATCGGCCGGAGCCCGCCAGCGAAGGCCTGATCGCCGCCGCTCACGATCCCGCCTATGTGCGCCAGGTACTGGATTTCGCCTTGCCTGCCGATGCGGTGCGCCGCATCGGCCTGCCCATGACGCAGGAGATCGTGTGCCGGTCTTTGGCCGTCTGCGGCGGCACGCTCCTCGCGGCGCGGCTGGCCTTGCAGCACGGCCTCGCCTGCAACACGGCGGGGGGGAGCCACCATGCGGGGCCGGACTATGGCTCCGGCTACTGCATCTTCAACGACGTGGCCATCGCCGCGCGGGCCTTGCTGAACGAGGGGGCGGTCAGCCAAATCCTGGTGGTGGATCTAGATGTCCATCAAGGGGATGGCACCGCGTTCATCTTCAAAGACGAGCCCCGCGTCTTCACCTTTTCCATGCACGCGCAGAAGAACTTCCCGGCGCGGAAGGCGGTGAGCGATCTCGATATCGGGCTTGAGGATGGCCTTGGCGACGAGGGCTATCTCGCCATCCTGCGGGAGACCTTGCCGGGCTTGATCGACCGGGTGCGGCCGGATCTGGTGTTCTACGTCGCCGGTGTCGATCCGCACGCGGACGATCGCCTCGGCCGCCTGAAGCTCAGTGACGAAGGCCTGCTCGAGCGAGACCTTTACGTGATCGAAACCTGTCTTGAACGGCGGACGCCCATCGCGGGCGTCTTGGGCGGCGGATACGACCGGGATGTGGACCGGATCGCCCACCGTCACGCCACCTTGCACCGGGCGGCCGTCGCGGCGCGCCCGATGATGGTGCAGGCTTAGCTTCCCTCGCGCACGGCGACGAAATCGCCCGTATGGCCGAAAACGGCGATCTGGCCGGTCATCTTGTCCCCGTCGACGACGCCGGTGTAGTTCACATCGAACTTGTTGAGGAGGAAATGGCCGTCATGCTTGAAGGTCACGTGTTCACCCTCAATGTGCCCCGCCCTCAAAGCAAGCGTCTTGTTGCTGGACGGCGCAGCACAGGTTCCGCCCAGTTGATCGCCCATCTGTTCAAAGTTGCAGATGAGGTTAAACGGTACACTGGCGACTTTGGCCGACAGACGCCAAGCGCCAGACAGCAGCGAATCATGGGCGACCGCTGGCGTTGACAGAACCAACACCGACATCGCCGCGGCAATAAAACTTTTCATCTCGATATTCCAACAACCCCGTGATCGATTACCTAAGATCGGACGCCGTTAGGCACAACCGGGGGAAGGGCATATATTTACGTAATGACCGATATAGATTTCCTGGCTGACGCAAAAGACACACCCGAAGCGCCGGACGGCGCCGCCGGAAACGCCCAGGCCTATTCGGTCTCCGAACTCGCCTTCGCCCTGAAGCGCACCATCGAGGACGCCTATGGCTTCGTGCGGCTGCGGGGGGAGATCTCCAAGGTCACCCGCCATGCCTCGGGCCACATTTATCTCTCCTTGAAGGACGACAAGGCCTGCATCGACGGGGTGGTGTGGAAGGGATCGGTGCGGGGGCTCGGCGTGCAGCCGCAGACCGGGCTGGAGGTGATTGTCACCGGGCGCATCACCACCTATCCGGCGCGGTCTTCCTACCAGCTCATCATCGAAACGATGGCCCCGGCGGGGGTCGGCGCGCTTTTGGCCCAGCTAGAAAAGTTGAAGGCCAAGCTCCAGGTGGAAGGGCTGTTCGAGCCTGCCCGCAAACGCCCCCTCCCGGCCATGCCGGGCGTGATCGGCGTCATTACCAGTCCCACCGGCGCGGTGATCCGCGACATCCTGCATCGCATCGCAGACCGCTGGCCGGTGCATGTGATCGTCTGGCCGGTGGTGGTGCAGGGGGCGGACGCGGCGGCGCAGGTGGCGGCGGCGATCCGGGGCTTTAACAGAATCGGAGAGGGCCACGTCCTGCGCCGCCCGGATCTGCTGATCGTGGCGCGGGGCGGCGGTTCGGTGGAGGACCTCTGGCCCTTCAATGACGAGGCCTTGGCCCGCGCCGTCGTCGCCAGCGCCATCCCCCTGATCTCGGCGGTGGGGCATGAGACCGACACCACCCTGATCGACTTCGTCTCCGACCGCCGCGCGCCGACG
>CAXTHJ010000079.1:0-11963 GCA_964243985.1 uncultured Caulobacteraceae bacterium | reverse complement strand
CTCTCGGGCAAGTGGGACGGCGGCTTCCACAGCGGTTTCCGGCTCAGCCTGAGGGGCGGCCTTGGCGGAGGTCTTCTTCACCGGCTTAGGCGCTTCGGCTTCAACCTCCGCTTCCACGCGGGCGGCGAGATTGCGGGCGCGCAGGCGGAGGTCCGCGCGAGGCGTCAGGTCCACCTCGCCGTCCCACTTGCCCGAGAGGCCCGCGCCTTCCAGGCCGATGACGCGCAACACGGTTTCCGGCTGGCGGTGGCCCTTGGTGCGGCGATAGCCCTGGCGGCGGATCTTCTTGAAGACCTTCACCTTGTCGCCCTTGCGGGTCTCGATCAGGGTGGCGCGCACCACGGCGCCGTCCAGGAGGGGCGCGCCCAGGTGGGTTGCGCCGTCGTCGCCCAGCATCAGCACTTCGTTGAACGCGATCTCCGCACCGACGTCGCCGTCGAGCTTTTCGACGACCAGGAGGTCGCCCGGCTGGACGCGGTACTGTTTGCCGCCGGTCTTGATCACCGCGTACATGGTATGAGCCTTCTCGTCCGGCGCGCCCTCTTCAAGCCATGGGCTCAAACGTCAGAGGGTCGCGCAAAAAAGATTGCGCCCGCGAGCGAACCCACGGGCGGGAGGCGGGTCTTATATCGAGGACGTCCGCGAAGTCAACGCGGACGCTGAGCTCTTATGGTGACGGCTTTCGGGGATCGGGGTTCGCAAGGCCGCTCATCAGTCGGGATCGCGCCCGATGCAAACGTCCGTTTATTAGCCGAACGCGCGGGACTGCTTCCGACCCTAAGCGGTCATAGGATCCGCCTCAAAGCTTCTTGCGCATGATAATGGCCGAGCCAAACCGAGTCGCTTCGAGCCCCAACTGTTCGAAACCGCATCTCTCATAAAAGCCGAGTGCATGAGGGTTGCCTAGCACATGAATGTAAGTCGCCTTCATGTTTCTCGCTCGTTCGCAGCAGCTATTCACCAAAGCCTGACCCACACCTCCGCGCCAAAGACTTGGCTCAACAAAGAGCCCATCTAAGTCAACGTCTGCGTCATCCCGGACAATCAAAGCCGCAAAGCCAACTGGAGCGCTACCAGACTCAGCTACGACCACTAGCCCCGCTTCAATCTGGCTTGCCGGTAAGGAGATCGCATCGGGGTTGGCTAGCATAGCCTCGCGGTCGCCATCGTTGGCGAGCGACGCCCGCCATTGCAGAGCCTCAAGATCGTTACGTTCGCCGCCTGCGGCGAGACGAATGTTAACATCAGCCACAGGGTTCATCTTCAAGGGCGTGCGGTTTGTTCATGCAGTCGAGCATAAGCAAAGGATGTCTCATTTCCACCCTTCTCGGTCTTTCAGAAGTTCCGCTTGCAGCCGCTGAGGGCAGCCGGCGGGCTCTCACCACACCGGCGCCCACCGCACCTCGATCGGCTCGCGCGCCGCCACCCGTTTCAGGTGGTTGGCGACGAGCCATTGCAGGTCCTCCAGCCCCCGCTCGTCCTCCGCCTCCACCACCAGCGCGAGGCTGCCGGGGAGGGCGGAGAGGTGGCAGGGGCCCAGCGGCAGGTCAACGAACCCCTCGTCCTCGTAAAGCCGCGCCGGCGCGCCCCTCGCCAGGCGGCCGCAGAGGCCGGTGAGGTATTTGGAGGCGTGCGGCGTCGGGATGCGGGCGGCGGCGGCGAACATGCTACTTCTTCTCGATGGCGAGGGCGGCCTGGTCGATGGCGGCGGCGAGGGCGACCACTTCCTCCTCGGTGAGGGGACCCTGCATCAGGCGGTATTTCAGCGCCGTCTTCAGGTTCTCCATCGCCCGCATGATCTGGGGCGAGAAGCGGCCGCCGCGGCCGCGCGCTTCATCCATGCGGGTGAAGAGGCCGTCCACGATGCGCTGGTTCTCGGCCAGGAAGGCCGCGCCCTCATCGGTGATGGAGTAGAGCTTCTTGCCCCCGTCCTGCGCCTGCACGGTCACATAGCCGAGCTCTTCCAGGAGGGTGAGGGTGGGGTAGACCACGCCGGGGCTCGGCGTATAGCCGCCGCCCAGCTTCTCCTCGATGGCCTTGATCAGTTCATAGCCGTGGCTGGGCTTCTCGGCGATCAGGGCCAGGATGACAAAGCGCAGGTCGCCGGAGTCGAACACCCGCTCCCCGCGCCCGCCGCGCTCGCCCCGTTCTACGCGGCCCCAGTGTTGGCCGTGTCCGCCAAACGGGTGGCGGCTGAAGTGGGCTTCGTGCCCACGATGTTGGTGATGTCTAAACAATTTACGATCCTTCTTAGATATATCGCGATTGCAGATATATCTCAGTTGGATCGGGATGCAAGAGCTATTTTAGATATATCTGAAGTTAGCGGATATAGCGCGCACGGGTTCGCGGCCTCTGCGGGTTGCGCGAGGGTGGAGAGGGTGCGGAGCGCCGGGCGTAGGCTTCGCCGCCCTTCCGGTCGCCTGGTGTAGGGGATGGTGGAAGGACCGTTTTCGACGAAAGACGACGCTCCGCGCGACCTTCCTTCAAGAGCATCGGGCAGGCAGCGCTCTTAACGCTTACTCCGATAAGCCCAGGGACGGCGGGATGCTTGGCGAAGCACGCCCAGGACCCGGCCGGTAACCCCCCGGCCGCTGACCCGTCTTGATCGCACCCCGGTCCGCAGCGACGCCGATCACGCGCCCTCTCCATGACCGGAGTGCGATCAGGATGACCCCGTTCAGGGGGGTGGATAGATTTGTATCTACCCCCCTATTTTTGCAGCCTCTCGCGTTCCAGAACGAGGCCACGCAGATTGCGCGATCATCTGTACTGGGCTGAAAAGTCTATTTGACTGTTCTCCTAGTAGACATCATTGAAAGAAAAGCAAAATGCCCGAACCGTTTACAATCGCGCACGGGAAATCTTAATGCAACAGCTGGTGTTTCGATAATAGAAAAAGGTGCATCCATGTACTGCAAATCCCGCAGGATTCCACACGTCTACAATTCGGCCATATGTTAAATTTGATTGCGCGCCTGATCGGCCGGTCAAAGGTTGCGGAAGCACCAACTTCAGTTCACGCCGCCGACGAAGCGCCGCTAGGAAATCCAGACCACGTTGAAACGGAACTCCAACCTTGTACCGAAGTATGGGGGTCCGTCGACATTCAAGAAGTCGCGTCAGCTATAGAGCGACATGTGGACGTGATGGCGCTGCCATTCAGCCAGACGGTCTACTATCACAACGACCCCGGCTGGGGGGTTTACGGCGCGGATGGACGATTGATCGATGCGGCCGCTCTCCGTCGCGGAGCCGGTCAAGGTTTGGTCGGCCAAAGCCTCTGTTCAGCAACCGATTTTGACAGTCTTGAGGCGGACGCCGACGAGGCCAACTATGTTTATGGCGGCTTAATTTCCCAACATTTTGGGCATTTCATCATCAATACCTTAGCGCGCCTCTGGTGGCTCGCCCAAGAGTCCATCGGGAACCGGAAGATCCTCTTCCACTCCCACAATGGAATTGATCAAGATTTTGCGCTGCCGTTCATCGCAACCTGTTTTGACCGTCTAGGGCTGAATACCAGCAACACGGTGATCATTGATCGCCCGATGAAACTACGAAAGCTCACCATCCCGCGCCCATCTTTTGAGGATCAGAGTTTCGGCGCCCGAGAGTTCCAGAGGCTCTGCCACAAAATCGGAGAGCCGTTCTGGGACCTCACACAGTCAAATGACCTATCACCCGTTTATCTTAGCAAGACGCGTTTGGGTTCAGGGGTCGGGCGATTTAAGAATGAGCAAATCATCGAAGATCGATTGAGAGAAGAGGGCGTCGTGATAATCTATCCAGAGACAATGCCATTTTCTGATCAGGTAAAGCTGTTTTCACAAAAGAGAAATATACTCGGATCGGCTGGTTCTGCGTTTCACGCTGCTATATTTTCTCCACCGCTAAGCCGAAAGACAGTGTTGTCGGGATCAAAAACTGTAAATTCTGACCTATTGCTATGCGACGCCTTAAACGGTGATGATGTAAAATATGTTTATCCAAAGTCTGGATGCAGCACAGAAGAACAGGTTGATGGCTTTTACAATCTTCACACCATAGCTGAGCCTCACCTCGTCGCAGAAGAGATGGTCGGCCTAGCTTATGATTATTCTACAACATCTTAGGCTATGGGCCAGTAAGGCGCAAAATGACCGGGCCGCGTTGCAAAGACAGCTTTTGAGCTTAGCCAGCACTCTGAAAGATCCGATGGTCGGGGCCAAGGCCGGGTTCGGGCGGCCTTGACGAAAGAAGACGACCCTTTCCGGACTTTTAGAACGTCCTGTATTGGAGGCCCTTTATCTCCTCCAACTCAATAGGGAGCATCAGCCTAACCCACCCCCTTCAACGTCTCCGCCAGCAGCCGCGCGTCCGCCTCGCGGCTCGATCCGGCGCGCCAGGCGACGACGATTTCGCGGCTGGGGGTCTTTTCGGTGAGGTGGCGGACGGCGACGGGGGCGGTGTCGGTGAGGCCGGCCTCCACCGCCATGGCGGGCAGGAGCGAGACGCCGAGGCCGGAGCCCACCATCTGCACCAGGGTCGCCAGCGAGGTGGCGGCGAAGGCGCCTTCGTCTCCGGCCCTGGGGTGGTCAAGGCTGCAGGCGCTGAGGGCGTGCTCGCGTAGGCAGTGGCCGTCTTCCAGGAGGATCAAGCCCTCCTGGTTCAACTGCTCGGGCGTCACGCGGGGCGAGGTCAGCATCGGGTGGTTGGCGGGGATGGCGGCCAGGAGCTCATCGTCCTCGATATGGGCGGTGTCGATGCCGGCGGCGTCGAAGGGGAGGGCGATCAGGGCGGCGTCCAGCGATCCGGCCTTCAGCCCCGCCACCAGCTTGGCGGTCTGATCTTCCCGCAGGAACAGGCGCAGGTCCGGAAAACGCTCGCGGATCACCGGCAAGGTCTTGGGCAGCATGAACGGCGCGATGGTGGGGATAACGCCCAGTCGAAACCGCCCCGAGAGCGGCCGCCCGGCCGAGCGCGCCGCCTGCACCAGGTCCTCCGCGCGGGCCAGGACGTCCGAGCCGCGCCTGACCGCCTCCTCGCCCACCTTGGTCAGGATCACGCCGGAGCGGGCGCGGTCCACCACCGCCGCGCCGAGGATCTTTTCCAGCTCCTGCACTCCGGCGGAGAGGGTCGGCTGAGTGACGTGGGCGGCGTCGGCGGCGCGGCTGAAGGAGCCGTGTTCGGCCAGGAGCTTCAGGTATTGCAGTTGGCGCAGCGTCGGGAGCATGACGGATATATGTGCAAGCCAAAGGAAATTTCTATACTAAATACAAAAAGAATTGATTGGCCTTTGGTGCGCCGCCGCCCTATCTCCCCCCTGTCCGCGGCGCCCTGCCGCACCCCATTCCCAGGAGATTGCTATGCTCGGTGTCGGCGAAACCCTCCCTGATTTCAAAGTCGTTGGCGTGAAGCCCGGCTTCAACAACCACGAAGAGAACGGCGAAAGCGCGTTCGAAACCATCACCAAGGACAGCTTTTCGGGCAAGTGGAAGGTGATCTTCTTCTACCCCAAGGACTTCACCTTTGTCTGCCCGACCGAGATCGCCGAATTTGCGCGCCTCGGCAAAGAGTTCTCCGACCGTGACACCATCGTGCTCGGCGGCTCCACCGATAACGAACACTCCAAGCTCGGCTGGCGGCGCGCCCACCCCGACCTCGACAAGCTGCCGATCTGGCAGTTCGGCGACAACGGCGGCAAGTTCGCCCGCGCCCTCGGCGTGCTCGATGAAGAAGAAGGCGTCGCCCTCCGCGCCACCTTCGTGGTCGATCCGCACAACGTGGTGCAGCACGTCTATGTGACCAACCTCAATGTCGGCCGCGCCCCCACCGACACCCTCCGCGTGGTGGACGCTCTGCAGACCGACGAGCTTTGCCCCTGCAACCGCGCGGTCGGCGGCGAGACGCTGAAAGCGGCTTAACAAGCACAAACTCTTCATCCGCTCATTCCCGCGGAAGCGGGAACCTAGGCTTGAACCGGCTCACGCCGCTGGACAGACCTGGGTCCCCGCCTTCGCGGGGATGAGCGGAATATTTTATGGAGCTACGATAAATGTCCCTTGACGCCCTGCGCGACCAGATCCCGGCCTACGCCAAGGATCTTAGCCTGAACCTCTCTTCCCTCGCCAGCGAGACGGTGCTGACCGAGCAGCAGAAGTGGGGGTGTTTCCTAGCCTCAGCCTACGCGGTGGGCCAGCCGGACGTGATCAAGGCGATCGAGGGCGCGGCCGACCTGTCGGACGAGGCCAGGACCGGCGCCAAAGCCGCCGCGGCCATCATGGGCATGAACAACGTCTACTACCGCGCCCTCCATTTGATGAAGAACCCCGAATACCGCACCCTCCCCGCGCGCCTGCGCATGAACATCATCGCCAATCCGGGGGTGGAGAAGACCGACTTCGAGCTCTGGTGCACAGCGGTCTCGGCGGTGAACGGCTGCGGCATGTGCCTGGACGCCCACGAGGAGGAACTGCGCAAGCGCCAGATCGCCAACACCGGCATCCAGGCGGCGATCCGCATCGCCGCGGTGGTCAACGCCGTCAGCCGCGTGATGGCGGCGGAAAAGGCTGCGGCTGGATAATCTGGCTACCGCCAGCCACGCCGCTCATCCCCGCGGGGATGAGCGGATTTAGGGATCTCGGATAGTTAGGCCGCTTCAAACTTCAGCGGCCCGCCCCAAAACGTCTCCACCAAGCCGTTCTGCTCCGCCGGATGTCCGGTGGTGAGGAACCGCCGCTGGCCGCCGACGCCGGGCGCATACTCCGGGTGGGCCACGAGGTAGCGCAGCAGCGAATCCACCGTGGCGGTGGGCTGATGGATAAGCGTCAAGCCTTGGGGCAGCGCCGCCTGGAACAGGTCGGCGACGATTTCATAGTGGGTGCAGCCGAGGATGGCGCGGGTGGGCGGACGGCCGATACGGGTGGTCAGCGCCTTGACGTGCGCCTCCACCACCGCCCGCAGTTCGTTCCGCGACGCGTCTCCCTCGATCATCGGCACAAGCTCTGGGCAAGGCTCGGAAAACACGGCTAGGTCGTCCCGTCGCTTGTCGATTTCGATCTCGTAGACGCGGGAGCGCGCAGTGGCGGGGGTGGAGAAGACGCCGATCACCTCCACCGCCTCCACCTTCTCGCTGCGCCGCTGCGGCTCATAGGTCCAGGCTTGGCCGGTGGCGGCCTCGATGGTGGGGACGATGATGCCGAGCACGTTCACCGGGCGCCCGAGCTTTTGCCGATACCCCGGGAGCCAGGTCTGCTGCAGCCGCCGCAGCGCGATGGCCGAGGCGGTGTTGCAGGCCAGCACCACCAGGCTCACCCCCTCTGAGAACAGGCGCTCGCAGGCGGCGCGGGTCAGATCAACGATCTCCTCCCCCGGCCGCCCGCCATAGGGGCTGTGGGCGTGGTCGCCGAGATAGATGAAATCCGCCGACGGCATGGCGGCTACCAGCGCCCGATGCACGCTGAGCCCGCCCACGCCGCTGTCGAAAACGCCGATGCTCATGCCGAAACGCCAATGCTCATAGGCTGGCTTGTGACGGAGGTTGGCGCAGCGATCAAGCTTGCGGCGTTTCCCGTCAGTGTTTCGGCAAAATTGCAGTATGGCCTTGACTTTATGACGCTCTCCGTCGCGCATGGGCGGACAGTGTAACGCCTGGGCCTGACCGCATGAACGCTCTACGACCCAGCTGGGACTTCGCGGTGGATCGAGAAACGTGCGTCAACATCCACCCCACCGCCGTCGTGGCGCGGGAGGCGGAGATCGGCGCCAACGTGAAGATCGGCCCCTACGCCGTGATTGGCCCCCTGGTGCGCCTCGGCCCCGACAACAGCATCGGCGCCCACGCCGTGATCGAGGGCGCCACCACTATCGGTCAGGGCAACACCTTCTCTCCCCACTGCTACGTCGGCACGCCGCCGCAGTACGAGAACTGGTCCGGCGCGCCGCAACGGCTGACCATCGGCGACGGCAACTTCATCCGCGAATTCGCCTCCATTTCCGGCGGCGCGTTCGGGGCGGAGCACGGCACGGTGATCGGCGACGGCAATATGCTGATGGCCTACACCCACGTCGGCCACGACAGCGTGCTGGCCAACGGCATCCGCATGGTCAACAACGCGACCTTAGGCGGTCATTCGGTGGTGGAATCCTACGCCTGGATGGCTGGACTGACCGCCGCCCACCAGAAGGTGCGGATCGGCCGCAACGCCTTTGTGGCCCTGGGCGCCACCGTGACGCAGGACGTGCCGCCCTTCTGCATCGTGCAGGGCGACCGCGCCCGGCTGGTCGGCCTGAACGAAGTCGGTCTAAAGCGCGCCAACTTCACCAGCGAAGATGTGGCGGCGCTCCGCCGCGCCTTCCGCGCCCTCTTCCTCGGCAAGGGCCCGATGGCCGAGCGGATGGAGAAGGCCCGGACCGGTGGGGCTGGCAACCCCTATGTAACGCACCTTGTGAGTTTCCTGGAGAACTCCGAGCGGGGCTTCATCTCCACGACGCGGCGGGCGGGCTGAGACGCGGTAAGCGCAACGTCCAATCTCTGGCTTGGAGCAGGCGACCGCTTAGCGACCCGAGTCGGACATTAGCTGATAGAGGCGAGGCTGGCGGAGCCTTGGACTTCCCGGCCCTCCTGTTTCCGCTCACTGTAGCGGTCCACGAGGTAATCCGAGTTGCCTCGCGTGAGCAGTGTGAACTTGAACAACTCCTCCATCACATCGACCAGGCGGTCGTAGTACGCGGAAGGCTTCATTCTACCAGCGTCATCGAACTCGTCGTATGCCTTCGCCACGCTCGACTGATTGGGGATGGTGATCATGCGCATCCACCGGCCAAGGATGCGAAGGGCATTCACGGAATTGAAAGACTGGGACCCGGCGTTCACCTGCATGACCGCGAGGGTTCTTCCCTGTGTCGGGCGCACCCCGCCAGTCTCCAGTGGGAGCCAGTCGATCTGCGATTTGAAGATGCCTGTGATCGCCCCGTGGCGTTCAGGGCTGCACCACAGGTGGCCTTCTGACCAGATGGAGAGGTCCCGAAGCTCTTTCACCTTGGGGTGATCCGGACTTGCATCGTCAGGCTGGGGCAAGCCACGCGGGTCGTAGATGCGGGTCTCGGCTCCCATGGATCCCAAAAGTCGGTCTGCCTCTTCGACCATTAGCCGACTGTAGGATCGCTCCCGGAGCGAGCCGTAGAGCAACAGGAACCGTGGTGGGTGGCTTGGAACCGCCGCTGGGACAAACCTGTCCGGAGACGGCTTGTCAGCGAAAGCTTCCACGAGAGCAGGCATGTCGGCCATGGTTGCTCAAGCGCATATTTGCTGTATCGTTGAAATATGGAAATCAATCGGGCCGTCGATGCGCTGTCCGCGCTCGCCCACCAAGGGCGGCTGATCATCTTTCGTGAACTCGTAAAGTCCGGGCCTGACGGCCTCTCAGCGGGCGAAGTTTCCCGGCGCGTGGGGATCGCGCCAAACACCCTCTCAGCAAGCCTCACGATCCTTAGCCATGCCGGGCTCGCGTCGGCTAGGCGGCAAGGGCGGTCGATTATCTACACGGCGCGCTATGACAACATGGCGGCCCTGCTGGGCTACCTGATGGAGGATTGCTGCAACGGACGGCCAGAGGTCTGCTCGCCCCTCGCTGGCATAGTCGAAGCGGCGGCGTGCTGCGCATGAACCGATTGGAGGAGATCGAGGCCGGAGGGGCCGAGTTCGCGCGAACGGTCCAGTGGTTGACAGCCTCTAGGCTCGCGGTCAGCGACTTGGGGGAGGGTTCGCCCCACTTCCTGATCGCGAGGAGCGGGGATGAGCCGGTGGGGTACGCTGGCTTGACGGGCGACGGCGCGGATCGCTTGCTCCGGTCGGTGATCCTCGACCCGGCTCGACGCGGGAGGGGTGATGGAGCCGCCCTCGTGGCCCAGGTTGAAACTTACGCTCGCGAGCACGGGACCAAAAGGCTCTGGCTCCTTACCGAGCTTGCTCCGGGCTTCTTTGAGCGCGTCGGCTATTTGGCTCGGGGCCGAGAAACCGCCCCGCAGGCGATCCGAAAAAGCAGCCAATTCCGAGGGCTCTGCCCCGCCTCCGCCGTGCTGATGTGCAAGACGCTACCCTAGAACCGCCGCTCCTTCGCTTCAGCCTCGCCAAGCGGATCGCCGCCGAGGCGCTGGGGTCCGCCCTGCTCGTCGCCGTGGTGGTCGGCTCGGGGATCATGGCCGAGCGGCTCTCAGCCGGGAACAACGGCGTCGCCCTGCTCGCCAACGCCATCGCCACGGGGGCGGCCTTGGTCGTTCTCATCACAATCCTCGGGCCGATCTCCGGAGCCCACTTTAACCCCGTGGTGTCAGCGACTTTCGCGATCCGGGGCGAGTTGCCGTGGTCGTCGCTGGCGGCCTTCATCGTAGCTCAGTTGGTTGGATGCTGCTTCGGCACATTGCTCGCCCACGCCATGTTTGCCCTCCCTCTGCTCCAGATCTCGACGCACATCCGTGACGGTTTTGCGCAGGGCATCTCAGAGGCTGTCGCGACCTTCGGGCTCATTCTAACGATCCTGGGATCGCTTCGCTTCCGACCAACCCTCACGCCGGTCTGCGTAGGTCTCTACATCACCGCCGCCTACTGGTTCACCGCGTCCACCTCATTCGCGAACCCGGCGGTGACCGTCGCCCGGATGCTCACCGACACCTTCGCCGGGATCGCACCCGCCTCCGCGCCCGCTTTTTTCCTCGCTCAGCTTATAGGCATGGCCGCTGCTCTCGGGACTGCGGGTTGGCTGCTCAAAGGGGAGGCCGACCATGGCTGACAAGTTTCCGGTGGTGATCCACCACAACACCGACTGCGGCACCTCGCGCAACACCCTCGCGATGATCGAAGCCGCTGGCTACAGGCCGGAGGTAGTCGAGTACCTGAAGGTCGGTTGGACGAGACCACAGCTTCTTGGGCTCTTGGCCGTCATGGGAGCGATTCCGCGAGACATCCTTCGGGAGAAGGGAACGCCCGCCGCCAAGCTTGGTCTGATCGGAGATGACGTGGACGGCGAAGCTATCCTTGCAGCGATGGAAGCTCACCCCATCCTCGTACACCGGCCTATCGTCGCCACCCCCAAGGGCGTCGCGCTGTGTCGTCCATCCGAGGCGGTCTTGAGCCTGCTCGAACGATGGCCGGAGAGCTTCACGAAGGAAGACGGTGAAGTGGTGCCGACCAAAGGCCGCTAACCCCCCTTGCCGGACATTCGGGAGGACCGCTCAACGCCGATCACACCGTCAGCACCACCTTCCCCACATGGCTCCCGCGTTCCACATGGGCATGGGCGGCGGCGGCTTCGGTCAGGGGGAAGGTCTTATCGATGATCGGCTTGATCTTGCCGGCCTCCACCCATGGCCAGACGGTGGCCTCCACCGCCTTGGCCAGCCGCGCCTTCTCGTCCGCGCTCCTCGGGCGGAGGGTTGAGCCGGTGAGGATCAGGCGCTTCTGCATCAGCTGCATCAGGTTGATCTCCGCTTTCGCCCCCGCCTGGGTGGCGATCAGGACGTTGCGGCCGAGCGGCTTCAGGCAATCGAGGTTTCGGGGCGTGTAATCGCCGCCCACTATGTCCAGGATCACGTCCGCGCCGCCCTCGGCCTTGATGCGCTCCGCAAAATCCTCGGCCGTCGTGTCGATGGAGAGGTCGGCGCCGAGCTTGAGGGCCTCCGCCGCCTTGTCCGCCCCGCGTCCGGTGGCGATCACCCGCGCGCCGGCCGCCTTAGCCATCTGGATCGCCATCACGCCGATGCCGCTGGTCGCCCCATGCACCACGAAGGTCTCCCCGGATTTCAGCGCCCCGCCCTCGAACACATTGGTGAAGACGGTGAAGGCGGTCTCGGGCAGAGCGGCGGCCTCGGTGAGGCTCAACCCCTTGGGAATGGGCAAGGCGTGCCGAGCGTCCACCCGGCAGTATTCGCCATAGCCACCGCCGCCAACAAGGGCGCAGACCTGATTGCCGACTGTCCAGCGG
>CAXTHJ010000078.1:2149-12480 GCA_964243985.1 uncultured Caulobacteraceae bacterium | reverse complement strand
AGAGTCGCATGCGGCCAATCTTCCGGTGGCGATGATCCCGAACTGCGCGGCGACCTCATAGCCAAAGCCGGTGGCGCCCATCTTGGGGATCGACTTGCCGCCGGTGGCGATGACCAGGCTTTCGCAGGCGACGGGCGCGCCGCCGATGGTCAAGGCGAACCCCGCCGCCGTCTTCTCTAGGCCTGCCGCCGAAGCCCCGAGGCGCAGCGTCACGCCCGCATCCCGCATTTCCGCCAGCAGCATGTCCACGATCTGCGTCGCCGGGCCGTCGCAGAAGAGTTGCCCCAACGTCTTCTCGTGCCAGCCGATCCCATAACGATCAACTAGAGCGATGAAATCCTGCGGCCGATAGCGGCGGAGCGCCGAAATGGCGAAGCGCGGGTTCTGGGACAGGAAGGCTTGCGGCTCTGCGCCAAGGTTGGTGAAGTTGCAGCGCCCACCGCCGGAGATGCGGATCTTCTCCCCCGGCGCCTGCGCGTGATCGACCACCAGCACCCGCCGCCCGCGCCTGCCCGCCTCGATGGCGCACATCATCCCCGCCGCGCCCGCGCCGATCACAACCACGTCGAATCGATCCACGGGACGTCTCCTTCAAAGACGAGGCTTTTACATACCTTGGAGAACGGCTCGAAATCAGAGCCTGGACGTTCCCACTGGGTCGCATATAGTAACATATGTGACACCATCATCTATGGACGTTCGCGAGTATCTGACACTGGAGGGCGCCAGCCCGTTCGGCGATTGGTTCGGCGGCCTTGATCCGCAAGCGGCTGCAAAGGTGGCGATCGCCTTAATCAGGATCGGCCAAGGCAATCTGTCCAACGTCAAAGGCGTCGGCGGCGGCGTGTTTGAACATCGCATCAACGTCGGGCCAGGCTTCCGCCTCTATTTCAGCACGGACGGCGAGAGGATCGTGATCCTGCTCGCCGGCGGGACCAAGCGGCGGCAACAGCGAGATATCGCGGATGCGCAGGCGCGGTGGCATGACTACAAGGGCCGTAAGAAAGGAAAGTGACATGGCTTTGACACGTTCGTTCAAGGACACAATCCAGGCGCGCGCCCAGAGCGACGTCGCGTTTCGCGAAGCTTTGCTCTCCGAAGGGGTGGACGCCCTGCTGGCTGGGGATGTCGATGTAGGCAAGGCGGTCTTGAGGGATTACATCAACGCGACGATCGGCTTTGACCGGCTGTCCGCAGCGACGGGAACTCCATCAAAGAGCCTGATGCGCATGTTCGGTCCCTCTGGAAATCCCAACGCCCGCAACCTCTTTGGCGTGCTGGGGGAGCTTCAAAAACAATCGGGAATCCATCTTCACGCCCAAAGCATGAAGGTGGTCACGGCATGAGACTCCGATAAATACCCCCATGGCCTGGACCCGCCGCTATGACGAAGCTGAGCCGCAGCGGGTGAACCGCTGGCTGGCGCAGAGCGGGGTTTGCTCGCGGCGGGAGGCTGAGGGGCTGATCGCCCAGGGGCTGGTCTCCATTGACGGGGAGACCGTGGCCGATCCCGGCCGCAAGATCGAAACCGGCCAGACCCTGACTCTGGCCGACACAGCGCAATCCCAACTGGGCGAGGCGCTGACCCTCATGGTTCACAAGCCGGTAGGGATCGTCTCGTCCCAGCCGGAGAATGGCCAGATCCCGGCCGTGCGCCTGCTCACCCAGGCGACGCTGGTGGGCGCCAGCCCCTCGATCCCGAACCGCGACTCCAAGCTGGCGCCTGTGGGGCGGCTCGACATGGACTCGCGGGGGCTGCTGATCCTCTCGGAGGATGGCGTGGTGGCCAAGGCCGTGATCGGGCCGGCTTCGGCGCTGGAGAAGGAATACATGGTGCGGGTCGACGGGGAGATCACCGAGCGTAAGCTCGCCCTGCTCCGCCACGGCCTGCACCTGGACGGTCGCGAGCTGAAACCCGCTCAGGTGACGGTGGTGGATCGGGATAAGCTGCGGGTGATCCTGAAGGAGGGCCGCAACCGCCAGATCCGGCGCATGTGCGACCTTGTGGGGCTGAACGTGTTCGATCTTCTGCGCATCCGTGTCGGGCCGCTCAACCTCGACACCTTGCCGGAGCGCCGCTGGCGGGTGCTGACGCGGTACGAGCGGGCCGCGTTGATCCGTGACTCCGCCGCCTCCGCCTGAGCGCCGCCTCGCGCCGCCTGGCCGTTGCCTTCGCTGCCGAAATGCGCGAGGTCGTCGCCTATGACGCGAACCCGATGGATATTGCTGGCCTGGATCGCCGTCGGGGCGGTGATCTGCATCTTCGCCCTACGGCTCTAAAGATCAGGCCGCCGTGCAGGCGTCGTGCGGCTTCCACACGCGCTCGCTGGAGGCGGGAAAGCGTTGCAGCAGGGCGGCGGTGCGGGCGGGCCTGGAAACCAGTCCGCCGCCGCAGTTAGGGCAGACGCCCTTCAGCCGCGTCTCGGCGCAGGCGTCGCAGAAGGTGCATTCGAACGAGCAGATCATCGCCCCGCCGGCCTCCGCGAGAAGGTCACAGTCGCAGCATTCGCAGTTGGGCTTCATGATCAGCATCGGCGGTCTCCGTAAAGCATCCTGGCGGCGATGATATAACGTCTGACCTGCGGCCGCGCGGACCTTTCACCGGTGATGTCGGTCATCGACAATGAATGCGGAGCGCCGACGCTGAAGGACCGATCCGGGTTGACCCAAAGGGGCGCCGGTTCTACCTAGAGCGCGACGCCAGCGGGCGGGGCCTCCGCCCCAGCCCGCTTTTTTGCGACCCTCTCCCAGCCGATCGGAGCCGCGCCATGACCCCACTGCTGAACGGCTGCACCGGCGTCCTAGCCCTGGGGGACGGCACGATCCTGCAGGGGATCGGGGTCGGCGCGACCGGCGCGGCGGTGGGCGAGGTCTGCTTCAACACCGCCATGACCGGCTATCAGGAGATCCTGACCGACCCGTCCTACATGGCGCAGATCGTCACCTTCACTTTTCCGCACATCGGCAATGTGGGCGTAAACTTAGAGGACGTGGAGCAGTTCGGCGAGGGCGCGCGCACCACGGCCAGGGGCGCCATCTTCCGCGACCTGCCCACCGCGCCCGCCAACTGGCGCGCGACACCGGGCGCGGGCGGCGCGCTGGATGGGTGGATGAAATCCCGCGGCGTGGTGGGTCTTTCGGGCGTCGACACCCGCGCCCTCACCCGCCTGATCCGCGAAAAAGGCATGCCCCACGCGGTGGTCGCCCACGCGCCGGATGGGCAGTTCGACCTCGACGCCCTAGTGGCGCAGGCTCGCGCCTGGAGCGGCCTTGAGGGCCTGGACCTGGCGAAAGACGCCACCACCCTGCAGAGCTTCACCTTCGATGAGGGTCTGTGGGCGTGGCCCGAGGGGTACGCCAAGCCCCGACCCAACCCGAAGTTCGAGGTGGCGGTCCTGGATTACGGCATCAAGCGCAACATCCTGCGGGCGCTGACCTCCATCGGTGCGCGGGCGACGGTTCTGCCCGCCTCCACCACAGCGGACGAGGTTTTGGCGAGGAAGCCCGACGGCGTCCTCCTCTCCAACGGCCCTGGTGATCCGGCGGCGACGGGTGAATACGCCGTGCCGGAAATCCAAAAGCTGGTGGAGAGTGGAACCCCGGTGTTCGGCATCTGCCTCGGCCACCAGATGTTGGCGCGGGCCCTTGGCGCGCAGACCCGCAAGATGGAGCAAGGCCACCACGGCGCCAACCATCCGGTGAAGGACCTGACCACCGGCAAGGTGGAGATCGTCTCCATGAACCACGGCTTCACGGTGGACCGGGACACGCTGCCTGAGGCGGTGCAGGAGACCCACGTGTCCCTGTTCGACGGCACCAACGCCGGCATCGCCCTGAAGGACCGCCCGGTGTTCAGCGTTCAATATCACCCCGAAGCCTCGCCCGGCCCGACGGACTCGCTCTATCTGTTCGAGCGGTTCGCGGGGATGATGGAAGATTGAGGGCTATCTTGGCTGAAGGGAACGGCGCCGCTTTAACGGCGTTCTCACCTCCGAGCTTTGCCTTAAGAGCCAAATTCGGAGCCGGTGTCATGTTGAAATGGGCCATCATCTTCGCCGTGGTCGCGCTGATCGCTGGCGCGCTTGGATTTACCGGCGTCGCCGGCGCTGCGGCCGCTGTCGCCAAAATCCTGTTCTTTGTCTTCCTGGTGGTGTTCGTGGTCTTCCTGGTGCTCGGGCTTACCGCGGCGAAGGCCGTGACGGGGAAGTAGGATGACGATCCCTCTCCCCTTGTGGGAGAGGGGCCGCCGGAGGCGGCCGGGTGAGCGGTTACGCCGCCCCCTCCGCACTCGTCGCGAAACCCCTCATCCGTCAGCTTCGCTGACACGCCTTCTCCCGAAAGGGAGAAGGCCACGCGCTATCGCCCCCCAACCGCCTTGCGCCTTAGCGCCGCCTGCATGAAGTCGGCGGGCGGGGCGGTCTCCGCCAAAACCTGATCGCGGATGGCGCGGGGTTCGCCGAAAAGGTGGCCCTGGCCGTAACCAACGTCGAGCTCCAGGATGTCGATCACCTGACGCTCGGCCTCCACCTTCTCGGCGATCACCTCCACCCCGTAGCGGCGGGTCAGGGCGGCGAAGTCGGAGGCCTGCAGATCCCGCATGGATTTCAACGCCATGCGGCCCCCCACCTCCAGAAGTTGGTCCAAGAGGACGTCGGCGGAGATCTTCACGAACTTCACGTCGGCGCGGGACAGGTCGGCGAAATCCAAATCCAGGTCTGTGACCTTGTCCAGGGAGAAGCGGAAGCCGAGGTCAGCCAGCTTGGCCATATTGCGGGCCTCCACCGATCCCCGCTCAGCGAAGGCTTTCTGACCCAATTCGAAGATCAGGGCGCCGCCAAGATCGCGGTTCTGGCTCAGGAACTCCAGGAACTGAGGAAAGAACACCTCGTCCCCCAAAGACCCCAGGGCGATGTTGCAGAAGATGCCGACCTTGCGATCGCTCTTGGCCAGCCGCCGGACGATCTGAACGCAGCGGAACAGGAGGAGGTTGTCGATGGCGGACACCAACCCCTCCGGCTCGGCCACCGAGAGATATTCCGCCGGCATCATCACCCGCCCGCCATCGTCGCGCAGACGCGAGAAGCTTTCGTAGAACACCGTCCGCCGCTGGGGCAGGCTCACCACCGGCTGGAGATAAAGATCGACGCGGTTGTGGGCCAAGGCGTCGCGGACAGTCTCCAGCAGGGCGGCGGTTTGATGGTCGGGCCGGGCGAAGCCGCCGCCGCCGCTTCCCGCCGGAGCGAACCCGCCGCCAAGGCCAGAGCGGGCGAGGGTCAGGCGCGCCTCCAGCGTCTCGCCCATGCGCTCCACCAAATCCTCCAGCATGCGCACCTCGCCGGTCAGGGTCTCGGTCTTGGCGGCCGCCTCTTCCTGCAGGGTGTCGGCGAGCCCTTCCAGAGCGGCCTGGGTGGATTCCAGGTGCTCGGCCAGGAGCTTCTGCGCGTCTTTCAGCCGTTCGATCTCCTGGCGAAGGGCGCCGTTGTCCACCCGCCGCCCGATCAGATCGTGCAGCGCGAACAGGAAGCCGAGCGCGCCGATCAGCCCGGCCACGCCCGCGCCCCAGCCCGCGCCTGCGCGCCACAGCAAGGCGGCGATCGTGAAGGACACGAAGATATAGGCGCCCGTCAAAAGCGCCATCACGGCTTTCTGCATCGCTCCGCCCAAAATCTCCCGCCGCCAAACGCTCGGCGGAAGAATCAACCTTTAGTATCGGCGGATTTGCGAGAGAGCGATAGGCGATAGAACGTCCGGCGCGTTTGGGGCAGGTAAAGGAAAAACCCGCCATCGGCAGGGGATCAAAACGCGCCTTTATATATCCGCATCCAGCGGGTGCGGCCCGGAGGGCTTGCGGCTGACGAGCACTTCTATGAACTCGGCCCGGATGCCCTGGCTGAGGTCGTCCATGTAGACGATCGTGGTGCTCAGACCGGAGTGGGCGTCGAAATAGTCGGCGATGTCATAGCCATAGTCCACCGTCACCAACGATCCCGCGTCATCGATAGGGTTGCCATGATAGATAGCCTCCATCGGATAGGCGATCGACCCATCATCCGCCCGCTTGGCCCGCCACATCGAGGGAAGGCTCTTACGGCCGATCGGGACGGTGCAAACGTGCGCTCCGCCAGGCTTCAGCGTGCGGCCGATTTCGGCGATGGCGAGATCCGGGCGGAACAGATGTTCAAACACATCCTGGGTGATCACCAGATCGAACGTGTCGTCGGCGAAGGTCTGGTGTTCCAGATCCTCATTCCGCCGACCGAGGCGTTTTATGGTCTCGCCGCGGGCGGTGTCGGCGTCGAAATTGGTGGGGGTATAGTCGAGGCACTCAAGGCGCAACTTTTCGCTGGAGCGTAGGGCCGGCGAGCTTTCGTGCATCTTCAGATTGCGCCAGTCGGGGAAATACAGGTTCAACGTGGCGATCAACGCTCGTTCGCGCGGCAAGGACCTGCAATTCATGCAGAGAAAATCGTCGCGCAGCCAGGTTCCGCTGGCGACAAAATCCGTCTCCGCTTCGCAGACCGGACAGCGGCCAGAAGACCGAAGGTGAGATGTACCCGTCTCGACTGCAGCCCGCTTGTTCAAAATGCCGAGTTTAGCGAGAACACTCTTGATGCTGCACCCGATGGCTGAGGTAAACGCCTTAGGCGCAAGGGCATATCGCGCGTCAGAGGCCAGTTTTCAAATGAAAAGCGCCCGCAGGTTCCCCGGCGGGCGCTGAGCGCAACGTGATGAAGAAGGCTTAGGCCGCTTGGATGGCTACGCCTTCCTGCGGGTCGCGCAGGACATAGCCGCGGCCCCAAACGGTTTCGATGTGGTGCATGCCCTGGGCGGAGGCGGCGAGCTTCTTGCGCAGCTTGCAGATGAAGACGTCGATGATCTTCAACTCCGGCTCGTCCATGCCGCCGTAGAGGTGGTTCAGGAACATTTCCTTGGTGAGGGTGGTGCCCTTGCGGAGCGAAAGCAGCTCCAGCATCTGGTATTCCTTGCCGGTCAGGTGGACCCGTGACCCGTTCACTTCCACGGTCTTGGCGTCGAGGTTCACAAGAATGTCGCCGGTCTTGATCACCGATTGGGCGTGGCCCTTGGAGCGGCGGACCACGGCGTGGATGCGGGCCACCAGCTCGTCCTTGTGGAAGGGCTTGGTCATGTAGTCGTCGGCGCCGCCGCCGAAGGTCTTGACCTTGGTGTCAATCTCCGAGGTGCCGGAGAGGATCATCACCGGGGTGTTGATCTTGGAATTGCGCAGCTGCCGGAGGACCTCCATGCCGCTCATGTCCGGCAGGTTCAGGTCCAGAAGGATCAGGTCGTAGTCGTAGATCTTGCCGAGATCGATCCCCTCCTCGCCAAGGTCGGTCGTATAGACGTTGAACCCTTCGGACTTCAGCATCAGCTCGATGCTTTGCGCGGTCGCGCTGTCGTCCTCAATCAGCAGAACACGCATCAGCCCCTCCAGGCATAGGTCACATTGGTACGTGGACCACCCCACCGTGGCCCGGCGAATTCGATATCGACGTTAAGGATCATTTCCTTAAGATTAGTTAATCCTAACGCGATGTTGCGAATCGTAGGATGATTTGGATTCTGACTTCAAGCGCCGCCGTTAACTTTTTGATTCGACGCGACTCGTTTTCCCACGATCAATCGTCGAGCCAGCCCGCCGCCTTCAGCTTGGCGACCGAGGCGCGGCTCACGGGCACCTCCAAAGCATTGGTCAGGCGCAAGGACAGATTGCGACCGTTCGCCACGGGTGCGGAAACGGCGGCCCTGGCCACCCACCAGGAGCGGTGGACCTGCATCCCTTCCACGGCGCCCAGTTCGGCGATGGCGTCCTTCAGCGGGATCAGGATCAGGTCCGAGCCCCGCTGCGTGTGGGCGCGGACGTAATGGTCCTCCATCTGCAGGCACAGGAGATCCCGGCCGATGCGGGGCGGCATGCGGTTCAGGAAGGACGTCGTACCGACTGTCAGATCGGGCGAGGGCAAGGTCAAGGACGTGATTTCCGGAACGTTCGCCGCCCGCCGCGCCTCTGCGGCCTCTACGGCGGCGAAGCGCCAGCCGCGGCCTTCGGATCCCTGGCTGCGGAGGAAATAGAAGGCGAAGGCGAAGGGCTCCGCCACCACCAAGGTCTGGCCGTACCAGACCCCAAAATCGCTGAACCGGCCGTGGTTGCCCGGCCAGTAGAGGGCGGAGAACCAGCCGATCAGGAACCCCAGCGGCAGACAACCGATCGCCACGCCGACGGCCAACGCGAACCACATCGGCAAGTCGAGGCGGATGGCCGTCCGGATCGACAGCCGAACCGAGACGGAGATGATGATGAAGCCGATCCACATACAGACGACCCAGTAGGCGATGCGCACCTCCATGCCGCCACCGTAGAAGCTGCCGAAGGGCCCAATCACGCCGAGAAAGACGCCAAGGACGGTGGCGGTGGCCAGATCCTTCGCCCACTCGCGCGGCGTGCCCAACAGGCTCGGGGCGGAAGGGGCGGACGGATCGCTCATGCAGACTGTTTGCCTTGCGTCGCCCGCTGCCGCAATAATGCCTCTCCAGCACGGCTTCGGGACTTCACCCTAGCGAACCGGCATGCCCTCTGCTAAATCAAGCCGATGGTTCGTCCGATCGCCATAGCGTTCCGAATTATCCGCCCGGCGTAACGCTTCCGGGCCTCCCCGCTTGCGCCGGTTTTCGCACATCACCTTTGATCCAAGCGGATAAGCTTTTCCTATGGCCGACGACAATTCCTCAAAACCAACAGGTCAGCGCGATTATCGCGAAACCGTCTTCCTGCCCCAGACCGCGTTTCCCATGCGGGCAGGCCTGCCTAAGCTGGAACCCGAACTCCTGGCCAAGTGGGCCGAGGGCGAGGGCCTCTACCGCGCCATCCGCGCCCAGCGGCAGGCGGAGGGCGCCCCGCTCTACGTGCTGCACGACGGCCCACCCTACGCCAACGGCGCGATCCACATCGGCCACGCCCTGAACAAGACGCTCAAGGACTTTGTGGTGCGCAGCCGCTTCGTCCTCGGCTACGACGTGGATTACGTGCCGGGCTGGGACTGCCACGGCCTACCCATCGAATGGAAGGTGGAAGAGCAGTTCCGCGCCAAGGGCCGGCGCAAGGACGAGGTCTCCAAAGCCGAGTTCCGCACCGCCTGTAGAGCCTATGCCGACCAGTGGATCGACGCCCAGCGGACCGAGTTCAAGCGGCTTGGCGTGCTCGGGCGATGGGACAATCCCTACCTGACCATGGCCTTCAGCGCCGAAGCCGCCATCGTGAAGGAGTTCCACAAGTTCCTCATGTCCGGCCAGCTCTATCGCGGCTCCAAGCCTGTGATGTGGAGCCCGGTGGAGCGCACGGCGTTGGCCGACGCGGAGGTGGAGTACCATCCGCATTCCTCGCCGACGGTCTGGGTCAAGTTCCCAGTGAAAACCTACGACGAGGACCGCTACGCCCATTCCGACGATCCGCGCGGCGACAACGTATTTCGCCTGCCGCCCAACGACGCCTCGGTGGTGATCTGGACCACCACGCCCTGGACCATGCCGGCCAACCGCGCCATCGCCTTCGGCTCCACGGTCGAGTACGGCCTCTACGAGGTTGAGGCGATGGAGACCGACCTGCCCTTCGCCCCCTGGGCCAAGCCGGGCGACCGGCTGATCGTCGCCGACAAACTGGCCGAAGACGTACGCACCAACGCCAAGATCGCGTCGTGGCGGCGGGCGGAGACGGTCGATCCAATCGGTTTGATCTGTCAGCACCCTTTGGCGCATCTGGACGCCGGCTACGGCTACGACGTGCCGCTGCTCCCCGGCGACCACGTCACCGACGATGCCGGCACGGGCTTCGTGCACACCGCGCCCGGCCATGGCGCGGACGACTACGCCCTCTGGATCGCCGCCGGTCATCGCGACATCCCCGACACCGTCGATCCCGACGGCGCCTACTACCCCTCCGTGCCTTTATTCGGCGGGCTGAAGGTGATGGAGACCGAAGGCAAGAAGGCCGGCAAGTTCGGCCCCGCCAACTCGGCCGTGATGGATAAGCTGATCGAGGCGGGGAACCTCTTGGCGCGCGGGCGGGTGGAGCACAGCTATCCCCACTCCTGGCGGTCGAAAGCGCCGGTGCTGTTCAGGAACACTCCGCAGTGGTTCATCAGGATGGACTCTACCCTCTCCCTCGAGGGGAGAGGGGTCAGGGGTGAGGGTGAACGCGACGCGCTTTCGACAGAAGGCGCGGGAGGCGCCTCCAGCAACATCTCCGGCGACCTCACCGCGAGCCCCCCCCACCCCCCACCCAACCACCCCGGGGCGCCGCCGCCGGGCTCCGACGC
>CAXTHJ010000078.1:0-2139 GCA_964243985.1 uncultured Caulobacteraceae bacterium | reverse complement strand
TCCCCAACCCTTCCCCCTTTGAGGGAGAAGGGAGCCTGCGCCAAACCGCCCTCGCCGCCATCGACGCCACGGCCTTCTATCCCGAGACCGGCGGGCGGCGGATGAAGGCGATGGTCGAAACCCGTCCCGACTGGCTGATCAGCCGCCAGCGCGCCTGGGGCACGCCGCTGGCCATGTTCGTGGACAAGCGCACGGGCGAACCCCTGCGCGACGCTGAGGTGAACGCCCGCATCGTCGCCGCCATCGCCGCCGACGGCGCGGACGCCTGGTTCACCCGTCCCGATGCCGAGTTCTTAGGAGAAGGCCGCAACCCCGCCGACTACGAAAAGGTCGAGGACATTCTCGACGTCTGGTTCGACAGCGGCTCGACCCACGCCTTCACCCTGGAAGGCCGCGAGACAGGGCCGGATCGCAGCCGCTCCCCCGCCGATCTCTACCTCGAAGGCACCGACCAGGCGCGAGGCTGGTTCCAGTCCTCTCTGCTGGAAAGCTGCGGCACGCGGGGACACGCGCCGTACAAGGCGGTGCTGACCCACGGCTTCACCATGGCCGAGGACGGGCAGAAGATGTCCAAATCCCTCGGCAACACCGTTGCGCCTCAGGACGTCATCAAGCAGTCCGGCGCCGAGATCATCCGCCTGTGGGTGGCCATGGTGGACTATGCGGAGGACCAGCGCCTCGGCCCCACCATCCTGCAGACCACCGCCGACGCCTATCGCAAGCTTCGCAATACGGTGCGGTATCTCTTGGGCGCGCTGGAGGGCTTCACCGAGGCGGAGCGGGTGGACTACGCCGACATGCCGCCGCTGGAGAAGTTCATCCTGCACCGCCTTTGGGCGCTGGATGGGCACGTGCGGGAGGCCTACGAAGGCTACAAGTTCAACGAGGTGTTCCGCCCGGTCTCGGAATTCTGCGCCGGCGACCTCTCCTCGCTCTACTTCGACATCCGCAAGGACAGCCTCTACTGCGACAAGCCGAGCGACGTGAAACGCCGCGCCGCGCGAACGGTGATGCACGAGGTGTTCATGCGCCTGACGGCGTGGCTGGCGCCGCTGACGCCGTTCACGATGGAGGAGGCGTGGGGGACACGCTTCCCGGATGCGGGGCCGAACGCGCTGCGGGTGCTGCCGGAACGGGTGGCGGCGTGGGAGAATGAGGCGGAAGCGGCGCGGTGGGGGAAGATCGAAGCTGTGCTTGACGTCGTAACGAATGCTTTGGAAGTCGAGCGCCGCGAAAAACGTATTGGGTCAGCGCTTGATGCCTCTGTTCACGTAGGGCTGGCAGATCCGAACCTTGTGGAAGCTTTCGATGGCATGGATCCCTCAGAGGTGTTTCGGACTAGCGAAAGCCAGTTTGTCGGCTACGCGCTGGCAAAAGGAACTAAAATAAATTCAAACGAAATTGAGCACCTCGTTGGTGTTGTGGTTCATCCAGCCCAAGGCCTCAAATGCGACCGCTGCTGGCGCATCCTACCGGAGGTGAAGCCGGCGACGAAGCTGTGCCTGCGCTGCACCGACGCGGTGGAAGACTGGGATACCCGGCATGAGCATTAGCCGCAGCGACCCTTCTCCCCTTGCGGGAGAAGGCGGCCGCCGCGGGCGGTCGGATGAGGGGTCTCGCCGCCCCGCCCGTCTTCCTTTTGATTTCGGCAGACCCGCTCGTCCGATCCAGCACCTCGACCCCTCATCCGTCGGCTTCGCCGACACCTTCTCCCGCAAGGGGAGAAGGGCAAACGCGGCCCATCATGACCACTGACGCCCCCTCTCCCACCGAACCGCCGTTGGCCACCCGCATGCCTGGCGCGCCCATCGTCACGCACTGGGGCCTGATCGCCTACATCGCCGCGATCGTGACCTTGATCCTGGATCAGGCCTCCAAGGTCTGGGTGCTGTACATTCTGGATCTGCCGGATAGGATCACCGTTCCAGTCATGCCGGTGCTCAGCCTGACCATGGTGTGGAATCCCGGCGTCAGCTTCGGCCTCCTGAAGGCAGGCGGCGACTTCGGCCGGCTGCTCCTCGCCGCGTTCGCGACCGCGGTGGTGGTGGCGCTCGGCTTTTGGGCGCGGACGGTGGTTCGGCCCCTGACCGCCATCGGCGTCGGCATGGTGATGGGCGGGGCGGTGGGCAACAATTTGGT
>CAXTHJ010000077.1:7367-12531 GCA_964243985.1 uncultured Caulobacteraceae bacterium | reverse complement strand
GCCACCTGGCAGAGGCCGACGCCGAACCCCGCGCGGATGGCGGCGAGTTGCGCTAGATCGCTGTCGACCCGAAGCGCGGACGCTTCGCGCCTGAAGGCTGGGTACCGCTGCACGATGGCGCGGGTCGCCGGCGTCGCGCGATCGAAGCCGATGAGGTCATGTCGCGACAGATCGGCGATTGTTTGAGGCACCCCATGCCGCTCAAGATAGTCACGGCTGGCGTGCAGGCCGAGTTCCACGGGTGGCAGTCGGCGGGCGACAAGGGCGTTCTGCGAGGGCTCGACGTTGCGTACGGCGATGTCGGCGTCCCGCTGCAACAGATCATCCACCACGTTCGAGACGATGAGTTCCAGAACCAGTTCGGGGTGGCGCCGGCGTAGGCGTGCGAAGATCGGCGGAAGGTGTTCGACGCCGAACACCTCGCTCGCGCTGACACGCACCGCACCGCGCACGGCGCCCTGGGACCCGCTGGCCTCGCGCATCAGAGCGGCGGCAGTCGACGCGAGCGCCTGCGCGTACGGCCTCAGCGTCTCCGCCATTTCGGTCAGGACCATGCCACGTTGCGTGCGGAGGAAGAGCTCGGCCCCTGTCGCGGCTTCCAACGCGTCGATGTGACGAGCCACCGTTGGCTGGGTAATCCCGAGCCGCCGTGCTGCGCCCGAAAGCGAGCCCTCCTCAACCACCGCGAGGAAGGTCCGAAGCAGGTTCCAATCCGGGTCGCTGTTCATCTATTCCCGTATAGCCGGGCTATGCGGATCGGCAATTTCTTTCAGCCGACGACTCAACCATTTGCGTTGAGGAACACGGTGTGGAGCCGTCCCGCTGCTTTTCAGAAGGAACCCCAAATGACTTCGCTCATATTGGTCGTGGCGACACTGACGCTTTCTTTTGTCGCCGCCAACATCGTCTGGGCCGAAGCGTTCGACGAAGCGCGCATCTCCGTCCCACAGACGTCCGCTCAGGTCTGGTCGGTGCTTACTGATTACCCGTCATACCCCCGCTGGAACACGGGCATGACCAGGGTGATCGGCGATCTTGCCGTCGGCAACGTCCTGACGGTGACGGTTCCCGGGATGACCTTCAAGCCAACCGTGCTTGCGGTTGAACCGGGCAGAGAACTTAGGTGGGTCGGCGTGATCGTATTAGCCGGCAAGCGGCTCGGAGGCTTCTACAGGGGCGAGCATCGTTGGTTGTTGTTTCGCAATGCGGAGCGCGGCACCGATATCGTCCAGCGCGAGGACTTCAGCGGCCTGTTCCTTTGGCTGTTCAATCCAGCAAAATACAAAGGATCGTTCGAGGTGACAAACCGCGACCTGGCAGCTGAGCTTTCGCGCCGGTATCCGGCTCCCGTTGATTTCTAAGATGCCTGAGTCAGCTGAACGGGAATGGGTCGGTGGCGATCGCCTTGTTCAGCGACGCGACGCTCGCTTTTTAGCGAGCGGCCCCACGGCCAGGAGCATCGCGCCGGCCCCAGACGCTGCGCCCATGCAGATATGAGCGCGGTTCCAGCAATGCGGCTTGAGCGCCGCTCCAGATCATCGTCGAAACGCGCGCCGAAGATAGCCGAACCAAGTCTGGAAGAAGGCTGCCGTCAAACCAGCGTTGGGAGCGAATAGATCCCACGCGTGATAGGCGCCTGGAAACACGTGAAGCTCGGTCGCGATACCGCTCTGCAGAAGGCGCGTGGCGTAATTCACATCCTCATCGCGGAAGACGTCGAGCTCGCCGACGATGATGCAGGTCGGCGGCAGGCCATCGAGCGCTGCGGCCCGTGCCGGCGCGGCGTAGGGCGACACGTCCGGTCCGCCGGCGGCGTCACCGAGGATCAGCTGCCAAGCCGCGAGATTGTTCTCGCGATCCCAGACGCCGACGCCGCTGATCTCGCGTGCGGATGGGGTCTCGTTTCGGTCGTCAATCATGGGGTAATTCAGCGATTGGAACAGCGGCGTTGGCGCGCCCTCGTCACGGATCATGAGAGCGGTCGCCGCCGCAACACCGCCACCGCCGCTGGCTCCCGCGATCGCGAGCCGCTCCGGATCGGCGCCGAGCGCCCTCGCCTCGCCGCGAAGCCAGCGCCAGGCGGCAAGCCCATCCTTCGCCGCGGCGGGCGCGCGCGCTTCCGGGGCGAGGCGATAGTCCACTGAGACGACCATGCAGCCCACCTCGCCGGCGATCCGCTTGAGGTAGGCATCCTCCTGAGCTGCAAAGCCGAGCACCTGCCCGCCGCCATGGAACCACAGCATGGCGGGAAGCGCTCCGCGCACGTTTGTCGGCCTGAACACCCTGAGCGGCACGGGCGCCTCTCCGGAACGGGAAGCCTCGTGCGCCTCGACCAGCACGGCGGTGTTAGCGGCGGAAGCAGGCGCGCCCTGCGCCGCCATCTGCCGGATCAGCGCGCGCGTGCCTTGAAGGTCGCTAAGGTCGAAGATGCGCCCGTTCGCCTTGGGAACCGCCGCCAGCGCGTCGGCGAGTTCAAGATCGATCCGATCGAGGAGGTTTCGATTTCTCTTAATCATAAGCAGCTTCTCCTTGTCGCCCTATGAACGGGCAGATGCTCCCGCCGCCGTCCAAGACCTGGCGAGATTTCTTCGTCGCCGCGTGAATTACTTGGAGTAATCAGGTCGCTCGATGTCGGCGATGATGCCCGGCTGGTGCGGCGTCCAGCCAAGGACCTCGCGCGTCTTCATGCTCGACGCGGGGCCGTTGCCGGCCACGAACATAGCCAAGCCGCCGAAATGGCTTTCGGCCTGCTCTGTTGGGAGTGATTTCTTAGGCAAGCCAAGCTGCCGGCCAATGGCTTCGGCGATGGACCTGTAGGGGACTCCTTGCTCCGCGATGGCGTGGTAAGCTTCTCCCCGTGCGCCGCGCTCGAGCGCGAGGCGGTACACACGCGCGCAATCCAGCCGGTGCACGGCCGGCCAGAGGTTCTGTCCGTCTCCTATATAGGCGGAGAAGCCTTTCTCGCGCGCCACGGCGGCCAGCATGGGCACAAAGCCGCGCGTCTCGCCCTGTCCATGCACAGAGCGCGGATTGCGGACGACGCACGCATGCAGTCCCCGGTCCGCCAGCGCAAAGGTGTTTTGCTCGGAGGCGCGCGGGAAGGCAGGATCGATGGGCGGTCGGGCATCTTCGGAGAAGACCTCGCCGGGCGGGGTCAGGAGGACGCCTCCTGTCGTGACGATCGGCCTGCTCGAGCCGGCGAACATCTCACCGAAGATATCCAGCGCCCGGCGTTCCTCCTCGCTCATTTCCGCCATCTTCGTCATGTCCAGGCCAAAGGCCGTATGGATCACGCCGTCGGCCTCCTCCGCCGCGCGCCGTAGGACGTCCAGGTCGCCCATGCCACCCAGGACGGGCGTGACCCCGAGGGTGAGCTCGGCGGCCTTTTCACTCGAACGGACCAGGCCGTGAACCTCATGACCGGCGTCGAGCAGCTCCTGGGCGACGGCGGACCCGATCCAGCCGTTCGCTCCCGTCAGAAACACGCGCATGTCGAACTCCTTTCGCTCGGGCGAGGATGTGCTATCCACACCTTGTCAGCGGCTGACATAGGTCGCCTGTCAGTCACTGACAAGGGGGGTGCGCGTGGTGAAGGGCGATGAGGATGTTCGTGGCCGTCTCCAGCGAGCGGCGCTCGAACTCTTCCACGAGCATGGCTATGATCGCACCACGGCAGCCGGGATCGCCGCGCGCGCCGGCGTGACTGAGCGGACCTTCTTCCGGTACTTCCCAGACAAGCGTGAGGTGTTGTTCGAAGGGTCGGTCGTCTTGCAAGACGCGCTAACCGCCGCGATTGCCGCGGCGCCTCAGGAGCTCGGCCCGCTCGACACATTGTTCAAGGCCTTTCGGTCAGTGGCCCCTCTGCTGGAAAACAACCGCCCATATTCCAAGCCGCGACACGATGTGATCTCCAGCACGCCCGCGCTGGCCGAACGCGAATTGGCGAAGCTGGCGGCTCTCACCGAGGCGTTAGCCGGAGCATTGCGGGCGCGTGGCGTCGCAGACGTTCCAGCCGATCTTGCCGCCCGAACGGGGATGGCAGCCTTCGCCCATGCCACGACCTCCTGGATGGAGAAGCCGAAGCCAGGGCTTGTTGAACGCCTCGAGGCAACGTCAGTCGAGCTTAAGGCGCTGCTAGCCTGAGTGCGGCAATAGCCCGTTGTTCTCCACTATCTCGACGAAAGCTTATGCCACACAGGTCGCCGTCCATTGGGAGAGTTCGCAGGCCAGGACGGCGTCCGCCAGCGTACGTGCAACAATTTTCTATGCGCATTTGCGCTTATGATCCTTTGCGCCTACATGGTGTTGCGTGGCGGTGGACCACGCATGTCGTGGAGGGGCTGAATGGCGCTGGGTGAGGCGATCCTGACATGTCTAGTCGAGCAGCCGATGAGCGGCTACGACTTGGCGCGCGGTTTCCAGACCTCCATCGGCTTCTTCTGGAAGGCCGATCACCAAATGATCTATCGCGAGCTCGCCAAGCTGCGCGAGCGCGGTTGGGTCGAGGGCCACGAAGTCATCCAGAGCGGGGTCCCCAACAAGTTCGTCTACGCCATCGTACCGGCCGGCCGGGCCGCGCTGAAGGCCTGGTCTGCGCGGCCGGCGGAGCCCCCGACCTCCAAGGACGACCTCTTGGTGCGCCTCTACGCACTCGGCGACGTCGATCTGGAAGCCGTGCGCATCCAGATCGGCCAGCGGCTCGAATACCACCAGAGCCGGCTGGCTCGCTATGAGACGATCCTGGCCAGCAACTTCACCGGTCGTCAGCTCAGTCCGCGCCAGATCGGCCGCCTGCTAGGCTTGAAGTTCGGACTGAAGCGCGAGCGCGCGACCCTGGAATGGTGCCAGGAGGCCTTGGAGCTCTTGCCGCGAGAGCTCGGCGCCACTGTGACCGAGCTACCCGCCTCCGCGCCGCGCCCGGCCTAGCCCTATTTCTCCGGAGCCTTGATCATGCCCCTCCTCGCCGCCGACCTTCGCGCCAGGCTGTCCCTTCCGGTGGCCGCCCAGGCCATGGGCGCCGACTTCGCCTACATCGGCTCGCTGTTCATCGCCACGGCCGAGGCCAACGCCGCCGACGCCTATAAGCAAATGATCGTCGACAGCTCGGCGTCGGACATTGTCTACTCCAACCTGTTCACCGGCGTGCACGGCAACTATCTGCGGC
>CAXTHJ010000077.1:0-7357 GCA_964243985.1 uncultured Caulobacteraceae bacterium | reverse complement strand
TATGACCCCATCCTGGCCCCCCTCGTCCCCGGTCCTCATCTGCGGCCGCGCCAGCGCGGCCGCCGGGCTCGATCCAGACGCTCTGCCTGAGGGCGACGTCAGCCAGATGAGCTTCAGCTCTGGCGGCGCAAACGTCCTCACGCGTCAAGCCGCGGCCACCCCGGCTAGGGTGGCGTCGGCCGTCAACCATCACGCCGACCTGCGCGCGAGCGTCGCGCTATGAGCCTCCCGGATCCGGTGCTCGCTGCCGAAGCCGTGCGGCCGCAACTCCACCACGGGCGGGGCACGCGCTCGGTGCGGGTGCTGTGGGTGCTGGAGGAGCTGGGCGTCGGCTACGACCTGCACCCGGTGCTCTTCCCGGCCCGAGTGCGCCAGCCCGAGTTCCTGCAGGTCAACCCGCTCGGGTCGCTGCCCGCCTTTGCTCAAGGCGAGGCGTTCATGACCGAGTCCATGGCCATCTGCGAGTACCTCGCCGCCGTGCATGGACCCACGCCGCTGGCGGTGATGCCCGACGAACCGGGCTTTGCGGACTACCGCCAGTTCTGCTGGTACGGCGAGGCCAGCCTGACCCAGCCCCTCGGCACGATCCTCAGATATTCCAGGCTCGAGCCGTTGGAGCGGCGCCTGCCGCAGGCCGTCGACGACGCCCGGCTCATCTTCTACCGCCGGCTCGAGCCCGTGATCCGGCGGCTTGAACAGAGCGACTACCTCGCCGCCGGCCGGTTCACGCTGGCGGATGTGTCGGTCGCCTATGCGCTCGGCTTCGCCGACTTCCTCGGCGAGGCTGGGAGCTTCCCAACCGCCGTCATCGACTACCGCGCCCGCCTCGCCGCGCGCCCCGCCTACGGACGCGCCTACGCGCCCGCGCCCGCCGCCTGACCCGACCCTGACCCTGACCCTGACCGAGGACTTCCTCATGACCGCCTCGCCGATCCCCTCACGCGAAATCCGCCTCCGGTCACGCCCGGAGGGCACGCCGGAGCCCGGGAACTTCGCCCTCGCGGAAGCGAGCGCTCCCCCACCCGGGCCCGGCGAGGTGCAGGTGCGCAACCGCTGGATGTCGGTCGATCCCTACATGCGCGGGCGCATGACCACCCGGAAGAGCTACGTCCCGCCCTTCGAGCTCGACGTGCCCTTGCAGGGCGGTGCGGTCGGCGAAGTCGTCGCCTCGCAGACGCAGGCGTTCGCGCCGGGCGACCTGGTCCAGTCCATGATGGGATGGCGGGAGGCCTTCACCGCGCCGGCGGCGGAGCTGCGGAAGCTACCCGACCTCGGACTGCCGCCGGAGGCCTACCTCGGGATAGCGGGCCTCCCTGGGCTGACCGCCTTCGTCGGCGTCGACAAGATCGCCTGGGTCCAGGCCGGCGAGGTCGTGTTCGTCTCGGCCGCGTCGGGCGCGGTGGGCTCTGTGGCCTGCCAGCTGGCCAAGATCCGGGGCGCGACCGTCATCGGCTCGGCGGGCGGCCCGGAGAAGTGCGGCTACCTCAGAGAGATCGGCGTCGACCACGTCATCGACTACAAGGCGGAACATGACCTGGCCGCGGCTCTGGAGACAGCCGCGCCCGGCGGCCTCGACGTCTACTTCGACAACGTCGGCGGCGCGCACTTGGAGGCGGCGCTCGCGTGCGCCAAGTCCCACGCGCGCTTCGCGCTCTGCGGCATGATCTCCCGCTACAACGATCAAGAGGCGCCGGGACCGGCCAACATCAGTTTGGCCGTAACCCGCAGCCTTCGACTGGAGGGCTACATCGTCTCGGACTACTTCGACCTCATGCCGGGCTTTGCAGCGGACATGGCGGCATGGGTGACGGCCGGGCGAATGAAGTGGAGACAGAGCGTGGACGAAGGCATCGCAAACGCGCCGGGCGCCTTCATCAAGCTCTTCACGGGTGACAACATAGGCAAGATGCTCGTCAGGCTGTAGCCGTGGCGAACGGCTGCCTCGCCGGCCTTCGCCCCAGCCTGATTCCCGTGGAAACCCGATGATCTGCTTTTCTGAAAAGCGACTGCGCTTCATGTCCTGGTCCTTTGGTGGGGCCAGAACGAACTTCAAAATGGATTAGCCCGCGAAAGCAACGATACCTGGGTGTACCCGTGCGGCGTGTAGGCGGCCTCAAGCTTTCCAGCCTCCTCATCCGTCAGCGATCAAATGGTATGCTCTGGAAAAGCTTGCTGTCGGGGCCATCGGTCAGCACCCAAAGACTTCCACCATCCGGCCAGCCCGCACGTCCCGAATCCGCGTCCCAAGAGCTAAGGTTCGCCTATGAGAGACGAAGGTCCGATTGCTGACGCTAAGATCAATAACTGCGCCGGACCTTAGCCCCCCGAAATATAGCTTTCCGCGCCAAGCAGTGAGGCTCGATGGCGCGGTCGCCGGGGTCCAAACCAAGACTGGATCGATAGACCCTGAACGGCTCTTCAGAAAGGACTGATGATTCTGATCATCAGGCAGCCCTTGACTGACCTCTGGCCATCCGTAGTCCCCGCCAGCCACGATGACATTCAGCTCGTCGCCGCCTCGTGGGCCGTGTTCAACCTCCCACCCTCGCGGGCCGACATCGACATGACCAAGCTGGTGGTGGAGGCTGCCCGCGCCCTGCAGATCACGGTGCATGACCACCTTGTGGTGGCTGGGGACCAGGTTGAGAGCCTACGGGCGCTGGGGCTGATGTAGCCGACCGGTGCGGAGGCGGAGGAAGGGCGGGGCCGGGTGCGCTCGATCCGAGCGCGTCTGGAGGATTCTCCCATGTCCGATGTCGCCTGGTCTGATGACCGTATCACCGCCCTCTCCAAGCTCTGGCTGGAAGGCCTTTCGGCCTCGCAGATCGCCAAGCTACTGGGCGGCGTCACCCGCAAAGCCGTCATCGGCAAGGTCCATCGCCTCGGCCTCAGCGGTCGCCAGGCGCCTGCAGCGCTACCAGGGACTCCGCGAACGACCATCCTACGGGCGCGAAGGGCGCCTCGACCTGCACCGGCACCGCGCCCTCCGCTTCTCGCCCTTGTGGTGGTCGCCGCGCCGCCCGAAGGACCGGGCCTTGAACCCTTAAGCCGGGTCCACGAATGCGCCTTCGGCGTGTTGGCTCTGGAGAGCGAGCCGATCGATCCGCGGCTTCGACCGCAAAGCGCCACTAGCTGAAGTTGGGTTGGGGCCGGAAAGGCGACATTCGGAGGCGCTCAACGAACGAGACTGGCGATCGCCGGCCTCGGAATCGTTTGCTACTCCCAGGCGCGTTTCTGAAGCTCCATGCGCTCTTCGCTCTGGTGCTGATCCGAGGCGATCATCTGATCCAGGTAGCGGATGAAGTCCCCGGCGAAGGCCCGCACGGCCGGCCGCGCATCGTCCAACCAAGGCCGGTAAGTGTCGCGCTTCACCTTATAGGCTTCGACGAAGCCAAACTCGCCGCGGACCACGCCGGTCATGGTGAGGACGTGCTGCACCCGGCTCAGCAGCGGATCGCCCTCCGGCAAGGTGGCGACCACCTCGCGCCCCACCGGCCCGACATCCAGCTCCCCGCGATAAGTCTCGAGCACCTTTAACACGAACTCCGGGACGTCCGCGTGCAGGTGCAGGAACGTCACCAACGCCGCCTGGAAACCCTCGGTCAGGGCCGGGAAGAACAGCGACACCAACCGTCCGGCCCGATACGGGAACAGGACCGGCTGGTCCGTGAACCACCGCAGCGCATAACTCAGGACGTCCGCCGGCGCGACCGGCGCCAGTTGCGGGATCTTCTGCAACTGGTAGGGCAGCGCCTCGTAGCCTGGAAGGTCCTCGCCGCGGGCCAGGCGCGCCTCGAAGAAGGCGATGATCTTCGCGGGCCAATGCCCCGCGATGGCGATCAGGCTGTGCTCCACCCCGAAGTCGACGCGCTGGCAGTTGACTAGATGCGCCACCAGCCGATCGGTCTGCGCCTCGTCCAGGTCGGCCAAGACCTTGCTGGTAGTGTCGTAATGCCAAAGCTGCTCCACCCAGCGCAGCTTGTCCTTGGCGGCGAGGTAGTCCGCCGCCGGCACGAGCACGCTATCGATCAGGCTCCCGCCACCTTGTCATGCTGGCGCCCCGCCAGGTCGATCGGCGAATTGACCGGTCATTGAGAACAATCTTTGGCATTGGTCCTCAGGTAACAAAGTAGGTAATCACTACCTCGTTGTCTGAGGTGGTCAGCGGTTAGCCCGCGTTCCACAAAAATATAATCATTGCAACCGGGTAGATGTTAGGTGTTACGCCAAGTCGCCTGCGTTATTCAATCTCCCACGAATGGCATGCAAGAGGTCAGCGGTTCGACTCCGCTAAGCTCCACCAATTAGAAGGCCCCGCGATTGCTCGCGGGGCCTTTTTGGTCTGTAGCGCCTCGCATTGAAATCAAGCGCTGCGGTCACCATCTCCTCGTCACCGAGAAGCTTCTGCGCCGGTTTCGGGCAGGGACTTTGAGGCTAAGTCGCTTGATGAGGACTTTGGCCGATGACGACACGAACGATTGTGTTCGACAGCCCGTTTTTGCTCGGTTTCGAGCACACCCGGGCCTTGATTGAACGAGCCACCAAGGCCGCTGCTGAATCCTATCCGCCCTACAATGTGGAACAGGTGGCCGAAGACCGGCTGCGCATCACCCTGGCGGTGGCGGGTTTCTCTCCGGACCAACTGCATGTGACGGTGGAGGGCGAACAGCTGATCGTCGCCGGCCGCCGCGATGCGGAGGGCGAACGGAGCGACGGCTCGGGCTATCTGCATCGCGGCATCGCGGCGCGGGGGTTTATGCGGACCTTCGTCCTGGCCGACGGCATGGAGGTGGAGGCCGCCACCTTGGAGCACGGCCTCCTGCACGTGGATGTAATCCGGCCCGAGCCTGAAAAGCAGGTCAAGCGCATACCGATCCGGACGGCGGGCTGACCCCCGTCGTTCCCCAGAGTTCTAAGGCCGGCTGAACCCCGGCGGTCTTAAGGACGTTATCTTGTAAAGGAGGCGGTCATGATGACGCCGACATTCACTACCGAAGATTTCGCTGCCTTGGGCGGCCCTGCCCTTGTCTACGTCCGGCCAATCAAAGCCAGCGAGGTCATCGACAACGCGCCTGCCGAGGCGCTGAAGACCTTCGATCTGCAGCCCGATCAAACGCTCTACGCCGTGCATCGCGCTAACGGCGAGCGGCTGGCCGTGATGGTGGACAAGGATTCCGCCTACGCCGCCGCCTTTGCCAACGAGCTGGCGCCGGTGTCGGTGCATTAAGCGAGGACAACCCTTCTCCCATTTGCGGGAGAAGGACGCTATGCAAGCAAATGCAGTCTAAGCCGCGTTTGCTTCCGCCTCTCGGCTCAACACGGCGTAAATAGCGTCGGGGGAACGCGCCTGGCGCAGGTGTTCGCGCACCTCCCCTTGCCGGAGCAGCCGCGAGACCCGAGCCAGGGCGCGCAGATGTTCGGTCTGCGCCGTTTCCGGGGCGAACAGGACGAACAGGATGTCCACCGGCTGGCCGTCCACCGCATCGAAGGCCACGGGTTTCTCCAGCCGCACCACTACAGCCTTCAGCCGGTCGATGCCCGGCAGCCGGGCGTGCGGCGCCGCGACGCCGCGCCCAAAGCCGGTGGAGCCCAGAGCTTCCCGGTCCATCAGCGCCTCTAGGATGTCCGAAGCCTTCACCCCGGTGGTCTTGGCCGCGACATCCGCCGCCACCGAAAGGGCCTGACGTTTGCTGTCGGCGCTCGACCGATAGATGATTGCCGAGCGGTCCAGCCAGTCGCCAATGTCCATGGACGTTGCTTTCCAAACTACGGGCGAAGTCTACGCATCAAGCCACCCCGCGCATCAATGCGCCAGCGGTCGATAGGCTCCGCGCATCACAGTTGTTTGACGGATACTCAGTTTCGGGCCGCCGGCGCCCCATTTGCCGGCTGACGCGCGATTTTAGGCGCGGAAACGGTCTCCTGCGCCAGCGGCATCCGCTCCGGGTCGATCCAGCCGATATTGCCGTCCTTGCGCCGGTAGACCACCGAGAGGCCGCCGTGTCCGGCATTCCTGAACAGCACCATGGGCGCTTCCGACAGGTCCAGTTCCATCACCGCCATGGAGACCGGCATGGTCTTCAAGGTGGCTTCGGTCTCGGCGATGATCATGGCGGCGGGGGGGCCTGACGCGTTCTCCTCGTCGTCCCAGGCCTCGTCGAAGTCGCCTTCGTCGTCGGCGCGGAGCACGATGAGCGAAGCCATCTCCGCCGTGGCGGCGCGGCCGCCGGGATGGGCGTGATGGTTCTTCAGCCGGCGCTTATAGCGGCGGATGCGGGTCTCAAGCTTGATCAGGGCGTCTTCGAAGGCTGCGTGGGCGTCGCCCCCCTGGCCGCGGGATTCCAGCTGCTGGCCGGACGCCAGATGCACCACGATATCGACGCAGAAGCTGTGGCCGTCCTTGCCCACCGCCACGTCGGCATCGCCGCCCCGCTCGAAGTATTTGCCGATGCCGGCGATCACCCCGTCGGTGATCCGCTGTCGCAGCGCCTCGCCGACATTCACGTGTTTGCCCGAGACCTGCACGTTCATAGGAGCCGCCATGGATGCGTCCTTTGAGGCTGTTTGGATCGGTTGTTCCGTCGTCTGTTCGAGGGCCATTGCGCGTCCGCCAAGCTGTGAAGTCAAGAGCGCGCGTGATTCGCGCGACGTTTCAGGAAACGCCGCCTACGGAGGGAAGTTCAGTTTAAAAGGAGCCGCTTAGCCGCTCAGCAGGCCTCTTTCAGCATCCGCTTGCGGTCCACAGAGGAGGGAATGCGCAGGGCTTCACGATATTTTGCGACCGTACGGCGGGCGATGTCGATACCCGTCTCCTTCAGGATGTCGACGATGCGGTCGTCGGAGAGCACGTCGTCGTTGCCGCGCTCGTTGTCGATCAGGATCTTGATCTTGTGCCGCACCGCTTCGGCCGAATGAGCGACGCCACCATCGGAGGAGGCGATGGAGGAGGTGAAGAAGAACTTCAGCTCGAACACCCCGCGCGTCGTGGCCATATATTTGTTCGACGTGACCCGGCTGACGGTGGATTCGTGCATTCCGATGGCGTCGGCGACGGTCTTCAGGTTCAGGGGGCGCAGGTGCTCGACCCCGAAAGCCAGGAAAGCATCCTGCTGGCGCACGATTTCGGAGGAGACCTTCAGGATGGTCTTGGCCCGCTGGTCCAGGCTTTTGACCAGCCAGGAGGCGGTGGCCATGCAGTCGGCGACGAAGGTCTTCTCCTGATCGGTGCGCGCGCCCTTGGAAACGGTGGCGTGGTAGCGCTGATCGACCAGGAGGCGGGGCAGGGTGTCGGAATTCAGCTCCACCCGCCAGCCGACGAGCTGGTCCTCGCGCACATAGACGTCGGGCACCACGGGGG
>CAXTHJ010000076.1:0-12595 GCA_964243985.1 uncultured Caulobacteraceae bacterium | reverse complement strand
CGCCATTACGGCGAGCTTCTCAAGGGAACCGGTCGTTGTCCTGTGAGGGCCCGGCAACAACGGCGGCGACGGCTATGTGGCGGCGCGCTGCCTCCGCGAAGCCGGCTGGCCCGTCATGGTGGCCGGAACGCCCTCGGACAAGCTCACCGGCGATGCAGCCAGCGCAGCGGCGGGGTGGTCGGGAGAAATCCTGCCGCTCGCGGCGGAAGCTCTTGAGGGCGCAGGCCTGGTCATCGACGCCCTCTTCGGCGCCGGGTTGAAGCGGCCGCTGGCGCCCGATCTACAGGCGCTTTTGCAAACCGCAGAAGAGCGGAGGCTTCCCCTCATCGCGGTAGACCTACCCTCAGGTCTTGATGGGGACACGGGCCAAGCTTTGGCTTATGCGCCCGAGGCGACGCTCACGGTCACCTTCCATCGCAAAAAGCCCGCTCATGTGATGGAGCCCGGGCGGACCCTTTGTGGGGACGTGGCGGTGGTCGATATCGGCCTTCCGCCGCCGCAAGACGGGCGCCTTCATGAGAACGATCCTGCCCTCTGGGAGAGCCGCTTTCCCTGGCCTGAGCGTAACAGCTACAAGGGTAAACGCGGTCATCTGATGGTGGTGTCCGGCGGCGCGGCGCACACGGGCGCGGCGCGTCTCGCCACGCGGGGCGGCCTTCGGGTAGGCGCCGGGCTGGTGACCCTGCTGTCGCCGCCGAGCGCGCTCCTCGTGAACGCCGCGCACCTGGAAGCGGTGATGCTGACCCCGTTCAAAGACGCAAGCGAACTTGGTGAAATCGCCGCCAAGGCGCAGGCGGTGGTGATCGGGCCGGCCGCGGGAGTTGGGAAGGCGACCCGCGCCAATCTCCTGGCGCTTTCCCGTACCGACGCCGCCCTGGTGGTGGACGCCGATGCTCTGACCAGCTTCAAGGACGACACGCCCACGCTGTTCAAAGCGCTGACGGAGCGGGACGTGCTGACGCCACACCCTGGCGAGTTCGAGCGGGTGTTTCCGGGACTGCTGAAATCATGCTCCAGCCGCATCGGCGCGGCCCGCGCGGCGGCCGAGCGCGCCGGGGCCGTGGTCCTGTTGAAGGGCTCCGATACACTGATCGCCGCGCCGGACGGCCGTTGCGTGGTCAATACCTTGAGCGCCCCCTGGCTGGCCACCGCCGGCTCCGGCGACGTGCTCGCCGGGTTGATCGGCGGTTTGATGGCGCAGGGCCTGGAAAGCTTTTATGCGGCGGCGTGCGGGGCGTGGCTTCATGGGTCGGCAGGGGCGGGGTTTGGGCCCGGCTTGATCTCCGAAGATCTGCCGGGCCTGATCCCGGCTGTTCTGGCCAAGCTCTACGCGGCGCGGAACCCAGCCTGAGCTAAGCCGTTCCTAAAGCGGAGGTTCGCCTCGTAAGCGGATCACATTGGGGAGTTTGGCTATGCTCGGCACCATCCTGATCATTGTTTTGATTTTGATGCTTGTGGGGGCTTTGCCGAGCTGGGGCCACAGCCGCTCCTGGGGCTATTTCCCCTCCGGGGGCCTGGGCCTCATCCTTCTGATCGTCATCATCCTGGTTCTGCTCGGCCGGGTGTAGCGGGCGGGGCGTCAGCCTGAGGTGAGCACCGATCGTAGTCGACGCAGGAATTGAATCGGCGTCGACCGCTGCGAGCCCCGTAACTGTTCGCCGAGTATTTTGACCCGGTTCACCGCCGCCGCATCCAAGCCACCCGCTGAAGCTCGCGGTGCGGCGCGTAGGTCGCTGAATGAGAGCTGCTTGTAGTCAGAACCGCCAAACCTCTGCGTTATGTCTGCCACGACCGTCTCCTTTCATCCGTTTTGAAAGGACAGTCTGCTCATCGCGTTAAGATATGTAGAACGACGGACGTGCATGAGCGATTGGACAACGCTTGTCCCGTGACTATAACCACCGTCTGGTCACGCGGTCGTGGCGGAATTGGTAGACGCAACGGTTTTAGGTACCGTCGGGGCGACCCTTGGGAGTTCGAGTCTCCCCGACCGCACCACGCCTGGATCTTCGCCTTTAGAACTGAGGCTGAAGCATTGGCGCCGGCGCCCGCACGGCGAATCTGGCGCGGCCGGCTTTGCGGCGGGCGCGGAGCCAGTGCTGGGTCGGCATGTCCACCAGATAGTGGAAGGCCACAGCGAACACGACCGCGACGGTTAGGGCGAGCCACCACGCCGCCCAACCTTGCCCGACCGTCAATGGATGATGGCGCATCGCTACATGCTCGACCCCGAACCAGACGTTGCGGACGAACTCGTTGGTGATGAAGATGGCGAAGGAGACCAAGGCCCCTTTCTCCAGCAGGTAGGATGGCCGCTTCACCGGGATCGCGCCGGCCCCGGCCACTAAGGCCGCGATCAAGACGATGCTGAGGAAGTCAAAAGCGCCGGCGAACTGCAGCGCCACCACGCCCGCTCCGGCTAAGGCCGCCATGGCGATGGCGATGCGGGGCGGGATGAACACGCTGTGCGACACCCGCGCCAAGGCGACGCCGACCAGGAACAGGGGCACGGCCCGGCCGATGCCCCAACGAGTGGGGAATTCATAGACGCGTACGCCGAGGATGCGGCTCGACGCGATGTCGGCAAGCACCAGCAGGCCCATCGCGGCGGCCAGCACCACGGCGGGCCGCCTGATCTTCGCCTGCGCGCGCCATATCAACGGAAAAAGGGCATAGCAGCCGAGTAGGGCCGAGAGGGACCAGGTAGGGGAGTTCCAGCCCTCGCCGCCGGGCGCCCCGAACGCTTGCACCAGGAAAAGCTCGCCCGGCAGGTCGCGCCAGTCCATGTATTCGGGGTGGAGCGGCTTGATCCCTACAAGGGCGGACAGGGTCAGGAGCGCGATAAAGGCGGCGATGACGATCAGGTGCGCGGGCACGAGCCGCTTCGCCCGCCGCAGGAAAAACTCGCCCGTGCCGATCCCGGCCGACAGCACCCGCTCCCCATAGATGCGGCCGAGCACGTAGCCCGAGACGATGATGAAGAAGTCGGTCGCCAGATAGCCGCGCGTGAACAGCGGATGGATTTGGGCGAGCGGCACCGGGCCGGCGGTGGAGTAGTGGTAGACCACCATGAAGAAGGCGGCGAAGAAGCGCAGCGCATCCAGCGCGCCGCCGCGGGTGAGGGGCAGGGGGGCGTGCGGGGCCGTCGCCGCGGCCTCTGGAAGCGGATGAGCGATCTCGGCCATAACCCTCTCGTCAAACGAGCGCGCTCCAAGGCCTGCCGGCCCAAGCGCATTGCCGACACTGAACCATAGCGCGCTTAATCGACGGTTAGCGGTGGTGAACGGCCAAAAGAAAACGGCCCGGGATCGCTCCCGGGCCGCTGTTTAGTTTCAGTTGATCAGAAGCCTATTCCGCCGCCGCCGGCTCTGGCGCTTGCTCTAGCTCCACGGGGAAGGCTTCCATCGCCTCCTCGCGCTGGGCCGTCAGCTGTTCGTCGCGCTTGGCGGCGATGCGCTGCAGGTTCCTGAGGTAGGAGCCCGTGCCCGCCGGGATGAGACGTCCGACGATCACGTTCTCCTTCAGACCCTCCAGCGTGTCCTTCTTGCCGTGGACGGCCGCGTCGGTCAGCACCCGGGTGGTCTCCTGGAAGGAGGCGGCGGAGATGAACGAGCGGGTCTGCAGCGACGCCTTGGTGATGCCGAGCAGCACCGCCTGGGTGATCGCCGGGCGGCCGCCGCGGGCTTCCGCCTTGGCGTTCTCCTCCTCGATCTCGGGCTTATCCAGGTGGTCGCCGCGGATCAGGCCGGTGTCGCCGGGCTCCAGCACTTCCAGCTTCTGCAGCATCTGGCGGACGATGGTTTCGATGTGCTTGTCGTTGATCGGCACGCCCTGCAGACGATAGACCTCCTGGATTTCGTTCACGAGGTATTCGGCCAGCGCTTCCACACCCTGAATGCGAAGCAGATCATGGGGGTCAGGCGACCCATCGATGATGTACTCGCCCTTGGTGACGAAATCGCCGTCGTGGACCTGGATGTGCTTGCCCTTGGGGATCAGGAACTCGACCGGATCGCCTTCATCGCCTTCTGGCGTGATCTTGATGCGGCGCTTGTTCTTGTAGTCCTTGCCGAACTCGACCCGGCCGCTCATCTCCGCGATCACCGCGCAGTCCTTCGGCCGGCGGGCTTCGAACAGTTCGGCCACGCGGGGCAGACCCCCGGTGATGTCGCGGGTCTTGGCGCTTTCGGTGGGGAGGCGCGCGATCACGTCGCCGGGAGAGACCTCATCACCGTCGCCGACGGAGAGGATGGCACCCACGGGCAGGGTATATTTCGCGTCGCCGCCCGAGGCGAGCTTGCGATACTCGCCGCCTTCGGTCACCGCCATGGCCGGGCGCAGGTCCGCCCCGCGGGGCGAAGCCCGCCAGTCGGAGACGACCCGGTTGGTGATGCCCGTCGCTTCGTCCACCTCTTCGCGATAGGACATGCCCTCGGTCAGATCCTCGAAGCGGATCTTGCCGCCCACTTCCGAGATGATCGGCGTGGTGTAGGGGTCCCAGGCGGCGATGCGAGCGCCGCGCTTGATGTTGGCGCCGTCGGCCGCCTTCAGGCGAGCCCCGTAGGGCAGCTTATAGGCCTCGCGATCCTTGCCATCGACCTGGATCACGATCTGCATGTTGCGGGCCATGACCACGAGGTCGCCGTCGGTGGCCTTCACGGTGGCGCCGCCGACGAACTTGACCACGCCGTCGTTGGTGGCTTCGAAGAAGGACTGCTCGGCCACTTGCGCGATGCCGCCGATGCGGAAGGTCCGCATGGTGAGCTGGGTGCCCGGTTCGCCGATCGACTGGGCGGCGATGACGCCCACCGCTTCGCCGATGTTCACCCGGGTGCCGCGCGCGAGATCGCGGCCATAGCAGGCGCCGCAGATGCCGACCTTGGCTTCGCAGGTGAGCACCGAGCGCACCTTCACCGACTGCACGCCGGCGGCCTCCACGATGTCGATCATGTCTTCATCGAGGTAGGTGTCGGCGGGCACGATCACTTCGCCCGTGCCGGGGTCCTTGATGTCCTCCGCCGCCGAGCGGCCGAGGATGCGCTGGCCGATGGAGACCAGGACGTCGCCGCCTTCGACCACGGCGCGAAGGGTGATGCCCCGCGTGGTGCCACAGTCTTCCTCGGTGATGATGCAGTCCTGCGCCACGTCCACCAGCCGCCGGGTCAGGTAGCCGGAGTTGGCCGTCTTCAACGCGGTGTCCGCCAAGCCCTTACGGGCGCCGTGGGTGGAGTTGAAGTATTCCAGAACCGTCAGCCCCTCCTTGAAGTTGGAGATGATCGGCGTTTCGATGATCTCGCCGGAAGGCTTGGCCATCAGGCCCCGCATCCCGCCGAGCTGCTTCATCTGCGCCTGTGAGCCCCGGGCGCCGGAGTGGGCCATCATGTAGATGGAGTTGATCTCCAGCTCCCGCCCATCCGGGCCTTTGGGCCGGGTGGAGATGTCGCTCATCATCTCGTCGGCGACGCGATCTGTGGCTTTCGCCCAGGCGTCCACCACCTTGTTGTACTTCTCGCCCTTGGTGATCAGGCCGTCGGAATACTGTTGCTCATACTCTTCCACGAGCTTGCGGGTTTCGCCCACGAGCTGCGCCTTCCTGGCCGGGATCACCACGTCGTCCTTGCCGAAGGAGATGCCGGCGCGGACGGCTTCGCGGAAGCCGAGCGCCATCATCTGGTCGGCGAAGATCACCGTCGCCTTCTGGCCGCAGTGGCGATAGACCTGATCGATCAGGTTGCCGATCTCCTTCTTGGTGAGCGGCTTTTCGATCATGCGGTGGCCGAGCTGGGGGTGTTGCGGCAGGAGCGCCGCCACCTTCATCCGGCCCGGCGTGGTGTCGATCACGCGGGTGCGGCTGACGCCCTCGGCGTCGGCTTCGCGGAAGCGGGCCTTGATCTTGGAGTGCAGGGTGATGACCCCGGCCTCCATGGCCGCTTCCAACTCGCCGAGATCGTTGAACGCCTTGCCCTCGCCCGGCTCGTTGTCCTTGGCGATGGAGAGGTAGTAGAGGCCGAGCACGATGTCCTGCGACGGCTCGATGATCGGGCGGCCGTTAGCGGGCGACAGGATGTTGTTGGTCGACATCATCAGGACGCGCGCTTCCAGCTGGGCTTCCAGCGAGAGGGGCACGTGCACGGCCATCTGGTCGCCGTCGAAGTCGGCGTTGAAGGCGGTGCAGACCAGGGGGTGAAGCTGGATGGCCTTGCCCTCGATCAGCTTGGGTTCGAACGCCTGGATGCCGAGGCGGTGCAGGGTCGGGGCGCGATTCAGGAGCACCGGGTGTTCGCGGATCACCTCTTCGAGGATATCCCACACCTGGGGCTGCTCGCGCTCCACCATGCGCTTGGATTGCTTGACGGTGCCGGAGAGGCCCTTGGCGTCGAGGCGCGCGTAGATGAAGGGCTTGAACAGCTCCAAGGCCATCTTCTTAGGCAGGCCGCATTCGTGCAGCTTCAACTCCGGACCCACCACGATCACCGAGCGGCCGGAATAGTCCACCCGCTTGCCGAGGAGGTTCTGGCGGAAGCGCCCTTGCTTGCCCTTCAGCATGTCGGCGAGGGACTTCAGCGGGCGCTTGTTGGCGCCGGTGATGACCCGGCCGCGGCGGCCGTTGTCGAACAGGGCGTCGACCGATTCCTGCAGCATCCGCTTCTCATTACGGATGATGATGTCCGGCGCGCGCAGCTCGATCAGGCGCTTCAGGCGGTTGTTGCGGTTGATCACCCGGCGGTAGAGGTCGTTCAGGTCGCTAGTTGCGAACCGGCCGCCGTCCAGCGGCACCAGCGGGCGCAGTTCCGGCGGGATCACCGGCACCACGGTCAGGATCATCCACTCCGGCTTGTTGCCGGATTCCATGAAGGCTTCGATGATCTTCAGCCGCTTGGAATACTTCTTCTGCTTCATCTCCGAGCCGGTTTCGACCACGTCGACGCGGAGCTTTTCGGCTTCTTTCTCCAGGTCAATGGCCTTCAGCAGGCCCTGAATGGCCTCGGCGCCGATCTCGCCGGTAAAGCTGTCATCGCCGTACTCTTCCTGGGCGCGCATATAGTCGTCTTCCGTCAGAAGCTGGTGCAGCTTCAGCGGGGTCAGGCCGGGCTCGGTGACGATGTAGTGCTCGAAGTAGAGGACGCGCTCGATGTCCTTCAGGGGCATGTCGAGCATCATGGCGATGCGCGAAGGGAGGGACTTCAAGAACCAGATGTGGGCGACCGGCGAGGCCAGCTCAATGTGGCCCATCCGCTCGCGGCGAACGCGGGCTAGGGTGACTTCCACACCGCACTTTTCGCAGATGATGCCCTTGTATTTCATGCGCTTGTACTTGCCGCACAGGCACTCGTAGTCCTTGGTCGGCCCGAAGATGCGGGCGCAGAAAAGGCCGTCCCGCTCCGGCTTGAACGTGCGGTAGTTGATGGTCTCGGGCTTCTTGATCTCACCGAAAGACCACGAGCGGATCTTCTCCGGGCTCGCTAAGGCGATGCGGATCTGATCGAAGGTCGGCGCCGCGACCACGGGATTGAAGATGTTCAGGACTTCCTGGTTCATCTGGGTTCCTTCTGCAGCGATGGCTGCGAAAAATTTCTCTTCAAAGAACTCAACTTCAACGTCGTCATCCTCGGGCTTGTCCCGAGGACCCATAAGCGCGGTGCGAATGGGTCCCCGGCACGGCCTCGCCTCCGGCTCGTAGGCCGGGGATGGCGCGTTTTATTGAGAGTTCTCCAGCTCCACGTTCAGACCCAAGGAGCGCATCTCCTTGACCAGCACGTTAAAGCTTTCGGGGATGCCAGCCTCGAAGTGGTCGTCGCCGCGGACGATCGATTCGTAGACCTTGGTGCGGCCGGCCACGTCGTCGGACTTCACCGTCAGCATCTCCTGGAGGGTGTAGGCGGCGCCGTAGGCTTCGAGCGCCCAGACCTCCATCTCACCGAAGCGTTGACCGCCAAACTGCGCCTTGCCGCCCAGCGGCTGCTGGGTGACCAGCGAGTAAGGCCCGATGGAGCGCGCGTGGATCTTGTCGTCCACCAGGTGGTGCAGTTTCAGCATGTAGATGTAGCCGACGGTCACGGGACGCTTGAACGCCTCGCCGGTTTGTCCATCATAAAGAGTGACCTGCCCCGACGTGTTCAGGCCCGCTTCCGACAGCAAGTTCTCGATGTCGGAGATGTGGGCGCCGTCGAATACCGGGGTGGCCATGGGCACGCCCTTGGCCAGGTTGCCGCAAAGCTCGATCAGGCCCTCGTCCGTATCCGGCAGCTCCTCGTCCACCCCGTAGATGGTGGTGAGACGGTCTACCAGCGCCTGACGCTGACCGCCGCCCTGCCACGCTTCCAGCAAGGTTGTGATCTGCTTGCCGAGACCAGCGGAGGCCCATCCGAGGTGGGTCTCCAGGATCTGGCCGATGTTCATCCGCGAGGGCACGCCGAGCGGATTGAGCACGAGGTCCACGTGGGTGCCGTCTTCCAGGAACGGCATGTCCTCGACGGGCAGGATGCGGGAGATGACGCCCTTGTTGCCGTGACGGCCGGCCATCTTGTCGCCGGGCTGAAGCTTGCGCTTCACCGCCACGAACACCTTGACCATCTTCATCACGCCGGGGGGCAGTTCGTCCCCGCGCTGCAGCTTGTCGACCTTGTCCTCGAAGCGACGATCCAGGCGTTTGCGCGCCTCATCGAACTGCTTGCGCATCGCTTCCAGCTCGCCCATGGCCTTTTCGTCTTCCAGGGCGATCTGCCACCAGAGGCCGGGGGAGATGTCCGCCAGCTTCTCGGCGGTGATCTCGCCGCGGCCAAGGCCCTTGGGGCCAGAGACGGCGCTTTTGCCGATCAGGACTTCGCGCAGACGCCCGGAGATGTTGCGGTTCAGGATCGAGAACTCATCGTCCCGGTCCTTGCCCAGGCGTTCGATCTCTTCACGCTCGATAGCCATGGCGCGCTCGTCCTTGTCGACGCCATGACGGTTGAAGACGCGCACTTCCACCACAGTGCCGGTGACGCCCGGCGGCAGACGGAGGGAGGTGTCGCGGACGTCGGAGGCCTTTTCACCAAAGATGGCGCGCAGGAGCTTTTCTTCCGGCGTCATCGGGCTCTCGCCCTTGGGCGTCACCTTACCCACCAAGATGTCGCCCGGCATGATTTCGGCGCCGATGGCGACGATGCCGGCTTCGTCCATGTTGCGCAGGGCCTCTTCACCCACATTGGGGATGTCGCGGGTGATTTCTTCGGGACCGAGCTTGGTGTCCCGCGCCATCACCTCGAACTCCTCGATGTGGATCGAGGTGAAGACGTCGTCCGAGACGATACGCTCTGAGATCAGGATCGAGTCTTCGAAGTTGTAGCCGTTCCAGGGCATGAAGGCGACGAGGGCGTTCCTGCCCAGGGCCAGTTCGCCCAGCTCCGTGGACGGGCCGTCGGCGACGATGTCACCGGCGACGATCCGGTCGCCCACCTTCACCAGCGGGCGCTGGTTGATGCAGGTGGACTGGTTGGAGCGCTGGAACTTGGACAGGCGATAGATGTCGACGCCCGGCTTGGTGGGGTCGGTCTCCTCGGTGGCGCGGATGACGATGCGGGTGCCGTCGATCTGCTCTACCACGCCGGGGCGGCGGGCCACCACGGTGGCGCCCGAATCGCGAGCCACAACCGCTTCCATGCCGGTGCCGACCAGGGGCGCGTCCGACTTCACCAACGGCACAGCCTGACGCTGCATGTTGGCGCCCATCAGCGCGCGGTTGGCGTCGTCGTTTTCCAGAAAGGGGATCAGGGCCGCGGCCACTGACACCACCTGCTTGGGCGACACGTCCATGAAGTCCACCGCGTCCTTGGACAGCAGCGTGGCTTCGCCGGCGACCCGGCCGGGGACCAGATCCTCCATGATCATGCCACCTTCCAGCTTGATGTTGGCCTGGGCGATGGAGTGCTTCGCCTCCTCCATGGCCGACATGTAGACCACGTTGTCTGTGGTCTTGCCGTCGACGATGGAGCGGTAGGGGCTCTCGATAAAGCCGTATTTATTGACCCGCGCGTGGGTGGCCAGCGAATTGATCAGGCCGATGTTCGGCCCTTCCGGCGTCTCAATCGGGCAGATGCGGCCGTAGTGGGTGGGGTGGACGTCGCGGACTTCAAAGCCCGCCCGCTCGCGTGTCAAACCGCCCGGCCCAAGCGCCGAGAGGCGGCGCTTGTGGGTGATCTCGCTGAGCGGATTGGTCTGGTCCATGAACTGCGAAAGTTGCGAGGAGCCGAAGAACTCCCGCACCGCCGCCGCCGCCGGCTTGGCGTTAATCAGGTCGTGCGGCATCACCGTATCGATATCGACCGAGGACATCCGCTCCTTGATGGCCCGCTCCATGCGGAGCAGACCCACGCGGTACTGGTTCTCCAGAAGCTCGCCGACCGAACGCACCCGGCGGTTGCCGAGGTTGTCGATGTCGTCGATCTCGCCGCGCCCGTCACGAAGACCGACAATGGTCTTCAAGACCTCCAGCACATCTTCCTTGCGCAGCACCCGCACGTCGTCGGGGCAATCCAGCTCCAGGCGCATGTTCATCTTCACCCGGCCCACGGCCGAGAGGTCGTAGCGCTCGCTGTCGAAGAACAGGCTCTTGAACATGTTCTCGGCGGCTTCCACCGTCGGCGGCTCGCCCGGACGCATGACGCGATAGACGTCGAACAGCGCCTCCTCGCGGTTGGCGTTCTTGTCCACCTTCAAAGTGTTGCGGATGTAGGCGCCGACCGTCACGTGGTCGATGTCCAGCACGTCGATGGTGGTGAAGCCCTGCGCTTCGAGGGAGGCGATCACCTCGGCGTCGAGCTCATCGCCGGCCTCGGCGTAGATTTCGCCGGTTTCGTAGTTCACGGCGTCCCGGGCCAGGAACCGGCCGATCAGCGCGTCGGGGCCGAGCAGCAAGGTCTTCAGCCCCGCGTCCTGCAGCTTCTTGGCCTGGCGGGCGGAGATTTTCGTCCCCGCCGGCGCGACTTCTTCGCCGGTGTCGGCGTCGATCAAGGCGAAGTCCGGCTTCACCCCGCGCCAGCGGTCGGGGCGGTATTCGGTGGCCCAGCCGGCTACCCCAGCGGTGTCGCGGCGCTCATAGCCGGTGATGTCGTAGAAGGTGGAGAGGATCTCCTCCCCGTCCATGCCCAGCGCATACATGAAGCTGGTGGCAGGGAGCTTCCGCCGCCGGTCGATCCGCACATAGACCACATCCTTGGCGTCGAACTCGAAGTCGAGCCAGGAGCCGCGGTACGGGATCACCCGCGCGGCGAAGAGCAGCTTGCCCGACGCGTGCGTCTTGCCCTTGTCGTGGTCGAAGAAGACGCCGGGCGAGCGGTGCATCTGCGAGACGATCACCCGCTCGGTGCCGTTGACGATGAAGGTGCCCTTCTCCGTCATCAGCGGGATGTCCCCCATATAGACGTCCTGCTCCTTGATGTCCTTGACGGAGCGGGCGCCGGTCTCCTCGTCGTTCTCGAACACGATGAGGCGCAGCTTCACCTTCAGCGGCGCGGCGAACGTCATGTCGCGCTGGATGCACTCCTCCACGTCGTACTTGGGGTCCTCGAACTCGTAGGTGACGTATTCGAGTACGGCGCGCTCGTTGAAATCCTTGATCGGGAAGACGGACTTGAACACCGCCTCCACGCCCTCGTCCTTGCGGCCGGCGCGGCCATCGCGCTGCAGGAACTGTTCGTAGGAGGAGCGCTGAACCTCGATCAGGTTCGGCATCTGCACGGCCTCGGGGATGCGGCCGAACGATTTACGGATCCGCTTCTTGCCGGTGAAGGATTGCGCCATCTATGTTTCCCTAGGCGCGGAGGAGCGCTCCGCGCGTCAACTGATCCATGCGTCCACCCTCAAAACGCTCCTGCGGGAGCGCCGGACGCCGGAAGCCCTTGATCCATTTTAGGAAATCAAGAGCGCTCCTTCGCTGGGCCGGAGGGCGGCTGGCCCAGCCTCGGAGCTTTCATGCGCGAAAAATCACGTGCGTGAACGAATCGAAATTTTTCGCGAGACGCGGGAGATAGTCGCTTTAGGGGGATAAGGGAAGAGGTATTCACACATTTCGCCCTCCTCGCTCCGTCATCCTAGGCCTTGGGCCTAGTTCGGGCGACCCGAAGGGCGGCGAAGCCAAGGCCTGACGGTCCGCACCCTCTCCACCTCAACGCAAAAGCGCTGGAGCGCAAAACCGTGGCTAAAGCCGGCCCATCCGTTCAATGTTGATGGATATGGGCGATGGCGGAATCGGGCAGGCACGACCCGCCGAGGTTCGAGCCCGGCCCGGTGCAGGGGACCAGCACCTCCTGCATCGGTCCCTCGCGGCCCGCCCGTTTGCGCTCATCGGCGGCGGCCTGATCGTCGAAGCGCCCGCGCTTCAGAGGATCGAGGCCGCTGAATGCGGGCTGGGCCTTGGCCATTTCGCCGACCGACTGGTTGCAGCGGTCGCGCTCGCCGGGGGTCAGGTGGATCACCTTGTCCGCGTCGCAGCCGACGCTGGTGCGAAGGGCCTCCCGCACCCCCGTACCGCCATCGACGCCCATGAAGGAGGGCGAATCCGCCCCGCCGGGCTTTGCACCGCCAGCGGGCGCCTTGCCGGGGGCGGCGCTTGGGA
>CAXTHJ010000075.1:0-12719 GCA_964243985.1 uncultured Caulobacteraceae bacterium | reverse complement strand
GTGGAGGGCTGGACGCGTCGGGATCGATCGCAATCAGCAGCATTGTCATAATCGCGGCGATCATGCTTTGAACTCCACCATGACCGCCGCCCTACCCCGCCGATGTGGCGGCATGGCGGCGAGCTCACGCTCTAGAGCATTTTCCGCAGAAGTGGGTCCGGTTTTGCAGTCCGGGAAGGGCTCTATGCGACGGAGGATTGCAGCGGTGCGGAGTCGCTCGACTGGCTGAGCGCCCATTGCAGGGCGCTCAGGAGCTGCTCGGGCTTTATGGGCTTGTCCACCACCGCCAGCATCCCGGCTGCCAGATAGGTGGCGGCGGCTTCGGCGTCGGCGTTGGCGGTGAGGGCGACGATGGGAATGGCGGCGGCGGCCGTCGACAGGGCGCGGATGGCCTTGGTGGCTTCGATGCCGTCCATGCGCGGCATCTTGATGTCCATCAGGATCAGGTCGAAGGGCCGGGCCTTGACCGCTTCCACCGCCTCCAGTCCGTCTTCCGCGGTTTCGGAAGTGCAGCCGAACATCTCGCACAGGGCGGCGGCGACGATGCGGTTGGTGGCATTGTCATCCACGATCAACAGGTGGGTGCGGGCGGGAAGGGGGCCTTCCTCTTCAATCGCGTCCACCACCAGGGACAGGTCCAGCAAGGCTTCCTCCGCCTGGAACTGGAAGCTGGTCTGAACGCCGCAGCCGACGCCCGGCCGCTGGTTCAGGTCGCCGTCCATCTGATCGACGATGGCCCGGCAGAGGTCGAGGGCGGTGTTATCGCAGGCCGAAAGCTCCGCCCCCGGCACGTCGATCCGCCCTGTGACGGTGACGACGCCGGCGACGGTCGGCTGCACAATGAGCTGCACCTCGATCACCCCCCAGGCGCGGGCGCGGAAGGCGTCTTCGATCAAGGTGTTCAAGAGCCGGCGCAGGCGAACGGGATCGACCACCACACGCAGATCCGGCGGGGCGTTGGACGAGATCAGGAACTGAGCCTTCTCTTCCCCTTGATGGGCGCGCCAGCGGGCGCCCACATCGTCGATCAACTCCCGAAGGGCGGTCGGCGCGGAGGAGACGGAGGCGTCTCCGGCCTCGATACTGTCGCGCAGCATCCCGGTCATCCGGCGCCCCGCGTCCAGCATGGCCTGAAGCTGCACCTGGACGGTTTCAGACAGGAGCTGCCGCTGCAGCAATTCGCCCATGGCCAAAAGCCCGTTCAAGGGATCGGCAAGGGCCTGCGCCAGATCGGTGGCTGCACGGACAGTTTTCGCCTGGTCTGACGGCATCTGGCTCTTACGCTTGGACGTCACTGGAATTCATCACCACCACCCTGCCATCTTTGGATTGCAATCCGGTTAAGTCGCGGATGGGTGGATTTGGGGGGCTGCTCCGGGTGCGGCTGCGTTTCCGCAGCGAAGCATTTGGTGTAAGGGCTGCAGCCTTCGCCGCTCTTGTCGTCAAGCATAAACCCTCATGCCGTCCCCAACGGTGTTTTCCGTTTCGCCTTCCGCCCTGGTGCTGTTTTCCGGCGGCCAGGATTCCACCGCCTGCCTCGCCTGGACGCTGCAGCGGTATGGGCGGGTGGAGACGGTGGGCTTCGACTATGGCCAGCGCCACCGGATCGAGTTGGATCAGCGCTTAAAGGTGCGGGAAGGGATCGCCGCCGCCTTTCCGGCCTGGGCGGCGAAGCTCGGCGACGACCATGTGCTGGACCTGAAAAGCTTCGGTGCAGTGGCGGAGTCGGCGCTGACGGCGGATCGAGCCATCGAGGTGACCGATCGGGGACTGCCCTCCACCTTCGTGCCGGGGCGCAACCTCGCCTTCCTCGTGTATGCGGCGGCGCTGGCGGATCGGCGCGGGATCGATGTTCTCGTGGGCGGCATGGGGGAGGCGGACTATTCCGGCTATCCCGACTGTCGGCGCGAGACCCTAGACGCCATGCAGAACGCGCTCCGTCTCGGCATGGAACGGCCGTTCGCCATCGAGACGCCTCTGATGCACCTCTCCAAAGCCAAGGTCTGGGCATTGGCGGATGCGTTGGGCGGCAAGGCGCTCGTGAAGATTACCGTTGAAGAGAGCCACACCTGCTATCGCGGCGAGCGGGGCGCGCTCCATCCCTGGGGTTATGGCTGCGGCGAATGCCCAGCCTGCGAGCTGCGCGCCAGGGGCTGGTTCGCATGGCGCGGCGAACAGGAGGCCGTCGGCGCTTGAGCTACGCGGTGAAGGAGCTGTTCCTGACCCTACAGGGCGAGGGCGGACAGACGGGGCGCGCGGCGGTGTTCTGCCGTTTCGCCGGCTGCAACCTGTGGTCCGGGCGTGAGGAGGATCGGGCGGAGGCCGTTTGCACCTTCTGCGACACTGATTTCGTCGGCCTGGACGGAGAGGGCGGAGGGCGTTTCGCGACGCCAGAGGCCCTGGCCACCGCCGCCAAGACGATCTGGCGCGGCAGGGAGGGCGCGCCGGCGCTGGTGGTCTGCACCGGGGGCGAGCCGCTGCTTCAGCTCGACGCGGCCCTGATCGCCGCCTTTCATGCCGCCGGGTTCGAGGTGGCGGTGGAGACCAATGGCACGATCGTGGCGCCGCACGGGATCGACTGGATCTGCGTCAGTCCCAAGGCCGATGCGCCGCTCGCCCAGCGCGACGGCGACGAGCTGAAGCTGGTGTTTCCTCAGCCGGACGTCGATCCGGCGCGTTTTGAGGGGCTGAAGTTCAGGCGCTTCCTGCTGCAGCCGATGGACGGACCGGCGCGCCTGGCGAATACCGAAGCCGCTATCGCCTACTGCCTCGAGCATCCGCTCTGGCGTCTCAGCGTGCAAACCCATAAATACCTTGGCATTCCGTAGACAAAGCCCAGATGTCCGATCCCATTTTCGAGATTACCAAAACGGCGCAGTTCGACGCCGCGCACCGTCTGCCGACCGGGCCTAGGGCTTCCTACCAGAAGCTGCATGGCCATTCGTTTCAGGTGGAGGCGACCGTGCGCGGCGCCATGACCGGCCCGGTGGGCTGGGTTGCGGACCTTGGCGACCTCGACGTTGCGCTGAAGGCTTTAGCCCGTGAGCTGGACCATGGCCTGCTCAACGAACATCCGGGGCTGGACAGCCCTACGCTGGAGCATCTGTGCCTACATTTCGCGGCGCGGCTGAAAGCGGATTATCCAGGATTGGTGCGGGTCGGCGTTTCGCGTCCCACGGTGGGCGAACGCTGCGTTCTGGAGATCACGCCTTAGCGTTTGGCGCCAGTGACGGTCCTGCCCGCCGCGCCCACGGCGTCCGCGCCAAGCCCGACCGTGGTTCCGACCACCTTGGTGGTGGTTCCCACCGCCGTCGAAGCGACGCCCACCGCCGCGCCGGCCACCGCGGTCGCCACGCAGCCCTGCATCGACAGGCCAAGGCTTGAGAGAGCCAGGGCGGCTAGGGCGGTCTTCAAAACATCAAGACGGGTCATGGGCGCTCCGGATCACGAACGTCCAAAGCTTAACCCTGAGAGGTTGCGAAATCGTGCCGCCGATTGTCGCGCGGATGCGCTCCCGCTTTTGCCGGCAAAGCGCGCACGAAAAAGGGCGGCGTTTCCGCCGCCCCTTTCCGTTTTTGATCTGATCGCGCTTAGCGGCTGATGCCGAGGGCGTTCGCCGTCTCGCCGGTGTAGCGGCCTTCGGCGAGGTGGTTGTCGTGCTGGTACTTCACCATGGCGGACATAGTGTCCTGGGTGAAGAGGCCGTTGGCCGAACCGTTGTAGTAACCCTTGGACGACAGAGCCGCCTGCAGGTTGGTCACCGCCCGGTCGCCATTGCTGGGGGCCGCAGTGGTTACGGTGCTGATGGACGACTGGGTATAGGTCTTCACAGGCGGGGGCGTCGGCGCGCCGGTGGGCACGTAGGTTCCGGTGGCGCCGTCATCGCAGGTGGAGTGGCAGACCTTGCCCTTGCCGTGAACCGGCGGGGCGTAGGCGGTCGGCGGCGGCGCGTAGGTCTTCACCGGCGGAGCCACATAGACCTTCTTCGGCGGCGCGACGTAGGCGTGGTGCACCGGCGGGTGGTAGCGGTGCTCCGGCGGAAGCGGCTCTTCGCCGTAGGTCTTCACCATCGGCGGCGGCATGGGCGCCGTGTACCCTGTGGCCGGAGGCGTATAGCCGCCGTGGACCACGTCGGTCTTACAATCCACCGTCTTCCACTCGAACTTCGAGGGGCTGACCGTCTTGATCTTGGTGACGGTCTTGTATTCCGGCGGAATGGTTTCCGATTGCGTCTGATCGGGGGTGCAGACCTTGATCTTGATGATCTTGGTTTCGCCCGGCAGTTCGCGCTTCTCGACGTGAGCCGGGATGTCGACCACCTGGCGGCTGACGACAGCGGTCTCGGGCGGGTAGGGCAGCTCGACCGTGCGGCCCGGGGTCACCAGAACCTGCTTGGTAATGGTCTTGTATTCGGCGGGAACCTGCACGAGGCAGAGCACTTCACCGGTGGCCAGGACCTTGGTGGGCAGGTTGCCGTAGGCGGGGTTCGGCGCGGCGCCGGTGCCGGCGTAGGCCGAAGCCGGCGGGGCGGTGTAGCCCGTGGAGCCATAGGAATTGGCGTTGGCGTTATAGCCGGCCACCGTGGAGCCCGGACGCCAGACCGTGTAGCCTTCGCGGACCAGGATCTGCTCGGTGACGGTGTTGTAGACCGGCGGCACGGTTTCGGCGTGGACACCGCCCGCTTTCACCACGACGGTTTCCGTCACGGTCTTGAAGGTGGCGGGGATGGTGATGAACTCGGAGGACGGCTCGCGGACTACCACGGTCTTGTCTTCGTAGCCGCAGGTGCCGGGCACCACGCGGGTGACGGTCTTTTCGGGGGAGACCAGCACCTGTTCGGTGAAGGTTTCGGTCACTTCGGGGACCAGCACCTTGGCGAAGCACTGACCGGGCTGCGCGTTGGGCGGATAATCTTCTTGAGTGGCGGTGCCGGGGCCCCAGCCCACCGGTCCGCTGCCGCCCGCATAGCTGCCGGGGGCCATATCACCTGCTAACGCCGCGGACGCCGCCATCATAAAAGCGACCGCTGAACTTCCGGCTAGGATTACCGACTTCCGCATCATAGTCCCCCTTTGAAACCGGTCCTGCAGGCCTCGAATGTTCCGCAGGGACTGGCTCAGTTGATGGGACCTTAACAGTCTATTTAGGAATTGTAGACGGCTTCTCCCCTCGGGGGAAAAATGTCGCGCCGGCGTCTGGCGAGGCGATTTTAATCCTGCGCGCGACCGCCGTTTCTTGAAGAACTCTTACCCCCAAGTGGGCGCCTTGGCCATAGCCAAGTCATTGTCTCCGCTTCATTTTAGCGATAAAGCGGGGGTGACGCTGTAAGCAATCGGGGAGCAGAATGGTGAACGAGCAGGTATTGTGGTCCGTCACGTCGAGAAGGCGCCGCTGGGCCGCTGCGGGGCTTGTGATCGCGACCCTGGCCCTGGGGCAAGGCGCCGCAGCCAGCGCCAAGGACGTGGTGATCCACGCGGGGCGCCTGATCGATGGTGTCTCCAAGGCGCCGAGGGACAAGGTCTCCATCCTGATCCGGGATGATCGGATCGTCTCGGTCGAGCCGGGGTTTGCTACGCCGGCGGGGGCTCAGGTGGTGGATCTTTCCACCTCGACGGTCCTGCCGGGGCTGATCGACTGTCACGACCACATCACCGCCTCCTTCCACAAGGGCGATCCGATCCGCAACGCCGTCACCCGCACCAACTACGATGACGAGATCGACGCGGTGAACAACGCCCGCGCCGAACTGATGGCCGGCTTCACCTCCATCCGCGACGTGGGCGCCTCCACCCCGGTGATCATGGCCTTGAAGAAGGCGGTGAACGCGGGCGAAATTCCCGGTCCCCGCATGTGGGTTTCGGGCGAACCGATCAGCCCCACCGGCGGCCACGGCGATCCGGCCAACGGCCTGGACCCGGAACTGGAGCATCCGCACTGGAACGACTCAATCGTCGACAGCCCCGAAGCCGCGCGCCGGGTCGTCCGCACCTTGAAGCGCGAAGGCGCGGACCTGATCAAGATCCTGCCTTCCGGCGGCGTCATGTCCATCGGCGACGATCCCAAGCTGCAGCTGATGGCTGACGATGAGATCAAGGCGGTGATCGACACCGCCCATGGCCTCGGCATGAAGGTGGCCGCTCACGCCCACGGCGAGGAGGCGATCAACCACACGGTGGAACTGGGCGTCGACTCCATCGAGCACGGCTCCTACGCCGATGCCAAGTCCTACGCCCTGATGAAGGCGCATGGCACCTACCTGGTCCCCACCATGCTGGTGGGCGCGCGGGTCTATCTGCACGCGAAGGAGCATCCGGAGGACCTGAACCCCTCCACCGCCGAGAAGGCCCTGGTGATCGGGCCGCTCCTGAAGAAGAACCTGCACGACGCCTACGCCGCGGGGGTGAAGATCGCCTTCGGCACCGACACTTTCGGCCTCAGCGCCCACGGCGAGAACGCCGACGAGTTCGCCATCATGGTGGACGCCGGCATGCCGCCGATGGAGGCGATCCTCGCCGCCACCCGCAACGCCGCCGACCTGATCGGCGACAGCGCCGACATCGGCTCTGTGCAGGCGGGCCGCTTCGCTGACCTGGTGGCGGTGTCCGGCGATCCCCTGCGGGACGTCACAACGCTGGAGCATGTGCAGTTCGTTATGAAGGGCGGGGTTGTTTATAAGGCGGAGGGTCAGCCGGTCCTTCGCTGACGCCTGCAAAGCCGTCATAGACCCCGGTCAAGATCGCGGCTCGCTTAACGACGAGGATCCCTATGCGCGTCATGACACTGTTGGCGGTGGTGGCCGCCGGGCTCCTCTATGCGGCGACGTCCTATGCGGCGCCGGTCTTGATGATTTCCATCGACGGCCTGCGTCCGGCGGACGTGCTCGACGCCGAGCATCGCGGTTTGAAGGTGCCGACCTTGCGCGGTCTCGTGGCCAGGGGCGCCTACGCCACCGATGTGGTGAACGTAATCCCTACAGTAACCTACCCTAACCACACGACGCTGATCACCGGCGTTCGGCCCGACGTCCACGGCATCGACAACAACGTCGCCTTCGATCCCCTGTTCAAGAACCAGGAGGGCTGGGAGTGGTATGCGGAAGACATCAAGGTCCCAACCCTCTGGGATGCGGTCCACGCCAGGGGCGGGGTGGTGGCCAGCCTCGGATGGCCGGTCAGCGTCGGCGCCAAATCCATCGATGACAATATCCCAGAATACTGGCGCGCGCGCACCGGCGATGACATCAAGCTGCTACGCACCCTCTGCACGCCGGGGCTGGTGGCTGAATTGGAGGCCGCCTCCTCCACCAAGCTCAGCGAGATCGGCAGCGACACCAATCCTCCGGCGGACGAGGCCAAGGCCCGCTTCGCCGCCGCCCTCTACGTCTTGAAGCGCCCGACCTTCTTCACCCTGCACCTGTCGAGCCTGGATCATATCCAGCATCTCTACGGACCAGGGTCCGCGCAGGCGCACGCGGCGCTGGAGCGGATCGACACCGATGTCGCCACGGTGATCGCCGCCGCCCGCAAAGTGGAGCCCACCCTCATCGTCGCCATCGTCTCCGATCACGGCTTCGCGCCCGTGGCGCATGAGGTGAACCTCTATAAGGCGTTCGTCGACGCGGGGCTGATCAAGCTCGGTCCCGCCAGCCACAAGCCCACCAGCTGGGACGCGGAGCCCTGGGGCGGCGCCTCGGCCGGCGTGGTTCTGGCGCGGCCGGACGATCCAGTGCTGAAGGCCAGGGTGAAAGCCCTCCTGGACAAGCTGGCCGCGGACCCGACCTACGCCATCGACCGGGTGATCGACGCGCCGGAGATCGTCAGGCGGGGTATCGGCCCTAGCGCCAGCTTCTACATCGACTTCAAGCTCGGCTATCAGATGGGGCAGGGCTTGGATAAGCCTACCGTCTCACCGACCCTCACCCGCGGCACGCATGGCTGGTTCAACGACCACCCGGAAATGCACTCGACCTTCATCATTGAAGGGCCGGGCCTGCAGACGTTGGGCTCCCTGGGTCAGATCGACATGCGCCAGATCGCGCCGACTCTGGCCAAGCTGATGCAGGTCCCGCTGCCGACGGCGCAGGGCGCACCGCTCTTCTAAGCGCTATCGGGTGACGAACGCGGAGGCGGGATAGCCTTGCATGTAAAGGAGCGCGGTCAGGTCCGCGTGATCCACCCGCGCGTCGGCCTGTGCCGCCACAACCGGCTTGGCGCGATAGGCGATGCCGAGACCGGCGGCTTCGATCATCATCAGGTCGTTAGCGCCGTCTCCCACGGCGAGGGCCGCGTCCGCGCCAATGCCGAGCGTCGTGGTTTCTTCGAGCAGGGCCTGCAACTTGGCCTCGCGCCCAAGGATCGGCTCGCCCACCTCGCCCGTCAGGCACGCGCCGTCTTCCAGAAGGGTGTTGGCGCGATCCGCGGCAAACCCCGCCGCTTTCGCCACTCGCTCTGTGAAAAATCGAAAACCGCCGGAGACCAGAACGCAGCGAGCGCCGTTGGCCGCCATCGTCTTCACCAGGGTGGCTGCGCCCGGGTTCAGCCGCACCCGTCCGGCGTAGCATCCCTCCAGCGCCGAGAGCTCCAGCCCCTTCAGCATCGCCACCCGCTCCCGCAGGGCCCCTTCAAAGCCGATCTCGCCCCGCATGGCCCGCTCGGTGATGGCGGAAACCTCGGACTTCACGCCCGCGAAATCGGCCAGCTCGTCCAGGCATTCGCAGCCGATGATGGTGCTGTCCATGTCGGCGATCAGGAGCCCCTTCTTGCGGCCGGCCCAAGGCTGAAGCGCGAAATCGACGGGAAGGTCGGCGATCGCGGCGCCCGTCACAGCGCGGAGGGGCGCCAGCGCCTCGCCCTCCACCAGATAGTCCGTCGCGCCGACTCCCAGGCTGCGGGGCTCCTTGACGCGGGCGCCGCCCGAGGCCAGGGCTTTCAGCGCCAGGTCGCCCGCGTGGGGCAGGGTGGCGGGATCGGGCGTGACGAGGGTGAGCGCGTAGAGCATGGAGCGATGCGTCTGGCTGATCGCGGGGCCGACCGCAAGCGGCAAGTCGGCGCTGGCCCTGGCGTTGGCTGAGGCGACCGGCGGTGAGATCGTCAACGCCGACTCCATGCAGATCTACGCTGACCTTCGCATCCTCAGCGCCCGGCCAAGCGAGGCGGAGACGGCGCGGGCGCCGCATCACCTCTACGGCGTGTCGGATGCGGCCGAAGGCTGGTCTGTGGGCCGATGGCTGCGGGCTGCAGAGGCGGTGCTTGTGGAGATCGCGGCGCGAGGGCGGCCCGCCATCGTGGTCGGCGGCGCGGGGCTTTACTTTCGCGTTTTGACAGAGGGGCTCGCCCCAATCCCCGACATCCCGACGGCGGCCCGGCAGGACGCCGAGACGCTTTGGATCGACGGCGGAGAGAGCGCCGTGAGAGCGGCGCTCGGCGCAGGCGACCCCGCCAGTGAAGCGAAGATCGAGGCCGGAGATCACCAGCGGCTGGTGCGGGCGCTGGCCGTGCTGCGCCATACGGGCAAGGCGCTGGGCGCATGGCAGACGGAAACGGCGCCGCTTCTGAAGCCGAGCGCCTGGCGCGGCATAGTGATAGAGCCGGATCGGGCGACGCTCTATCGACAGTGTGACGCGCGGCTTTGCGCCATGGCGGCGTCCGGCGGTGTGGAGGAGGCGAGGGCGCTCTTGGCGCGGAACCTTGACCCCGATCTACCGATCCTGAAGGCCGTGGGCGTACGGGAGTTTGGGCATTTCCTCGCCGGGGAAATCCCTCTGGAAGTCGCCATCGCCGAGGCGCAACAGGCCACCCGCAACTACGCCAAACGCCAACTCACCTGGTTCCGCAACCAGACGCCGGACTGGCCTCGGCTGGCGACAGTGGGGCCTGAGACGCACAAAGCGTTGCTGGCCTCCGGTTACGCGCCGCTCTAACGGCTTGGCGTCATCACCTGTTCGTAAGCACGGTGCGCCTTGTCTTGCGCCTTGGCGAGGTTCGCAGATAAAGCCTCGAAGCTGCGCGCGCCGCCGGCCTTGGCGAGGATGGCCTGGAAGCGCGGCGGCTCCTCGTCCGGGTCGCCCTGATCGCCGAGGGCGAGCTTCAGGACCTGGGAGAGGTTCTGCTGCAGCCGCCAGCCGTCGATCAGCGCCGTCAATGCCGCCGCTTGTGCCATCGCTAGACCCGAAAGCGCATGAAGCGCGGCGTCGGTGTTCACATCCAGCGGCCCGCCCTCCGCCGCGCCGATGATCTGCAGGTATTGGGCGGCGAATTCGATGTCCACCAGACCGCCGTCGGTCAGTTTCAGGTCCCAGGAACCCGAAGGCGGGCGTTCACGGCGCATCAAGGCGCGCATCTCCCGAACATCCTTAGCGGTCTTTCTGGGATCGCGAGGGCGGCGGATAGCGGCATCGATCGCGCCCTTCGCCGTCGCCGCAAACGCGGGCGAGGAGGCCCAGACTACTCGCGCCCGGGTCATAGCCAGGAACTCCCAGGTCTCCGCCTCGCCTTCGTAGTAGCTCTGAAACGCCTTTAGGCTCACCGCCACAGGCCCCGCTGTACCCGATGGCCGAAGCTGCAGATCGACCGTGTAAAGCTCCCCCTCCGCCGTTGGGGCGGAGAGGGCGGCCACCAGGCGCTGGGTGAAGCGGGTGTAGAAGGTCTCCGCGCCCCAGCCTTTCACAACCGACATCCCGTCCGGCGTCGCCGGGGCGTAGAGCGTCATCAGGTCGAGGTCGGAACGCGCCGTCATCTCCCGCGATCCCGCCTTGCCGAGGGCGACGATGGCCACGTCTCCGGCGAAGGCGCCGCCCATGCGGGTGGTTTCGCTAAGCGCCGCCGCCGCCAGGGCGCGGATGCAGGCGTCGGCCAGCGCCGCGAACGCCCGCCCCGCCGCCGCGGCGTCGGCGGAGCCGGACATCACCTGCACGCCGATGCGGAACGCCTGTTCGCGGTGCGCGCGGCGGGCGGCGTCCATCGCTGCTTCAAAGCCGCCGGCCGCCGCCACCACGGTTTCCAGGTTCTGTTCGGCGGCGCCGTCTCCAAGGCCGCTGAAGAAGCGGGCGTCCAGCAGCGCATCCAGCGCCGCCGGCTGCCCGGCGAGCGTGGCGGCGAGGCGCGGGGCGAAGGCCATCACCTCCACCACCAGTTTGAACAGCTTGGGCTCGGCCAAAAAGAGCGACTGCACCTGCACTCCGGAACTCAAGCTCACGAAGAAGTCTGCGAAGCGGTTGAAGGCGGCGTCGGGCGCGCCGGTGGCGTGAGCGGCTTCCAGGAGCTGCGGCGCGAGGCGGGTGAAAAGCTCCCGGCCTCGCTCGGTACGGGTGGCCGGGATGCGGCCGTGGTGCCAGGCGCGGATCATGGCGGCCACCTGGGCGGGCTGGGCGAAGCTCATGCGCTCCAGGGTGTGCAAGGTCTCCGGATCGTCCTCCACGCCGGTGAAGACCAGGCTGCCAAAGTGGGAGGACAAGGGCTCTCCTTCGGCGAAAAGTTCGCCGTAGCGGGCGTTGACGCGCTTCAGGACGGCGGAGACCGAAGCGTCGAAGGCCTTCAGGTCGGAAAAGCCCGCCAACGCCGCCACCCTCGCTCGATCGGCCTTGGCTTCGGGCAAGACGTGGGTCTGCTCGTCGTTGATCATCTGCACCCGATGCTCCAGGGCGCGCAGGCGTTCGTAGGCGGACGCGAGCTCGGCCTCCACCTGTGGCGCCACATAGCCGGCGACGGTCAGGGCCTTGAGAGCGTCGAGGGTGCGGCAGGCGCGGAGCGCCGGGTCGCGCCCGCCATAGATCAGCTGCTGGGTCTGCACGAAGAACTCGATCTCGCGGATGCCGCCGACCCCGAGTTTCAGGTTGGCGCCCGGCGCCGTCACCCGCTCGTCCACCTTGTGCACATGGATCTGGCGCTTGATGGACTGGATGTCGGCGATTGCGGCATAGTCGAGGTTGCGTCGCCAGATGAAGGGCTGCAACTCGCGTAAAAAGGCCTCGCCCCGCGTGATGTCCCCCGCCGCCACGCGGGCCTTGACCATCGCCGCCCGCTCCCAGTTCTGGCCGACGCTCTCATAGTAGTCGAGCGCGGCCTCCACCGGCACGGCTGCGGGGGTGGAGGAGGGATCGGGGCGCAGGCGCAGGTCGACGCGGAACACGTACCCGTCCGCCGTCCGCTCCTGCAGGATGGCGGCCAGGGCCTGAGTCAGTCGGAGGGCGACCGCCTGGGGCTCGATGCCCGGCGCGCAGAGCATGGCGGCGGGCTCGTAGAAGAGGGTGATGTCGATGTCGGAGGAATAGTTCAGCTCGAACGCCCCGTGCTTGCCGAGCGCCAGGCAGAAGAAGCCGGGGACGGGGCCGGCTTTGTCGGTTGGGGGCGCCAACAGCCGCCCGCGCTCGATTTCGGTCCCCGCGGCGAGGCGGAGCGCGGCGCCGAGGCTCGTGTCGGCGAAGCGGGTCAGGGCGCTGGTCACTTGATCCAGGTCCCACACGCCGCCGAGGTCGCAGAGGGCGCTCAGGAGATGCAGCTCCGCCTTCAGCCGCCGCAGCCGCGCTTTGCCAGTTTCGAGATCGGGCTCGGCGCCCACGGCCTCGGTTTCGGAGAGGAGCGCGTCCAGGCGCACGGCCGGCGCCGTGGTCAGGTTGGCCGAAAACCGCGCCGGGTCCTGCCGCACGAGGCTCGACAGATAGGGCGACGCCCCGAACACCGGCGCCAGCGCCGGCCACGCCGCCTCCAGCGCCTCTATCCACC
>CAXTHJ010000074.1:0-12727 GCA_964243985.1 uncultured Caulobacteraceae bacterium | reverse complement strand
CCCATGAACTCGACGCTCGATCATGCGGGATCAACGCCAACCCAGTCCACCTGGAAAGCTCGGCGCGTATGGGTCCTAGGCACAAGGCCTAGGATGACGGAGCTGGGAGGAGTGCGGGATCGCCCCTCAGCCCATCACCAACTCCCGCCGCACCAGCTTCGAGTAATCGTCCATCAACGACAGCGAGATATTGCCCGGCGTGAAGCGGTGCTCGCCGATCTCCGACACCGGCGTCACCTCCGCCGCCGATCCGGTGATGAAGCATTCGCTGAAGTCGGACAGCTCCTCCGGCTTGATGTGGCGCTCCACCACCTCGAACCCGCGCCAGCGCGCCAGGTCGATCAGGGTGAGGCGGGTGATGCCGTTCAGGAAACAGTCGGGCGTCGGCGTGTGGATCACCCCGTCCTTGATGAAGAAGATGTTGGCGCCGGTGCACTCGGCCACATAGCCGCGATAGTCGAGCATCAGCGCGTCCGAATAGCCCTCCCGCTCCGCTGCGTCCTTAGAAAGGGTGCAGATCATATAGAGCCCCGCCGCCTTGGCTTCGGAGGGGATGGTTTCGGGGGAGGGGCGCTTCCACTTGGACCAAGTGATGCGGATGCCCTTCTTCTTCTCCTCGGGATCGAAGTAGCTCGGCCATTCCCAGGCGGCCACGGCCACGTGCACCTTGGAGCCCTTGGCGGCCACGCCCATCACCTCAGGCCCGCGCCAGGCGAAGGGACGAACGTAACCATCCGTGAACCCCATCCGCTTGCACGTCTCCTTGCAGGCCTCATCGATCTCGTCCACCGTGAAGGGAATCTGCATGTCCAGCAATTCGGCGGACCGGAACAGGCGCTTGGTGTGCTGCGTCAGCTTGAAGATCTCGCCGCCATAAAGCCGCTCGCCCTCGAACACGCTGGAGGCGTAATGGAGCCCATGGGTCAGGACGTGGATTTTCGCTTCGCGCCAGGCTACGAACGCGCCGTCCAGCCAGATCCAGCCGTCACGATCGTCGAAGGGTATGGACGGAGCAGCCACTTTACACCTTTCAGGCTTAAGGAATGACGCCCTTAGACGCGCCTCGCCATTCGCCGTCAACGGCTCGGAGCCGGTTTCACCCTTGATCGTCCCCGCCACCGCGCCCCTCACCGCCGACCCGCGCCTGATCCTCAGGCCCGAGGAACTCGACGCCGCGCTGGAGCAGTTCCTGCTGGCCGAGGCCGCCCTGTGGATCGCCGCCGATCCCGCGCTGGAGGACGAGCCGCACAAGCTCGGCCGCGGCCACTTTCGCGCCGCCTTCCTGCTGAAGCGGCGCCCCGGCATCGGGGTGAAGGACCTCGTGCGCCTCACGGGGCTTTCCAAACAGGGCGCGAGCCGGGTGCTGAAAGACCTGATCGAGGCCGGCTACGCCATAGCCTCGCCCAGCGACCAGGACGCCCGCCGCCGCCCGCCCGTGCTCACCGACGCCGGCGCCGCGTTCGAAGCCCGCGTGTCGGAGCGGATGCGCGCACACCTGTCGGCGGCGTTCCGCGACGGTGGGCTGGACGCGGTGCTGGGCGCGCGGCGGATCCTGGCGGCGGTGGCGGGACCGCGCGCGGCGCGCCGGACGGGAGACGACTTATGAGCCACCCTCTATGAGCCAGGGCCGCCACCTCCTGATCGTGGACGACGACGACCGTATCCGCGAGCTCCTGAAGGAGTTCCTGACCCGCGCCGGCTTTCGCGTCACCGCTGCGCCCAATGCCGCCCGCGCCAGGAAGCTGATGGGCGATCTGACCTTCGATCTGGCGGTGTTCGACGTGATGATGCCGGGGGAGGACGGGCTCTCCCTCACCCGCTGGGTGCGGGAGCGGGACGCGACGCCGGTTCTGATCCTCACCGCCAAGGGCGAGGCGGACGACCGCATCGGCGGCCTGACGGTGGGCGCCGACGACTACCTCGCCAAGCCGTTCGAGCCGCAGGAGCTTCTGCTCCGCATCGAGGCGATCCTGCGCCGCACGCAAGGCAAGGGCGGCGAGCGGGGCCGGGTGGCGCTGGGCGGCTTCAGCTTCGACCTGGAGCGGTGCGAACTCTTTGAAGGCGAGCAGCTTGTCCGGCTGACCGAGGGCGAAGCCAAGCTGCTGAAGCGCCTGGCACAGAGCCGCGACATGGCCATCGACCGCTTCGACCTCGCCGCCGAGATCAGCGAAGCGGCGGTGGACGCCTCCGCCCGCGCTATCGACGTCGCCGTCACGCGCCTCCGCCGCAAGATCGAGGCGGACCCCAAGAACCCCCGCTATCTGCAGACCGTGCGCGGCGTCGGCTACATGCTGGCGCCCGACTGATGAACCCCTGGCGCTTTGTCCGCCGCACCCGGCGGGTCTTCACGCCGCGGTTCCTGAAGCGGTTCGTGCCGACGTCGCTGTTCGGCCGCTCGCTGCTGATCATCCTCCTGCCGATCCTGGTGATGCAGGGGGCGGTGACCTGGGCCTTCTTCGAGGCGCACTGGCGCACGGTGACGGCGCAGCTTTCCGAAGGATTGGCCGGCGACGTGGCCTGGGACGTGACCCTCTACGAAGCCAACCCAAGCCCGCAGGCGGCGGCCGCGATCACCGAGCGGGCAGAGCGGTTGCAATCCCTGTCCATCGTACTTTTGCCCGGCGCCGCCCTGCCGACCGTCAACCACCGCTCCCTGTTTCCGGCGTTTGATTCCGCCTTGAGGAGCGCCGTGGACGACCATCTCGCCGAGCCCTTCTTCATCGACAGCACCCGCTACCCCGCCTACATCGACATCCGGGTGAAGGTGAAAGGCGGCGTGCTCCGCATCATCGCGCCCCGAGACCGCGCCTTCGCCGCGCGGGGCAATATCTTCATTCTCTGGCTCACCGTGGCCACCCTGGCCCTGACCGGCGTGGCGATCCTGTTCATCAGGAACCAGGTGCGCGCCATCGAGCGGCTGGCCGAGGCCGCCGAAGCGTTCGGCAAGGGTGACGACCAGCGCTTCAAGCCGCACGGCGCGCGGGAGGTGCGCCAGGCGGGGCAGGCCTTTCTGGATATGAAAGAACGCCTGCTGCGCCACATCGACCAGCGCACCATCCTCCTGGCGTCCGTCAGCCACGACCTGAGGACGCCCCTCACCCGCCTGAAGCTGGAAGCCGCCCTCGCCACCCCCTCCCCGCGGATCGAGTCCATCAAGCATGACCTCGTCGAGATGGAGCACATGATCGACGAATACCTTGCCTTCGCCCGGGGCCAGGGCGGCGAGGCGGTGGAGACTATCAGTGTCCGCCAACTGATCGAAACCATCAGCCAAAGCGCCGTCAGCGCCGGCGCCCACGTCACCATCGATGCCGATGAAGCGTTGGAAGCCAATGTGAGGCCCCAGGCGTTCAAGCGCGCCCTCTCCAACCTGATCCTGAACGCCGCCGCCCACGGCCGTCACGTCACCGTGGCCGCTCACGCGGAGCCGGAGCGCGGCGTCGAAATCGTGGTGGATGACGACGGTCCGGGTATACCGCGCGACCGTTATGAAGAAGCCTTCCGCCCCTTCTCCCGCTTGGACGAAGCGCGCAACCAGAACGTGAAGGGGGTGGGTCTTGGCCTCGCCATCGCCAGGGACGTGGCGCGGGGCCACGGCGGCGACGTCACCCTCGACCGCAGCCCCCTTGGAGGCCTTCGCGCCGCTATTCGTTTGCCGACGTAAGCCAGGCGGGAACTTTAAGGCAAATGAGGCGTAGATCGCCTGTCAGCAACACGGTCGACCGCCATGCGCCTCTTCAGCCTCGCCATCGCCCTTTTCGTCCTTGGCGGCGTCGCCTACATCAGCCTCTCCACCCCGTCCCGTGCGGCGGTGTTCGGCTACGACATCAAGGTCGCGTCGGCGGCGAACGCTCGCTAAGCCGGTCGATGCTTAGCGCATAAATCTTGCGGCCTCTTTCCTTTTTCGCGCTGCTTCGCCATCCTGTCGACGGCTCTTTCGCCTGAAGTTGCGAAATCATGCCCTGATCGCCATCAAGAGCGGTCAGAAATGACCAAGCGGCCCGGAGAAGCGCCTTGCCTGAAGTCCTCGACGCCGTCGACGCCAAGATCCTTGATCTGATCCAGCACGACGCCGGGCTGTCGGTGGCTGAAATCGCCGAGCGGGTGGGCCTAAGCTCCTCCCCCTGCTGGCGACGCATCAAGCGGCTGGAGGACGCGGGCGTGATCCAGCGCCGCGTCACCCTGCTGGACGGCGAAAAGCTCGGCCTGGCCTTCGAGGTCTACGCCGAGGTGAAACTGAACATGCCCAGCAAAGCGAATCTCGACGCCTTCGAGGCCGCCATCGTCAAGCTGCCCGAGGTGGCGCAGTGCGCCACGGTCACCGGCGGCATGGACTATGTCCTGCGCATCATCACCCGCGACATGCACGCCTTCGATGTGTTTATGCGCGAGAAGCTTCTGTCCCTCGGCCTCGTCTCCAATATCGAGAGCCGCATCGTCATCCGCAGCGTCAAGAACTCCACCGCCGTGCCCCTCGGTTTGGTGTCGCCACACATCGGCTCGGAGGCTGGAGCATGATCGAACTGGTCATTGACGGGCGGCGGCGCGATCTTGGCGGGTTCGAGGTGGAGCGCATCCTGCCCTATGCGCCGCACCGCATGGTGGGTCCGTTCATCTTCCTGGACCACATGGGCCCGGCCATGTTCGCGCCCGACACCGGCATCGACGTGCGCCCGCACCCGCACATCGGCCTCTCCACCGTCACCTATCTTTTCGAGGGCGAGATCGTGCATCGCGACAACCTCGGCTTCATTCAGGCGATCCGGCCGGGCGAAGTGAACTGGATGACCGCCGGCTCAGGCATCGTCCACTCCGAACGCACCGACCCGAAGATCAAGGCTAAGGGCGGCGCCATGCACGGGATGCAGGCCTGGGTCGCCTTGCCGGACGAGGCGGAAGAGACTGCGCCCGGCTTCTTTCATCACGAGGCGGAAGACCTGCCGACATATGAATCGCCCGACGGCCTCTGGGCGCGCCTGATCGCCGGCGAGGCGTTCGGGGCCAAAGCCAACGTCAAGACCCATTCGCCCATGTTCTACGTCCACTGGAAGCTGCAGCCCGGCGCCAAGGCGCAGCTCGGCGCAGAGTATCCGGAACGGGCCGCCTTCATCGCCGCCGGCGCGGTGGACGTGGACGGCCGCACCTTTAAAGCCGGCCAGATGATGGTCTTCCAGCCCGGCCAGCCGATCCTCTTCACCGGGGTTGAGCCTGCGCACGTCATGCTCCTCGGCGGCGAACCGGTGGGTAAGCGCTTCATCTGGTGGAACCTGGTCTCCACATCCCAGGAGCGGATCGACCAGGCCAAGGCGGACTGGAAGGCCGGCCGCATGGCCTTGCCGGTGGACGACGACCAGGACTTCATCCCCCTCCCCGACGATCCGCCCCCGCCGCCGGAACCGATGAGCTGAAGACCGAAACCGATTCCAAGGGTTAGCCGGTGCGAGCGGCGGGGCATAAGCTCCATTTCAGGAGGCTGAAGATGGCAATGAAGATACCGTCAAAGTTGTTGAGCCTCGTGCTAATTTGCCTGTCCTTTTTTGGGGCGGTTAAGAGCGCCCAGACTCAGGCGATACGACCTGACACAGGCACACAAGCACTTTCCCAAGCCCGTTCTGCGGAACGACAGCTTTGGATCGGCGGCATCTCGCCTGTCATGCAACGCCACCGCAAGTTGGACAATCCCTCTGACTGGATGGCGATGTTTGACGACAATGCGCCTTGGCCGGTCGCCAGCGCCCACATGGCGTACTTCAAGATGCCTTCCCAGGCCGTAGAGATGAGTACCGACGAGGAAATGCACACCATCATCGCCGGTCTTCGCCGCCGCCACATCGGTCTCGCGATCGAAATGGGTCTTCTGCTCGATGGACCGAACGGGTGCGGCCACGGCTTTGAAGGCATGGGCGCCCTGCATGAGCCGGACAATGTCATCAAGCGAATGAAGGCGCTGGGCGGTACTATCGATGCCATTGCGATGGACGAGCCTGTCATCTTCGGTCGCTTGAAGTCCAAAGGGGAACGGGACAACACCCCTGGCTGCCAGTACCCGGTCGCCACGATGGTCGATCAGATCGTGCCTAAGATCGAGCAACTCCGGGCTGCGTTCCCGAATATCAAAGTGGGCGATATCGAAGCCATTGGCGGGGGAGCCTCAGGAGCGCGGGGCATGGAAGACATCCTGGCCTTTGAAACCCAACTCCACCAGCGAACACAGGGCTTCGCTCCTGCTTTCGTCCACACAGATATGCAATGGAACGACGTGGGGGTCGTACCGCAGGCTGAACGCCTTAGCCGCCGCATGCACGCCCTCGGCATACGCGTTGGCATAATCTGCAACGGCGGGGGCCCCACGATCAAGGACAGCAACTCATGGGTTGATAACGCCGTACAGCGCTGCCAAACCCTCGCCACGGATCCAAATTTTGCGCCAGATGATCTCCTGGCTCAAACGTGGGAAACGCTGCCAACCAAGATGCTCCCCGAAAACGCGCCGGGCACGATGACCGGCGAAGCGTACCGCCTCCTGGCCCTACAATAATGGCCGTGGCGAATAACGGCGGCCAGCTAAATGATGGCTGGTGGTAGGCGCGGAGGGACTTGAACCCCCAACCAGACCGTTATGAGCGGTCGGCTCTAACCATTGAGCTACGCGCCCGTCCGCCAGACCTGTCACAAGCGCGGACCGCTCGGGTAGCGCGGTTTGTAGCGGAGATCAAATCCACATTCGCCCCGCCTTCGATGGTGCGGGAGGGAGGCGACGCTGTAACAAAGGGCTGCTAAAGAGCAGCGACTCGTCCGCTAGGAGCCGCCGGCCTTGCCGTTTCCGAATTTCGATCCGGTTTTGATCCATATCGGGCCCGTGGCCATTCGCTGGTATGCCTTGGCCTATATCGCCGGCATCATCCTCGGTTGGCGTTATGGCGTCGCCCTCTGTCGCAACCTCAAGATCTGGCGCGGAACCAGGTCTACCGCCAACGATCGGGAGGTCGACGATCTGGTGCTCTGGGTCACTCTGGAGATCTTGTTTTGCGTGTGGGTCGGCAGCGTCCTCTTCTACTCCACGAACCTGATCTGGACCGATCCGCTGGAAATCCTAAAGCCTTGGCATGGGGGCATGTCGTTCCACGGCGCTATGATCGGGGTCATCATCGCTCTCGCGTGGTTCTCGCGGGTTCACAAGATCAACGTCATACGGCTTGGGGACCTTGTGGCGCCCTGCGTGCCGTTCGGGCTCTTTTTTGGGCGCTTGGCCAATTTCATCAACGGCGAGCTTTGGGGGCGGCCGACCACCCTGCCTTGGGGCATCATCTTCCCGCGCGCGGGGCCCGAACCCCGCCACCCCAGCGAGCTTTACGAAGCAGGGCTGGAGGGGATCGTCCTGTTTCTGATTCTCCGCTGGGCGACCCACGGCGCCAAGCTCCTGCCTCGTCGCGGTGCGGTGGTGGGGCTGTTCCTGACCTTCTATGGCCTGTTCCGCATCAGCCTGGAGAATGTGCGCGAGCCCGATCGCGGCATGCCGGATTTCCCCTTCGGCCTCACCATGGGCATGATGCTGTCGATCCCGATGGTGCTGGCGGGGCTGGCTTTCCTCTATTATTCGTTCAGGCCCTCCGCCCTGGCGCCGCCCCGGACGCCGGAGGCGGACGCCGGAGCCGGCGAGGCGGACACCACCTTGAAGGACGTGCCGGAGATCGCCGCCGATCCCTTCGCCGCCGCCGCCATGCCGGAACCGCTCGCCGCCGAGCCCGCCTCGCCTCATGAGCCTCAAGGCTAAGCTCGCCCGGGGCATCGCCCACACCGGGCCGATCACCGTCGCGGAGTTCATGACCGCCTGCCTGCACGATCCGCAGTTCGGCTATTACGCGACGCGACCGGCCTTGGGCGCAGAGGGCGATTTCATCACCGCGCCGCTGGTCAGCCAGATGTTCGGCGAGCTGATCGGGCTTTGGGCGGTGGACTGCTGGATGCAGATGGGTCGCCCGGCGCCATGCCGCTTGGTGGAGATGGGCCCGGGAGACGGAACCCTGATGGGCGACGTCCTGCGCGCCGCTCGCCTGGCCCCGGATTTCCTGGCCGCCGCCGAGCTTTGGCTGATGGAGACCAGCCCGCCGCTCCGGGCGTTGCAGGCGGAGTCCCTGTCCGCGCACGCACCCCGCTGGGCGGCGAACCTCGACGGTGTTTCAGGGGGCGCGCCGATCATCCTCATCGCCAACGAGCTTCTGGATTGCCTGCCCGCGCGCCAATTCGTGCGCAATAAGGCCGGCTGGACTGAGCGCATGGTGGGCGCGGATATGGACGACGCCCTGGTGTTCGGCCTGACCGCCGCGCCCGAAGCCTTGGTCCCGCAAGGCCTCCGCGGCGCGCCCATAGGCTCGGTGGTGGAAGTCTCTCCCGCGCAGGAGACTCTCGGCCGCGCCGTAGGGGAACGGATCGCGGCGGACGGGGGCGCGGCTCTGTTCATCGACTATGGTCGCGGCGAACCAGGGGTCGGAGATACGCTGCAAGCGCTTTTGCGCCACCAGAAGGTGGATGTGCTGGCGACCGCCGGCGAGGCCGACCTCACTGTCCACGCCGACTTCCCCGCCTTCGCCGCCGGCGCACGCATCGCAGGTGCGGAAACCACGCCGATCGTGACGCAAGCCGCATTCCTAAAAGCCCTGGGCGTCGAAGCGCGGGCGCAGGTCCTATCCCGCGCGCGGCCGGATCAAGCGGAGAGACTCGCCCGCCAGCTTCATCGCCTGACCGCCGACGATCAGATGGGCGAACTTTTCAAGGTCGTGGCGATCCATTCGTCGGGATTGAGCCCCCCCGGCTTCTAAGCCCGACCGTTCGTGGCCGAACGCAGCATATCGATGGCGGTGTCGAGCTTGGCGAACGCGCGCTCTATGGCTTCGATGGCCGCCGCCTGATCAGAGGCGCGGATCGCCGTCTCACACGTCTCCAGGTCCTGCTGAGCAACTTCCTGCAGCAAGCCGATCACTTGGTCCATCGCACAACCCCTAATCCCCTATGGCCTTATGCCGATTTACCGGGGCGCCGCAAAGGTTTCTTGTCGGCGCGCGAAGTTGCTAAAGATCAACCCATGAGCACCGCCGATCTTACGCCCATCGCTGCGTCGAACCTTGCCGCCCTGCCGGGAATCAAGCACGCCTTCTTCACCCGCAATGGCGGCGTCTCCACCGGACTCTACGACAGCCTAAACGTGGGACGCGGTTCCAAGGACGATGCGGCGGACGTGGTGGAAAACCGCCGCCGCGCGGCGGCGTGGTTCGGCGCCGAGCCCGACGCGCTCCTGACCTGCTATCAGATTCATTCCCCCAAAGTCCTGATCGCTGACGGCCCTTGGGGCGACGAGCGGCCTGAGGCGGATGGGGTGGCCGCAACGCGCGCGGGCCTTGTCTGCGGCGCATTGTCCGCCGACTGCGCGCCGGTTCTGCTGGCCGACCCCGAGGCGCGGGTAGTGGCCGCCTGCCACGCCGGCTGGAAAGGCGCCCTCGGCGGCGTGATCGAGGGGGCGGCGGCGGCGATGGTGAGTGCAGGCGCCGCCGTCGATCGGATCGTCGCGGCGGTCGGCCCCTGCATCGGGCCGGAGAGCTATGAAGTGGGCCTGGAGTTCCTGGAGACGTTCGAGCGCGGCGACCCCGGCGCCGAACGCTTCTTTCGCTCAGCGCCCAGCCCGGACAAGCGGATGTTCGATCTGCCCGCCTATGCGCTCAGCCGGCTGGCGCGTGCGGGCGTGACGAACAGCGAATGGATCGGCCGCGACACCTGCGCGGAGGAGGCCCTGTTCTTCTCCAACCGTCGGGCGGTTAAGCGCGGGGAAGTTGACTATGGACGGCTGCTCTCGGCTATCGCGCTGGAGGCGTAAGCCAGTCAGGTCCCGCCCACTTGTAAAATGGTGCCACCGCAGAGATTCGAACTCTGGACCTCAGCCTTACCAAGGATGCGCTCTACCACTGAGCTACGGCGGCGGGAAGGCGGGCCTATAGCGAATGGAAATGCGCAGGGGAAGCAGAATCGCGCTTGACCGCACTGCCCATGCGCCGCACCCGTGAAGCGTGAGGGACAAGACCACCGATCCGGCCGCAGACCACCCGTCAACGTCGGGGCGGCCCAAACCCGCGCGGGCGCTGACGCCGGACAAGGACGCCAAGCTGGCGGCGGCTCTGCGCGCCAACCTGGCGCGGCGCAAGGCGGCCATGCGTCAGGCGAACGCCGCCCCCCCCGTTTCACCGAAACCGGATCAGAAAGAGACTTGAACATGGCCTATAGGGGGATGGGCGTGCGCGCCTTCGCAATGGTCGGCGCGGCCATTGGAGCAACGGTCACGATCGGCGCACCAAACGCCCTGGCGCAACAACCGGCCGAACCGGTGGAAGCCATCCATGCCGGCCATGTGGTCGATCCCGCTTCCGGCAAGGTATTGGCCGACCAGATCATCATCGTCCGCGGCGAGAAGATCGTCGCCATGGGCGCGTCGGGGGCGGTGCAGACCCCGGCGGGCGCGGTGCTGATCGATCTATCCCACTCCACCGTCCTCCCTGGCCTCATCGACGTGCATGTGCACCTGACCAGCAATCCGCAGGATGGGGGCGCCAATTCGCTCACCATCTCCACCCCGCAAGAGGCGATCAGCGGCGTCGCCAACGCTAAGAAAACGCTGCTGGCCGGTTTCACCGCTGTTCGCAATGTGGGCGCAGGGGGCTTCACCGACGTGGCGCTCAGGAACGCCATCAACAAAGGCGAGGTCGAAGGCCCGCGAATGCAGGTCTCCGGCCCGCCGCTCGGCGCCACCGGCGGCCACGCGGACGAGAACCTGCTGCCGTGGGAATTCCACTATAAGGACGAGGGCATCGCGGACGGGCCGTGGGAGCTTCGAGCCAAGGTGCGCCAGAACCTGAAGTACGGCGCGGACCTGATCAAGTTCATGGGCTCGGGCGGCGTGCTTTCCCACGGCGACAGCGTCGGCGGCCAGCAGCTCTCACAGGAAGAGATGAACGCCATCGTCGAGGAGGCGCATATGTGGGGCAAGAAGGTCGCAGTGCACGATCACGGCACAGAGGCCATCAAAACCGCCATCCGCGCCGGCGCCGACACCATAGAACATGCCAGCCTGATCGACGACGAGGGCGTCCGCATGGCCAAGGCCAGGGGAACCTGGCTCGACATGGACGTCTATGACGATGACTACATCCTGGCCGAAGGCGCCAAGAACGGCGTCGAACCGGCGTCGATGGACAAGGAGCGGCAGGTGGGCCGCCTGCAGCGGGAAAACTTCAAGAAGGCCTTCCTCGCCGGCGCCAAGATGGGCTTCGCCACCGATGCCGGCGTCTATCCCCATGGCTGGAACGCCAAGCAGTTGAAGACCATGACGGACTGGGGCATGACGCCGATGCAGGCGATCCAGGCCGCCACCGTTTCGGATGCCGAGATCATGGGCTGGAGCGACCGGGTGGGACGGCTTGCCCCCGGGTATTACGCCGACATCATCGCCGTGGACGGCGATCCTCTGTCCGACATCACCCTGATGCAGACGGTGAGCTTCGTGATGAAGGGCGGCGTGGTCTATAAGAGCGAAGGCAAGGCGCGGTAGGGATCGGCCTACGCTCGCCGTTAACCGAGCATGTTCCGCGCCACCGCTTCAGAGACCTTGATGCCGTCCACGGCGGCGGAGAGGATGCCGCCGGCGTAACCCGCGCCCTCTCCCGCAGGATAAAGGCCGCCGGTGTTGACGCTCTGGAAGTCCGCGCCGCGCCGGATGCGGATGGGTGAGGAGGTGCGGGTCTCCACCCCCGTCAGCATGGCGTCCGGATTGTCGTAGCCGGGGATTTGACGACCAAACGCCGGCAGCGCATCGCGGATGGCCTCGATGGCGAACTCGGGCAGGCAGGTCGCCAAGTCAGTGAGATGCACGCCGGGCTTATAGGAGGGGATGACAGCGCCGAGGACGGTGGAGGGTCGGCCGGCGAGGAAATCTCCCACCCTCTGCCCCGGCGCGGCGTAGGTCTCGCCGCCCGCGCGATAGGCCTGCGCTTCCCAACGGCGCTGCAGGGCGACGCCGGCGAGGGGATGATCCGGATAGTCGTCCGGCGTGATCCCCACCACGATGCCGGCGTTGGCGTTCCGCTCGTTCCGGGAATATTGGCTCATGCCATTGGTCACCACCCGGCCCGGCTCCGACGCCGCCGCCACCACCGTTCCGCCGGGGCACATGCAGAAGCTATAGACCGTGCGCCTGTTGGCGGCGTGGTGGGAGAGAGCGTAGTCGGCGGCGCCGAGATCGGGATGGCCGGCGCAGGCGCCGAACCGGGCGCAGTCGATCAGGGACTGCGGATGCTCGATCCTAAAGCCGATGGAGAAGGGCTTGGCCTCGATGTGGACACCCTGATCGTAGAGGCTCTGGAACGTGTCGCGGGCGCTGTGGCCGATGGCCAGCACCACGTGGTCCGCAGCGATCGCCTCGCCCGATTGCAAGACGACGCCCCGCACCCGGCGCTCGCCGTCTGCGCGCTCCGCGATATGGAGGCGCTCGACCTTGCTCTGGAAACGATATTCGCCGCCCAGCGCCTCGATGCCCGCGCGCATATGCTCCACCATGGTGACAAGGCGGAAGGTGCCGATGTGGGGATGAGCCTCGGTGAGGATTTCCGCCGGCGCGCCGGCCTTGACGAACTCGGTCAGGACCTTGCGGCCCAGATGGCGCGGGTCCTTGATCTGGCTGTAGAGC
>CAXTHJ010000073.1:0-13170 GCA_964243985.1 uncultured Caulobacteraceae bacterium | reverse complement strand
GTTCATGACCGCCCCGGCCCCCCCCGAAACCTACGACTATTTCACCGAAGCGGTGCCCGCCGCCGAGGTGAAGCTCGAAACCAAGAAGCTCGACTTCTTCTACGGTAAGAACCGCTCTCTTTTTGACATCAACCTGCAGTTCAAGAAGAACGCCGTCACCGCCCTGATGGGCCCCTCCGGCTGTGGCAAGTCCACGCTGCTGCGCGCCCTGAACCGCATCTACGCCCTCTATCCCGGCCAGACCGCGGAGGGAGAAGTTCTGCTGGACGGAAACAACATCCTTGATCGCGGCGTCGATCTGGCGCGCCTGCGCTCGCAGGTGGGCATGGTGTTCCAGCAGCCGACGCCCTTCCCCATGTCCATCTACGACAACGTCGCCTTCGGTGTGCGGCTTTACGAAAAACTGCCCAAGAAGGATCTGGACATCCGGGTGGAAGACTCCCTCCGCCGCGCCGCCCTCTGGGACGAGGTGAAGGACAAGCTGCAGTCTTCCGGCCAGGGTCTCTCCGGCGGCCAGCAGCAGCGCCTATGCGTGGCCCGCGGTGTGGCGGTGAAGCCTGAAGTGTTGCTGCTGGACGAGCCCGCCTCCGCGCTTGACCCCATCTCCACCGCCAAGCTGGAAGAGACCATTGTAGAGCTGAAGGCGGACATCACCATCGTCATCGTCACCCACAACCTGCAGCAGGCCGCCCGCATCTCCGACAACGCCGCCTTCATGTACCTTGGCCGGGTGATCGAGTTCGCCAACACCGAGAAACTGTTCAACAATCCCCGCTCGTCGCGGACATCGGACTACATCACCGGCCGCTTTGGCTGATCCGTCAGGCGGCTTTTCCGAGACTATGGCCCTTGGCCCTACAATCCTGTAAGGCTTATCGCTCGCGTCGGTTTCGGGCGCGAACGGCCGCGCCAACCGGCGCGCTCCCTTGCACAGGTTTCATGACCGGTTTTTTCCCGATCAACGCGTCACCGCCCGCCGCTCTCAATATCGTTAAGCCACAAGGCTTGATCCCGCTTTCAAAAGCGCCTTACCTTCCAAGCTGGGCTTTCAGTAGCGGCGGCGGGACTTTTCTCGCCGACGCGCGTTCGATCTTCGGTGTCCGGAAAGCCCCTTGCGGGCGCGGGCGGCGGGTCGTTATGCAGAAAAGGGTCTGGATCGGATGAGCGGCGCCTTCGACCCCAAAGTCACCCTTCCCGTCGAGCGATTCGGCTGCGCCGACGCCCCACTGCGCGCGGTGATCGCCATACCGGTGAAGAACGAGGCGGATCGCCTGCCCGCCTGCCTGCAATCCTTCGCCACCCAGGAAGGCGTGGACCTGGCCCAGGTGGCGGTCCTGCTGCTCCTCAACAACTGCACCGATGGGACGGCCGACGTGGTGCGCGCCCTGGCGCCGACGCTCCCTTACCGCCTGGAAATGCACCAGATCGTGTTCGACGCCGCGCACGCCAACGCCGGCTGGGCGCGCAAGCTCGCCATGGACGCCGCCGCCAAGCTCGCCACGCCGGATGGGGTTTTGCTTACCACCGACGCCGACACCCTGGCCCATTGCGACTGGATCGAAGCGAACCTGCGCGAGGTCGACGCCGGTCACGACGCCGTCGCCGGCTATGTGATGGCCGATCCGATGGAGCTGATGGAGCTGCCCCCCGCCATCCTGGAGCGGGGCCGGCTGGAGTGGGAATACCAGCAACTCGCCGCCGAGCTCGATGCCCGGGTGGACTGCGAGGCGCATGACGCCTGGCCCCGCCACAACCAGAACTGCGGCGCCAGCGCGGCCGTGACCCTGCGCGCCTATCGCCTGATTGGCGGCCTGCCGCCCCGCCCGGTGGGCGAGGACCGCGCCCTGTTCGAGATGATCCGCCGCATCGACGGCAAGATCCGTCATAGCCTGGAGGTCCAGGTGGTGACCAGCGCCCGCACCGATGGCCGCGCGTCCGGCGGCCTCGCCGACGAGATCCGCCTGCGCACCGATCCCGATCATCCCTGTGATGAGGCGCTGGAGGTCGCGGTGGCCACCCTCCGGCGCGCTCAGTGGCGCACGGAACTGCGCCAGCTTTGGGAGGCCGGCCGGATCGACTCGGCCGCCGACGTCTGGGCCGGAAAGCTGCGGGTGAAGCCGCAGACCTTCCGCACCGCCGCCCACCGCCGCCACTTCGGCGCCTTCTGGGCCGAGCTTGAAGCCTTGAGTCCCAAGCTCGCCCGCCGCCTCGTCACCCCGGCGGAGCTGCCGCGCGAGCACCGTCGCATCCGCCGCCTGGTGGACGTGGCCCGCAATCGCGCCAAGGCCAAGGCCCGCGCCGAACGGGAAGCCGCGCGCCGGCGGGTGGCCTGAACATCTTCTAAAGGAAATTGCACCGCAACCGCGTTCACGGCATGGTCCGCGCCACCTAAGTAGGAGCGGCGGCGTGGCGAGACACTGGATCATCGAACGGGTCGGATTAGGGGTCGCCGCAGCAGTGCTCCTCGCTTCGACCGCATTAGCAACACCCTCCGGCTACGCCGACGTCGATCCCTTCATCGGCACGGGGCCGGATGGGCACACCTTTCCGGGCGCGGTGCTCCCCTTCGGCATGGTGCAGCCGAGCCCGGACACGCTGATCTCCGACTTCAAGCACAGCTATACCCATGCCGCCGGCTATCGGTTCGGCGATGCAACGATCCAGGGCTTCTCCCAGACCCACTTCTCCGGCACCGGCCATTCGGACTTAGGCGACTTCGAGCTGATGCCGATCTCCGGCGAGGTGAAGCTCGATCCCGGCGCACCGGATCAGCCCGGCTCCGGCTACCGCTCGCGCTATAGCCATGAGTCTGAGAAGGCCGAGCCCGGCTATTACGCGGTCACGCTCGCAGACTACGGCGTGAAGGCGGAGCTGACCGCCACCACCCGCGTCGCCCTGCACCGCTACGCCTTCCCGGCGGGCAAGCCGGCGCATGTGCTGATCGACCTGCGCCAATCGATCTACAACTACCCCGGCAAGGTCCTGTGGTCGAAGCTGCGCCTGCGGGACGACGGCATGGTCACCGGCACGCGCGAAACGCGAGGCTGGGCGCCGGGGCGGCAGCTCTTCTTTGCGATGCGCTTCTCCGAGGCGGCGACCGGGCACGCGCTCTACAACCGCGAAGACGAACCCGTTCGCTACAACCCGTTCAAGGGGCCGGGCACAGGGCCGTCAGATATGCAGGCCATTTCCGGGCGCGGGCTGATCGGCGTGTTCGACTTCGGCGCGCTGGCCAAGCCGCTGACGGTGAAGATCGCCATCTCGCCGGTGAGCGAGGACGGCGCGATCCGCAATCTCGACGCCGAGGCGCCGGGCTTCGATTTCGACGCCGTGCGCGCGTCGGCGAAGAAGGCGTGGGAACAGGCGCTGGGTTCGGTGCAGTTCGACGTCGAACCGGCCATGCGCAAGACCCTCTACACCTCGCTCTACCATGCCCTTCAGGCGCCCAGCGTCTCGCAGGACGTGGACGGGCAGTATCGCGGGCCGGACGGCGAGGTTCACACCACCAAGGATTTCACCTTCGTCTCGACCTTTTCGCTGTGGGACACCTTCCGCGCCGAACAGCCGCTGATGACCCTGATCCAACCCTATCAGCGGACGGCGGACGTGGTGAATTCGCTCATCGCCTCTCGCGAGGAAAGCCCGTTCGGCATTCTGCCTGTTTGGCAATACCAGGGGCAGGAGACCTGGTGCATGATCGGCTATCACGCCGTGCCCGAGATCGCCGACGCCATCGTCAAGAACGCGCCGGGCTTCGACCGCGACCGCGCCGTGGCCGCCATGACCGCCAGCGCCACCTACGCCCCCTACGGCCACCTCGGCGCCTACATGAAGCTCGGCTACGTGCCGACCGACCTCGACGGCGAGGGGGTCTCCAAGACGGTGGAGTACGCCTTCGACGACTGGACCATCGCCGCCGCCGCCAGGACCCTCGGCCGCTCGGATGTCGCTAAGACCTTCGACAAGCGGGCGCAGAATTGGCGCGCGGTGTTCAACCCCAAGACCGGCTTCGTGCAGCCGAAGCTCTCCGACGGGTCGTGGCGCGCGGCGTTTGATCCGGCGCAGGCCGGGGAGAAGTCCGGCTTCACCGAGGGCAACAGCTGGCAATATACCGAGTACGAACCGCAGGACATCGGCGGGCTGATCACCGCCATGGGCGGCGACAAGGCGCTGATCGACAAGCTTGACCTCACCTTCGACCAGAAGGTGGATCCGAAGAGCTACGCCAATGTGGAGGACATGGCCGGCTTGATCGGCCAGTACGTGCACGGCAACGAGCCCAGCCACCACATGGCCTATCTCTACGACTATGCCGGTCAGCCCTGGCGCACCCAGGCGCGGCTGAAACAGATCGTGGACAGCCAATACCGTCCCGCGCCGGACGGCCTCGTCGGCAACGACGACCTCGGCCAGATGTCCGCCTGGATGATCTTCACCGCGCTCGGTTTTTATCCGGTGGCGCCCGCGTCGAACGAATACGTGATCGGCCGGCCGTTCGTAGACAGGGCGGTGATGCGGCTTCCCAACGGCAAGAGCTTCACCGTCACCACGGACGGCCTGTCGGAGGCGCACCCCTACGTCGGCGCCGTCACGCTGAACGGCAAGCCGCTGACCCGCAGCTTTATCCGGCACGAGGAGATCCTGGCGGGCGGCGAACTGCACTTCGTCATGCAGGCGACGCCCAACAAAGCGTGGGCGAGCGGGGTGAAGGATCGGCCCTTCTCGATGAGCCCCTATCGCTGAGGGCTAATCCACCACGCGGAATTTGCGGGTGTCGAACACCTTCAGCACCTGTTCCAACTCGTGGCCGCGGCGGAGGATAACCCCGCCCTGGGCGATCACCGACCAGGCGCCCTGGCGTTTGGCGAGGGCGGGTTGCTTCTCCATCCGATAGAGCGCCGCCTCCCCGGAGCGGCGGAACACGGAGAAGGTGGCCGCTTCGCGCCCGCCGTCGATGGCGTAGTCCCGCCAGTCGCCCGCGGCCACCATCCGCCCATAAAGGCGCAGCAGCCGGTCCAGCTCCGGCCGGTCGAAGAACACCAGCGGTGTTCGCGGCGAGGAGGACGGCGGCGAGAAATCGAGGCTCATGCCCCCACAATCTAAGCGCTTCGGGGCGCGTGGAAAGAGGGGCGTGGCGCAAAAGCTGTGTCGGCGCGCGGCGCGTGTCGAGCTGCTCATCAACAGACACGAAATGGCCCTATTCCGGTCTTTCGGGCGCCCCATCCGGCCTCGATAAGGTGATGGTCGGTTGGTCGGGAACAACTACTGGTCCTGGATCCTGAACAGCCCCCCCAGCCCCCCGGCTCGGTTGCTGGGGCGGCCGCCATTGATAAAGAAGAGCCCGGGAGCATCCCCCCTGCTCGCGGGCTTTTCTTTTGCTCAGGCGGCAGCGTTTTTCCCTTAAGCTCCGCAAGGGGTTTTGAGGGATCAGCCCCGCGCAGCGGCGAGGATGCGGCCGCCCTTGGGCGCCTGGACGATCACCACCGTTTTCAAGCTGGAGTCGTCGGCTTTGGAAAGAGGGTAGATCTTCAAGGCGCCGCGCCAGACGCCGAGCTTCTTCAATTCGCGGACGGCATTCTTCACCGTCACGGTCTGGCCCTTGGCCTCGCCGGATTTGACCCTCACCGATTGCGGCGCTGGATTGTAGCGGATCAGCCAGACATCGCCCGCCTGACCCGGGCCTGAGACGCGGACGTGGGCGTCGTGGCGCAGGAAGCGGATGAAGGGGCCGTGCCGGCGCGCGCTTTGCGCCTTTGTGATCAGGCCGTCGATCTTGGCATGATCGGTGGCGAGACCCTCCGCCTCGCCCTGCACCACGATCTCGGGGGTGTAGATCTCCCGAACCTTCAGCCGCCCCGCATAGGCGCGCTGGCGGGCGGTGAATTCGGGCTGCGCCAAGGTGTCGGACCAGCCGAGATAGTCCCAAAGGTCCACGGAGAAGGTCAGCGGAATGACGCCCTTCTTGGCGTTGAGGTCGCCGATCACCCCATTGGCTTTAGTACAGTTGGAGCAGCCTTGGGCGGTATAAAGCTCCACCACCACCGGCTCAACCGCGCCATGACCGTGGCGATGGGCGCGCGCTTGCGCCCCACTCGTCTCCAAGGCCAGCAGCAAGGCGCAGGCGACGGCCGCAGCGCGGACGGAGGGGCGAAAGCTGGTCATCCCCGCCACTTTAGGCATCCCCGCCGTTTGCGCCCCTCACCTGTTCGTGAGCCCTATTCGGCCGCGACCGGAACTTCGGTGCCGCGGGCGAGGTTGCGCAGCACATACTGCATCACCCCGCCGGCGCGGAAGTATTCCAGCTCGGTCTGGTTATCGATGCGGCAACGCACCGGGAAGCGCGCCGTCTTATGGTCGGACGGGCGATAGAGCTCCACCTGCAGCGTCGTGCGCGGGGTGATCTGGTCGAGGCCGCGAATGGTGACGATCTCCTCGCCGGTGAGGCCGAGGCGCTGCCAGCCGTCCTCGATGAACTGCAGCGGGATCACCCCCATGCCCACGAGGTTGGAGCGGTGGATGCGCTCATAGGTCTCGGCGATCACGGCGCGCACGCCCAAAAGCTTGGTGCCTTTCGCCGCCCAGTCGCGGGAGGAGCCGGTGCCGTATTCCTTGCCGGCGAACAGCACCAGGGGGCGGCCTTCGGTCTGATACTGCATGGCGGCGTCGTAGATCGCCATAACCTCGCCGGACGGATAGTGCTTGGTGACGCCGCCTTCGATCTCCGGCGTCATCTTGTTGCGGATGCGGATGTTGGCGAAGGTGCCGCGCATCATCACCTCGTGGTTGCCGCGCCGCGCGCCATAACCGTTGAACTCGTCCTGACGCACTTGGCGCTCAAGCAGATAGCGGCCTGCGGGCGAGGTCGGGCGGATGTTGCCGGCCGGGGAGATGTGGTCGGTGGTGATCGAGTCGCCGAAGATGGCCAGGATGCGCGCCTCCTGAATGTCCGTGACCGGATCGGGCGTCATCTTCATATTCTGGAAATAGGGCGGGTTCTGAACATAGGTGGAGGTCGAATCCCACGCATAGGTCTGGCCGCCCGCCACCTTGATGGACTGCCAGTGCTTGTCCCCGTCGAAGACGTTGGAATAGCGCTTGGTGAACATGGCGTTGGTCACCGACTTGCGCTGGATCTTGGCGATCTCCTCGTTGGTGGGCCAGATGTCCCGCAGGTAGACCGGCGCGCCGTCCTTTCCGATACCCAGGGGCTCGGTGACCAGGTCCATCTGCATGGAGCCAGCCAGGGCGTAGGCCACCACCAGGGGCGGCGAGGCCAGATAGTTGGCGCGGACGTCCGGATTCACCCGGCCTTCGAAATTGCGGTTGCCGGACAAGACACTGCAAGCCACGAGATCGTCGGCGTTGATCACGTCCGAAATGGCCTGGGGCAGGGGACCGGAGTTGCCGATGCAGGTGGTGCAGCCGTAGCCCACGAGGTTGAAGCCGAGGGCGTCCAGATCCTTCTGCAGGCCGGCGCTGGTGAGATAGTCGGTCACTACCTTTGAGCCTGGGGCCAGGGAGGTTTTCACCCAGGGCTTGACCTTCAGCCCCTTGGCCACGGCGTTCCGCGCCACAAGCCCGGCGGCGATCAGCACGGCGGGGTTGGAGGTGTTGGTGCAGGAGGTGATGGCGGCGATCACCACGTCGCCGTGGCCGACGTCGAACGGCGTCTCGCCCTTGCCCACCGCCACCGGCATCCGCGCGGTCTCGTGCCCCGCCTTGCCGAAATCGTGCGCCAACGCCTGCTTGAAGGAGGCGGCGGCTTCGTTGAGCAAGACCCGGTCCTGCGGGCGCTTGGGCCCGGCGAGGGAGGGCATGATGGTGGAAAGGTCCAGCTCCAGGGTGTCGGTGAACACCGGCTCGGGGGAGGTTTCGTCCACCCAGAAGCCCTGCTCCTTGGCGTAGGCTTCCACCAGCGCCACGCGGTCCTTGGCCCGGCCGGTTTCCTTAAGGTAGTTGATGGTGGCCTGGCTGATGGGGAAGAAGCCGCAGGTGGCGCCGTATTCGGGGGCCATGTTGGCGATGGTGGCCTGATCCTCGATGGTGAGGCCGACGACGCCGGGGCCAAAGTATTCCACGAACTTGCCCACCACGCCCTTCTTGCGCAGCATCTGGGTGACGGTGAGCACCAGGTCGGTGGCGGTGGCGCCTTCCGGCAGCTTGCCGGTGAGACGGAAGCCGATCACTTCGGGGATCAGCATGGGGATGGGCTGGCCCAGCATGGCCGCCTCCGCCTCGATCCCGCCGACGCCCCAGCCGAGCACGGACAGGCCGTTGACCATCGTCGTGTGGCTGTCGGTGCCGACCACGGTGTCTGGATAGGCGAGCGTCTTGCCGTCTTCCTCGGCGGTCCAGACCGTCTGGGCCAGATATTCCAGGTTCACCTGGTGGCAGATGCCGGTGCCCGGCGGCACCACGCGGAAATCGCGGAAGGCGGAGGAGCCCCAGCGCAAGAACCGGTACCGCTCGCCATTGCGCTCATATTCCACGTCCACGTTCTGGTCGAACGCCTTGGGGGTGCCGAAGTAGTCCACCATCACCGAGTGGTCGATCACGAGGTCGACGGGGTTTAAGGGGTTGATCTTGTTGGCATCGGCGCCGAGCGCGCGCATGGCGTCGCGCATGGCGGCCAGGTCCACCACGGCCGGCACGCCGGTGAAGTCCTGCATCAGCACGCGGGCGGGGGTGAAGGCGATCTCATACTCGACCTTGCCTTTGTTTTCGACGAACGCGGCCAGGGCGCGCAGGTCCTCAACGGAGACGGACTTGCCGTCTTCCTTACGAAGGAGGTTCTCCAGAAGCACCTTCATCGACACGGGCAGCTCAGAAATCCCCGTCAGGCCCGCTTCCTCCGCCGCCTTTAGGCTGTAATAGGCGTACTTCTTTCGGCCCACAGTGAGGTCGCGGCGGGTTTTGAGCGTGTCGATGGACGGCATAGGATCGGTTCTCCAGCTCGCGTCCGAGACCGCGCGCAGGCGTTCCGGACTCACAGCGTCCGAAAGCCTTTTCCACGATTGGGCGCCGCGTTCATCCCGCGCGAGCGAGGGTCTCTTAAACTGCGCCGATTGCGGCGTCCATCGGGGCGCGTTGTGATCCACCGCCTCGCTGTCGAAAACCTGACGCTGGCTCGAGGCGGACGACGCCTGTTCGCGGGCCTGTCCTTCACTTTGCAAGCGGGCGAGGCCGTCGCGCTCACCGGCGCCAATGGAGCGGGTAAGACCAGCCTCCTGCGCGCCGTCGCCGGCCTGCTGCGACCGGAAGCCGGCGACATCCGGTTCGTGGGCGAAGGGGGCGCCGCGATCGAGGCCGAGGAGGCGTGCGCCGGCGGCCTGCACCTCCTCGGCCATCATGACGGGTTGAAGACCAACCGCGCGGCGGGCGAGGAGCTTCGGTTCTGGGCTCATTGGGCGGGCGGATCGGAGGATGGGATCGCTCGCGCCGTCGAAGCGCTGACCCTGGAGCCTCTCCTTGATCTAGACGTGCGCAAGCTCTCCGCCGGGCAGCGCCGCCGTTTTACGCTGGCCCGCTTGGTCGCCGCGCCACGCTCCCTGTGGCTGCTGGACGAGCCGATGGCGCCGCTGGACGCGGCCAACCGGGCGCGGTTCGGCGCCCTGATGGCGGCGCATCTGGCGGGGGGCGGGATGATCCTCGCCGCCGTGCACGATCCTTTGCCGGTAGCAGCGCGCACGGTGGAGATTGGGACATGATCTCTCCCTCTCGGGACTACTGTTGGAGTTGGGCGTTCCCATGACCCCTCTCCTCATCCTCCTCCGCCGCGAACTCGCCCTCGCCTGGGGCAAGGGCGGCGGCGCGCTCTACGCCTGCGCCTTCTACGCCGGGATGGCGACGATGCTCCCCCTGGCCGCGGGATCGGAGCCGCAGCGTCTAGCCGCCCTGGCGCCTGGCGTGGCGTTCGCGGCCCTGGCCCTCTCCAGCCTGCTGTCGCTGGAGCGCCTGTTCGAGCGGGATTTCGAGGACGGCGCTTTGGACCTGCTCACCCTCGGCGCGCCGCCGCTGGAGGCGATCTGCGCGGTCAAGTGCCTAGCCCAGTGGATCGCCTCGGGCCTGCCTCTGGCCATCCTCGCCCCCTTCATCGCCATAGCCTTGGGCGCATCGCCGACGCTGGCGCCCCTGATCGTCGTCACGGCGGTCCTCGGCGGCCTCGGCTTCGCCTTCACCGGCGGCATCGGCGCGGCGCTGGCGCTCGGCGCACGGCGGGGCGGCCTGCTGATCGCCGTGATCGTGCTCCCCCTGTTCGCCCCGCCGGTGATCTTCGGGGCGGGCGCGGTGCAGGCGTTCGCCACCGGCCTGTCCTGGACGCCGGGGCTGGTGTTCCTGGCCGCCTACAGCCTCGCCGCCGCCGCCCTCTCGCCCTTCGCCATGGCGGCGGGGGTGCGCAACGCCATCGGTTAAGCTGCGCCTTGTTTTGAACCGCCTTTAGGCCTACCTCCGCAGCTTCCGTAAAAGACTCCGCAGGAGATGAAGATGGGTTACCGGGTGGCCGTCGTCGGCGCCACGGGCAACGTGGGCCGTGAGATGCTGAACATCCTCGAGGAAGTGAACTTCCCCGTGGACGAGATCTTCGCCGTGGCCTCGCGCAAATCCATCGGCGTGGAGGTCTCGTTCGGCGAGAAGATCATCAAGTGCCGCGATGTGGAGACCTTCGATTTCTCCAAGGTCGACATCGTGCTGATGTCGGTCTCCGGCGATTTTTCCAGGAAGTGGGCGGAGAAGATCGGCCGCGCCGGCCCTGTGGTTATCGACAACTCCTCCGCCTGGCGGATGGACCCGGACGTGCCCTTGATCGTGCCAGAGGTGAACCCGGAGGCCACGCGGGGCTTCCGCAAGAAAAACATCATCGCCAACCCCAACTGCTCCACCGCCCAGCTGGTTGTGGCGCTGAAGCCCCTGCACGACGCGGCTAAGATCAAGCGGGTGGTGGTCTCCACCTACCAATCCGTCTCCGGCGCCGGCAAGGAGGGCATGGACGAGCTTTGGGATCAGACCAAGGCGGTGTTCATGCTGGGCGCCAGCGAACCGAAGAAGTTCCCCAAGCAGATCGCCTTCAACGTCATCCCCTTCATCGGCCAGTTCCAGGACGACGGCTACACCGACGAAGAACAGAAGATGTGGAACGAGACCCACAAGATGATTGACCCGGCCATCAAGCTGACGGTCACCTGCGTCCGCGTGCCGGTGATGGTGGGTCACTCCGAAGCGGTGAACATCGAGTTCGAGCATCCCCTCGACGAGGACGAGGCGCGGGACATCCTTCGCAACGCCCCCGGCATCGCCGTGATCGATAAGCGCGACGACACCGGCTACATCACGCCCAAGGAATCGCAAGGCGAGTTCGAGGTGTTCGTCTCCCGCATCAGGAACGACCCCACCGTGGAGCACGGCCTGAACCTGTGGGTGGTCTCCGACAACCTCCGCAAAGGCGCGGCCCTGAATGCGGTGCAGATCGCCGAACTGCTGCACGAACAGGGGCTGTTGGAGCGGGGCTTGCTCGAAAAGGCTTAAGGGCAAGGCCCGAGTTATCCCAACGCCTGAAGGTTTGAGGGTCTTGTCTTGAGGATCGCCGGTTGAGGATTGTCGCGGGCCGCTTCAAAGGCCGCGCCATTGTCGCGCCGCCGGGGCAGGGCACCCGACCCACGGCGGACCGCACGCGCCAAGCCCTGTTCGACGTGATGGTTCACGCCGCCTGGGCCCCGGACCTTGAGGGCGCGAAGGTGATCGACCTCTTCGCCGGCTCGGGCGCCTTGGGCCTGGAGGCGCTGTCCCGAGGCGCGGCCTACTGCCTGTTCGTGGAGACGGATGAGGCGGCGCGGGGCGCGATCCGGGAGAACATGGACGCGTTTGGCCTGTTCGGCGAAACGCGCGTGCATCGGCGCGACGCGGCCGACCTCGGCGTCTGCCACTCCAGCGCGGGCGGCCCCTTCGACCTTGCCTTCCTCGATCCGCCTTATCGCAAGGGGTTGGGCGAGCGGGCGATAGCGGAGCTCATCAAGGGCGGCTGGCTGAAGCCCGGCGCCCTGATCGTGTTTGAACGCGCCGCCGATGAGCCGGACCTCGACCTTGGCGGCTTTGAGCTGATCGACACGCGCACCTGGGGCGCGGCCCAGGTGGCTTTCCTGCGTCAGGCCTGACGGGAGACCCGAGACCTAGCGAATAGTTCGGCGAGCAGAGCGACCCCGCCTTCGGACTCCGCGCGGTCGGGCGTCTCGTTCTCGTCCTTATAGCCGCGGATGTCGCCGCCGGAGACCATCTGCACCACGATCCCGTCCCGCCGCGAGACCATGCTGACCCCGTTGTAGAAGAGGCCGTAGGTCACCTCCGGCTGCGGGATCAGCCAGCCGATCTGGCCGCGCACGGGGACGACGCTCTCGTCCTTCCACAGGGCCCGCGCGGCGTAGCCGGGGCAGTTGATCACCACCTTCTCCTTCAGCTGCGCCAGTTCGGACGGGGCATGGAACTCGCGCCGCTCGAACTTGCCGCCGGCGGCGAAGAAGTCGCTCATCAGGGTGTGGGCGTAGTCGGCCACGTTGAACTGCAGCTGGGAGGCGCGGCGCACATAGGGCGTGGCGAAGGGGGTCGAGCCGGGCGGCATGGTCTCGAAGTTCGGCTCGATGTCGCTCAGGCGATCTTCGTAGTGGGCGAAGCCGAGGGGATCGGGGGTTTGCTGCGCGTGGCGCTGCTCGGGGGACAGGTCGGAGAGGTTATAGCGGTCCCGCCACTCCACCGGATCGCCGGGCAGGCCGAGGTAGCTTCTGAACGCCTTGAACGAGGTGCGCGCCATCTCCTCCCACAGATCGCCGAACTTCGGCCCGGCGGCGTCGGTCAGGGCGATGCGCGAATCCGGCGTCCAGCTGCCGGTGGCGCGGGCCGAGCGGGTCTGCGGCGTCAGCTCCTTGGCGTAGATGGTCACTTGAGCGCCTGCCCGCTGCGCCAGGATGGCGGCGGTGAGGCCGAGCGCCCCGCAGCCGACCACGGCGATCTCGCGCGGGCTCGACGCCATCGCCTTCCGCACCGCGATGGTCCCAGAGCCCCAGGACAGCGACCACCCGCTGCCGCCATGGCCGTAGTTATGCACGATCAGCGTATCGCCGATGGTCTCGGTGTCGAGGCGCGGTCCGGCGGCGCGGAAGGGGCGCAGGCAGACGGTGATGT
>CAXTHJ010000072.1:0-13348 GCA_964243985.1 uncultured Caulobacteraceae bacterium | reverse complement strand
TTCGCGTGCGACGCCGTCATCCCAGCCGAGATCGGCCAGCGCCTCGGGCGTCAGCGTCACCGCTCCGGCCACGGGGGGTGTTTCGCGAAGGTGGGCGTCAAGCCTGTCAAGCTGCTGCACGGGAACAGCCATCGGACCGCACGCCTGCAGGCCATAGGCGGCGAGGGCGCGCGGCGAGGGCTGTGGCTCCGGCAGGCGGTTGGGCCGATCGGTCGGCGGCCGCCAACGGGGCGCCGCGAGATGGGCGAAGGCGGCGGCGACGGCCCGAGCCTCCTCGGTCAAAAGAGCCGGCGCGTAGAGGGTGAAAGCGGCGAAGCGGACTCCGAGGGTGCGGAGCGCCCGCCGCTCCCCTTGGCTCAGCGCCTTCAGCTCCGTCGCCACCGCTCGGCGGTCGAGCACGCCGCCAGCCTCCAGCAGGCGATAGGCGATCCCGCGCGCCAAGCCTTTGATCCGCCCTTCCGCCATCGCCAGTTCAATCTGGCGCAGAGGCGCGAGCTTGCGGCCCGCTTCGGCGGCGATGAAAGCCTCCAACCGCGCCTTAGCCCGCTCCCGCACCGGCGCCGGGCCGAGATCGCCGAGGAGCCGCACATGGGGCGCGAACGGGCGCCCGCCCGAAAGCTGCCCCGCCGCCTGCCCCTGCCACAAGATCGTGCCGTCGGGCAGGAGCGCGAAATCGGCATCCTCTGCGGCGGCGAGGCGGCCGAGGCGGCGGGCGATCTCCGGGGCGACGGCGCGCTGGGCGGCGTGTCGGAGCGCGCGGTTCTCAAGCGCCGTCGCCCCTTCGGCGGCGGCGAACACTGCGCCCTTGAGCTGGCCAACGACCTGGCCCTCCACCGTCACCGCCCCATCGTCAGCGACCCCGGCCAGCACCTCGTCACCGACACTGAGGGAGCGCATCAAAACGCTGGTGCGCCGGTCGATGAACCGCTGCATCAGCTTCTCATGCAGGGTGTCGGAAAGGCGGACCTCCAAAGCCCGGGTCCTGCCCTGCCACTCGCCGGGGCGGACCAGCCAGTCCGGCCGATTGGCGATGTAGGCGAGGGTCCGCACCCCGGCGAGGCGCTGAGCCAGGACGTCGATCTCGCCGGCGGTGTGATCCAGCATCTGAAACTGCCCGGCGATCCAGTCTTCGGAAAGCCGCGCGGCGCCGGCGAGGCCAGGGCCGGTCAGCCGGTCGAACACCTCGTGGACGAGGCGCATGTGCTCCTCGAAGGTGGTCTTGCGGAAATCCGGCGTCTGGCAGACTTCCCAGAGGCGGTGGAGGTGGTCGCGGTTCTTGGCCTTGGCCTGTACCTCGGCGTCGCCCGCCATGGCCTTCAAGGTGGTCTCGTCCAGCGCGGCTTCGGCGAGCTTCAGCCCGTCCTTCAGCGGCGGCCGCGCCAAGGAGCGGATCAGGGCGGGGAGGTTGGTGAAGTCGAGGTCGGCCGCGCGCCATTCGGCGGCGGGGATGGGCTGAAAGCTGTGCTGCTCCACCGACTGGACCAAGTCCTCGTCCATCTCGGCACATTCGCCGGTGACGCCAAACGTGCCGTCGCGCTTGTAACGCCCCGCGCGACCGGCGATCTGCGCCACTTCGGGGGGCGTCAGCCAGCGGGTGCGCTTGCCGTCGAACTTGCGAAGGCCGGCGAAGGCCACATGGTCCACGTCCATGTTCAGGCCCATGCCGATGGCGTCGGTGGCCACCAGGAAATCCACCTCGCCCGACTGGAACAGGGCCACCTGGGCGTTGCGGGTGCGGGGCGAGAGCGAGCCCATCACCACCGCCGCGCCGCCCCTTTGCCGCCGGATCAGCTCGGCCACGGCGTAGACCTGCTCGGCCGAGAAGGCGACCACGGCGGAACGGCGGGGCAATCGCGTCAGCTTCTTGGAGCCGGCGTAGGCGAGGGTGGAGAACCGTTCCCGCGAGACGATCTCCACCCCCGGCAGGAGCCGCCGGATCAGAGGCCCCATGGCGGCGGAGCCTAGGAACATGGTCTCGCTGCGCCCCCGCGCGTGCAGCAGCCGCTGGGTGAAGATGTGCCCCCGCCCCGGATCGGCGCAGAGCTGGATCTCGTCGATGGCCAAAAACTCCACCGGGCGGCCGAGCGGCATCGCCTCCACCGTGCAGACAAAATAGACGGCGTTCGGCGGGACGATCTTCTCTTCGCCGGTGATCAAGGCGACCGCGCGAGGGCCGCGCAGCTTGACGATCCGGTCGTAGACCTCCCGCGCCAGGAGCCGCAGCGGCAAGCCGATCATGCCCGAGGCGTGGCCGAGCATCCGCTCCACGGCAAGGTGCGTCTTGCCGGTGTTGGTGGGCCCGAGAACGGCGACCAGGCGGGAGGGCGCCTGGCCGGAGGGGCGGTCGCTCATGATCTGGAACTTGGGCGATTCAGCCGCCGTCCACAAGCGGAGCGGCGCCGATTTGCAAACGTTAACAAGCTTATGGTTAACGGCGGAACAGCCACGAAACGAATCAGGTCCGAATCAGTGATGCTGTCCGATTCGGGATTTGTTCCCTACTAGATGTGGCACCATCAGTTGGGAGGCATACAAGCCGGATCTATCCTCCCGATGCAAAAGGTGAGGTTGCCTTTGGCTATGCTGTTGAATTCTCTAGCATGAACATTCATTAGATGTGGCCGTGTTCCTGCGTTGAGGAAGGTCATTCGAGAATAACATGGGAGCATATTGTGTTTAAAAATATTGCTGCTGTGTTGTGTGGATTATTTGGAGTGATTATAATTGGCTATGGTATTTGGATATGGACGCACGCAATTATAATAGACGGTTTAGGAGAAGATCGTCCTTTTAGCTTGGGCGTCATCAGTATGGGACTTTGCTTATTCGCAGGTTCTATAGCTATATATCGGAATTAAAGTCTTGCGCGGCTTTGTTGAGCGCTCTACCTATCAATATAGGATTAAACTTTTACTGCCACTAATGTGATTTTTGCGGGATAGATCAGGCTACTTGGCGCCCGCCGGGCATTCAGCGCCGATCCACTTGGCTTCGATGGAGATGGGCGAGGTCAGCGGCAAGCCGAGCAGCGTGCCCTGGATATGACCCTTTAAAGTGAAGTGGGTGGGGTCGTAGGTCCCCGCAACGGAAATCTTATAGTGCTGGTCGTGCTTGCTGACGCATTCGCCGTCGAACATGGCGCGCCCGTCGCCGACGTGCTTGATCGGGTAGACGCACTTGTAGTGCTTGTTGTGCGGGCCGGACATGAACTCGTCGATCTGGTCAGGCTTCACGCACCGTTTCCCATCGCTCGACCCCGGCAGGATGGTGGAGGTGGTGTAGTCCCAATAGCCGGGGCGGACCGCCTGCTGCGCCAAGGCGGTGGCGGGCGCGAGAAGGATGGCGGCGGCGAATAAGGATCGGATCGGGGGCATCGGCATTCCGGAGGGCTAACGGTTAAAAGCGGCTGCTGTGGGGCAGTGTGTGATCGGGTTGCAAAGGGTCGCGTCAGCGGGCGCGTGCAAACACCGGATCGGCCGCCGTTTCAATCCCGCCATCATGGCGCCAAGCTCGCAGGGCTGAATCGCCCGTGATTCGGAGACGCCATGCCCCCTGCTTCGCCTCAATTGCAGCCGCCAGCGTTTGGCGAACCCGCGCCCTTCTTCACCGCCGAGACGGATGGGATCGCCAACTATTCCGTCGAGGTGGCGGCGGGGCGTTGGATCGTCCTGATGGTGTTCGGCACCCTGGGGGCGGAGGTTTGCCGCGACGCCCATGACAAGATCCTGGCTCGCCGCGCCCTCTTCAACGACGCTGACGCCGCCTTCTATGGGGTGAGCGTGGATATGAAGGACCGGATCGAGCGCGGTCTCGCCAACGCGCCCTTCGGCCTCCGCTATTTCTGGGATTTCGACCAGAAGGTGAGCCGGCTCTATGGCCTCGTGGACGGCGGGCATCTTCGCCCCGCCATCTTCCTGATTGACCGCGGCTTCCGCATCGTCGCCGCCGAGCCGATCGAGGCGGCGGACGCGGTGCTGGACCGGCTGGAGCAGGAACTGGCCGCCGAACCGCCCTTGGAGCAGAGCCCTTTCGCTCCGGTGCTGACTCTCCCCCGCATCTTCGAGCCGGAGTTTTGTACCGCGCTGATCGACTACTTCAACGCGGGCGAGCCGGCGGAATCCGGTTTCGCCGCCGATGTGGGCGGGCGCACCTTCGACCTGATCAACACGGCCCTGAAACGGCGACAAGACGTGACGGTAGAGGACGCCGACCTCCTCGCGGCGCTCAAGCATAAGCTGGAAGCCCGCCTTCTACCCATGGTCAAGCGGGCGTTTGGCTGGCAGGCGACGGAGATCGAGCGCTATCTGATCACCCGCTACGGCGAACACGACCGGGGCTTTTTCTCCCCCCATCGCGACGACGTCACCGCCGGCACCGCCCACCGCAAGTTCGCCGTCAGCCTGAACCTCAACACCGGCGACTACGAGGGCGGAGAACTGCGCTTTCCCGAGTTCGGGCGACGCACCTATCAGCCGCCGGCAGGGGGCGCGACGGTGTTCTCCTGCGCTCTGCTGCACGAGGCGACGCCGGTGACCAAGGGCGTGCGCTACGCCTTCGTGCCCTTCCTCTACGACGAAGCCGGCGCCAAGCTCCGCCGCGCCAACCTCGCTCTGGTCGGCGACGCGCAGAGCAGCAATCGGCGTGAACGCCGGGCGGCGCGGCGGCGGTAGAGGCGTGGAAGACTAGCCGCCCTTGGCGTCGGATTGCTGCACCGAAGTCCAGGTGCGCGCCGGCTGTATCGGAGCTCGCGCGGGCTGCACCGCCGCCGTGGGGGCTAGGGGCTGTGGCGCGGCGGCGCCCTTGAAATAGGCCAGGTTGGCGTCGGCCACTTCCGGCGGCAAGTCCTGGCGCATCAGATGTTCGGCCTCCGCCGTCTTGCCTTCGAGGCCAAGCACGAGGGCGAGGTTCTGGCGCTCCTTGGCCGTGGAGGCGGGCTGGGCGGCGGCGAGGCGAAGCAACGTCTCGGCCTGGGCCGCATCTCCCCGCGTGGCGTAGAACAGGGCGAGGTTGGAGAGCACCGCCGGGTTGTTGGGCGATAGCTTCAGCGCCTGGTTATAGGCCACGAGCGCCTCGTCCGGCCGCTGGGTCTGCTCCAAAGCGACGCCCATCAGGGAGACCGGCCGCCAATCCTTGGGCGCCAGGGTCTCGGCGTCCTTCAGGGGCTGGATGCCGTAGAAGCCGTGGCCGGCGCCGATGTGGTCGCGGGCGGATTCCAGCAACGCCTCTTCGTTCTTGGGTGCGATCACCACCACCCGGTCGGCCTGGTCGGCGGCTTCGTCGTACTTGCCCATACTGCGGAGCGCGGCGGCGAGGCCGACGCCTGCCTCCTGGTCCGCGGGGTCGAGGGTCAGTTCGTGCTGCCAGAAGGCGGCGCGGGATAGGGGATCGAGCTTCATCGCCTCCGCCCGTTCGACGGGGGTCGCCTTCTTCGGCGCATTGGGGTCGGTCTTGGCGTTGGCAGGCGCTGGCGGTTTGGCCGCGCCGCCAAAGGGCCAGGCCGAGGCGGGACCGGCGACGCTCAGGGTCAGAGCGGTGAGGAGGGAGATGAGGGCAATCGGGGTTGCAGACTTGCAGGACATGGATCGGCGCCTCTAGGAAGAACGGCTCGCCGAGCATCGCGCGGCCGCGTCAACGAAGCGTTAAGCATACATCGGCCGCCCCCGGCCTGCCCTGGAGCCCCGAGTGTCCGAGCCTCATTCTGAAGTCTTGATTGCCCCCGATGAAGGAGCCGGCGCGCCGATTCCCGTGCGGCTGGTCACGGAGGTCGGGCTGGAGAGCGTGCTGGCGCATCTCGATCCCCTGACCCGCGGGCTGGCGGAGGCGACGTCGTTCAAGGGCAAGGCAGGGCAGGTGCTGACCGTTCCCGCCGCTGACGGCCGGACGGAGCGGGTGCTGTTCGGGCTGGGCGACATGGCGGGGCCGATGGCGCTGCGGGCGCTTCCGGCCAAGCTCGCCGCCGGAGATTACATCCTCGCGGAATCGCCTCTGGACTCCCAGCAGACCGCACTCGCCTTCGCCCTGGGCGGCTACCGCTTTGATCGCTACAAAAAAGAGCGCGGCAAGCCTCGCCCCCGGCTGGTGGTGACGGATGAGGCGGCGCTCACCGAAGCGCGCCGCATCGAACACGCCGCCGCCCTCGCCCGCGACATGGTCAACACGCCGGCTAGCGACATGGGTCCGCTGCAGATCGAGACCATCGCCCGCGAGATCGCCCACGCTTTCGGCGCAGAGATCACGGTGATCGAGGGTGACGTGCTGTTGCAGGCGAACTACCCCGCCGTCCATGCCGTCGGTCGCGCCGCCGCCCCGCATCGGGCGCCCCGCATGATCGAGATCACGTGGCGGGGCGCCAAGGCCACCGACACCTCGCCGCTGATCGCCCTCGTCGGCAAGGGAGTGGTGTTCGACACCGGCGGGCTCGACATCAAGCCGTCGTCCGGGATGCGGTGGATGAAGAAGGACATGGGCGGTGCGGCCCACGCCCTGGCGCTCGCACGGCTGGTGATGGGCGCCGACCTGCCGGTGCGGCTGGTGGTGCTGACGCCGGTGGTGGAGAACGCCATCTCCGGCGACGCCATGCGGCCGGGAGACGTTTTGAACTCCCGCGCCGGCCTGACCATCGAGGTCGGCAACACCGATGCGGAGGGCCGCCTGATCCTGGCCGACGCCCTGACAAGGGCTGGGGAGCTTGAGCCGGCGCTGACCATCGATCTGGCCACCCTCACCGGCGCGGCGCGGACGGCGCTCGGGCCCGAAGTGATCCCCTTCTATACGGCGGATGATGATCTGGCGGCGGAGGCGGCGAAGGCGGGCATCGACTACGCCGATCCTCTGTGGCGGATGCCGCTGTGGGCCGGGTACGAGGCGTCGCTGGACAGCGACATCGCCGACCTTAAGAACGATTCCGACGCTTGGGCGCAGGCGGGATCGGTGACGGCGGCGCTTTTCCTTAAGAGGTTCGCGCCAAAGTCCGGCGCATGGATGCACCTGGACATCTTCGCCTGGAATTCCCGCGCCCGGCCGGGCTGGCCCGTGGGCGCCGAGGCGCAGGCGATCCGCGCCCTCTACGCCGTCCTGAAGGCGCGCTTTAGCTGATGGATGGGTTTGATGCGCGCCTGACCTTGGCGACCGCCGATGTAGCCTCCGCTGCGCTGGAGGGCGTCGTCTCCGCCCGCCGATATGCCGCGCCGACGCCCATGCAGGCCACGGCGGCGCGGGCGGGCATTCTGAAAGCTCCTGACGTCGATGCGGAGCAGGCCGACGAGCTCCTGTTCGGCGAAGGGTTCGAAGTGCTGGAAACGCGGGACGGTTTCGTCTTCGGGCAGGCGGTCCGCGACGGGTATGTGGGCTGGGTTGAGGAGGCGTCGCTCGGCGAGCCCGGGCCGCCGCCGACCCATCGCATCGCCGCGCTGGCGACGTTCGCCTTCCTGGAACCTTCCATCAAGACGCCGGTGGTCCACCGCCTGTCCCTGAACGCCTTTGCCTGCGTCGAGGCGCGTGAAGGCCGGTTCGCCAAGCTGCACGGTTCGGGCTGGGTGGTGGAGCATCACCTCGCCGCCATCGGCGCCTTCGCGGACGATCCCGCCGCCATGGCGCTGCAATTCCTCGGCGTGCCCTACCTTTGGGGCGGGCGCAGCTCGGACGGGCTGGATTGCTCGGGTCTGGTGCAGCAGGCCCTCTACGCCTGCGGCCATGCCTGTCCCCGCGACAGCGATCAGCAGCGGGCGCTGGGGGACGTGCTGGAGATCGGCGCAGACCTGAAGGGGCTGCTGCGTAACGATCTGGCGTTCTGGCCGGGGCACGTGGGGATCATGCTGGACGAAACCCGGCTCCTGCATGCCAACGCTAGCGCCATGTGCGTCTCCATCGAGGTGTTGGCGGACGCCGTGAAGCGGATCGATGCGGCCGGGTCAGGCTCGGGAGCGCCGAGCGCTTTTCGACGCCTCTAAGCCAAGGCCAACTGTTCGAGCCGGCGCCCGGTAACTTGGCTGCAGAGTTAGTATCGATCCGCCAAGCTTGCACTCGGCTCTACAATGAGTATGATGATTATCATACTACGGACCGGCGAGGCGAGGTTATCCCCATGAAATCCGCCGCCACGATCTGGATCGCTGAAGGGGTCGTTCGGGCGCGCGTGACGCCGTGACGGCGAGCGGGGAGATGCTTCGCCCGTTCTCGCCGGCGGACCTTCCGCACAGGCGCAAGCTCCTGATCTTCGCGGTCATGGCTTTTGGGCAGTTCCTGGCCCTGATCGACATTCAGATCGTCGCCGCGTCTCTAACCCAGGTGCAGGCGGGTCTTTCTGCCGGGCCGGACGAGATCAGCTGGGTGCAGACGGCTTATCTGATGGCCGAGCTGGTGATGATCCCCTTCTCCGGCTTCCTGGTCCAGGCCCTTGGCACCAGGCTCGTGTTTGCGCTCTCGGCGGGGCTGTTCACCGCCGCCAGCGCCCTGTGCGGTCTTGCCTGGGACATCGACAGCATGATCGCCTTCCGCGCGATCCAGGGCTTTGTCGGCGGGGCCATGGTGCCGACCGTCTTCTCCACCGGCATCCAGATGTTCACCGGACGCGACCGGGCCATGGTGCCGGCGATCCTCGGCCTGGTGTCGGTGCTTGCCCCGACCCTTGGCCCGACCGTCGGGGGCCTTATCACAGACACGGCGGGCTGGCGGTGGCTGTTCTACATCAACGTCCTGCCCGGGATCGCCGCGACCGCCCTGGCTTTGGTCTTTATTCGCGGCGTGGATCGCGGCGATCCCGCCTTGTTGCGTCGGATCGACTGGTCACACCTAGGGGCGATGGCGGTGTTTCTGGCCGGAATGGAATACGTGCTGGAGGAGGGGCAAAGGCGTGGTTGGCTGGCGGACCCGTTGATCGCCACGGCGGCGTGGCTCTCGTTCGTCGCCTTCCTGTTGTTCCTCGAACGCTCCTTTCGTTCGGGCGCGCCGATCGTCAAGCTCACGCCCTTCCGCAAGCCGACCTTCGCCTTCGCCTGCATCTTCAACCTGGTGATCGGTTTTGGTGTCTACGCCTCGACCTATCTGATTCCCGTGTTCCTGGCGCGGGTCAGGGGGTACTCAAGCCTGGACATCGGCCTGACGGTGTTCGTCACCGGAGGAGGCCAACTACTTGGTACGGCCGTCGCGGCCACCCTGTCGACGCGCGTGGATCCACGCCTTCTCATCACGCCGGGTCTGATCCTTTTTGCGATTAGTCTGTGGATGCTTTCGGCGATGGGTCCGGAGTGGGGCTTTGGTCAGCTGCTGTGGCCGCAACTTCTGCGCGGCTTCTCCGCGACCCTCTGTATCGTGCCGAGCGTCGGCATGGCGCTGATCGGCTTTGTTCCGCCGGAGCTGCGCTCGGCCTCCGGCCTGTTTAACCTGATGCGCAATCTGGGCGGAGCGATCGGGATCGCGGTGACCAACGTCTGGCTCTACAACCAGACGCTCGGGGCGACCCAGCGGCTGGGCGAGGCGCTTGCAGGTAAAGCCGCGGCGAGGGACTTCGTCGCGCGGCTTGCGGCGCGGATGGGACATCTTGCGCCCGACCCGACCCGCGCCGCCGCGCTGGCCCGGGGAGAGTTCGCGCGTCTCATCGGCCGCCAGGCGCTCTCCACCGCGTTCGACGAGGTGTTCCGCATGATGGCGTTCGCCTTCCTCGGCGCCCTCGTCTTGGTGCCGTTCTGCCGGCCGCCGCCGCGACCCTCAAGTGCACGTTGATCGCGGCCAAGCGCGGAGCGCCGCCTCCACCGAGGCCAGCAGAACGGCGCGGGTCACGCCGTCCCGCGCCAAGACCGACATCCCCTGCATAACGATCAGCACCAGTCCCGCCAGCGCCTCCGCATCTGTGTCCGGGGGCAGGGCTGCGGTGGTGATGTCGCGCTCGATCCGTTCCAGTAGGGCGTGCCGAAGGCGGCGCCGCACCTCGGCGACGGCCGCCTGCACATCGATTGACGCTGCAGATCCGCTGGCCGTCGCGCTGGCGAGAAGACATCCCCTTGGGGTTTCCTCACCAGTATAGGCGATCGCCGCGTCGGTCATCAAAGCGCGGGCGGCCTCGACCGCGCTCGGCGCCGCAGCGATCGCTTCAGCCATGGCTTCAGGATCACCTGCATAAAGGCGCGCCGCTTCGAGAAACAACCGTTTCTTGTCGCCAAACGCTGTGTAGAGACTCGGCGTGGTGACGCCCATCGCCGCCGTCAGATCGGTGATCGACGTCGTTTCATAGCCGTGACGCCAGAACGTCAGCATGGCTTGGCGCAAGGCCACGGACCGGTCGAAGGACAGCGGCCGGCCGCGCGTGCGCGACGGATCAAGAGATTTCATAGCGCACACTATGGAATAGGTTGACGGCGCCGCGCAAGGCGTTCATCAGGTTTTCGTAGCAACCGTTATGAAAGTCTCCGCCATGTCGCTCAACGCCTTTCGCACCCTGGGTCGGTCTGGCCTTGTGGTCAGTCCTTTAGCGCTCGGCACGATGACTTTCGGTCCCGGGAGCTGGGGCGCGGATGAGGCGACGTCGCGAGAAATCTTCCAATCCTATCGGTCGGCAGGCGGCAATTTCGTCGACACCGCTGACATCTATTCAGGCGGTGAAAGCGAGCGGCTGGTGGGCCAGTTCATCAAGGAGACCGGCGCCTTCAACGGCTCGGCCAGTCCGCTGGTCCCGAATCAGGCGGGGGCGGGAAACCCCAACGCGGGGGGAGCCGGAGCAAAGAACATTCACCGGGCGCTGAACGCTTCGCTGAAGCGATTGGGGGTCGATTATATCGACCTCTACTGGATGCATATCTGGGACGGCGTCACGCCTGTCGAGGAGATAGTCCAGACGCTGGGCGACTTGGTGCGGGCGGGGAAGATCCGCTACTACGCCTTTTCGGACATGCCCGCGTGGCTGGCGATGAAGGCGGCGACCATCGCCGCGGAGCGCCGCGTGCCGGGTCCGATCGCCATCCAGGTGGAATACTCCCTCGTCGCCCGCGACGTCGAAAGCGAGCACTTCCCGGCGGCGCGTGAGGCGGGCATGGGCGTGATGCCGTGGAGTCCGCTGGCAGGGGGCTTCCTGACCGGTAAATACCGCCGCGAGGACACCAAGAACACCGGCCGGCTCAGCGGCGCCAATCCATTCGGCGACAGCAAATTTACTGAGCGCAACTGGAACGTGCTCGCTGCCCTGAAGACAGTCGCGGGCGAACTTGATCGGCCCATGTCCCAGGTCGCCTTGCGCTGGGTCACGCAGCGCCCCGGCGTCGCCTCGACGATCATCGGTGCGAGAACCGCAGCGCAGTTGGCGGCCAATATCGATGCGATGGAGATAGAGCTGAGCGAGGCGCAGATGAAGCGTTTGAACGAGGCCAGCGCCGCTCAGCCGGGGTTCAGCGCGGGGCTAACTCACCCGAGCATCCGCCGGATGGTCTTCGGCGGGAATAATGTCGCGGGGTGGCTGGAATAGCCTTTCGATCGTCATGGCAAGGCTTTCGGAAAATCGCGGAGGCCAATTTGCAATCTGCGTCATTGACCTGGATTGGTTATGGAGCGACCGGCTACGAGATCCGTATCGCTTCTGTGCGCCTGTGATCTGCGCATAGGTCAAAACGTGGGGACATGGATGAAGCTGCTCCGCTACCTTGAAGCGGCCGCGCCGCGCCTCGCGATCTTCTCAAGTTGGCGCCGGTGACAATGGCCTCCACATCCGGCGATGATCCACGGGCGACCCTGTTCGCAACGCCCATGAGCCGCTACCAGGTGGTGGCCATCGCGATAACCGTAGCCTTATGCGCGCTAGACGGCTTCGACGTGATGGCGGCGAGCTTCGCCGCTCCAGGCATCGTCAAACAGTGGTCGCTCAGCAAAGCGACCCTGGGCATGGTGTTTTCTGCAGGCCTTGCGGGCATGGCGATTGGATCCCTCGGCATTGCGCCCTTCGCCGACCGCATCGGGCGGCGCGCCATGATCCTGATCACCTTAGCCATCCTAGCGGTCGGAATGCTTCTGACGGCGCTGGCGCAATCCGTACAGATGCTGCTCGGCTGGCGGATTCTGACGGGCCTGGGCATCGGGGCAATGATTTCGGTCATCTATCCTTTGGCCGCCGAGTATGCGAACGCCCGGCGGCACGATGTTGCGGTGGGTGTCGCCGCCATCGGCTACCCCATTGGCGGGGTCGTCGGCGGGCTTGTGGTCGCCCTGCTGCTCCCCCACTACGGCTGGCGGTCGATCTTCTTGCTGGGAAGCGGCGCCGCGGCCTTGCTTTGGCCGGTGGTTTATTTCTGCCTACCGGAGTCGGTGCATTTTCTGCTTTCAAGGCGGCCGTCGAACGCCTTGACCAAGATCAATCTGTTCCTCGCTCGCTGCAAGGCGTTGCAGATCTCCCATCTGCCGCCTGCGGATCCTGCGGTCGTCCCTCCCAGATATCGAGATCTTCTGGGACAAGGGATGATCGACCGAACGCTTCTTCTGACAGCGATAAACGCGCTCTTCGTCGTGTCTGTTTACTACATGTTGAGCTGGACGCCGCAAATCGTGGCGCAATTTGGCTTTTCAGCCGCGCAGGCGGCGCGGGCGTCCGTAGCCTTCAACTTGGGCGGCATAGTCGGTGGCGCAGCCATTGGGTGGGCGGCCCGGTGGGCGCCGCTCAAGAGGCTGATGCTGATCGTCTTTAGCGGCGCGGCCGTAATGACCATGATCTTTGGATATCTGCCCGCGCATCTGACGCTGCTTTACGTCAACGCATTTGTGTGCGGGATTTTTCTGATGGGCGGCATGATCGGCTTATATGCGATCACCGCACGGACGTTTCCGGCCTCATCCCGGGCCGCGGGGACAGGCCTCGTGGTAGGAGTCGGCCGAGCCAGCAGCGCGATCGGACCGGCTATCGCGGGCTTCATGTTGGCTGCACACTTTACACGATGGGAAGTGGCGACCGTGATGGCGATTCCCGCCGCGACTTCTGCTCTTGTCCTCGCGGGCTTCACCGTGCGCGCCGTTTCCACAGAAGGCGGTGCGCGTCACTGAGCGCCGCACACACGTTCCGTCCGTTCACTTAACGGCTCTGCTCGCCACCAATCCTAGGTTTGCGACGGTCGATTTAGAGACCGTCGTCAATGGGCAGCCAGCCAACCCCTACTTGGGCGGCGCCGCGCCCGTCGATGTGTCCTTCGCCGGCGCGCTCGCCGCGCCGGTTCCCGTCTGGCTGCTTACCGAGGTCGAAGCGCCCGAGGACGCGCCGGCAGGGGCCGCGGCGGTGGCGACAGGCTTGCCGGATGAGGGGTTGGCGTTCTCAGGCGGGGTTCCGGGAGCGGAGGTCTTTCCGGCGCCCTTGGCGTCCGCAGCGGCGGCGGCCTTGGGG
>CAXTHJ010000071.1:0-13759 GCA_964243985.1 uncultured Caulobacteraceae bacterium | reverse complement strand
CGATCTACACCGGCCCTGACCATCCCAGCTACGTCCAGCTCCCGATCGTGCCGGCGAAGAACGGCGCGACATGAAAGCCCCCGGCATCATCCAGATTGTGATGGGCAGCAATAATTTGCCCTTCTGCAAGCACCTGTATTCCACCGTGTTCGGTTTTGCGGGGGCTGGCGATCGGCTCACCTACACCCAGCATAATGGGCAGGTGATGGGCCTTGGCGAGTGGGGCGGCGCGTTCATCCTGTATATGGTCGGCCGCCAGGAACTTATGCAGCTCGAGTTCTGGACCCACACCTGCCCCCCTCAACGGCCTTTGTCGGCGGACTGGCGGCCGAACGACATTGGCTTCTGCCGGCTGGGCGTTTCGGTCTCCGATTTCGACGCAACGCTGGAGCGGCTGGCCGCCCTTGGTATCGCGACCATCACGGCGCCCGCCGTGGTCGGTGGATTGCGCCGGGTCTGTTTTCGCGATCCCACGGTGGGCATCCCGGTCGAGATCATGGAGGAAGGCGCGGGGCTGCCCGGCGAGCGTGACCACTATCACGATCTGGACCCCGCCGTCGTCTATGTCGCTCTGTCGGTGACGGACCTGGACGAGGCCGTCGCTTATTTTAGCGGCACCGTGGGTCTGCAAAAGGCCGAGGTGGAGCTGCATTCAGCCGATCATGAAGCGCTTTGGGGTCTGCCCAACGCCCGACGCCGGACCATCACCCTGCGCGGCGGCACGACCTTTTTGGAGCTTGTCCAGTATGACGCGCCGGCCGGCCGGACGCGGGCGCTGGACGATGCGCTCGATCGCCAGGGCTTTAAGACCGTGGCCGTGGGCCATCGCGACCCGGCGGACACCGAGGGCATCTTTGAGCGGGTGAAGGCGGCGGGGCTCACCTGGACGGTTCCCGAACCCGCCTCGTTTGTGGGTGGAAATCACGTGGTCGGCGCCGTCGCGCACCACATGAAGACGCTGTCTGTCCCATTTGAGGTCGAGCGTCAGTTTGGCTTTTCGCCGGAGCCGCACAAATGGTGGCGTCCTTCGGCCGAGATTTCCGAGAAGCACCCCAGCGCCGCCCATCAGGCAAGCGCGTAGAGACCAGAGGAGAAGGACGATGACTGTAACTCAAGACAAGTCCAAGCGGCTCACGACGATCCTCGATAAAGTTCGGGCGCTTGGGCCATCGTTGCGGGAGCGGGCGCTCGACGCGGAGCGCGTGGGCCGTCACTCGGACGAAACGATTGCCGAGATCGACGCGACCGGCGCCTTCAACATCGGCAGTCCCGCTGAGTTCGGCGGCGACGAACTGTCGGTCCGCCAGCAGCTGGATGTCATCACGGAAGTCGCCAAATGGGACGGCTCATGCGGTTGGACGGTGTGGGTCGGCGCCTCCACCAACTGGATCCCGGCCGGTTCGGGCGCCCGCGTCGTCGAAGAGGTGTTCGGTTGCAAGTGGGTCGGCCCGCGGGTGGCGGGGTCCAGCCACTTTCCGGCGTCCAAAGGGCGCGCCAAGCGCGTCCAGGGCGGTTGGATCATATCCGGTGGTCCATGGACCTTTGGAAGCGACTCCCTTTGGGCGCCCTACACCAACCTTGGATGTATCGCCGATGAAGGCGAGGGGCCGTTCCTGGTGGGGGTGCAGGTTCCCCTCAATGAGCTGCGGTTCATCGACGACTGGAAGGTCGCCGGGATGAAGGCGACGGGAAGCGTTTCCATCAAACTTCCCGTAGACGAAATCTTCGTGCCCGATTACCGCGTGGTCGACTTCCGCGACATCGCCGGCGGGACCTTGGATAATGGCTTGAAGGGGTCTCTCTGGAAAGCGCCCACGCTCGGCTGGGCCTTCAGCCTTATGGGCGGGATGTCGATCGGCCTGGCTCAAGGCGCGCTGGAACGCTTCCTCGACCGCTCCGACGGTCGGCCCATCCGCGGCACCACCTACAAGAACCAGCTGGAGGCGCCGCTCACCCACCTGATGCTCGCCGAGGTTCACTCCAAGATCAAATCCGCAACCTTGATGGCCCGCGCTAACGCCGAGGAGACCGATCGCCTGGGCGCCCTGGCGGCGGCCGGCACACCCGCCGAACCGGAATACATGCAGATGTTCAGCGCCCGCGTCCTCATTGAAACGGCCTATGCCGCCAAGTGGTGCGCGGAAGCGATCGAGCTCCTGCAAAGGAACTCCGGATCGACGGCGATCATGGAGAGCGAGCCGATCCAGCGGGCTTGGCGGGACGCCCGCGTCATCACCCTGCACGGCGCGCTCAACCTTGAGGCCCTCTCAGAGAACTACGGTCGGTTGATGGCGGGAATCCAACCGCACAACTTCAAGGGGATCACCACCTTGGATCGCTTCGCGCCGACGGCGGTGAAGAAGGTCGCCTAACAACCATCGGGTCGGCGGCTGAAGAAAGCCGTCTACGTCTCAATGGAGGCCGCCTGCCGGTCTGCATGCGGAAGCGATCGGCGTAAATCGACTGTAGTGAACACAAGGAGACCCGCTTTGGGCCAAACGATCAACGGCATAGACGACGACGTGATGGAGCCAGGGCTCGACCCGAAGGATCGCGCATACCCTGGCTTCAACCCGCGTCGGGTCACCGTCGACGGCCTGACCATCGACTACGACGTGGCGATCGGCCTGCGGGACGACGTCGTGATCTATACCGACATCTACCGCCCCGCCGGGGTCGAAGGTCCGCTTCCCGCGATCATTCTGTGGAGCGCCTACGGCAAGCATTTCCGCTGGCCTGAACCGATGCGGTCGATCTTCACACAGAATTCCGGTGTTTCCGATTACGCCCCGATCGAAGCGCAGGATCCGCTCGTCTGGTGTCCGGCCGGCTACGCCATCGTCGTCCCCGATCCCCGCGGCATCAACCACTCCGAGGGCGACGCCACCGCCTGGTCGCCGCAGGAGGGCGACGACATCCACGACACGATCGAGTGGATCGCCAGACAGCCCTGGTCCAACGGCAAGGTCGGCATGGGCGGCGCCTCCTACTTCGGCATCGTGCAGTGGTTCGCCGGCGTGACGCGGCCGCCGCACCTAGCCGCGCTGATGCCCTATGATGGAATGAGCGACCTGTATCGTGAGATCGTGGCGCATGGCGGGATTCCCAACCCCGGGTTCGTCAACTTCTGGAATGCGCAGGTGCGCTACTCGCTGAACCGAGCGGAGAACTGGGTGACGGCGATGAAGCTTCACCCGTTCCTGGACGACTACTGGCGAAGCAAGGCGCCCGAGATCGAGAAGATCGACGTGCCGACCTACGTGATCTCCTGCTGGAGCGACCACGCGGTCCACACGCGCGGATCACTGGCCGCCTTCATGCGCCTGGGAAGCGAACACAAGTGGCTCGAGGTGCATGGCCGCAACAAATGGGCGCACATGTACACCAAGGAGAGCACACGGCGGCAGATGGCTTTCTTCGACCGCTTCCTAAAAGGCGTCCCGAACGAGGTGGATGATTGGCCGAAGGTTCGGATCGAAGTGCGCGAAGGCATCGATGTCGGCGAGGAGCGGGTCGAGGCGGAATGGCCGCTGGCCCGCACCCAGTACACGCCGTTCTATCTGGACGCCGCGACCGGGTCGCTGAAGCCGGAGCCGGTTGGCGGGGCATCCGCCGTTTCGTACGACGCCACCGCCGCCGAGCCGCACGCCGTCTTCTCCCACACCTTCACCGAAGACACCGAATTGACGGGCTATTTTAAGCTCAAGCTGTGGGTCGAGGCCGAGGGTGCGGACGACATGGACCTGTTCGCCGCGGTGCAGAAGTTCGACACGGCCGGGAAGCTGGTCAATTTCTACTACATCACCCGGTTTCGCTTCGGGCACGCCGCCCACGGCTGGCTGCGCGTTTCCCATCGCGAACTCGACGAGGCGAAAAGCAAAGCCTACCAGCCGGTTCACCCACACCAGCGCGAAGAACTGCTCAAGCCCGGCGAGATCGTCCCCGTGGAAATCGAGATCTGGCCGTCCAGCACGCTATTTCGCGTCGGCGAACAGATGCGGGTCGTGGTCATGGGCAAGGACCCTTTCCCGCCGTCCGATGCGCCCGGGGTCGGCATCACGATCCACCCCGTCACCCGCAACGCCGGCAAACACATCATTCACACCGGCGGCCAGTATGACAGCCACATCCTCGTTCCATTGATCCCGGCTGATCAGAGCCGGCATAGCGGAGATGCGCCTCGCGTCTCCGCGCGTGGTTGAACGACCTAGAACCTTTTCCGATCAGGTCGATCCGACCCGATCGGATAAAAAAGGCTCACATCATATATTTAGAGCATTTTTTCGACCGCAAAACCGGACCCACTTTTGCGGAAAATGCTCTAGGGCCCAACGGGCAAGGCTGGCGCTTTGACCTGCGGCGGTGAGACCTTCGCCAGGCAGAGCAGTCCAAAGGCGAGCACTGGGAACAGGGGGAACAGCAACAGCCCTACATTGTAGGACCCCGTGCGATCGAAGATAACGCCCATCACGATCGGGCCTATGATGGCGCCCACCATCATGATGGCGAAGGAGGAGCCAAAGATCCGCGCGTAGGCCGCCCGCCCAAATCTACGCGCCATGACATATCCCAGGACGTCGATTTCGGCGCCTTGCACCGCGCCCAGCAGGAAACCGGCCAGCAATCCCCATCGCAGTCCGTAGAGCAGGAGGAGAAATCCAATCGCCTGGCCGAAAAAGAACAGGCCAGAGACGAGGCGGACGGAGAAACGATCAAGCATCACGCCCGTAATGAGCCGGCCAAACAGCGAGCCTCCCGCCCCGATAGCTGCGATAGATGCGATCTGGGCCGGGGTGGCGCCATCATCGGAGAGGAGGGCGGGAAGGTGGACGTTGCAGCCCACGACGGCGAACATGACCAGTAGAAAAGACACAGAGTATAGCCAGAAGTCGCGCGTGCGCAGGGCTTCGCCGATCGACCAACCGCTATCGGCGACGGCTACGGTATCGTTGCGGCGTTCCGCTTCGGGCACAGGACCTTTGTTGTTTCGGATGAAGGCCAAAAGGTTGACCAGACCGATAGCGCCCGCGGCGACCCCGACGGTCAGAAACGCCGCTCTCCAACCGTGCAGAGCGATGGTCTTGGCGATAAGATAGGAGAATCCGGCGACGCCGACCGCTAGGCCCGTCGAGGTCACCGCCACCGCTAGGCCGAGACGCTTGTCGAACCAGCGTTGCGTCAAGTCCAGGAAGGCGGGGTAGCTGGCCAGATTGCCCATCGCCACAGAGAAGGCGATCGTGGCCAGGAATCCGCCAAAGGAATGGACAAGCGAAAGGGCTGCGTAGCTGCCGCAACCCAACACGGTTCCGACGGCGATGATTTTAGGAGCTCCGAACCGGTCGACGAGGTATCCGGCGATTGGGCTGACGATGGCGTTCGACAAGGCCGCCGTTGAAAGGATCAGCGAAAACTCCGTCCGTGACCAGCCGAACTCGGTCGTCACGGATTTCAAGAAAAGTCCCATGGGGACGAGCAGAATGGCGGGCGTCGCCACGCTCATGCCGACGAAGCATCCGAACAGCACAAACCAACGCTTCATGCCCATCTCTCCCGTGTGTGCAAAGGCGGTCTATGCCGACGTTGCTGGTTCGCCGGGCGGCGCTCCATGAGTTTACACTTCACGAAAGTGAGCCATCCTGCGATTTAGGAGTATGACACTTCAGGTCATCAGACCAGCTGAACTCTGGCGAATCACGAACTAGGCAGACGGCAGATCGGTGCAGCCATGACGAAGCGCGCTTTCAAACGAGGAGGGCCCTTACTCCTATTGGTTCGAACCCCTCAACGCGCTTGCGCTCTCCCGCTTAACTCGGCAAGAAAGAGTGTGGGGATGACCAGCTGATATGAAGACCACTCGTCATCAAACGACCGCCGATCCGATGGAGCCCAAGGTACGTCGCCGTCGGGTCAAGCTGGTGGAAGAAATCATCGAAGAACTGCGTCAGGATATCGTCACGCGGCGGCGGGCCGACGGTGAACGCCTGCCGACTGAGAAGGAGCTTTCCGACCGTTTTGGCGTGGGCCAATCCACCGTTCGAGAAGCCATTCGCGCATTGGAAACGCTCGGCCTTGTGGAGGTGATGCACGGAACGGGGTCGTTTGTCCGCAGCCAGGGGGATTTCGCGCTTGCGTCAGCGATGCAGACCCTTCTCCAGCTCCGCAATGTGGGGATCATGGAGGCTCTTGAACTCCGCCAACTGCTTGGGCGCCACTCCATCGAGATGGCGGCGGTCAACGCGACCGGGCACGATATCGCCGATATCGCCGCGACCTGCGCCCTCCTGGACCGGTTGAGTGATCTGCAAGAGGTCGATGAGGTGATCGCCCTCATCATCGGTTTTCAGCGAGCGGTGTCGGCCGCCTCGCACAGTCCGCTGCTTCAGTCTCTCGAAGCGTTTCTCCTGGCTCTTTTGACGGAAGTGCAACTCAAGTCCCTCAGTGGTCGCGGGGTGCGCTTCTGGCGGGCACGGGCCACGGAGTTCCAGCCCTACCGGGTCGCCATTCTCGAGGGCGTTCGCACGAGGGATCCTGTGCTCGCCCGCGGCGCGATGGACCGCTACTTCGACGCGCAGCGCAAGCAATTCGAGCAGGCCGAGGATTTGCGATCGCTTAACCTTTCCGATCCGCACATGATCAACGTCGTGGCGACTATGGTTCGTCAGCTCAGGACCTAAGGCTTCGATAAACGGGCCGGCCGAGGCGGCGGAGAGCGGCGGGGCGCGGCTTTATTATTAACCCAATCAACAGATTGTTGTGCGATTCCAGGCTCCGGGATAAGGAAACGCCAAGGTGGACCAACCATCGCACGCTGCCGAAACGCCGACTCCAGAGCAAGCGTTACAAAGCGACCAAAATAAACTGGCTGAGCTTCGCAGAGACCGCTCCATCCGTCTCTTCGCGGATGTGATCGTTGCGTTTGCGGCTCTGCCGGTTCTCCCTGTCGTAGCAATCGTGATTTGGCTTAGCGCCGTTCTTGGGCATCTGGTGCTGGAGGCGCAGCTCGAAAAACGAACATTCCCAAAGCTTGGAGCCTTGTTCGGAGCGCCGACCTTAACCGTGAGCGTATCAATCCTTGGCGCCGCGTTGAACGCTGGTGGGGCCTACCTGTTTTGGCAGACCGGTATGCCGGCGGGGAGGATGTTCGCCGTCATCATGGTCTGCGTCAACATGCTTTACAATTTGATGCTCTACTACACTACGCCGAAGCTGTTGTTCGCGATGTGGTCCCCGTACCTGATTTCACTTTGGTTGGGCGCCGGAATTTCTATCACGGGATATTTTAGACATGGAACGCCATTGCTGATCCTCACGACGATCATGTCGCTGGCCTACCTTACCAATTTCCTTCGAGGCGCGCGGCTTTCCCTGGCGGCCTCCCGCAAGATGCTCTTGCTCGCCCGTGCCGAAGCGCAGGAACAAACCCGGGCGGCGGAGCGCGCAAATCAAGCCAAATCGGCCTTTTTGGCGACCATGAGCCACGAGATCCGCACGCCGTTAAATGGGGTTCTCGGCATGGCCCAAGCCGTGCTCGCCGACGATCTGGCTACCGAACAACGGGCGCGGGTCAAGATTATTCGCCAGTCCGGCGAGACCTTGCTCACGCTGTTGAACGACATCTTGGACCTCTCCAAGATCGCGGCTGGAAAGTTTGAGCTTGAGAATATCGAGTTCGAACTTGGAGAACTTCTTGCGGGCTGCCGCGCCGCCTTCAGCTCAGTGGCCGACAAAAAAGGCGTCGGGTTGTCTATAGAGGTGGATAGCTCGGCGCGAGGCGTCTACTTCGGCGATCCCACGCGTGTGCGGCAAATCCTCAACAACCTTATCTCCAACGGCCTGAAATTCACCGAACGGGGCGAGGTCTGTCTTCAAGTCGACCGCTTGGAGGACCAGCTCCGGCTGATCGTCAGCGACACAGGGATTGGCCTATCCAAGGAACAGCTTCCTCAGCTGTTCGCGCGGTTCGCGCAAGCGGACGTATCGACGACCCGCAGGTTCGGCGGCACGGGCCTAGGGCTCGCCATCTGCAAAGAACTGGCGGACATGCTGGGCGGCCACATTACGGTGGAGAGTGTCGAGGGCCACGGGACGACCTTCACCGTCTCTTTGCCGCTCCCGAGGATCGGTGACGAAAAGGCGGAAGCGGTCGTGGACTCTGATGTGGAAGCGACCGATCGTGAGGGTTTGCGTGTCCTGGTTGCGGAGGATAACTCCGTCAATCAGCTGGTCATTCGTACAATCTTGAACCAGATCGGCATCGATCCGGTCATCGTCGCCGACGGCGAACAAGCCGTCCAGGCCTGGACGGCGCAACATTTTGACGTAGTCCTCATGGACGTTCAGATGCCGGTCCTAGATGGCGTCAACGCAACGCGGGCGATACGCGCCCTTGAGGTGGAGTCCAGACGCCCAAGGACGCCCATTGTCGCGCTCACCGCGAACGCCATGTCCCATCACCTCAACGAGTATTCGGCCTGCGGAATGGACGCGTTTGTGGCAAAGCCCATTCGCGTGGAAGAGCTCTACGCCGCGCTGGATAAGACCTTCCAGCATGAGGACCGCGACACCCAGGCCGCTTAGCTGTTTCGTTGAGCTTTTGCCCTAACGCCGCGCCACCGGGCTGAAGGCCGGCCATGATCGTCAGAGCTCTTCAGGAGCGACTGCTCGCCCCGCTACTGGAGCCGTGCAGTCCGCCTGGTTCGGCGCCAGTGACGGCAATCGACCTCAGCGATAGAGTTCAGTACGGGGACGTGGATACTTTCGGCGGCGTTCTAGGATGACGCCATCTGTTGATCGGGCGCCGCTCGCCTCTCAAGCAGAATAACTGACGCGCCGAAGCACGACATAAAAAGGCGCGGGCGTCCCTTGTCGGACGCCCGCGCTCTGGAACACTAGAACTTGTATTTAAGCGACGCCCCAAAGGTCTGAGGTTCACCCGGCACTTCTTGTGGGTAGCTGACGGTGTCAAAGGCGATGACCGCAGCGATATACTGATGGTTCGTCAGGTTGCGGACGTAAGCGCTGAGTTCCCATTGATTCCAGCTGTAGCTGGCGTTCAGGTTCGTCAACGCATAGCCCGGAGTCCGGTAGAGCGCCAACACCTGGCTGGTGGTGATGCCGGGCGCGAGGACGCCTGGAATGCCCGGATAGGCGGTTCCGGCTGGCACGCCCTGATAGTCGTTCGTGTAAGCGGACGTATAGGTTTCTTCGGCCGTAAGCTCGAGCTTCCCAGGACCGATTTCTTTGGTGTAGGTGGCCGAAACATTGGCCGAGTTGTGGGGAGACCGAACCAATGGGACGCCGGTGAGATCCACTTGGGGCGCCGGCGCGGGCGGAATGGTGTAGCTCGTGATTTTAGAGTCGACGTAGGTGTACTGCAGCCCAAAGCGCCAGTTCTTCGACAGGACCGCGATCGAATCAAGATCGATACCCCGGCCACGCGCGTTGGCGGCGTTGGTGACAAGCGGGTTCAGCGCCCCGTTATAGAAGATGTCCTGCGTCAGCTGGAGCTGACTGTATTCGTTGTCGAACAGCGCGACGTTGAGTTGAAGACGGCGATTGAGAAGCTGAGACTTCAGGCCGACTTCATAGGCGTCAACCTTCTGCGGGAGGTAATTGACCGCCGCCGTCGCGCCGGTATTCAGTCCGCCCGGCGAGTCGCCGCGCGAATAGCTCACATATCCAATGACATTGGGCTGGATCTTGTAGCTGAGGTTGGCGCTGCCGGTGGTCGCGTCGAACGTCCCTTGACGCTCGACGGGGGGCACCGCCGGGATCAGGAAGTTCGTCCGCGTAAGGATAGTTTCACTGGTCAGGCCAGACAGACGATCACGGCCCTGGCGGATACCAACGGTTAGATTGAGTTTGTCTGTAATGTCATATCCCAACTGCCCAAACGCCGCATACGCCTGCGTGTTGGTGTCGACCGGCTCATAGATGGCTTTGAAGCCTGCAAGATCATACAGAAGTGCGCCCGGACCAAAGGTGACGAACGGCTTCTGCATATTCAGCAGCTTACCACCAGACTGCCGATCGCTGGTCTGAAGGTAATACAGGCCGACGATGTAATGGAGACGCCCGATTTGGTTGCTCAGGCGGAATTCCTGTGACCACCGATTTTCGACAAAGGGCGTGTCGCCGTTGGCGATGCTGAGGGGCGTAAGATCGAGGGAGAGACGCAGCTCCTGGCTGGCGTGCTGGTAATCCGTCAAAGACGCGAATTCGCCGATCGGCGTCTTGTAGCGCAGATCGACGGTTCCTTCCGCTCCGCTCGTTTTCCCGGTCTGAGGGAGAACGTAGGAGGCGTCCCATACGGTCTTACCGAAGGTCTGCGCCGCTTGGACCGCCGGGTTGAACGGGTCGCCAAAGATTACGGATTGGCCGAGCGGCGGCGACGTCCGCCCACTGTGAACCACGCCCAGGGGCTCATTGTCATGGATGACCGTACCGGTCACACGCGCCGTGAAGTTATCGGTCGGTTGCCAGAGCACTTTGACGCGGCCGATGGTGCGATCATAGCCGTCGCCGCGATTTTTGGTGACGGAGTCGTAGGTGTACCCATCACGCTCCTCACGCAGTCCGAAGAAGCGGATCGAGAGCGTATCGTTGATGGGAACCGAAACGGCGCCGCGGACGTCCCACAGGCCCTCGCCGTGAACCGAGCTTCCACCGCCGCCGCCCTCTAAATATCCCGAGAGCGTGTGCGCCGGATCATTCGACACGGTATTGATGGCGCCCGTGAACGAGGAACGACCGTAAAGCGTGCTCTGAGGCCCTTTGGCGACTTCGACACGATCCGTATCGACGCGATTGATCAGCGTCGCCAGTGGCGGCGCCACAAAGACGCCATCCTCGAAAATGCCGACCGTCGAAATCGTGGTCACCCCGGCGGAGGTGCGATTACCAAAACCCCGGATGCCCACGGTGGGGATCGGCCCGAAGGTCTCGAAGGTCACGCCCGAGACCATCGATTGAAGGTCGGAGAGCGTCGCCATCCTGGCCACCTGCTCGCCGGTGACGGCGGAAACACTGGCCGGAATATCCTGAAGCTTCTCTTGGACGCGGCGAGCCGTCACGATGACTTCGCCGATTTGAGCGCCGTTGTCCGGGGCCGCCTGAGGCGCAGGGACCGCCGCCGGCGGCGTGGCTTGCCCGCTCGGCGTCGGCGGCTCTGAATTTTGAGCGAGCCCGGCGGTGGCGAACGCCATCGTCAGCGCCAGAGACGAGGCTCCGGCCAGCCAACGCCGCGCCTTTACACGCTCGCGACTTTGCAAAGAATTTAAAGCTGACGAAACGTAATACATAAGTCCCCTCCTGTGTTTATATTTGCCTCTTAATGAGACATTGAGACCCGTAACGACTAGCCGCTTCGGCCGACGCTACAATACTGAAACTTCAAAACGCTTTAACGCCAAGACTTTTACTTTCACCATCTTGTTCGGCGAGAATGAATACGGCGAACCAAGCAGCTTTGACGTCTATCTTCTTTTTGGTTGGGGAAGTTGGCGACCATTTGATCGATCAAGGCTGAAGAGCTCGAACTTCGGCCGGTTAGAAAGCTTCAAAGATCACCAGGCGCTCCCCGCCACACGAACGAGAGCTACCTCACTATAAGAGGAGCGTCAACGGTTGACATGGTCATGTGATGACCTGATACGTGAGAAACGGGGCTGCAAGTTCCCGCGGCGTCGCGTGCTGGTTCATGCTTAGCGACGAGCCACCAATTTAAGGCTTGGTGAAGTGGGCAGATGGGACAGGACTTCCGCAACAGTGCAGAATTCCGCCGGGTGATCGGACTTATCCGACTGGCGTTTGCGTAGTTCGGCGCTTCATAGTTCCGAGCCGATCGGCATAGTGGTCGGCTCCTTCACATCGGTTTCTCTCGATCCGGCGCTGCTTGCTTTTCAGCCCGACCGTAAGTCGATGACCTGGCCCAAAATCTAAGCCGCGGCGGGTTGCGCCGCAGCCAAAATTAGCGCTGCTTCAGGAGACGCCGCCATGATCCTCGTCACGTCCGCCAATGGCAACCAGGGTAAGCGGCTGGTCCCCAAGCTTCTGGCGGCGGGCCATCGGGTGCGCGCCTGCGTGCAGAGCCAGGCCTCGGCCGACCGGCTGCGCGCGCTGGGCGTTCATGACGTGGTGGTGGGCGATCTGGCCGAACCGGCCCTCGTCGCCCGCGTGGTGGAGGGCGTAAAGAGCGTCTACCACATTGGTCCCACCGTCCATCCCGCCGAGCGCGAGATGGGGTTCGCCATGATGGATGCATCCCGCGCCGCGGGCGTCGAGCATTTCGTGTTCAGCTCGGTGCTCCACGCCATAACCACCGACCTGATCCAGCACGAGATCAAGCGGGACCTGGAGGAACACCTGCTCTCCTCCGGGCTTGAGTTCACCGTCCTGCAGCCTGCCAACTACATGCTGCCGCATAGGGTCCGCTCGGTGTTTGAAGACGGCGTCTTCCGGCTGTCTTGGTCGCTGGACCGGCTCCAATCCATGGTGGCCGTAGAGGATATCGCCGATGTGGCCGCCCTAGTGCTGGGCGATAAGGAGCGTCACGCCGCCGCCACCTACGAGTTGGTCGGCCCTGGCCGGTTCACAGCCCACGATATCGGGCGCGTGCTCTCCAGGGTGCTTGGGCGCGAGATCGGCGTGGAGCAGATCGATACGGAAACCTTCATGCGGGCTCGCTTCGCCGGCCGCGACGAGCAGGCGCTACAGTACGAGTCGCGCGTTATTCGGGCCATCGGCGCGCATTACAGCGCGCACGACTTCCTGGGCAATCCCAACGTCTTAACTTGGCTGCTCGGCCGTTCGCCCACCAGCTTCGAGGACTTCGTGCGCCAGGAATACGAGGTGTTTCGGACCGAGCGGGAAGGTCTGGCGCCCCTGAGCGGGGGATGAGCCTCCTCCTCGCGCGGGCGGTTTGATGAGTTTACGCCCGCGATTTGGCGGCTCGCGTGGGGCGCCGTCAATTCAACCAATGCTTGACCAAGGTCCGCCGCTTGACCCTGCCCCGGCCGACCGCTAGGGCCGCAGGGTGACCCATCCGCCGTCAGACGCCGAGCCGACCCTGCCCCCCGTCGATGCGCCGGGGATGGACGCGCCCGGCGCCGACGGTCCGCTTTCGGACGCCATGGTCGAAGCGCCGACGGTCGCTTTGCCCGCCAAGCGCCAGAGCGTGCTGCGCTCCTCCGCCATCTATTCCGGCCTGACCCTGGTCAGCCGCTTTATGGGGTTCGCGCGGGATCTCGCCATCACCGCCACCATGGGCGCCAGCGCCAGCGTGGCGGCGGACGCCTATAACACCGCCCAGATGTTTCCCAACATCTTCCGCCGCATCTTCGCGGAGGGCGCCTTCTCCTCCGCTTTCGTGCCGGCCTACGCCAAATCGCTCGCCAAGGACGGGGAGGAGACGGCGGACATCCTGGCCGCCGACGCCATGGCGGTGCTGACCACGGCGACCATCGCCATCCTGTTCGTCGCCGAATTGGGCATGACCTACATTATGTACGTCATCAGCCCCGGCTATCTGCACGACCCGCACGATCCCCAGCACATCAAGTTCGGGCTGGCGGTGTGGCTGACGCGGGTGACCATGCCCTATCTGCCCTGCATGGCCATCTACGCCCACCTCTCGGGGGTGTTACAGGCGCGGGGGCGGTTCATCTTCTCGGCCCTGGCGCCGACGCTGCTGAACCTTGTCATGCTGGTGGCGGTGCTGCCGCAGAAGACGGCGGTGGGGGCGGCGCACGCGGCCTCCTGG
>CAXTHJ010000070.1:0-14256 GCA_964243985.1 uncultured Caulobacteraceae bacterium | reverse complement strand
CTTCGGCGCCGCGACGATCTTCAGCCTCGCGGCCTGCTTCCACCACCTTCTGGCGGGCGGCGAGTTCACTTTCCGACAGGTTAAGGTTCGAGGCGCCGGCGGCGGGGCGCGACGGATCGGCAGGTCGCGCAGGTGCGGCTGCGGCAGGAGCCGGCGCGGGGCGCGGTTGTGGGGCGAAGACGGTTGAGGCTTCGGAGGGACGGCCGCCATTGGGTGGATCCACCCGGCGCCGCTTGGTCTCCACCACCACGGTCTTGGAGCGGCCGTGGCTGAAGCTCTGCCGCACGGTGCCGGAGCTGACAGCACCCGGGCGGGGCTTCAGCGTCAGGGGCGCGCGGCCGCCGGAAGGCGGGGTCGAGCCATTGTTGTCGTCTTCGTCGCTCATACGTTCGCTTTACTCATCGCCCGCCCCGGTGGGCAGCCATCGTCTAAAAACCAGGGCCTGGCCCTTTGGGGCCAAACCCTGAAAGACCAAACCCCAAAGCCAAAACGGCCGAAAGCCTGACCGAAACGATCGCTCGCTTCGGCGCCAGCCTTAGGCCTCCTCGCTCCAACGCTCGGGAAGGATGGGGCGAAACCCCGCGAGGCGGCCAAGCGCTTCGGACCAGCGCTCCGCAATGCGTCCCACGGGGAAAGCGGTGTGTATCGCATGTCCAAGCCCTAAGGCCAAACTCAATTCGTCCGCGTCGAACGCGCCGCAAACCTTTGGGGGCTTTGGCGCGTGACGGGCCAGGGCCAGGATCTTGCCCCGGCCGTCCGCCGATCCGTCTGAAGCCTCGATCAGCCACGCCGCCCTGCCGGACGATACGAGAGCGGAGACCTTTTCAAACCCCGATGTAAGAGCCCCAGCCCGCCGTGCAAGGCCAAGGCGCTCCAAACATTGGCGCGCCAGAAGGGTTTCCACCTGATCGGCCAGACCGTGCGGCGCGTTCAGCTTGGCTTTAGCCGAGCGGGAGAAGCCGCCCTTGCGAGCCGCCTGATCCACCGCCGCCCGCGTCGCTTCCACCCACATGCCTCGGCCTGGGAGCTTGCGCCCCAGGTCCGGCGTCACCGTCCCGTCCGGCGCGGCGACGAAGCGGATCAGCCGCGCCTCCTCCATCACCATGCCTGACACGAGGTCGCGACGCTGGCGGGAGGCTTCGGCGTGGGTCTTGGCCTGAACTTCGGCCGGGATTTCAGGGGCGGGATCGAGCATCCGGTGAGAGGACGCCCGATCAGACCTCCTCGGACTCCACTTCGGCGGGTTCGGGCTCGGCTTCCGGCTCCGGATCGGCTTCGATCCAGCCGGCGGCGACGCGGGCTTTGAGGATCAGGGCTTCGGCGTCCTCCACCGACAGCTCGAAGCTTTCCAGGGCGCCCGGCACGCGCACGCGCTGCTCGCCCTTGGCCTCGAAGGAACCGCGCAGTTCGTCGGTAGCGAGATCGGCGAGATCCTCCACCGTCTTCACACCCGCTTCGCCTAGCGCGACCGCCATCGGCAAGGTCACGCCCTCAACTTCCAACACGCCGTCTTCCACCCCAAGCTCCTTGCGCTTGGCGTCCAGCTCGGCGGCTTCGCGGTCGAGGAAGTCGCGGGCGCGGGCCTGCAGCTCCTCCGCTGTGTCCTCGTCGAAACCTTCGATCTCGGCCAGTTCGTGCGGTTCGACGTAGGCGATGTCCTCCACCGCCGCGAAGCCTTCGGTGACCAGGAGCTGAGCGATCACTTCGTCCACGTCCAGGGCTTCCTGGAACAGGGCAGTGCGCTCGGTAAACTCGCGCTGACGGCGCTCAGACTCTTGGCTCTCGGTCATGATGTCGATCTGCCAGCCGGTGAGCTGGGAGGCGAGGCGCACGTTCTGGCCGCGCCTGCCAATGGCGAGGGACAGCTGCTCGTCCGGCACCACCACTTCGACCCGGCCTTCTTCCTCGTCCATCACCACCTTGGAGACTTCGGCGGGGGCCAGCGCGTTGACGATGAAGGTGGCTTCATCCGGGTTCCACTGGATGATGTCGATCTTCTCGCCCTGCAGCTCGGCCACCACCGCCTGCACGCGGGAGCCGCGCATGCCGACGCAGGCGCCGACCGGGTCGATGGAGCTTTCGTTGGAGAGCACCGCCATCTTGGCGCGGGAGCCGGGATCGCGGGCCACGGCGCGGATCTCGATCACCCCGTCATAGACCTCCGGCACTTCCTGGGCGAACAGCTTGGCCATCAGGCCGCCGTGGGCGCGGGAGAGCATGATCTGCGGCCCTTTGGCTTCGCGGCGCACGTCGTAGATGTAGGTGCGGATGCGGTCGCCCAGGTTGAAGGCTTCGCGGGGGATCGACTGATCCCGGCGCATGATGCCTTCGCCCCGGCCGAGATCGACGATAGTGTTGCCGTATTCGACCCGCTTGACGGTGCCGTTGACGATCTCGCCCACGCGATCCTTGAACTCCTCGAACTGCCGCTCGCGCTCGGCTTCGCGGACCTTTCCGGTGACCACCTGGCGGGCCATCTGGGTCTGCACCCGGCCGAATTCGAAGGCGGGGAGCATCTCCTCATAGGTCTTGCCGATTTCCGCATCGGGATAGCGGCGCTTGGAGTCGGCGAGGCGCAGCACGCCCGGGGTGGTGATCTCGAGGCCATCCTCGCCCATCTGATGCTCGAAATCGTCCGGCACGATGGTGGTGATGCGCTTCAGCTCCAGTTCGCCCGTCTTGGGGTCGATCTTGGCGCGGATGTCGTGGTCGGCGCCGTATTTGGACTTGGCGCCTTTCTGCATCGCTTCCTCGATCGCCTCGATGACGATCTCCTTGTCGATGGATTTGTCCCGCGCGACCGCATCGGCGATCTGCAGCAGTTCAAGCCGATTGGCGCTGATGCCGGTGGCCATCAGGCGGACTCCTCTTCAGATAAATCTTCTTGGTCGGGTTGTTCGGATGCGAGGCGGGCGGCGCGTTCGTCGGCTCCCCGCTTCATCAATTCATCGGTGAGCACGAGTTTGGCGTCGGCGATCCACCCGAAGGGGACCAGGGTCGTCTCTTCCTCGTCGTCCAGATCGATCATGACGTTGCCGTCCTCGACCCCCGCCAGGATACCTTTGAACCTTTTCCGGTTGTCGGCCAAGCGATCCAGTTCAACGCGGGCCTCGAAGCCTTCATAGGCCTCGAAATCCTTCAGCCGCGTCAGGGGACGGTCGACGCCGGGGCTGGAGACCTCCAGCACGTAGTCGCCGGAGATCGGATCGGCAGCGTCGAGCACTTCAGAGAGGGCGCGGGAGAGCGTGGCGCAATCCTCCACGATCATCTCGCCGTTTTGGTCCTCGGCCATGATCTGCAGGGTGCGGCGTGCCTCGCCGCCCATCATGCGCAGGCGCACGATCTCATAGCCGGCGGCCTCGGCCACGGGGTCGAGCAGCTCCAGCAGTTGACGGTCTTCGGCGGTCTTTCCGCGCATCAATTACTCAACAAAAAAGCGGCGACCTCTCGGCCGCCGCTCGAATGCGCCATCCAGCGCGTTCAAACGATGTGAGGGCTATATAGCGCGGAAGGCCAAGGGTGGGAAGGGGGCTCGAACGGGGCGGTCTAGCGCCCTCCCTCCGGCCCATAGGCGGCGAGAAATATCTCTACCGCCGTCTTCACCGTCGCCGCCTTCGCAGCGTCCGAAGGGTTTGGCTCCACGCCCCAAAGCACCTTCTGATAAATCTCGGATTTGCAGAGGGCGCAGAAGGAGAAGGCCGCCGTCTGAGGGTCCGAGGCGCGCAGACGTTTGGCGTCCATCTGCCGCTCCAGCCATCCCGCCAAAGCCACCAAGCCGAGCTTTGGGCCATTCTCGTAGAAGGCGCAGCCGAGTTCAGGAAAGCGCGCGGATTCGGCGAGCACCAGCCTGTGAATTTTCCGAGAGCGGTCGCTAATCACGAAATTGAGAAATCTCAGGCCGATGTGGAGCAGGACAGCTTCGACGTCCGCCGTGTCCTTATCATACGGGAATGTCGTCCAGCTCTCCACCACGCCCTCCTGCTGCATTAGCGCGGCGAATAAGGATTCCTTGGAGGGAAAGTAGTTGTAGAGCGTGCCTTTCGACCCCCCGACCCGAGCGGCGATGGCCGACATGGACGCTGCAGCGTAGCCTTCTTGCATGAACATATCGGCGGCTACATCTAAGATGGCCTGACGCCGATCATCGCGCCCTTTGCGTATAGTGCTGGCGTTCATCGCCGATCGTTCAACCTCAGCGTCGTTTTGCACTGCAACCGGGTTGCACGCGTCCTGACCGTACTGTACGGTCAAGCTATGGCGATGTCCAGACCCTCCTTTTCCTCATACCTCACGCCGCCTCTTCGTAGCGTGCGGACGCTGATGATCGCTGCGGTGAGCATGGCGGCGTTGTCGGCCTGCGCGCCGAACCTCGGGCCCCCGCCCAAGCTCAGCCAGCCACAGGACTACGCCGCCGCTCACAGCTTCGACGTCCCCGCCGCCGATTGGCCAGCGGATGAGTGGTGGGCCGTTTATCGTGATCCGCAACTCGACGTTCTTGAAGCCGAGGCGCTTAAGGATTCTCCGGACCTCAAGATCGCCGAAGCCCGGGTGCGCGAGGCGCAGTCCCAATCCGAACAGGCCGGGTCCAGGCGGTATCCGCAACTCTCCGCCAGCGGTTCGGAGGACGAGGCGCGCATCAGCCAGAGCATCGGCCTGCCTTCGCAGGTGTCGAGCGTCCTACCGAACGGGTTCCATCTGATGACCCAGGTGGGGGCCAACCTCAGCTATGAACTGGACTTCTTCGGCAAGAACCGCGCCGCCCTGGCCGCCGCCACCTCTCAGGCCGAAGCGGTCAAGGCCGATCGCGCCGCCGCCCGGCTGGAGCTGACCATCGACGTGGCTAACGCCTATGCGGATTTTGTGCGCCTGTGCCAGGATCGGGCGGCGGCGGCAGAAGCGGTGCGCGTGCGCCGGGACACCTTGAAGCTGGTGGGCGACCGCCGCCGCAACGGCCTTGAGACCCGCGGCGAAGTCAGCCAGCAGAACGCCACCGTCACCGCCGCCCAGGCGCAGGTGGAGATGCTGGACTTCCAGATCCTGCAGACCCGCCACCAGATCGCCGCCCTGCTGGGCAAGGGGCCGGATCGGGGACTGGACCTGCAGTCGGCGCCGCGCGATACGGTGATCCTGCATCCCTATGGCCTGCCTCCGACCGTGGCGTTCAACCTTGTGGGGCGGCGTCCCGACATCGTGGCCGCACGCCTGCGCGCCGAAGCCGCCCGCCAGAGGATCAAGGTCGCTAAGGCGGCCTTCTATCCCAATATCGATCTGGCGGCGTCCTTCACGGCGATTTCCTTGAACGACCAAAGCATCTTCAACAACAACCTCACCCTCGCCCAGTTCGGGCCGGCGGTCACACTGCCGGTCTTCACCGGCGGACAGACCGAGGGCGCCTACCGCGGCGCGCGGGCGCAATACGACGAAGCGGTGGCGACCTACGACAAGACCCTGGCCACAGCCTTGAAGGAGGTGGCCGACGCCATAGCCGGCGAGCGCGCCCTGCAGGCGCAGCTCGTGGACGCCCGCGCCTCTTTGACGGCGGACGAGGACGCCTACAACGTGGCCAAGCTCCGCTACCAGGGCGGCCTCTCGCCCTATCTGAACGTGCTGACCGCCGAGAACGCCGTGCTGCAACAGCGCCAGATCGTGGTGGACCAGTCGGTTCTGGCCCTGACCTACGATCTCGCCCTTGTGCGCGCCCTCGGCGGCGGCTTCACCGAGACCGCGCCGGCGGCTCGCCCCCATTCGACCCGTTAGGAACGCCGCGATGGCCGACGATCAATCCCAGCCCCCGCTGCAAGCTCCGGCTCAGCCTGCCGCCGCCGGACAATCGACAGCAGCGGCCACCCCGCCGCAACAGCCCGCCGCCGATCCAAAGAAGCTGGCGGAACAGGAGGGGCGGAGAAAGCGCCTGTTCGCCATCCTGGGCGTGGTTCTCGTCATCGCCGCCATCGGCTATCTGCTTTACTGGCTGCTAATCGGCTCCCATTACGTCTCCACCGACAACGCCTATGTAGGCGCGGACGTGGCGCAGGTGACGCCCCTGGTCTCCGGCGCCGTGACCGAGGTCCGCGTCGCCGACACCCAGCCGGTTCGCAGAGGCGACGTGCTGGTGGTGATCGACGCCGCCGACACCAAGGTCGCGGCTGAACGCGCCGACGCGCAATATAATCAGGCGGTGCGCCAGGTGCGCGAAAGCTTCGCCACCACCGATCAGCTGTCCGCCCAGGTCGCGGCCCGTGACGCCGATCTGGAGCGGGCGAAGGCCCAGCTCGCCTCCTCTGAATCCGATCTCGCCAAAGCCAAGATCGACCTGGAGCGCCGCCAGGCCCTGGCCGCTTCCGGCGCCGTGTCCGGGGAGGAACTGACCACCGCCAAGAACGCCTACCAGACCGCCCAGGCCAACCTGGCCGCCACCAAGGCGGCTGGCGCCCAGGCTATCGCCAACAAGAAGGCGGCGGAAGCGCAACTGGCCGCTCAAAGCGCCCTCACCACCGGCACCACGGCGGAGAACAACCCGGAAGCCCAGGCTGCCAAGGCCGCCCTTGACGCCGCCAAGCTCGACCAGTCCCGCACGGTGATCGTCGCCCCCATCGACGGGGTGATCGCCCGGCGTCAGGTGCAGGTCGGTCAGCGGGTGGCCACGGGCACGCCTATGATGACGGTGGTGCCGCTAGATCAGCTTTATGTGGACGCCAACTTCAAGGAGGTGCAGCTGAGAAGGGTTCGCTTGGGCCAGCCGGTGACGCTGAAGTCCGACAAGTACGGCGGGCGTGTGGTGTTCCACGGCCGCGTCGCCGGGATCGGCGGCGGCACGGGCTCAGCCTTCGCCGTGATCCCGGCCCAGAACGCCACCGGCAACTGGATCAAGGTGGTGCAGCGCCTTCCCGTCCGCATCCGCCTGGATGGCCAGGAGCTGCGCGAGCATCCCCTGGAGGTCGGCCTCACCATGGACGCCAAGATCAACGTCGCCAATCGCGGCGATGATAGACCTCAAGACCGCGACCAGTCCCCTTCAGCCAACCGGCAGGGCGTCCAGCCGTGAGCGACGCCGCAGCCGCCCCATCCGGGCCCGGCGCTTCAACAGTGCTCACGGGGGGCGCGCTGATCGTGGCGGGCTTCGTCCTAGCCATGTCCAACTTCATGGCGGTGCTCGACACCTCCATCGCCAACGTCGCAATCCCCAACATCGCGGGCGGTCTGGCCGTCTCGCCCAATGAGGGCACCTGGGTCATCACCTCCTACCAGGTAGCCGAGGCGATCGCCGTGCCGCTCACCGGATGGCTGGCGCAAAGGTTTGGCGCGGTGAAGGTCTATGTCACCTGCGTATCTCTATTCGGCTTGTTTTCGGCCTTATGCGGCTTGGCGCCGTCCTTGAGCATGTTGGTGTTCTTCCGCATCATGCAGGGCCTCTCAGGCGGGCCGATGATGCCCATGAGCCAGGCCTTGCTGCTGCGGATCTTTCCGCCTCGAATGGCGCCCCAGGCCATCGGCATCTGGAGCATGACCACCGTGGTCGGCCCCATCGCCGGGCCGCTGCTGGGGGGCACCCTTTCGGATAGCTTCGGCTGGGCGGCCGTCTTCTTCGTCAACGTGCCGTTGGCGGTCTTCTGCGCCTTCTTCGCGTGGCGCCTGCTGGCAAAGCAGGAGAACGCGACCCGCAAACTGCCGATCGACACGATCGGCCTGGCGCTCCTGGTGGTGTTCGTCGGCGCCCTGCAGATCATGCTGGACAAGGGCCGCGAGCTTGACTGGTTCAACTCGCCCACCATTGTCGTACTCCTGATCGTTGCGGTGATCGGCTTCATTTCCTTCCTGATCTGGGAGCTGACGGCGGAAAACCCGATTGTGAATTTGAAGATCTTCCGGTTTCGAGGGTTCGCCAGCGCCGCCCTGACCATGGCGTTGACCTATGGCGCCTTCTTCGCCGCCGGGGTGATCGTGCCCCTCTGGCTGCAGACCAACCTTGGCTACACGGCCACCTGGGCCGGTTACGCCACCGCCTTCAATGGCATCCTGGCGGTGATCTTGTCGCCCATCGTGGCGCAGATGGTGCGCAAATACGACCCGCGCCTTCTCATCAGCTTCGGCGTCACATGGCTAGCGGCGGTGATGGTATGGCGGACCACCTTCAACTCCAACATCAGCTTCGGCCAGATGATCTGGCCTCAGCTGGCCCAAGGCGTCTCCCTTCCCTTCTTCTTCATTCCGGTGGTGGCGCTCGGCACCAGTTCTCTGCCGCCGGAGGATGTAGCGTCCGGCGCCGGGCTGATCAGCTTCATGCGCACGACGTCGGGGGCTTTCGGCACCTCCATCGCAACGACGGTCTGGGCGGATTCCGCCGCGCGGGCCCACTCCGATCTGGCGGGGCAACTCAATAACCCGAGCAATTTTCTAGGCCAGTTGAACGGTCTTGGCCTCGATCCCGCTCAGGCTTTGCAGCAGTTGGATGAGCTGGTGCAGAGCCAGGCCGTGATGCTGGCGACCAACCGCATCTTCATATCGATCAGCCTGATCATGCTAGTCGCCGCCGCCAGCGCCTGGATCGCCCCAAAGCCGAAGCGGGTGGTTCAGGCGTCCGCGGGACACTGAAGCGACATGCGACGAACTTTCAGTGGACTGCTGTGCCGATATTGGTGAAGCTGGCCTTCAGTTTCGTTCCGACCATCGACACGGCGCTGACGATCACAACAGCGATTAAAGCGGCGATCAGCCCGTATTCGATGGCGGTGGCGCCGCGCTCATCGATCACCCAGCGCCTGACGGTCTTGATCATAGAACTTTCTCGAAATCTCCTGTTATGTTTTACCGGAACGCCGTTAAAGCTTGGTGCATTCCAAAAAGGTCATTTGTTAAATCGCGCGGGGCCGTTGGATTCATTGCCAATCCATCATTTTCTGCAAACATGCTGCTAAGAAATCCGCTCGGCGGCGCGCCCTCGCTGCGCCTTGGCAAGCGCGATAATAACGGAAACGTCTATGTGGGAATGGCTCGAAAATTTCGGCGTTGAGCGGCGCAAGGCGAAGGAGCGCAAATACTGGGCGCTGCGGGAGGCTCAAGCCATGCGGATGCAGCATGGCCGCCACGCCGAACAGGCCTGTCGCGACATCCTCGCCGCGCCGGATATACCGGCGCGTCGGCATCGGTTTATGACGCTGGTGCTGAAGCAACTGCCCCAGGTCTGATCGATTTAACGCTTCAACCGCTGCGCCGCCGCCCGCAGCAACTTAACCCGTCGGGGCGATAGGGTCGACGTCCGCACTTCATCAAGCGCGGCCTGGGCCGCATTGGCGCCGTGACGCTCGATGAGGAACCCGACTTCCTCGCGCACCCGCGACCGGAATTTAAGCCAGTTTTGAAGACGATCAAACGGATAAAGAGCCATCCCCTGCTCCCTCCAAAGTTCTAGCGACGATGTCCAATCGCCGAGCCGATTGCAAGCCGCATCACGGTATACCCTGCCGTGTTTGTTTTTTATGTCTGCGCCGCCTCAAATCTTATCGAGATTGCAACCGAATGCGGCTCAGATGGCAAGGTCTTTTCGATTAAGCGGGCGGCTCGCCTCACCGCTTTGGGCGCTTCGTCTTGATGGTTTGGCTCCTTAACGGGAAGCATCGGTCTTAGCCCAAGGGCCAGCCGTCTCGTTCAGGACGTTCTGGGCGCGAAGATCGGCTTTTCCTCGATCTCGAAACCGGCCAACCAGGATCGGCGCGACCGCCGCCCATACGCCGGCGATGTCGCATAAAAGATCCTCGGCGCTGGAGAGCTGATGCGCAGGCTGGAACGCCCGGACGGCGGCCAGCAACAAGGCGAACGCAACCAATACGGCGACGAGCCGAAAGAGGTTCAACCGGCCAAACGCGGCGGCGGCGACCAGGGTGACGATGTAGAAGGCGGCCAGATGTTCCACATGCGACGAATGGAAGATCCGCGGCACATAGGAAGGCGGCGCCAGAGCGGCCAGGATGATGGCGATCACCGCCCAGATGAGCGCCGCCAGCGCCGCCAGGGTCAAGGGCCCCGCCATTACGCCGCCTGAGGTTTTGTCCATCGCCGGTCTCCCTAGCGCTAAGGGTAGACGGTCGTCGTCCTTTACCAAAGTCCAAAGCTTAGAAATAACGCTCCTTGATCCGGATCGTGTCGCCCGGCTCCACCGTGGTGAGGGTCGTCAGCTCCACCTGATGCTCAATAGGATCATTGGCGCGCTTTATGAAGACGCGGTGGGTGTCGGCGCGATAGGTGAAGCCGTTGGCCGTCGCCACGGCGTTCATGACCGTTAGCCCATTGGTGTAGGGGTATTCCCCAGGCTTGCTCACTTCGCCCAGAATGTAGAAGGGACGATAGTTCATCACTTCGATCGAAACCTTGGGGTCCTTCAGGAATCCGTCGCGAAGAGCGGACTCGACCGAATGGCCGAACTCGACGGTGGTCAATCCGGCCGCTTTGACTTGTCCAACGAGCGGAATGTCCACCATGCCCGATCCATTCACGTCGAATGCGCCGGATAGGGTGGGTTCACCGAAGGTGGTGATCTGGACCTTATCCCCCGAGCCCAGGCGGTATTGATAATCGCCAATGGCGTTGACGTCTGCTGCGTGAGCCGCCGGCGTCGAGCTGCCGCAGATGGCCATAAGGACCGCCCCGAAAACCAACCCTGCAAGAGATCTCATCTTCAGCGACATCGTCATGCCATCCTTCCCGAAATGGGTCTAACCGCCGGTTTGTAAAAACGTCTTCTCTTCGCCTTGCAACTTTAAAGCCGTCAATATCCCTGTGGCGTAAGCGCCGGTGTCGATGCCGATGCGCCCCTTGGCGACAGAGGGCGCCTCCACCGGCGTATGTCCATGCACAACGACCTTTTCCATAACACGATCACTTTGAAGAAACTCGTCCCGGATCCAAAGAAGATCGCGTTCTTCTTGATCGATCATGGGCACGCCGTGCCTGACGCCAGCATGAACAAAGACATAGTCGCCGATCGTCTCCCACAGGGCGAGGGATTGCAGGAAACGGATGTGTTCGGCCGGCGCGGCCGCCGCGAAATCCCGGCGTGTCTTCTCCCATCCGTCGGCGTCCGTGCGGTGCTTGGGCAGGGTCACGCCATAGGACAGCAGCGTTTCGCGGCCGCCGTGTTCAGCCCAGGCGGCGCCGGACCCCGCGTCATTCAGGAACCCCAGAACCGCCTCTTCGTGATTGCCCTTCAGGGTTACGACCCGGTCTCCTCCGGTCGCCTTCAGCTGCCTGAGGGTTTCGATCACCCGCCGCGAATCCGGGCCACGGTCCACATAGTCGCCCAGGAACACCAGGGTCGCTTCGGTCCCCGGATTTTCGGCGAGGTCCGCCGAGATGCGGTCAAGCAATCGGTTCAAAAGGTCGAGACGCCCATGCACATCCCCGATGGCATAAACCGTCACGCCTTCCGGAACGCGAGGCGAGGATACACCGGCGGCCTTGCGCGACAACAATCCGGCCGTTCTTTCCCTAAGCCAACGCACCAGACTTCACACCCGACCAGAAACTCGAACCTTACGATCCCATACCTAGTGCGGCGCAGCAAGAAATAGGCCGATGCACGATTCGAGAGAAGCCGGGTTAATAAGCATAGACGCGCTTAGCCCCGCGCGCCTCCACGGCTATTTTTTCCAATCCGAAACCGATTCTTAAGCGTGACTATGCAGTCTGGCCGACGCTCGGAGACCCACCATGGCCCTGCCGTCTCGCAAAGATGCGCAAACAACGCCTTCGCCTGCCCCTGCCAAGGCGTCGGCGCGGCTGGCGAGCGTCATGGACCAGGCCACGCCGTCCCCCGCCCTGCAACAACAGGAGCGACTGAGCGCCGAGTGGGGCGCTGCGGCGGGCAAGGCGGGCCAACCCAGGTGGTCCCACCGGCGAACCATCGCGTTCGTCGCCCTGGTCTGCGGCGGGTTCTGGACCTGTGTCGCGCTCGGGATCGCGCGCTTAGGTCACTAGAGCATTTTCCGCAAAAGTGGGCCCGGTTTTGCGGTCAATAAATGCTGTAAATATATGATTTAGCTTAGATGTAGCGGCGGAGCGACCGCGCCAGGTCCACGTCGCCGGGGCGCTTGGTCTTCTTCTGCTGCGGTTGATAAGCCAACCGGGCGTGCTCCACACAGTAGGGACCGTCCTCGCCGGAGCGACGGCCGCAGAAGCTGAAGCCGTCCGTGGCGGGGTCGCCGATCGGCCACTTGCACATGTGGGCGCCGAGGGTCAGCACGGTGGCCGAGCCCACTTCTTCCTGGGCATAGACGGGTGTCGCCATCATCGGCGGCGTGGGCCGCCGAACCACCACGGGGGCGGCGACCACCGGCCGGGCCGGGCGCGGAACCTTCATGATTGTGCGGGCGGGCTGCGAGGGCGCGGCGCGGCCGGAGAGACCGAGGCGATGCACCTTGCCGATCACGGCGTTGCGGGTCACCCCGCCCAACTGCTTGGCGATCTGGCTGGCGGAGAGCCCATCCAGCCAAAGCTTCTTCAAAGTCGTGACGCGTTCGTCAGTCCAGCCCATGATCGCCTCAGCCACTTGCCCGACCTCCTGATCCATATGTTGTGCCGGGCCGCTGATTGTCAGCTGCTCAACTCCATATTTTGTAAATAAATGCTTAAGAGACACAATAGGCGCCGTAGCCTCTGTCCACAGGATCAACATATTGAATCCCAATTTGGGGTGCGACGGTTCAGCACGTTGAGGGCGCCGCCGCCCTTGCACCGCTTGTCTGCACGGAGCACATGGAGGGCCGCATGAACGCTCACACCGATATCGCCGCCGCGGAAGACGCCAGCTTTCGCCGCCTCGCCCCCGTCAGCCCCCGCGTCTACGGCGGGGTGAATTGGGAGGGGTTGAAGACCCTCTACCTCAAAGAGGTGCGCCGCTTCTGGAAAGTCGGCATGCAGACGGTCGCCTCGCCGGTGGTCACGGTGCTGCTCTACATGCTGGTGTTCGTAGTGGCGACCAATGGGGCGCGGCCCGGCGCGGCGGGGGTGCCGTTCCCGCAGTTCGTGGCGCCGGGATTGATCATGATGTCGATCCTCAACAACGCCTTCGCCAACTCCTCCTCGTCCCTGATCCAGGCGAAGATCATGGGCACGGCGCCGGATTTCCTCACCCCGCCCCTATCGGCGTTCGAGCTTTGCGCCGGCTTTTCGCTGGGCGCGGCGACGCGGGGCATATTGGTGGGCGTGGTGACGGCGATCGCCGCCTGGCCCTTCTCCCGCTTCGGCGTCTTCAACATCTTCGCGGTGCTCTATTTCAGCATCACCGCGTCGCTCTTGATGGGGTTGGTGGGCGTGCTGACGGGGCTTTGGGCGGAGAAGTTCGACCACCTCGCCACCGTGACCAACTTCGTGGTCATGCCGCTGACCTTCATCTCCGGCACCTTCTATTCGACGCGCGCCCTGCCGGAGCCCTTCCGCAGCATCACCCACTTCAACCCGGTGTTCTACCTGATCGACGGCTTCCGCTACGGCTTCATCGGCCATGCGGACGGGAACCTGCTGATCGGCGCGCTCTACACAGGAGCTTTGACCCTTGCGCTGGCGGTGGTGTGCTGGGCCATCTTCCGCTCCGGCTGGCGGCTTAAAACCTAGTCTTACAAGGCCGTTGACAGAGCGGTCCCTTCGCCGCAAAAGCACCCGCTTCCTGCCCCGGAACCCCGCCTGACCGCGAGCCCGGGGCGTTTGCGTTTGGAGGCGGCCATGAACGCTTCTGACTCGGCCGCAAAAGCCGCCGTTCCCCCCGACCATTTGATGGGCGTGTTCGCTCGCGCCCCCCTGGCGTTCGAGCGCGGCGAGGGCGTGCGACTTTATACAGCGGAGGGCGCGGCGTACCTCGACTGCCTCGCCGGCATTGCCGTGAACGCGCTCGGCCACAACCACCCGACGCTGGTCGGCGCCCTGAAGGAACAGGGCGAGAAGCTCTGGCATGTCTCCAACATCTTCCGCATTCCGGGTCAGGAAGCCTTGGCGACCAAGCTTTGCGAAGTCAGCTTCGCCGACGTCTGCTTCTTCACCAATTCGGGCACGGAAGCCGTGGAGTGCGCCCTGAAAACCGTGCGCAAGTTCCACTCGGCCAATGGCGCGCCGGAACGGATCGACGTGATCGGCTTCGACGGCTCCTTCCACGGCCGCTCCTACGCCGCGGTGAACGCCTCGGGCAACGCCAGCTACATGGACGGGTTCGGACCGCAGCTTCCGGGCTACGTGCACCTGCCGTTCGGCGATCACGACGCGCTGAAGGCC